>JAWGIA010000012.1:0-56315 GCA_032560535.1 Streptococcus parasanguinis | reverse complement strand
TTTCATCAGCTTTTACAGCCCTACTCAACTGTGCGGAGGTGGGACGACGAAATCGAATTCTAACGAATTACCGATTTCTGTCCCACTCTCTTTTATTTTATCCTAATACCAATTCATCACTAACCAAGGTTTCACCACTGTTTTGTTGGAAGAGGCGCATCAAATCTTCAACTGTTAGATTTTTCTTTTCTTCTCCTTTGACATCGACCACGATCTTGCCTTGGTAGAGCATGATCAAGCGGTTGCCGTATTCAATCGCATGGTTCATATCATGCGTAATCATCAAGGTTGTCAAATCATGGCTTTCCACGATCTTTTGTGTCAATTCCATGACCATTTCACTAGTCTTGGGATCGAGCGCCGCGGTATGTTCATCCAGAAGCAAGAGTTTTGGTTTGACCAAGGCTGCCATGACCAAGGTCAAAGCTTGACGTTGCCCACCAGACAAATATTGGGTATCGACCTTGAGACGGTTCTCTAAACCGATATTCAGTTCCTTCAAGGCTTCACGGAATAAGTCGCGATCTTTCTCCCGAACTCCCCAGCTCAAACCACGAGATCTCCCCCGACGTTGGGCAATGGCCATATTTTCTTCAATGGTCAACCGGGAAGCTGTCCCCATCTTAGGATCTTGGAAGACACGCGCAATATCTTTCGCACGCTTACGAACACTCGTATTTTTGATGGAGTTACCTTCTAGCAAGATATCCCCTTCATCCACGACCAGGTTTCCTGCCAAGATGTTCATCAAGGTTGATTTCCCAGCTCCATTTCCACCGATAACCGAAATGAAATCTCCTTCTTCTACTTGGAGATCCAAGCCTTTTAAGACATGGTTTTCATTGACTGTTCCAGCTTCAAATGTCTTATGAATACCTTCAATTGATAATAATGTTGCCATACTTTTCTCCTACTTATTTCCTAACTTCAATCCACGAACACGAAGACGTTTTTGCGCCTCAGGAGCGAACAAGACAATCGCGAGCAAGATCGCATTGAAGAGACGAACCATATTTTGATCGAGATTTGGGATCTCGTAAATATTTAAGATAATCAAACGGTACACAATAGCTCCAACCCCGATGGAAAGCAAGCGCCAACCAATGGTCAATTCGTGGATCAAAACTTCAGCGATAATCACCGCACTCAAACCGACTACGATCGTCCCTGTACCAGAAGTCACATCTGAGAAACCATCATTTTGCGCAAACATGGCTCCACAAAGGGCAATCAAGCCATTGGAAATCATATAGCCCAACATCTTCATGTTATCTACATTGACCCCATTGGCCTCACTCATTGGAATGTTATCACCAGTCGAGCGCAAAACCAAGCCAAGTTGCGTCTTCATTAAGAGAGTTAACAAGATACAGACGATGATCAAGCAAGAAATACTAATCAAAAAGACTGCTTCTTCATTGGACAAGCCCAATTTCATGACACTTTTGAAAATGGTACTGGCATCGCCAATAGAGAGGTTGGGTACTCCCCCCATGATTTTAATATTGATAGAGTAGAGACCGGTCAAAGTGACAATCCCTGTCAAGAGGGCTGGAATCTTCATTTTTGTATGGAGAATCCCAGAAACCAATCCTGCGATCATTCCTGCCAGAAAGCCCAACAAGGTTGCAAGCCAAGGGTTTCTTCCTGCTTGAATTTGGGAAGCTACAACTGCTGCCCCAAGTGGAAAGGCTCCTTCTGCCGTCATATCGGCAATATCTAAAATTCGAAATGTTAAGTAAACACCGATCGCCATGATCGACCACAATAAACCTTCTGATAAACTTGATAAAACGAAATTCATCTCAAACCTCCTATTTTTCTACCTTCAACGAGCTAATATCAATTCCAAGCTCTTTAGCCATCTCTTTATTGGTATGCAATTCTAATTTTTCAGGTGTTTCAACTGCGACTTTTCCAGGTTTCTCACCCTTCATGATGCGAATGGCCATCCTAGCAGCTTGTCTTCCCAATTCCTCATAATCAGTACCAAAGTTGTACAAGCCACCAGTAGCCACCATCTCAGCAGACCCACCAAAAACGGGCACCTTATGGCTGAGGGAAACCTGTTTTACAGTGTCCATTGTAGAAGAAATGATGTTATCCGTCGGAACAAAGACGATATCTGCTTCTGACATGATACTGTCTGCTGCAGCCTTCACATTGTTACTATCGAGGATAGTTTTTTCAACCACTTGATAGCCTTTAGCTTCAAGGATCTTCTTCGCATTGTCTTTTTGGACGACGGAGTTAGGCTCACTTTGCGTATAGAGGATCCCAACTGTTTTCGCCGTTGGAAGCACTTGCTTAATCATGTCTACCTGTGTAGAGATCGCATCGTCTGACTGGTCACTTGTCCCTGTGATATTGCCACCAGGCTCTTTCAAGTTTTTCACCAATTTCGCTGCCAATGGATCGGTCACAGCTGAGAAGACAACCGGCGTTGTTTTCGTTGTATTAGCCAAACTTTGAGCAGAAGGGGTTGCAATCGCAAAGACTAGGTCACTTTCTTCCGCCAATTGTTTGGAAATGTTTTTCAGATTTCGTTGCTCCCCTTGAGCATTTTGGAAATCAATTTGGATATTTTTCCCATCCACATAGCCCTCTTTCTTCAACTCTTCGATAAAGCCTTTTCGTGTTGCATCGAGCGACTTATGGGTGATGTACTGGGAAATCCCAATTCGAAAGACATTGTCCTTTTTAGCATCCTTCAGATGGTGTAAGGTCACCAATGATGTTAACAGAAGTCCTACAACCAGGACAGGTGCTAGTAATTTCTTCACTACTTTCATTTTTTGACTCCTCTTCTGCAAATAAACAAAAAATCCGCTTAGATCATTCTCTAAACGGATGCTTGAAATTCTCCAACAAGTTACAAAACCTCGGTCCATTTAGATACTAGCTCTATGGACCATCATCAAAAATCTTAGCCACATAGATACAAACAAATTGCTTGGGTTGTTTGCATCCATGAGATCATGTCTACAAACACTATCTAAAGTAGCTAAAGTAAAATTTTTGAGTTGAAATGGCTTGTTGCTTCATGTTTATTTTCTGCTTTCTTTATTTATGGGTATTATCTTACCTTAATTTTTTTTGGCTGTCAAGACTATTTCAGAAATTTTTCAAATTTTTTGAAAATTCAACTAACCCTGACAAGAAAAAAATAGAGGCTGGAACACGTCCATGCCTCTATTATCTAATCTTCTTTTGATTTGGTTTCTTCATCATCTTCGACGATTTCAGAAATTTCAACTTTTACCTTGGTCACACGACCATTTTTCACCTTGTCATTCGTCAAGATTAAGTGTTTCTTTTGACTATCGACTTCACAGCTGAGTCGCTCTTTCAAGGTTGGAATTCGCCCAACCTCTGTCAGGTAATACCCCGCAATGGTATCCACATCATCACTTTCCAACTCAACGTCAAAATATTCGTTAAAGTCATTTAGAGACATGGCTCCTTGTACGACATAGGTATTGTCCGCAATTTCAAAGACATCAATTTCCGCTTTGTCAGTCTCATCGTCAATTTCACCGACGATTTCTTCCAAGAGGTCTTCAAGAGTGACCAGCCCAGACATTCCACCATATTCATCGAGTAGAATGGCCATTTGATTTTGTGTATTACGCAATTCCTTCAAAAGATCATCCACAAAAATGGTCTCTGGAACAAACAAAGGTTCTTGTAAAATCTTTCTTAAGACAATATTATCAAAGCCATTGATAAATCCTTCGTTCAAGAGACGTTTGGTATGGATGAGGCCGATGACATTATCCTTGTCATCATCATAGACAGGAATCCGTGAAAAGTTTTGCTTAAGGATACTTTCAATAATTTCTTTGGTATCATCATTGATATCAACCATGAAGGCATCTGTCCGTGGCACCATGACTTCACGCGCTACCATTTCATCTAATGAAAAGATCCCTTGAAGCATCTCAATCTCGTCCGCATCTAGTGTTGCTTCACTATTGGTCAGCATATACTCGATTTCATCCCGCGTCATCTTTTCATCCGGATCATCGAATTCCATTGGCGTGATACGGCTCAAAAGGTTGGTCGATGCTGAAAGCAACCAAACAAAGGGGCTGACAATTTTTCCTAATAGAATCACAATCGGAGCTGTTCGAACAGCCAACTCATCTTTCAAGTTCATAGCGATTCGTTTCGGATAGAGTTCACCAAATACGATCGAAATATAAGTCAAAAATGCTAGAGATAAAAAGCTTCCAGTTGCAAGAGCCGTTTTAGTATTGCCCATCCATCCAGCAATGACATGTCCAAGGCTATCCGCAAGACTCGCCCCAGATAAGATGGTAATCAAGGTGATCCCCACCTGAATAGTGGATAAGAAATGGTTCGGTTGCTCCAATACGCTAAGAAGACGAATGTATTTTTTATCTCCTTCTTCAGCCTTTTGCTCTACACGAGAGCGATTCAACGATACCATTGACATTTCAGTCGCCGAGAAAAAGGCGTTCAATAATGTCAAAACAATCAATAAAATAACTTCCAGTAAAATTTCCTGACTGCCAGGGTCTTCCATGGATAATTTCCTCCAGTATATAATATTGTATATTATACCACAAAATAGGAGAGCCTGCATTCTTCTATAAAATTTTCTTTTTTTACCATCAAAAAATCAGGAACAAGTCCTGATTTTAGTGTTCTGCACTGGTAAAATCATAAAAGAAGGCATTGAGTTTTTCAACCAGCTCAAGCGATGAGAGACTACTTGTACAGATAAAAGGTTTTTTCTTTAATTCAGGCATCATAAAGTTGGCCACCACCACATCTGCATCCGAAGCTTCAATATCATCCACTGTTAGATTGTACTTGATCATCTGCGTAAATTCAAAGTTATCCGTACAGTAGAAATCTAGAAAATCGATCATGGATTTGGCATGGTGATCGTCAAAACGACTGATAATCAAGACCTTAATGGACTTCCGACGGCGCAATAACTGCGGTAAAAGACGTTCCCAGTGAGTGTAGACCGTGTAGATCATGTGCTTGATAATTTCTTCATTCAGATTATGCTTCATGGTCTTCATATAAGTGATGATATGGTCTCTCAAATCATCATAGAAGGCTGGGAAGATGCTCATAAAATCTTCGTTGGTATTGGTCTTGGTATCAAATAAGAGGAACTCTGAGAACAATTCCTTCCGACCTAAGTGAGCTGTATTGTGAACGTGCATCAACATCTCATCAAGATTTTCGATATCTAAATCATAGGTATAGCATAGATCCTTGAACATATCTTTAATGAGTCTAGTGGATTCTTTTGCATAAGGATCTGTTTCTGCGGCTTCAATCAAGCTTTCTGGGCTGAAATAGAAATTTTCTTGAATAAAGATGATGAAGAACTGCTCCAGCACTTTTTCATTTAACTCGACACCCAACTGCAAGCTAAAGTAGCGCAACATCTCCTCGACATTGGTCACCCCTTGATATTGATCTTTATAGGCTTCAAAGGTCGTTGGAATGTCGATGAAATAGCCTTGCTTAATACGTGATAAGTAGACTGTCAAGAGAACTTTGTAAGACTTAATGACAGAGAAGGTCAATGGATAGCCATAGAGCTTGAAGAAGAAGGTGATCAAATCGGTCACGGCCTCTTCCTTAAATTCTGGGAAAGGCCACTCCATATAGTAATAACGTTCCGCAAAATACTGGGCATAGAAGAAACGAACATCCACTTCATCCCCGACAAGATTCAAGGGTTTCAAATCAATCTTTACATTGTATTTTGTTTGAAGCTTCTGATTAATCGTCCGAATCAAGCGGTAGAAAGACTGGTAACTCAGGTCAAACTTTCTGCAAATATATTCATTGGAAACATCCTTGTTGAAAAAGAGATATTCAATCAAAGCAAAGGCTTGTGATTCTTTTAAAAAGTGATGATAGATCACTTCTAGCCCAACCGAATCCTCATAACTGATCTTGATCCCATTGGTAGAGGATTCAATTAAAAAGTCATCAAATGTACTACGAAGATTAGACAAATCTTCTTTTAACGAACGTTCTGTACAATCCAAACGCTTGGCCAACTCTTTTAAGTGGAACCATCTTTTTTCCTTAATCAAGATTTCCAATAATTGCAATTGGCGTCTCTGTTTTTTCGATAAGAGCAGTCTCATCTTTTCCTACCTTTTCATATTTTCTTTCAAAATCACTTATATTTTAACACATTTCATAGCACTTGTTGACTATTTTCCAGCATTTTTTCAAATAAATGTACAAAAAAGACTCCAAGGCCCATATAGGCGCTAGAGTCTATGATTTATTAATGATACCAAATTCTTCTTTTTTCTTCTGCTCCTTAGCAGCACGGTGGTTATCATAAAGATTTACCAAGAATTTTACAATTTCTTTTCCAATCGAATAGACTGGAATCGCAACGACCATCCCGATAATGCCGTAAATATTACTTGAGAGCAATAAGAGAACCATAATGGTAATCGGGTGAACCTTCATCACGCCTCCAACGATACGCGGATAAAGAATATTGCCATCGATCTGCTGGATGATCAACATGTAAATGACTGCTTTGATCATCATATCCATATCGGTAAAAGCATAAGTGATGATCATCGGAATCAAACCGATGGTTGGTCCTACATAGGGAATCAAGTTGGCCAGCCCAGAAAAAATGGCAAAGACCAAAGCATACTTCAATCCAATAAAACTATAGCCAATGTAGGCTAGTGTTCCAATGATCAAAGCATCGATCGAAATACCACTAATATAGCGAGAGACCGTTTCATTCAAACTAACCAAGAGGCTTGAAATGTGGAGTTTGTCATTGCGTAAAATGGTCCGTTCTAACATCGGCAACAACTTCTTGCCATCAATCAAGAAATAAACCAAGAAGACAGGGGTCATGATTAAGATAAAGACCGTATTGACAATGGTGTTAACCACACTTCCTAAACTGTTGGTCACACTATTCAAGAGATTTTGTAGGATATCCATATAAGAGAGATTCAACTGCTGAATCGTCGACTGGATATTTACATTCTGGAACAAAGGATTGGTTGAGAGTTTTCGAACCAAACTTTGGACTTCCCAGTAGAGCCCTTGAGTCGAATTGATCAAGCTGGTTAACTGATTGATCAAGATGGGGAGCAGATAAAAGATCCCTAAGCCAATGATCCCAAACAAGAGTACTAGGGTGATCAAAATGCCAAACACACGCTTGATTTTTAAGTGTTTTTCCAACAATTCAACAATCGGATTGGTAATGTAATATAAAAAACCTGCAATTAAAAATGGTAAGAGGATGGTATTCAGAACAGAGACAAATGGGGAAATTAAAGTCCCCATTGATTTCCAAATATAGAAAATCACCGTCAATAATAAAATTTCACATGTCCAGAATAACAATTTACTATTTCGAAACATTCCTTACCTCCTGTTTTCTATTCTACCATATTTTATGATAGAATAGAGGGGATTTTAATCAAAAGGATGAAGTTATGAATAATTTGATTGAACTACAAGACGTCAATTTGATCCGCAATGGAAAAGCCCTTTTAAAAGAGGTTAACTGGCAGGTGAAAGAAAATGAATGCTGGGCGATTTTAGGCCTCAATGGAGCAGGAAAATCAACCCTCCTCAAACTGTTGATGTCAGAATACTGGGCTAGCTCCGGTCAGATAACCGTCCTTGGGACTCGTTTTGGAGAAGGGGGAATTCCTGAATTACGGAAGCGTATTGGAATCGTTAGCTCCTTTATTTCAGAAAGATTACCAGAGCATCTCCTAACCGAGCAAATTGTCCTCACTGGTCAATACAAGAGTAGTATTTTATATGCTGCATACGGGGAGGAGGAACTGAACTGGGCACGGGATATGCTGACTTCGATTGGGGCTAGCTCTTTGATCGGCCGCAAATACCGGGAGCTCTCCCAGGGAGAAAAGCAGACGGTCCTCATTGCACGAAGCCTCATGGACCAGCCAGATCTGATCATCTTTGACGAAGCTTCAAGTGGATTGGATCTCTTTGCCAGAGAAAAGCTCCTCCGTCAGATCCATCATATCAAACAACTGGATCACGCGCCAACCATGATCTACGTCACCCACCATGCAGAAGAAATTACAAAAGATATGACCCATGTGCTCCTGCTCAAACATGGCCAAGTGGTCGAAGAAGGGCCAAAGGAAAACATCCTAACTCCTCATGTACTTAGCCAGTTTTACGAAGCACCAGTATCCCTTATTGATCTGGGTGACGAGCGACTCTTTGTCAAACCAGAAATCGCACACACAGAAGACCCTGAATAAATCAAAAAGTGCTAAGATTTTCATCTTAGCACTTTTAGAATGTAGACAAACTACTTTAAAGTAAAATAAGTTAAGCGATTTTGCAAAAAAATAAAAATGAGTTCCAATTTTTAAATCGATTCAAGAAAATACCGAAACTTTCCGCTGTGAGAAAAGTGCCTGAAACGTTATTGTTTCAGGCACTCGGAATTATTGAGGCCCTAGGCTCAATAATTAGTCATGGAACTTCAAAGAAGTTCGCTGACGTCCGTACTCACCTAAGGAAAGTTTTTTATATGACTTTTTCTTCAATCTGAAAGTGCTAAGATTTTCATCTTAGCACTTTTACGCTTATCGATTTTGTGCATACTCGATCATATCGTATGGAAGAGTATTGGCACTTTCTCTTAGGGAGTAGCTTTCTAATTCATTGACATTTTGACGCATGCGACGCGCTTGCTTGGCGGTAATCAGGTGTTGCGCTTCGTATTCAAAAATAATCTTACGCTCCAAATAATAGCCTCTCAACATTTCATCGATATTATTTGGTTTCACCCGGTTAATAACCCGCTCCACAAAGGCTCCACTAGTAATAATGGCTGTCTCTCTCAGACGAGATTCTTGCAGGTAAGAGATCAAACTGCTCCGATAAACCCCTTTGAGGTCTTCCAAACTTTCAATGATGATTTCCGTATTGGCCAAATAAAGGGCCGCAATCTGGTCATAATCAATGGCTTCTAACTTTCTATCTTCTCGGTTCCACCAAGTTCGAAAGCCAGAACCTAGTGTTAGGATTTCATGGACCAGCAAACGCAAGATGCGGAAAGAAACCAAGAGGTAGTATGTTAGACGAGACGAAAGGTTGCGATTGACCCGTTGCTCCATATTACGAAGATAGCGTTGGTAGACACGGTAGCCCCGCTCGCGCATCTTTCCTTCTTCGTAGGCTTGTTCCAAGCCGTCACTTTCAATACTCAAAATCAAGAGCTTCAGCTGTTCCCAGTCCTTTTGAATGAGCTTATTTTCTTGGCTTAGAATCAAATTTTCAATCCGACCATGATAGTTATCAATCGCCGCATACAAGGGCCCCTTGTGCTTACTATTCTTTAGGTCTGCTTCTAATTCCATGACGACATCATTTAAAATCGCGATCTGCATCAGGTAGTTATTGGTTTCTTCCTTATCTTCTGATAATTTTGGAAGCACCACTAAGCCAGCAATAAAGCTGACAAGGGTAACTCCTGCCACTAAAAAGAGTAGGACGGGGTATTCTTTTTCGATTTTGGTTGGAATCAAAAGGATCGTCGCAATCGAAACTGTTCCCTTCACACCCGAAAAGGTCAGCAATAAGGCATCTTTCAGATAATTTCTCAATGATTTTTTTAGTCGAACCGTTCGAAACCAATAAAAGAGGTAAACCATGACAAAACGAATTAAAAAGAGCAAGGTTGTCAAAAGAAAGACAGAAAGAACTAAAAGAAGATTGTTGTAAATAGGACTACTTAAGATGGGCTTAGCGATCATTTCTAGTTCCATTCCCAAAATCACAAAGACTGACCCATTTAAGATAAAGTTGACCGTATTCCAGACGGTATGGCTCACAGTATCCACTCGGGCTTCAAGAAGGGTAATGTGCTTAAAGCGACTGGCTTTTAGGATCCCTGACACAACCACAGCGATGATACCAGACACATGGAGTTCTTCTGCTAAGAAAAAAGTCAATAACGGGAGACTCAATTCTAATAACAATTCACTGGCAATATCACTAGCGCGAACACTCAAGAGTAAGGTTTGCAGCCAACGGTTCACAAAGGCCGTCAAGATCCCCACTGCAAATCCTCCAATGATGGAGATTCCTAAGGAAATCCCTGCTTCTCCAAGGGAGAAACTTCCGGTCGCAAGGGCTGCCAAGGCCACTCGAAAGGCAACTAGACCTGAGGCATCATTTAGTAACCCCTCTCCTTTTAAGATATTCGAAACCCGCTTTGGAAAGGTAAAGCGCTCAGACAGGGAAGCAAAAGCTACTAAGTCTGTTGGACCTAGAGCTGCCCCTACGGCCATACAGGCTGCTAAAGGAAGGCTCAGCCACAAGGAGTGAGCTGCCCAGCCCAAACTAATGGTTGAGATAAAAATCACTGGGAAAATCAAATAGAGGATGACCCGCCAGTGCTTTAAGACGGAAGTAATATCTGCTTCTTCTGCCTCTCGAAATAAAAGAGGGCCAATGACCAAGGCCAGAAAAAGCTCAGTATCCAGATGAAAATTTTCTTCTGGCACAAAGAGGGCCCAAACGATCCCTAGTAAGATTTGAATCAAGGGCAGAGGAAGGTTCGGCACAAGTTTATTCGTGGCATTTGAGACGATCAAAATCATCGAAAAGATCACTGCATAAAGGAGTAGTTCCATATCACTCCCTCCCTAGCGTTCTTGGCAGCAGGTCTCAAATTGCTGTTTTAACTCCGCAATCTTTTGGTCTGTCTTGGTTACATCCTTGTGCTCAATCTTCTTTTGGCACCGTTCCATCTCAAGCGAAACCAATTTCTTTTTTATTTTAAGCATCTTTTTAGTCATATGAGCTTCATCATAAAAACCTATTGCACGCTCGTGGATGGTTGATTCGACAAAATGGTGTCTCAATCCTTCGATTTTATTCTTTAAATATTCTTTATCCATGACGGTAGCTTTCTAATTTTTCGATCATGACCAAAAACGGTGGCTGATTCACTTGATTCAGTGTCCGGTAGATGGTCGCTGTATAGTCTTTTTGTGGGAGCTGGCTGACAAAGTCCAGCACTGCATCGCGCTCGATGTCTCCCCCTTCATGACCATAATAGATCATAATAGCCATTCGTCCACCTTTTTCTAGGCGAGCACAGATTTTTTCCATCGCTTCAATAGTGGTAGCTGGAAGAGTAATCACCGATTTATCCGCAGATGGCAGATACCCCAGATTGAAAATAGCTGCTTTGAGGGTCTCCACATATTGGTCCACATGCTGGTGACCATCCAAAATCAACCGGACATGCTGAAGTCCCAACTTTTCCAATCTTTCTTGGGTATTTACAAGGGCCTGTTCTTGAATATCAAAGGCATAGACCTGGCCTGCTAGTTTGGCTAAAAAGGCCGTATCATGTCCATTTCCCATGGTGGCATCTACCACGACATCTTCTTTGGTGATGACTTCTGCTAAAAATTGATGGGCCATTTCAAGCGGTCGTAACATCAGCACTCTCCTTTTCTTCTAGCTTACATCCTTGGGTACTTCCACGACGACGCATTTCAATTTCAATAGCGTTTAGGACTTCCCATTTGTTGAGGCTCCACATAGGGCCAATCAACATATCCCGTGGTGCGTCCCCTGTAATCCGATGGATGACGATATGTTTGGGGATAATCTCCAACTGGTCACAGATGACCTTGACATATTCTTCCTGGCTCATGAGTTGGAGGCGCCCTTCATGATAGTCTCGTTGCATGCGTGTATTGGTCATCAAATGCAAGAGATGCAACTTGATGCCATCAATTTCATTATCGGTCACACAACGGCGAACATTTTCCACCATCATCTCATGTGTTTCCCCTGGAAGGCCATTGATCAAATGAGATACGATCTCAGCCTTAGGCACCTGTTGGCGAATCCGCTTGACTGTTTCAACGTAGAGGTCATAACTATGGGCCCGATTGATTAATTGAGACGTCGCTTCATAAGTCGTCTGAAGCCCCAGCTCAATCGTCACATGCATGCGCTCGGTCAGCTCTGCTAGATAGGCCAAGGTATCATCTGGTAAACAATCCGGACGCGTACCGATGTTGATTCCTACTACTCCTGGTTCATTGATGGCCTGCTCATAACGCTCTCGAATGACGTCCACCTTATCATGGGTATTGGTGAAATTTTGAAAATAGACCAGGTACTTCTTCACATCCGGCCATTTCCGATGCATAAAATCAATCTCTTTGTAAAATTGTTCTCGAATCGGAGCTTCTGGGG
This sequence comes from Streptococcus parasanguinis, assembly GCA_032560535.1. Classification (GTDB taxonomy): domain Bacteria; phylum Bacillota; class Bacilli; order Lactobacillales; family Streptococcaceae; genus Streptococcus; species Streptococcus parasanguinis_AF. Next base: position 44,054 of record JAWGIA010000012.1, on the reverse strand, counting down.
CCACAATGGCATCTCCTGAACCTGAGACCGTGCAAAAAGTACAGCCACCATGGGCGACTGTTCCGTCACGATTAGGACAATCAAAGCCTGCATCAATAGGGACTTTAAAGGTCTTTTCTCCAAATAAGGTTCGATAATAATCATTCAAGGTATTGTAGGATTTCATACCCTTCATTATAGCAAAAAAAGAGTCGAACTCAAAACACGAGTCCAACTCCTAGTTGTTAGTTATTTTTGCTTCCCTGTAAAGCGCCATTGAAACCGCAAGCGATCGTACAAGGGGTACTCAAATTGCAAGACAGCAAGGCCCAAAATCATACTGCCAAGAACGTCTGATGGATAGTGGACCCCGACATAAATACGGGAGACCACAATGGTCACAATTCCCAGAACCAGCAAGCCTTGAAGACAATAGCGGGCAGTTTTATGTTTTAAATGCTGGTAGATAATAATGATTAAGCTTCCCAAAACAAGGGTAGACGCCAGTGAATGACCACTTGGAAAAGAAAAGCCTTTTTCCTCTACTAGATGAAGAATACTTGGTCTCGGTCTCTGGTAGATATTCTTTAGAAGAAGAACCAAAAGACCAGTCAATACCAGATTGCTCCCCAGAAAGAGGGCTTCGCTGTACCATTTCTTACAGGCAAAGACAGCTAGCAAAAGACCCACCCAGATGACAATGATCTTGGTATCCATGACATGGGTTACCTTGGTAAAGAAGGCTGTCAGTGGTGCAGGCAGATCGCCTCGAATAGTAGATTGAAGCGCGCTGTCAAAGCCCGTTAATTGTTGCGGGTAGAAACGAATCACATACCCGAGAATGACAAAAATGAGAAGGGCGAAGCTTGCCTTCGCCCAATGTTGTTGTTTATTTTTCATATTTTTTCAAAATCGGTTGCAAAAGAGTGTAGATCAATCCAAATGCGATGGCCCAAATCACTCCTTCGATCAGGTTAAACGGTGCAACCATTGCGGCTAAATAGTGGACAAGCCCTAGTGTTTTCGAAATATCATAGTTCATAAAGCGAGCATACAAAGGGATTGCATAGACATAGTTCACCAATACCATCGTGATACTCAAGCTGATCGTTCCAATAATCGTAGCTAGGACAAATCGGCCATGGGTCCGTTCCTTGTTCCAAATCCATGCAAAAGCAAGAACAAAAACAAGAACTCCAATGATATTGATTGGTAGTCCGATCAAGGTTTCAAGCCCCTTATTATTAAGAGCTAATTTAAGAACAGATCGGATCAAGGTCACCCAAACAGCACTTTTAAAATCCAACAAGACCAAAGCCAACAAAATGGCGATGATACTCAAATCAATTTTGAAGAAATCTATCAAGAAAGAAAATTGATAGAACATCAAAATAAAAGATAATGCGGATAAAACAGCCACTAGGGTCAGTTTACGTGTATTTGTCATAACAGGTTCCTCCAATTTTTTAAAAATTAGAGAAGCTGGAAAGACGTCTACCCCATCATTCTACTCTAAACTATTTAAACAAAGCTTAAACTAGAGAACATTCTAGTCACTTTAGCTGGTCCCCATTGAAAATACCGCTAGTCAATCATAGCACCTAACGTCTTATTCCTATGCATCAGCTCTAAACAGATCAGAATAGCTGTCAGTCTATTCGTCTCTCGTCTTCTCCCATCCAGACTATACTGTCGGTTGTGGAGTCACACCACATCAGCTTGCGCTCGCGGACTTCTTTTAGAGTATGGAAATGGAGATTTTTCTTTTAAACGATACGACAAGCTGTGGTCATAACTTCTCGTTAAGCAAAGCTTGGCAACAAAGTATAAAAGGAAAAGAACATTTCCTAGTAAAAGTCACCGCCGGTCGGGAATCTCACCCTGCCCTGAAGACTTCTTAATCATAACAAAAAAAACTTGCCAAGGCAAGTTTTTGTAACTTGATAGATTACACCGTTCGTCTTTTAATTTTTCGTTCTTATTTGAGCTTGTCATGCTCATAACGATGGCTCAACTCCAGCCCCTTAAAACCTTGCTGGCGGAGCGCCTCATAAACAATCATGCAGACGGTATTGGAGACATTTAAACTACGAACATGCTCGTCATTCATCGGAATGCGAATAGTCTTCTCCTCGTGCTGACGCATAAAATCTTCCGGCAATCCTTTGTCCTCGCGTCCAAACAAGAAATAATGGGATTTCCCATCCTGATAAGAAACGTCCGAATAAGTCTGATTTGCAAACTTAGACACCAAGTGCACCTGACCGTCACGCGCTGCTTCCATAAACTCTTCTAAGCTATCATAGAAACGGACATCCAGCTTGTCCCAGTAATCGAGTCCTGCTCGCTTCATCTTGCGATCATCGATCGGAAAAGCCATGGGACGAATAATATGTAAGGGAGAATTGGTTGCCGCACAGGTCCGTGCAATATTGCCCGTATTTTGTGGAATCTGAGGTTGGAACAAGACGATGTGGTTTTGAGCTGCTGACTCTTGGTAGTCCAGTTCTTCAATATTCATACTCGATCTCTTTCTGATAAAAAAATAGCCACACTGCCCGGAGTCAAGCTCAGCAAACAGCGTGGTTACAGCTTCATTAACTTAACTCACAACAGGTTTGAGGTAAATCAACGAAGGTACTTTTTAAGTATATCACTTTTGAAGCTCCTGTCAATAGTTTTTTTAGATTTTTTTAAGAAACTTTATCAAAGTTTTCGATCCCTCCTCATTCTTCTATTTTGACAATTTTTCCCACTTGTTCTTAGCTTGGTATAATTCCTCCAGAAAGTCCTTAAAATAGATGAATTTTTCTTGAAAATAGAGTATGATAGAAGCATACTCTGGAGGTAATCTATGAAAATTATTGTTGTTGGTGGAGGAAAGGTCGGAACGGCCCTTTGTCGTTCTCTCGTTGCTGAAAACCACGATGTTATTTTGATCGAAAAAGACGAATCCGTTCTCAACCATATTACCAAACGGTTTGATATCATTGGGATTTTAGGAAATGGCGCAAACTTCAAGATCTTGGAGCAAGCAGATGTTGAAGACTGCGATATCTTCATTTCCATGACCGAGTACGACGAAGTGAACATGGTTTCTGCTGTTTTAGCTAAAAAAATGGGAGCCAAAGAAACCATCGTTCGGGTGCGGAATCCGGAATATTCCAATTCCTACTTCAAGGAAAAAAATATCTTGGGCTTCTCCCTGGTTGTCAATCCTGAATTGCTGACAGCTCGTTATATTGCTAATATTATTGACTTCCCAAATGCCCTTTCTGTGGAGCATTTTGCAAACGGCCGTGTTGCCTTGATGGAATTTAAGATCAAGCCAGATAGCAATCTCTGCAATATGAGCCTCTCCCAATTCCGAAAGAAATACGGAAACGTCATTGTTTGTGCGATCGAGCGTGGCAATGAACTCACGATTCCAAATGGAGACTTTGTTTTGCAGCCCCAAGACAAGATTTTCGTGACAGGAAATCGGATCGAGATCGTTCTCTTCCACAACAATGTCCGACCTCAAGTCATTAAGAGCATGATGATGATTGGTGCCGGAAAAATTGCCTACTATCTGCTCAATATCCTCCAGGATGTGCGTCGCAAAATCGATCTCAAGGTCATCGAGGTCAATCGCGAACGAGCTGAATTCTTTAGCCAAGAATTCCCTGACCTCTATGTCGTCCATGGAGACGGAACCGCTAAAGACATTCTTTTAGAAGAGAGTGCCAATAACTTTGATGCTGTGGCTACTTTGACAGGGGTCGATGAAGAAAACATCATCACCTCCATGTTCTTGGATTCTGTCGGAGTCAAAAAGAACATTACCAAAGTCAACCGAACCAGTCTGTTGGAGATCATTGGCGATCAGGATATGACCAGTATTGTCACTCCAAAACGCATCGCTGTAGACACCATTATGCACTTTATTCGCGGGCGCTACAATGCACAGTTTTCAAACCTAGAAGCCTTGCACCATGTCGCAAACGGCCGGATTGAAACCTTGCAGTTTCAAATTAAGGAAGACAACAAACTAACCCAATATCCTCTCTCTGAATTGAAATTGAAGAAGGGCGTTTTGATCGCTGCCATTATTCGAGACGGCAAGGCTATTTTCCCGAATGGGGATGACCGTTTGATGGTAGGGGATCGGATTATCGTGACCACCTTGATTCAAAATGTCACTAAAATCTACGATCTACTTGAGAGGTAAGCCTGATGAATAGAAGCATGATTCGTTACCTCTTATCCAAACTCCTCTTAATCGAAGCAGGTCTCCTGATCGTTCCCTTAGTGGTCGCAACAATTTATCAGGAACCTGCCAAGGTCTTTATCTCTATTGGGGCAACCATGGCCATCTTACTTGGACTTGGCCTCCTTGGTAGTTTTCACAAACCAAAGGACTTTCACATCTATGCTAAGGAAGGAGTCCTGATTGTAGCACTTTGTTGGATCCTATGGTCCTTCTTTGGTGCCCTTCCCTTTGTCTTTTCGGGCCAAATTTCAAACATTATCGATGCCTTCTTTGAAGTCAGCTCCGGCTTTACAACAACAGGGGCAACGATTTTAGATGATGTCAGTGTCCTTAGCCACTCCCTTCTCTTTTGGCGCAGTTTTACCCACTTAATCGGAGGGATGGGAGTATTGGTTTTTGCTCTGGCTATTATGGACAACAACAAGAACAGCCACCTGGAAGTCATGAAGGCAGAGGTTCCTGGTCCAGTGTTTGGCAAGGTCGTTTCCAAATTAAAAAATACGGCTCAAATTCTCTACTTCTTGTACTTGGGTTTGTTCTTCCTCTTTGTGGTTCTTTATTTCCTTGCTGGCATGCCCCTGTATGATAGTTTTGTCATCGCCATGGGGACGGCTGGTACTGGGGGCTTTACCGTCTTTAACGATGGGATCGCCCACTACAATAGTAGTTTGATCACCTATTTGGTCAGTATCGGGGTCTTAGTCTTCGGGGTTAACTTTAACCTCTACTACTTCCTCATGATTCGAAAATTCAAGGCCTTCTTTAAAGATGAGGAATTGCGGACCTATATCACGATCGTCCTTGTATCGAGTGTCTTGATTGCCTACAATTGCCTTCACCTTTATGCTAATGTTGCGAAGAGCTTTGAGATTTCCTTCTTCCAAGTTTCCAATATCATCACCACCACCGGTTTTGGTTATGGGACAACGGAAAAATGGCCTCTTTTCTCACAATTTATCCTCTTGATGCTGATGGTGGTCGGTGGGTCTGCTGGCTCGACCGCTGGGGGGCTAAAAGTCATTCGGTGCTTGACCTTATGGCGAATCGCAAAAAATCAGGTTCTTTCGACCTTGTCTCCAAATCGAGTTTTGACCTTGCATGTCAACGATACGGTATTGGATAAAGATACCCAGCATCAGATCCTCAAGTACTTTACAATATACAGTTTTATTACGATCGGCTTACTCTTTGTAGTGAGTCTAGACAATAATAGCTTCATGACGGTTGTCAGTGCTGTCTTTAGTTGTTTCAACAATATTGGACCTATGATTGGTACGGGTCAAACCTTCTCCATCTTTAGTCCGATTTCAAAACTGTTACTTTCCTTAGCCATGATTGCCGGACGGCTTGAAATCTATCCAATGATTCTGCTCTTCCTGCCTAAAACATGGTCTAAACGTTGATAGACAGCTCTTGTACAAAAAATACCCTTAGAAACATAATTTCTAAGGGTATTTCTGTTTATTTGTGATCGTCCTATTTTGATTCTTCATTTCGTCTCAGACTAAAGTGGTCTGGCAGAGGGTCTGGTCCCGCTTGGGTACCCGGATGGCATCGCAAGATTCTCGCAACCCCCATCAAAACACCTTTCACACCAAAGCGTTCAATCGCTTGGATCATATAATTGGAACAGGTCGGTTGAAAGCGACAAGAAGGTGGAAATATGGGAGAGATCCATTTTTGATAGCCTCTGACCATAGCAATCAGGATTTTTTTCATGATTTTTTAGATTTAGTCACTGCTAGATTGTGCAACTGGCTAACTTCTTTTTTGTTCAAGCGACGGTATTCACCCGGACGAAGTCCTGAGACATCTAGGTTTCCAAACTGGGTTCGGGAGAGTTTGTCCACTAAAAGTCCTACAGCTTCAAACATCTTTTTGACCTGGTGGTTGCGCCCTTCATGAATGGTCAACTGAACCACTGAACGGTTCTTTTCAACATCCACTTTTAAGATCTCGTAAGTCGCTGGCTTGGTTTTCTTGCCATCAATGGTCACCCCTCGTGTTAAGGGACGCAAATTTTCCTTATTGGCAATCCCTTTGACACGCGCCACATAGACCTTATCAATCTCATTACGTGGGTGAATCATCTCATCTGTAAAATCACCATCATTGGTCAAAATCAAGACACCAGATGTATCCCAGTCCAAACGTCCCACTGGGTAGATACGCTCTGGCACTTGAGATAAAAGGTCAACGACTGTTGTCCGCCCTTTATCATCAGATACACTAGAGATGACGCCACGTGGCTTATTTAAAAGATAGTAGACCTTTTCTTCGTTGTAGATTGGAGTACCTTCTACTTCAACCTGATCACCGGTCTTAATAATGGTCGCTAATTCACGCACAACTTGGCCATTTACTGTAACCAAGCCTTGCTTGATCAGTTCTTCGGCCTTGCGACGACTAGCCACGCCTGCATGGGCAATATATTTGTTAATTCTCATCTAGTTCCTCTGTTCTCTCTGAAAATAATTGACCTTCCTCTGGATCAATGTCCACTTCCTCAACCTTTGGTAATTCCTCCAAATGATTGATTCCCATATAATCCAAAAAATACTCCGTCGTGATATACAAATTGGGACGCCCGAGGACTTCTTTTTTCCCATCCTCTCGGATCAGATCAAATGACAATAGTTTAGTAATGGCACCGCTGGAATTGACACCCCGAATATCATCGACCTCCACGCGGGTGATCGGTTGCTTATAAGCAATGATTGACAAGGTTTCGAGGGCAGCCCGAGACAAACTTTGGTTCATGGGCGTTCTAGAATAGTCTCGTAAAACCGAAGCGTAGTCTGCCTTTGTCACCAATTTATAACGGGAAGCTGTCTCCATCAAACACAGACTGGTATCTGTGTCCTCCTGGTATTTTTGGCTTAATTTTTCTAAACTTTGCACCACACCTGTCGGAGGTAAAGAGAGAAGGTCTGCGATTTGTCTGGCAGTAATTCCTTCTTCACCCGCTACAAATAAGAGTGCTTCAATTTCAGCTAATTTGCTCATGTTCAATCCTATTTAAGTAAATTTCTCCAAAAGCCGTATTCTGTACCACTGTGACCTCTTGGATCTTGATCAATTCAAGGGTTGCAAGAAATAAGGTAATGACCTCTTGGAGATCCGCTGCTTCTAGAAACAAGTCCTGCAAGAGAACTTGTGAGCGATCGTAGAATCGGTGACGCAGCTGGTCCATCAGATCCTCAATCTTGTATTCATCCTTTACAATGGTTGTATGGTTCTGACGGAATTCTTCTTTTTTCTTGGTCAATAGCTTTGAGAAAGCCAAGAAGAGATCCACCGTGGTGCGGTCATGAAGTAATTCGGTATCGTCATAAATCAATTCCATCTTTGGTTTTGAATAATAGAGGGCGCGCTCCTCGTGCTGTGAGGCCATCAACTCTCCTAATTGCTTGTAAGTACGGTACTCTTCCAATTGAGAAAGGAGGTCCTGCTCAAGATCCTCTGCTTCATCCATCTCCTCTGCAACCTTAGGAAGAAGTCTTCGACTCTTGATCAAGGTTAGTTGACTAGCCATCAGCATGTATTCTCCTGCTACCTCTAGTTTCATAGCCTGGAGGGTCGCCAGATAAGCCAGATACTGTTCGATCACCTCAATCAAGGGGACCTCATAAATATCCATCTGGTATTTAGAGACTAAGTGGAGCAAGAGGTCCAAAGGCCCTTCAAAATCTTTAATTTTAATATCCATTATTTATATTTTTCTAATGTCACCATGGTTTTTAGGCCCAATTCACGCGCAATACTAAAGAGATCCACACCGAGTTCACGTTGTTTCAAAATATACTGCTCACGAATCGATTGTGCCGAAAGGTCTTGATTCCCTTTTTCGATCAAGAAGGCTTCTAATTGTCGAAATCCCCACTGACGGGAGTAGCATTTTCCTTTATTATCAAAGAGATAAATACCATCTAGGAAGAGTTGCAATTCATCCAGTAACGGCTCTGGAACCTTTAAAACCCGTTTTTGGCCATCTTTGCCCACTCGAATGACGTGAAAGTCCAGCTGAATATCTTCGACCTTGACTTGGAGGATCTCACTTGGCAATAAGCCCATCTCCAGAATCAACAAGGCCATCAAGCGTCCCTGTGGGTTAGTTGATTCTTCCCAAAAATGGGTCAGATCCAACAATTCCCGATCATGGGTCTTGGCCGGTTGAATTTTAGGCAATACCAAACGATGGTATTCAGAAATAAAGCGTTCTTGATACAAATAATATAAAAATTGGTTGACGGCAGATAATTTTCGTTTTTGAACCGCCGGTTTAAAATCTTTAATCGAAGCTTGGTAAATTCTCAAATTTGTCGGTGTCACTTTTCCATGGATCGACTCAATAAACTGGTCCAAATCATAGAAATAGGCTGACTGAGAATTTTCACTTAGTTCTTTTTGATCAATAAAACTTGCAATAAATTCTTTCATTTTGGAATCATCTCGTATTCATTTGAAAAATCATGCATTAGCGAATTGATGGCTTTAAGAATCGATTTCCGTGTAATAATCCCTTGGAAATACCCTTCTTCATCCACCACTGATAAGAAGGAGTCATCCACCAACTTGTGAAGGACTTCTGTCAAATTGAAGTCTAAGCCGATGACCCCGACCCCTTTTTTTGCAACGTCTACGATATCCATCGAGGCAAAAGTCTCTTCAGGAATCTCGTGTTTCAATTGATAAGATAGAATATCCGTTAGGGAGATCGTCCCCACGAACTTGCGTTCATCCGTCACTACCGGAATACGACTATAGCTAATCTGGCTCAACAACAAGACAGCATGGTCTACATTGTGGTTATCAATCAAGACCGCTAAATTTTTGGCTGGAGTTAAGAACGTCTCTTCCTGCGCCAGCAAGAAACGTTCAAATTCCTTTGCTATCATCTGCTAAACTCCTTTGTCAATTCAGGGTACAATTCATGATCTCGCGTATAATACTCTACCTTGTAATTAGAATCATCTATCTCAATTTTAGCATAGAGACACTCTCGAATCAGACCGCGTGGCTGACTGATCGATCCAGGATTCACAAAGAGGGTTCTTCCTTCCTTCCAAGCATCTGGGATATGAAGGTGGCCGTAAAGACAGATATCTGCTTCTTCCTCTTGGGCCCACAGATCCAATTTTTGAAAACTAAAATTGATCTGGAAGAGATGCCCATGGGTCTGGATGATCCGTGTTGGCCCTAGTTGGGTCACCAAGCGTTCCGGATAGCCATCATAAAAATCCATATTTCCTTGGACAACGTGGATCCCTTCCCAGACAGGATCATCACTTTTTAGTTCAGAATCCCCATTGTGAAAGATCCCATCGACCTGACCTAGGTATTTTTCTTTAATAGCTTCAACAATGGAGCGGTCTCCATGCGAGTCACTCATAACGATGATTGTTTGCTTTGCCATGATGGAAATACCTCCAATAACTTTTTAACAGCTAAAGCACGATGTGATTGTGTATTTTTTTCTTCTAGCGTTAATTCAGCAGCAGCACGGCCCGTTTCCCCAACTAAGAAGAGAGGGTCATAGCCAAAGCCGTGTTCCCCTTTGGGCTCAAAATTAATATATCCTGGCCAATCAGCTTCCACCACCAAGCTTTCCTTGCCTGGTCTTGCAACCACCAAGGTCGTATGGAACTGAGCTGAACGGTCTTTCAAGTCAAAGACCATGGCCAATTCGTGCAACAATTTCGCATTGTTTTCCGCATCTGTCGCACCAACTCCCGCAAAGCGAGCGGACCAAACTCCTGGTAAGCCTCCCAAGATATCTACCTTCAAACCTGAATCATCCGCTAAAACTGTTTTCCCAGTTAGCTCTGCAATGGTTTCAGCTTTTAGGCGGGCATTCTCTTCAAAGGTCATCCCTGTCTCTTCGACTTCTGGAAGCTCTGGATACTGATTGAGATTTTCCACTTCAAAGCCTAGCTTTTCAAACATATTACGGAATTCTTTGGTTTTTCCCTCATTTCGAGTCGCAATAAGAATCGTATCTTTGACCTTGTCTTGACCCAAGAAGGCTTCCAAATCCACCCCATCACTTGGCAAATGCAAATAGAGCAATTTCCCTTTTTCAACCAAGAGTAAGGCTCCTTGACGCTGGATAATTTCAAAAGCTCTTCCCTTGACTTCATTCAAGATTTCCGTCAAAAAGGTTAGGAAACGAAAGGCTGATCCATAGCGCATCACCGATAGATTGAGAGGAAATCCTTCAGGATCCTTGGCAAAGAGAAGTTCCAGCTGGTCTAACAGAGTGGAAGCTTCCGCCGGAACGTGACTAAATTGGTTGTAGTCTGCATCTTCTCCCCATTGGGCAATATACCAATCTTGGGAATCTTTGTATTCAAATAGTTTGTCACTCATAAATTTACGTGCTCCACATTCACTGAACGTTCTAGCCATTTTTCGGCAATCGCTGCAAAGCTATTGGCATTTGCAGTGGTATAAAAGCAGTGGGTCTGCTCTAAGAGTTCGCGGCTCTTATTGAGCTCAAAATAGTTTAATAAGACGGAAATATCCCGAACACACTCCGCTCCACTATCAATCAATTTGACATCCGGTCCCATCACATTTTGAATAATCGGTTTTAACAGGGGATAATGGGTACATCCCAAGACTAAGGTATCAACCTTTCCAACTAGTGGTTTTAGGGTTTCGTAAACCACCTTTTTGGTCACACTGGATGTCAATTCGTTTGATTCCACTAAAGGAACAAACTTGGGACAAGCTAAACTGCTGACTTCCATGTCTGGTGACAGACTTTGAATCTTCTCTTTATAAATTCCAGAAGAAACCGTCATCGGTGTCCCAATGACCCCAATTTTTTGATGGGTCGTCGATTTAATGGCTGCAGAAGCTCCGGGCAATATAACTCCCAAAACGGGAATATCAAGTTTCTCCTTGACTTCTTCCCAAACAACTGCCGTTGCTGTATTACAAGCTAAGACAATCATCTTGACATTTTTGGTCAGAAGGAAGTTCACCATCTGCCAAGTATACTCGCGAATTTGGTCTGCTGGTCTAGGACCATAAGGTGCACGCGCTGAATCTCCAATATAGACGACATCTTCGTGAGGAAGCTGACGGAGCAATTCGCGGACAACAGTCAAGCCCCCTACTCCAGAATCTAAAAAACCAATCGGTCGGTTATCCATATCTCTTCCTTCCAAAAGGAGGGACTAAGAAATTCCTCCAAGCCCCTCTCATTTATTATTGTGAGATTGCCCCACTCTTATTTTTTCTTGTTTTTCGCCATTGCTGATTTTTGTTGGTTCACAATTTGGCGATAGACTTGTTGAACTTTTGCTTCGCTTGGACGTTGGCCGCTGGCACCTAAAAGCGTACGAACTGCTTCAATATTCAAACGTGGGTTTGATGCAAATTCTTTTTCAAATTGACGACGAAGCAAGAACATTCCTGCAATCATCCCACCAAAGAAAGCTAAAATAATCAACAAAATTCCTAAAAAGAGATTCATACAATTTTCTCCGATCCATTATTTTTACATAACTATCATTATATCAGACAATCGCTTATTTTTCAATGTCAAAGCCGTAGAGTGTCGCAAGATAATCTTCTGGTTTTTCTGCTCGACGAATCAAACGGGCATGCCCATCTTCTTGAAGCAAAACTTCTGCCGAACGCAACTTGGCATTGTACTGGTACCCCATTGAAAAGCCATGGGCTCCAGTGTCATGGATCACAAGTAAATCTCCAATCTCCGTCACGGGTAGTTCTCGTTGTTTGGCAAATTTATCGTTATTTTCACAGAGACTTCCCACTACATCGACCACTTCAGTCGGTTCCTCTGGACGATCCATATTGGTGATATGGTGATAAGCACCGTACATAGCCGGTCTAAGAAGATTCACCGCTGAAGCATCGACGCCCACATAGGTCCGGTAGGTTTTCTTTTTATGAGTAACTCTGGTTACCAGGAGGCCGTGTGAAGCTAGCATAAAGCGACCAAGCTCGGTATAGATTTTCACATTACCAAGTCCTGCCGGTTTGAGAATCTCATCAAAAACGCGTTGCACACCTTCCCCAATAATGGCAATATCATTTGGTTCTTGTTCTGGTTTGTAATTGACCCCAACTCCACCAGAAAGGTTGATGAAGCCCAAGTGGACACCTGTTTTCTCGACGACTTCTACTGCCAATTCAAAAAGTTGACGCGCTAACTCTGGATAGTAGTCGTTGGATACAGTATTAGAAGCCAATAAAGCGTGAATACCAAACTCTTCCACACCTAGTTCTTTCAACTCGATAAAGGCTTGGATCAATTGCTCCTTGGTCATTCCAAACTTGGCTTCTTCAGGATTGTCCATAATATCGGTTCCCAGTTCAAAAACTCCACCAGGATTATAGCGGCAAGAAATAACCTTGGGGATGCTGGTCACAGACTTCAAGAAAGCAATGTCTTCATAGGCGTCCAGATTGATAGTTGCCCCTAATTCTCTCGCATAGACAAATTCATCAGCTGGCGTGTTGTTAGAAGAAAACATGATTTCTTTCCCACTAAAGCCCAGTTTATCCGCCATTAACAATTCCACGTAGCTGGCCGTGTCGACTCCACAGCCCTCTTCTTGCAAAATTTTTAGGATCGATGGGTTAGGAGTCGCCTTGATGGCAAAGTATTCCTTAAATCCTTCATTCCAAGCAAAAGCTTGATGGAGGGCACGAGCCGTTTCACGAATTCCTGCTTCATCATAGAGATGGAAAGGGGTAGGAAATTCTTGGGTCAGACTTTCTAATTGTTCACGGGTTACAAAAGGTGTTTTCATAAGCGCTCATTTCTATTCTTTAGTCACTATTAGTATAGCACAAGTCGGAAGACAAAAAAAGCCGAGGCAACTGCCCCAGCTCAAGCTCTCTTTGATTAGTCGTTTCTTCCGAAGATACGAAGAAGGCTGATAAAGAGGTTGATAAAGTCAAGATAAAGTTCCAAAGCCATTGCTACTGCCCAACCTGTAGCAGGTTGACCATTTGTTTGATCATAGACATAGCGAATCTTTTGGTTATCCCAAGCTGTCAATCCTGCAAAGAGGAAGACAGAGATAATACTCAAGATATAGTCCATTCCAGAACTTCTCAAGAACATGTTCACAACAGAAGCGATGATCACACCGATCAAGACTCCCATCAAGGCACGTCCCATACCAGACAGGTCTTTTTTCACGACGCGTCCGATAGCTCCCATGACAATAAACATCAAGGCACTGACCAAGAAAGCCTTATAGACAGTTGCTTGCATGTAGCGAGCAATGATAAAGCTCAAGGTAAAGCCATTCAAAGCTGAGTAGATCAAGAAGATCGGAAGAGCAGACGGGCTATTTTTAACAGCCTTCCCACTTGCAACAAAGACCAAGATCAATTCTACAACCACTGCTGCATAGTAAACCATTGGTGCTGTTGTCAAGATTTGAACGAAGAAATCTTGAAAGACTGTCATCATAAGACCAGACACAAGGGCTGAAATCCCAACACCGATCCCAACTAATGAGTAGATTTTGTTATAAAAAGCATTCAATCCACTTTGTTCTTGGATTACTGAATCATTATACATATTAACAAGTTCCTTTCAAATTTGTTTACTACGATTTTAACATTTTTCGATGAAAAAATCTCCTTTTAGCCATCTTTTTACGCCATGGTTCTGAAGCTTCTTTAACAGCCCAGTATTTATCCACCATGGTCACTACGAAGGATTCTTTGTAGCGAGGCGGAGCAAGGGTAGCTCCCCACATGTGTTTAATAATGATGTCTTCTTCCTTGGCATTGAGATCTGTGATCTTTCGTGCATTTCTCACGGCAATGCGGGGATGGATCCAGGCGTGACTTTTCGTAAACTTGGTCTCGCGCCAATCATAGTAAAAGAGGTCATGCAAGAGGCCACCCCGAGCTGTACTTTTAGCATCCCAACCAAATTTTTTAGCCAGTTTATAACTGGTATAGCTAACATGAATGGAATGCTCCAAACGATTGGAATGAATATGGTGGGGAATGTCAGCTAATTTTTGAACCTTAGGATGCTGGATCAGATGGCCTACATAGGTCATGTATTCTTTGTCACGATGATATTGCATAAGATAACCACCTTTCGTTGATAAGCTCTCCCAATAAGATCTCCATCAACTTCTTCTTACAGGTTAAGTATACTTCTTTTTCTCAAAATTTCCTTAAAGAAAACATCAAAATTCCTGCTGCCACTGCAACATTCAAACTCTCGGCCCGACCTGGCATAGGAATATGAACCAGCTGGTCTGCTTGTGCCGCCATTTCCTGGCTGATGCCATTTCCTTCATTCCCCATAACCAGAATAAACTGATCGGTCTGAGGAAGCTGACGGTAGTCAATGGAAGCTTCTGAAAGCGTCGTTGCGAGAACTACTAGATGAGATTGCGCAGCTCGTTCCAATAGTTCTTCTCGATCCAGTTTCCAGATAGGAATATGGAAATGACTGCCCTGCATGGATCGAAGTGTCTTGAGACTGTATAGATCAGCGGAGGCTTTCGATAGCATGACACCATCAAAGCCTGCTGCATCTGCTGTTCGAATCATAGTCCCAACATTGCCGGGATCCTGTACATCCTCCAAATAAAGGTAGCGACCTTGTAACTGATCTGGAAGGACTGGTTGCTCCAGAGCGATCTCTGCGACAATCCCTTGCGGAGTCTTCGAATCTGCCAAGAGACTTAAGATCTCCGGGGTCACGACGGTGACTTTTTGGATGTTCTCTACCCGGTCTAAATAGGCTTCTAAAACAAAGACCTGTTGAATCTTCGCTTGATTTTCTACTGCCTCTTCAAACAGATGCCAGCCTTCAATGAGATAAGAATCTGTCCGGTATTTTTTTTGATGTAATTTTTTAGCATTTTTGATTACATTATTGGATTTAGACGTTATAATATTCATAGAACTATTATAGCACAAAGAAAAAGAAGAAATCATGCCTCAGATAGATTTCTTCGAGTCAAGGAGGTCGTACATGCAAAAGGTAAAAATGATTGCCCAAGGACGGGTTCAAGGGGTTGGCTTTCGCTGGGGAGTGTACAGTCTTGCTTTAGAGATCGGTGGGATTACTGGCCGTGTCTGGAATAACGACGACGGAACGGTTGGCATTCTGGCTCAGGCAGAGTCTAGCAGTCAAATGGCCAAATTCATCCAAGAAATACGCAAAGGTCCTACGCCGTTTGCGCATGTGACTTATTTGGATGTTACGCTAGCAAACTTTGAAAACTATAAGGACTTCAAAATTGCAAATTAAGACTAGAGAACTATTGTGTATTTTCAAAAAAAACAGTAGAATAGAAAGGTAACATTTTAAAAAAGAAGGAACGATTTGTGAAAAAAAATAAACTTGCATTATTGGCATCGATGGGACTAGCTTCGCTCGTCTTCTTATCAGGATGCGTGAGTGTCGATCGGAAAACTGGAAATCCAACTGGATTGATTTGGAATCTTCTTGGCCGTCCAATGGGCGAAGCCATCAAATTCTTTGCTAATAACCTTGGCTTGGGCTTTGGGATCGGGATTATTATCGTCACCTTGATCGTGCGTTTAATCATCTTGCCACTTGGTTTGTACCAATCATGGAAGGCAACCTACCAATCTGAAAAGATGAACTACTTGAAGCCTATCCTTGGACCAATCCAAGAGCGCATGAAGAACGCTAGCACACAAGAAGAAAAGCTATTGGCGCAACAAGAATTAATGGCTGCTCAACGTGAAAATGGGGTCAGCATGTTTGGTGGAGTTGGATGTTTACCACTCTTGATCCAAATGCCATTCTTCTCTGCCCTTTTCTTTGCGGCTCAGCACACCAAAGGGGTAGCAGAAAGTAGTTTCCTTGGTATTGCTCTTGGAAAACCAAGCTTGCTCTTGACAGCTATCGTAGCGGTTCTCTACTATATCCAAAGTATGCTCTCTCTTCATGGGATTGAAGATGAAACCCAAAAGGAAAGTATGCGTAAAGCATCACTGATGAGCCCGATTATGATCGGTGTCTTCTCATTGATCTCTTCAGCCGGAGTGACTCTTTACTGGGTAGTCGGTGGGGTGATCCAAATTATCCAACAATTTGTCATCAACTACTTGATTCGTCCAAATCTTCGCAAACGGGTCGCTGAGGAATACAAAAACAATCCTCCAAAAGCGACTAGTCACCGTGTGAAAAAAGACGTTACACCAACTGCAACGACACAAATTCAACACAAACCAAAAAACAACCGCAATGCAGGAAAACAACGCAATAGAAAAACGCAATAGAAAGTAGTACAAACTTCTAAATTCTAGCGGAATTACTGAAGCACCTGAACCCTCTAGTTCAGGTGCTTTTTTAATCCCTTTCAATCAATCAACGAAAAATTTACACCCTCACAAGGGGATTAAGAGCACAAAAAAACAAGCCCTCTTTGAGAGCCTGCATTTTATAGTTACGCTGTTTTTTCTACGTTCAAAATTTTCACTTGGTAGCTTCCAGCTGGTGTTTCAACAGTGACCACATCACCTGTTTTTTTACCAATCAAAGCGTGACCGATTGGGCTTTCGTTCGAGATCTTCCCTGCAAAGGCATCTGCCCCTGCTGAACCGACGATGCTGTATACTTCTTCATCTGTTTCGCCAACTTCTTGGACTGTAACGGTTTTTCCGATCGCAACTTCGTCTACTGCAACAGCATCACTATCGACGATTTCTGCATAACGGATTTTTGTTTCCAAGCTAGAGATTTGACCTTCCACAAAAGCTTGTTCATCTTTTGCTGCTTCATACTCAGAGTTTTCTGAGAGGTCACCATATGAACGAGCGATCTTAATCCGTTCTACCACTTCAGGTCGACGGACCAATTTCAATTCTTCTAATTCTTGTTCCAATTTTTCTTTTTCTGCTAGTGTCATTGGGTATGTTTTTTCTGCCATTATTCTTCTCTTTCTATTATTTGAATGAAAAAGCTGTGGACGCGCCACATGCTTTTTCTAGTTTGAACTTGCTTGTGTCAATTTACTATTGACGTGTTCTTCAACATTTTTATTGTGTTCTTCGTATGTCTTAGCGAAGAAAACTTCACCATTTTCGACATTTGCGACAAAATACAAGTAATCGGTCTTACTTGGATTCACCGCCGCTTCGATCGCTGATACTCCAGGGTTATCCACTGGGCCAGGCATCAAGCCAGTATTCTTATAAATATTATAAGGTGAATCCAGCTCTGTATCGATCGTTGCATCTTCTTTTAAGGTCGTCTTTTGACCAAGTTTCCCTTCTGCATAAAGAATTGCAATATTACTTTGCAAAGGCATGTCTTGGTTCAAACGGTTATAGAAGACACTTGCGATATCTTTGCGGTCCTGATCCGTCGCCCCTTCTTTTTCAACCAAGGAAGCAAGAGTCAATACTTCGTTTACATTGATGTTCTTGCTCTCAAGTGTTTCATAATATGGGGTTAAGTTTTGATCCATTGCCGCAAGCATCTGATCGATCATCTCTTTCACTGTGGTATCTTTGCCATAGTTATAAGTTGCTGGGAAGAGATAACCTTCTAAACGGTAGCGAACACCAGAATCCTTACTTGGCAGATTCGCTAAGAGCTTAGGATATTTGGCCACCATCTTCTCAATAAAGGCATCGTCTTGGACAGCCTTCAAGAAATCTTCTTTCTTAAATGGAGTCTTGCCTGCCTTCTTAGTGGAGACATCGGTAGTGATAGCCGTCGCAATCTGATCGATCGTATAGCCTTCTGGAATCGTCACCTTCCCAAGAACTGGAGCTTGAGGAGTTTTGGTTCCCTCTTCCTGCAGTTTTTGGATGATGGTTTCTAGATCCATGCTCTTTTGAAGATTGAAATAACCGGATTTGAAATTGCTATAGTTCTTGAACTTGGTATAGTAGTTAAAGAACTGGCCATTTTTCACGAGTCCTTTTTTCTCAAGGATCGCGCCAATCTCACGATTACTTGAACCTGCTGGAATCTCAACCGTTACGAATTCTGTTGCATTTTTATCCATCGGCTTGACAGCTGAATGGATATAGGTTACAGCAAAGATCCCTGTAGCCACGATCGCAATCAGCAAAAGGCTGACCACTGTCCGCACAATTCGTTTAGCGATTTTATTTTGTTTCTTTTGTTTTTGTTGGCGCTGGTTACGAGAAGAGCGCGATAAGCTTTCCTCTACCGGTTCCTGACTTGGTTCTTTTTTAGCAGGCTTTGTAAGCTCACTCTTTTCTTCCACAGCAGGAGTCGCCTTTACCGGCTCCACTGGTTCTTCTTTGGGAGCCAACGCAGATTCTTCTACTTTTGGAGGTGGTGTTGCTTCTTCCTCCTCTTTCAGTGAAGAAGGGGTTTCAATGCTTCGATCAGGTAGATCATACTCTTTTTCGATCTTTAGAAGTTGCTCATTGGCCTCTTCTAAGTCTCTGAGGATCTGCTCTTTGAAGCTTAATAACTTCTCACTGTCTTGTGATTTATCAGTCAAATAATTGACCTCCCTCATCATAATCCTTAATATTATATCTTAAAAGATTTAGAAAAGCAATACAAATCACCCTTCTTCTTCAAAATACCTATTTAATCAAGGTTTTCGTTTTCCCAGACCAGATTGTACCAAACTTCACCCGCATATTGGGATTCTGAAAGACCTTCATTAGTAAATCCTTGCTTTTCGTAATAAGGAATCAAATAAAAATGACAGGTCAAATTGATCCCTTGACGGCCATCCTTAATCGCAATCTCTTTCATTGCCTCAAGCAAGAGGGTTCCAACCCCTAGCCCTTGGGCTTCTTTAGCAATGGATAGACTCGTAATGGAAATAAAGCCATTTTCTAACTGGCTTAGATCTTCAACCTCTGAAAAAGAGGAATCGATCAAATAGCGCTCCGGTCTAACAGGTCCTTCTAAATAGCCTAAGATCTGACCTTGGCACTCTGCTACAAGAAATGTCGTTTGAATCTTTTCGATGTGATCTTTTAAAATCTCACGCGCAATCGCTTCTTCTTCTGAGAAATTTTCAAGCTCAATGCGCTCGATGGCATCCAAATCCTGCAGCTCTGCCTGTCTAATGTGAATCTTTTCTTTCATCATTTACTCCTTCTATCGTTCCCAAACCATATGGACACCTCGATCAGACTCAGCTTCATCTCGAAATCCTTGCTGGGAAAAATAAGATAGTAAGTCTTCTGGGCAATCGATCCAAATGGCTTCCTTTTCCTTTTGAACAGCTAGATCCTTTAAAGCAGCGATCAAAATAGAACCATAGCCTTGACCTTGAAAGGCTGGTCTCACTGCTAGTCGCAATACAATTAGGTCTCTTTTTAAAGGCTGGTCTTCTGTCGCCAACAAGTAAGCCACAGCATCCCCCGCCTGCTCTGCAAGCAAAGAAATGGCTTCCTTCGAACCTAGCGCTTCCTCAAGAGTGGCCCTGTGCTCCTTTCCTTCATTGTCATGAAGTTCTTCTTCTAGCAAGCCCAGCTGTTCTTGATCAGCTGGGGTGATTGATCGAATCATCATCCTGCATTCCTCATCTCATACTCCTTCAGTGGACAGATAAATTTGAGTCTGGAACCAATCGATTCCAGACTCAATCATCTCTTATTGTACACTATGTGTCAAACTAGATAATAAACGCTCAAATGAGTATTCATAGGTTTGAATATCTCCTGCTCCCATAAAGACATAGACTGCATTATCATGGTCAAGAAGAGGAGAAACATTCTCAGCTGTAATAATCGCTGAGCGTTTGACAATTTTTGCTTCCAAATCTTCAACTTTCACATCGCCGTGATCAACTTCACGCGCAGAGCCATAGATCTGTGCCAAGTAAACAGCATCTGCTTGATTCAACGCTTCTGCAAATTCATCTAACAAGGCAATGGTCCGTGTAAAGGTATGTGGTTGGAAAATGGCCACAATCTCTTTGCTTGGGTATTTTTGACGGGCCGCATCCAAGGTTGCAATAATTTCCGTTGGATGATGCGCAAAGTCATCGATGATCACTGTTCCATTGACTACTTTTTCAGTGAAGCGACGTTTCACGCCAGCAAAGGTCTTCAAATGCTCGCGGACTAAATCTAAGTCAAATCCTGCAATGTAAAGCAAGCCAATGACAGCTGTGGCATTCATGATGTTGTGACGACCAAATGTTGGGATATGGAATTGCCCCAAGTCTTCTCCACGGAAATGAACGTTGAAGGTTGAACCAGTCGTTGAACGAAGCAGGTTGCTTGCCACAAAATCGTTCGTCTCCTTATCAAAACCATAGTAATAAATTGGTGCTGATGAGGTAATCCGACGCAATTCTTTGTCTTCTCCGTAGATGAAGAGGCCTTTACTGATTTGTTTGGCATAATCATTAAAGGCATTAAAGACATCTTCCAAGCTCGTGAAATAGTCTGGATGGTCGAAGTCAATATTGGTAATGATGCTGTATTCAGGATGGTAAGGCATAAAGTGGCGTTCATACTCATCTGATTCAAAGACAAAGTATTTGGCTGCTGCAGAGCCACGACCTGTCCCGTCACCAATCAAATAACTGGTGTCAGTGATATTTGATAAGACGTGAGAAAGCATCCCTGTTGTCGAGGTTTTTCCGTGTGCTCCGGCAACCCCCATACTGACAAAGTCACGCATAAATTCACCAAGGAATTCATGGTAGCGTTTATAGGTTAAGCCATGCTCATCTGCATAAGCGATTTCCACATTGTTATCTGGACGGAAAGCATTCCCGGCAATGAGGATCTTGTCGCCTTCCAAATTTTTCACATCAAATGGATAAATTTGAATTCCTGCTTGTTCCAAGCCACGTTGCGTAAAGTAATACTTCTCAACATCTGACCCTTGAACCGTATGTCCCATTTGGTGAAGCATGAGGGCTAAAGCACTCATCCCTGCTCCTTTAATTCCAATAAAATGGTATGTATTAGACATGTTTTCTCCTTATTCTTGATCTAGATGGGTTAAATCCAATTCTTGTTTGATTGGCTGTGTTTTCAACTTGTGCTGATCTTTATTGTATATTTGGCTAGTCTTTAAGAAATCATAATTGTTTTTCTTTTCAGTCGGTTCTGCCACTTCTGGTTCTCCTGCAGATTCGAACTCTGCAAGGATCAACTGATCTTGTCGTAATCGTTTGCTATATTTCAATAATTCACCCGGATTTTCCTTTTGGAAGGGAGCCGTTGGCTGACCAGGTTTCCGTTCTGAAATAAACGGTTTTTTCCGCTTACTTGTAGTAGCTACTGGATCCGTTGTCAGATAGGGGGCTGTGCGTTTCTTTTTCAGATCTTCACGCGCACGCTCTCTCGCTTCCTCTGCATAACGGTTGGCAGGACTTTTTTTATCAATCGGCTCTTTAAAATCAGGTTTTCTTACTGGCCGTCTTTTCGGTAGGGGCTCTTCTAGTGGTTGATGATAAGGGTGCTTAGGTTTGATATTTTCAGCAATCGGTTGCCATTCCAAATAATTTTTATCCACATAGTCGCCTGTAATGTTACTAATCAAGTCTGTTTCATCATACAGGTTCATGTGGGGCATCTCTGTTAACATCAACTCATTATCCCCTACTTGAGGAAAATATTTTTCTGTCATGCTTTCTTCCTTTCGACACTCCATTAATTATAAACTATTCACAGAATTTTTCAAGCTATTCTGACTGAATTCCAAGAATCTCACGAATTTCCTCAACCGATAAACTAGATCGTGTTTCCGTTCCGTCTAAAATCGTTGAGACCAAGTGTCTTTTGGAAGCTTGTAGTTCTTGGATTTTTTCTTCGATCGTACCACGAGTAATCATGCGGTAAACTTCAACATTTTGTTCCTGTCCCATTCGATGGGCACGTCCAATAGCCTGGTCTTCCACAGCAGGATTCCACCACAAATCGACTAAGATGACCGTATCGGCACCAGTGAGGTTCAATCCAACCCCTCCAGCCTTCAGAGAAATGAGAAAAGCATGGCGCTCACCTGCATTAAAAGCATTGGTCATTTCTTGTCGATCTTTAGCGGGAGTAGAACCTGTGATTTTAAAGGAGGTCATGCCAAGCTGGTCAATCTCCTGCTCTAGGATATCCAGCATGCCTCTAAATTGAGAGAAGATCAAAACCCGGTGTTCGCCATCCTTGATTTGACCCAAAAGATCTCGAAGGCTCTCCAATTTCCCACTATCTCCCTGATAGTCTTCCATAAAGAGGGCGGGGGTATCACAGATTTGGCGAAGACGCATGAGTCCAGAGAGAATCTCCACCTTGCTTCGATTTAGTTCTTCCTCACTAGAGGTTCGAACTCGATCTTGAATTTGTTTTAATTGAGCCAAATAGATCGTTTTTTGACTTTCATCCAACTCATTGTGATAGGTTGTTTCAATTAAGTCCGGTAATTCTTGGAGCACTTCATCTTTTTTCCGTCTCATGACGAAAGGTTTGACAAAGCGCGCAATGGTCTCAGGACTCAATTTTTGAAATTCTCTTTTAGCTGGGAAGAGCCCTGGAAGGACAATTTGGAAAATAGACCAGAGTTCACCCACATGGTTTTCAATCGGTGTCCCAGATAAGGCAAACACATGCGGAACCTCAAAGCCACGTAAATGTTGGGCAATCTTGGTTTGGGCATTTTTCATGACCTGGGCTTCATCTAGAATCAAGTACTCATACTGATTCTTCTGGTATTCCTCCACATCTTGACGGAAAGACGCGTAACTAGTGATAACTACCTGTGGATTGGTTGCGATGAGTTCATCTCGGTGCTGCTTGAGACCATAGACGACTACCACTTCCATCTGAGGAGCGAATTTTGAAAATTCTTGTTTCCAATTGTAGATGAGACTAGATGGAGCTAGAATCAAGATTTTAGTTTCTTTTTTTGCGACACTGGTCAAGAAGGAAATAGTCTGCAGGGTTTTCCCAAGCCCCATATCATCCGCTAAAATACCACCAAAACCATAATGATTTAACATGGAGAACCATTTAACCCCTGTTTCTTGGTAATCCCTTAGGGTCGCTTGGATTGTCATCTGAGGGAGTTGGAAGTCTTCTGGATGAGTCAAATCATGAGCTAAATTTCGAAAGTCTTCTGAAAAATGAACATTGTCTTGATCTGCCAACAAATCAGATAGCTGATAAGCGGCAATCCGGCGGGCTTGTAGTTTCCCACCCTTGCTCATTTTCGCCCGCAGATCTGCTAAGGCTCGACTGATCTTCTTGGTTTCTTCATCAAAGACAAGAACTTTCCCTGTATGGCTGACAAAATAGTCTTTTTGCCCTACTAGAGCTTTGAGGACCTGGTCCACTTCGGCTGGATCCACACTTTCAAAGTCAAAACCGATCTCCAGTAGACTGCCATTGGTTTTAACATCAATTTTTGGACGCTCCACTTGATAAAGATCTAAAAGGCTATCAGAGAGGGTAACCTCTCCTAAGGCTTCAAAAGCCGGGATCTGTTGGTGAAAGAATGGATAGATTTGCTCACTTGATAAAGGACTTCTTTGGGAAGAAAAATCATCCGTAAAACCTGCTGCTAGCATGGTTGAAAAGACTTCTTGCTCCTTATCGAAATCACTAGAATAAGGAAGATTGAGAAGTTCCTCACGCGTGGTCACCACACGATCCTGGTATTGAAAGACAACATCCAGTAATACAGTCTGATCCTGTGCTAGATCAAAATGAAATTCCGGAGTGAAATCGTGGATTAAAAAGCTGGTCGGGGCTGTTATTTGTCCCAGTTTTTTGAACTCTTTTAAACTATAGGAAAGCTTTGTTTGGTCCGTTGGATCAAAATGCAGGCGTTTTTTGCGATCCTGATCCATTGGAAGATCTTGGATCGCCTTCCATAAGGTCCGCTGTTGGGGCGTCAGGTGATAGAAGACACCATTTCGAAACAGGTAAACAGCAGACTCGACAACCTTCACTTGTGGCTCAGTAATGATCAATTCGTAAAAATCACCATGGTCTTCCACCTGAAAATGAAAGAGATCTTCCTCCCCATGGACATCCTGAAAATAGACTTCAGAAAAATCATACAAGCTATATTGCAAGAGGAAGGAATCCAAATTCATTAGTAATTCTACAGCTTCTTCAAATAGAGTCGGTGGAAAATAAAGATGGCGCCCAGCATTGGGAAAGAAATCTTGCTCTTTTGATCCACTATCTGTGACCAGGCCTTGTAGGAAATTGATCACATCCTGACTAGGTCCATCAAATTCTAAGTAAGAAATAGGTTCATAGTAACTTTTGCCAATTGCAAAGTGGCCTTCTTTCTGAAGGGTCTGCAAAAAAGCTAGTACATCTCTGATCACATAAGAACGCTCGTCTGGCAAGCGACGAATGCGAAGAGTCCACAAGAATTGACCAGAGTATTCATCCTCCTGCCCGATTGCCGATAAGACATAGCGAGTTTCTTTCTTTTCGATTTTTGGAAGGACCTGGTCTAAAAACAAGCTTCCAAAAGAAACCTTCTCCTGCGTTTCTTCAGTCGCCGTGGCGTCTTCTTCAAGACTTGTAAGAGCTGCTTTCCCACTGTCATCATTCTTCAAAAAAGCTTCCACAGCTGCTAGATGCGTACAGAATTTTTTCTTTTGAAAGAAAGCACAGCTACAAAAAACGGCATCGTCGTCCAAACTGTACCGCAAGCTTTCTTCTTCCACCCGAAAATACAGGTATTTTTCTTTTACTTCCTGAAGGGAAACTTTCCCAGCTTCATAGAGAAGGCTCCCTTGTGAACGAACCTTCCCAGGAATTAATTTTGCCATGTTTACCACCTTAGATTAATCCCTTTATTATACCATATTTCAAAGTATAGTTAAAATTAATTCAATAAAACTTATTAAAATAAATCTTTCGGGCTATCTACTATTCAATGATCCCCACTTAAACGGTTCACAAAGTTCCTAAAAAGTTCAAAAAAATGCCCCTCAAGGGGGCAATTCATTCACGAGTTCAGCAGGTAAGATCTAGCATGCCTAACACGGTGCTTTTTGTACTTCAAAAGTGGTAGGCTACCGCTCACCAATGGGTGCTCGATGTCCTACCACCTAATTAGACTATAACATAACTTATCTGCTTTTTTATGCTATACGTCTATAGATTTTCCATTAGTCATTTCCTTGATCTTGCGAATTCCCTTTTATTAAGGCGTTTCCAATCATCATGTACAATGTTCCCAAGCACAAAAATTTGGTGAAAGACCAAAATATCCCAAAAACAGCTAACCCTTTCACCAATAGAGAGTAATAACTTTCTTGGACAATCTCTCCATAAAATGTCATCGATGATGTCATGATCACCCATTCCCAAATAATTAGAATGAGTGAGGCACCATAAAGGATAGCCATCCCCCAAAAGATCAACGAATTCTTTAAAAATTTTCTCATGACACGCACCAGTGCCCATAAGCATAACAAAGAAACAAACAGTAGTAATTCTGTACTTGACATCATTTCACTTCCTTTTCAACCCATTTAAAGTCATTAGACTTTTTCTTCTACTTAGTTAATCTTTCAGATGTTTATATAAAAAAGGACCCTTCTTGTCTCTTGCAGGTGACAAAGAGTCCTTTTTAGTTCTTTTTTAAAGTTAGAAAGATCCATTCATCCCCTTTTGCGAAGGACGCATGATACCTTTCTTAGCACCTTGACTATCTAATTGTTAAGAGAAGAAAGGCAAAGCTAGCAAATAGTCTATTAATACTAGTTCCCTTAGGCACTCATTCTACTTCCGTTTTCGCGCAATCAAATGGATTGGAGTTCCTTCAAAAACAAAGGCCTTGCGAATTTGGTTCTCCAAGAAACGGAGGTAAGAGAAGTGCATCAGTTCTTCTTCATTAACAAAGACCACAAAAGTTGGCGGCTTAGTTGCCACTTGTGTCGCATAGAAGATCTTGAGGCGTTTTCCTTTGTCGGTCGGCGTTGGATTAATGGCAATGGCATCCATAATCACATCGTTCAAGACAGCTGAAGGAATCCGTGTATTTTGACTCTCACTGATCTGTTTGATCATCTCTGGCAACTTGTGCAAGCGTTGTTTGGTTAAGGCAGAGACAAAAACAATCGGCGCATAAGAAAGGTATTGGAATTGATCGCGAATGTCATCTTCCCACTGCTTCATGGTATGGTTGTCTTTTTCAATGGTATCCCATTTGTTGACAACAATGATCATACCTTTACCAGCTTCATGAGCAAAGCCAGCGATCCGCTTGTCATACTCCCGAATCCCTTCTTCGGCATTAATCACCATCAAAACCACATCTGAACGGTCGATGGCACGCATGGCACGCATGACAGAATATTTCTCAGTGTTTTCATAGATTTTACCAGATTTGCGCATACCGGCTGTATCGATCATGGTAAATTCTTGGCCATCTGCATCGGTAAAATGGGTATCGATGGCATCCCGTGTGGTTCCAGCAACAGGGCTTGCGATGACCCGGTCTTCTCCAAGGATCGCATTGATCAAACTTGATTTCCCAACATTTGGGCGACCAATCAAGCTAAATTTGATGATATCTGGATTTTCTTCTTCTGTTTCATTCGGAAGATTTTCAATAATGGCATCAAGCACATCCCCAGTTCCGATCCCGTGGACAGAGGATACCGGTAGTGGCTCACCCAGTCCTAAGGCATAAA
This sequence comes from Streptococcus parasanguinis, assembly GCA_032560535.1. GTDB lineage: Bacteria > Bacillota > Bacilli > Lactobacillales > Streptococcaceae > Streptococcus > Streptococcus parasanguinis_AF. The sequence continues at coordinate 17,213 of JAWGIA010000012.1, read as the reverse complement.
AGTCATAGATATCATTGCGCATCTCTGGGTTATCCACCTTGTTGACTGCAAGAATCACCGGTTTATGGGTCTTATACAAGATACGAGTGACATATTCATCCGCATCCGTGATCCCTTCTTTTCCAGAAACAACAAAGACGATCACATCTGCTTCGTCCATGGCGATTTCTGCCTGATGCTTGATTTGCTCCATAAATGGAGCATCTACGTCATCAATTCCCCCTGTATCAATGATACTAAATTTTCGATTCAACCACTCAGCTGTTGCATAAATGCGGTCACGAGTGACTCCTTCTACATCCTCAACGATGGAAATCCGCTCACCGGCAATCCGGTTAAAGAGCGTCGATTTTCCGACATTGGGACGGCCTACAATCGCAATAGTTGGTAGGGCCATGATTTCCTCTTTTCTAATGAAAGGCGAGACCTCGGTTCAAGAACGCCTCTCTTCATTTCATAATAGTTTGTGTTTTTCTAGTAGTTTTTTGGTCTCTTCTTGTTCAGGTTGACCAAATTGAGCTGCAAGGCGCTCGCTCCAGCTATCTGTTGCACGCGCTCCAGCATAATCTGCCTGAACCTTGTCATAGGCAGTCACAACTGATAGGTCTTGTTCTTGGTATTCTTCTTCAAAAGCAACCTGTTCCAATGGCAAGCGTGGTTTCACTGCATGCTGCTGATTAGGTACTCCGAGAGCAATCCCAAAAATAGGGTAGGTATAGTCTGGCAGACGGAAGAGTTCTGCGACTTCTTCTGAACAGTAGCGCAACATGCCGATAATCACTCCACCATAGCCGAGACTTTCAGCTGCTAATAGCGTATTTTGAGCTGCTAGAGCCGCATCCACTGAGGTAATCAATAAGTTGTCCACCCCTTCAGGATGGAAATCCTGCTCATGAAGTTTGACAGCTTTTTCAGCACGGTTTAAATCCCCAACAAAGAGGAGAAAGACATCTGATTGGCGAATCGCTTCTTGAGGAAGCAAGTCGTAAAGAGCTTCTTTCTTCTCCTTGCTTTTGACCACAATCACAGAATAAGACTGAAAGTTTTTCCAACTTGATGCCATCTGCCCAGCTGATAAAATTTCCTTGAGGTCAGCTTCTTTGATGGCTTCTTCCTTAAAACGGCGAACAGAAAAATGAGATTTCATTAAACGGATGGTTTCATTCATCGGCGATTGACTCCTTCCAGATGGATTTCCTTGGCTAAAAATTTTACGCGCTCCATGACACGTTTGGCCTGCCAGGTTTCATCTCCATTACGCGAAGCTGCAAAATGACGTTCCAACTCTTCAAAATTAAAGTTAGAAGTAAAGAAGGTTGGGAGATTTTCCTGCATTCGGTGCTGCAAAATCACCTGTAAGATTTCATCTCGCACCCAGGCTGACATCTGTTCCGCACCGATATCATCCAGAATTAAAATTTCGGCTTTTTTCACCTGATCGACGGTTTCTTTAACCAAGCCTGAACTAATGGCATTTTTGACATCGATCGCAAAGCTTGGGAAATGAAGTAGGGTAGTAGAGGCCTGGCGTTTTTCGGATAAATCATGAGCCAAAGCTGCCATCATGTAGCTCTTTCCTACTCCAAAATCACCATAGAGGTAGATCCCCTTTTGATATTCAGGATAGTTGGCCACAAAATTGGCTAATTCTTCAAAGGCCTCAAATCGCCCCTTATCATCGAGTTCTACCTTGGCTAGACTCGCTTCTTTCAAGGTTGAAGGAAGATTGATCAAGTTGAGACGTTGGTTGATCGCAGCTCGTTTTTGGGCTTCGATTAACTCTGGTGTTTCCTCATAAGCGACATCCGCATAGCCTTCATTCATGGTGAGGATGGGCTTATAACCTTTGGCAATATAATCCGGATCTCCCAATAAGAAACGGTTGCGTTCACTAATGTATTGATTAAATTTTGAAATACTCCGTCGAATTTCTTGTTCAGACAAAGACTGGTCCTTGATAAAGGCAGCAACTTCTTGGTCTGCCAAGATCTGTGCGACCAAATCCTCATAGTTAAATTGACGCGCACGGTTCATGTGAGACATAGTTTGACCTACACTTTCCATCTACTCACCTCCTTGATTCAGTTTTTCTAACAGGCGTTGTTTCTCTTTAGCAAGATCCACCTTTTCTGCTTGACTGGTTTGATTTTGATAGTTTGGTTGGCTCCACTTGGGAACATTGCTGTGCTTGCTCTTGGCTGATGTAGGACTCGTCCCCTTGTTTCCTTGAGCCTTAGCTTGTTCCTGGCGTTCTCGAACTTTTAAAATCGCCAGTTCTGCACTGTTGACCCCTTGATAAGAAAAATCATTTCCTACCTTCAAAGCATACTTTTCATTGAGATTAGCAGACTGGGTCTTGTTAAAGGTCAACAACAAGATAATATTGATCACCTCATCTAGTAAGCCTAGATCAGCTAACTTGGATAAAGTCTTGCGTTCGCTCTGCGTAATGGTCGCATTGCGCGCCTTCTTAATCTCCGCTAGAAATTGTAGGCTGGATTTTGCCTTAGCTTCTCTCAGAATGGTTTCTTCCTGACGGCTATAGGACATGCGGGGTTGCTCTTGTTTGGCCTGAGCCAACTTTTGCTTCATTCTCTTTGGAGAGACAATCCGGTCTACAGCCGTTTCTTTGGCTAAAAGATACGTTTCATACCAGGTCCATTGCTGCTCTTCTGCGATGGCAAAGAGGGCTAGGGTTGCTTCTCTTTCATCTGCGAAACGAAGCCCATCACGCCCCATCATTCGCTTAAACATCTCCATATCAAACTGCTGTTTCTTACTGGCAACAACAGTCACCTCCCCAGCATCTAGTCCAAAGACTTGCGAGAAGGAAACTTGCCGTCTAGTCCCTAAAGAGCGTGCTGGGAGCAGATCCTCCACGGCCTTTTCCCCAATTTTCTTTTCAAGCAAGCGTTTGAAAACAGCATTCGAAAAAAATTCTCCTGCCTCAAGAGGAGCATGTAACTGAATGGTGATCCCAACTTCTTCCTCATAGAGATCGATCAACCCCATGGCAATTAACCGGTCAAAAGCCAGTAGCAACTGTGGAAATCCTATATTCAAATGATTGAGGATTTGAGCCAGTAAATATTGTTTTTCACCCTGATCATAAGAGGCCAGCAGATAACGATAAACCGTTACCGTTTCCACCTCCAAAATAGGCAGGTAATACTGCTCCAATGCAGCCCCTGCCGGTGGAAGAAGATTATTTTTTAAAAATGCGAAAGGCGTATTGGGCTTCATCTATTTTTCCTTTTTCTTCTTGGTTCCCTTCGTAATTTGTTTCAAGAGGGTTTCTAACTCACCGACATCCTTGAAACTCCGGTAAACACTAGCAAAACGGACATAGGTGATCTCATCTAGATCTGCTAACTCATCCATGACCAACGAACCAATATATTCACTGTTGATTTCATTATCACTTTGGCTGCGAACCTTTTGCTCGATCCGGTTTACAATTTCTTCGATTTCGTCACTAGAAACAGGCCGTTTTTGAGCTGAGCGGATAATACCATTAAAGATTTTATCACGAGAAAATTGCTCGCGTGTCCCATCCTTTTTGACAACCACTAGGGTCCGCTCTTCCACTCGTTCGTAGGTAGTAAAGCGATAATGGCATTCTTCGCATTCCCTGCGACGACGGATGGTGTTCCCATCTTCAGCTTGTCGACTATCCACCACACTAGACTTACTTCCACCACATTTTGGACAACGCATTTGCTACCTCCTTAAACTGTTTTAACACTTCATTTTACCATAAATTGAATCGTAAAGAAAGCAGAAGAACAGGAGAATCCCCTATGCTTGCTCCTCATTGATCCATAAAAAAGAGTCGAAGGACGATTGAATAAAATCGTTTTCCTTTCGACTCTCCATTTATATTAAAGTGATAATTCAGCTTCTAAGCCATAGTGATCACTGACATGGGGTTTGTTTTGATCATCAAAAATGACATGTAGACGCTGGATGTCCCATTCTGGACTTGCAAAGACGTAATCGATTCGCAATGGAACTTGATTATCCGTCCAGCCATCGATTCCAGGTCCTACAGTATAAGTCCCCTTTGTTTCTTTGGCTTCGATAAAACTATCTTGAAGTTTTAGCGAACTGGATAGAATCGTTTCATACCCTTCTTGACCAGCAGGATTATTGAAATCACCAGCTAGAATAAAAGGTTTGCCTACTTGGCTGAAGTAGTTCTCAATGCGTGGCCACTCAAATTGGAAACCTTTGTCCCACCAAGAAAGATGGACGCTGGCAACAGCAATCTCTTTGCCATCTACACTTGTATGGGCAACGGCTACTCGACGAGTATGGTAGTCCGTTGGATCATCCATATTGGATACCAAAATCTCATCTGCCTTCAAGGGTTGACGCGAAAGAACGGCCACACCCTCATTGAGATGATCATAGCCAATATGGTTGTAGGCCCAAGTCCAATAATAGTGGAGTCCATGAGCAGCTAACTCTTCTACCAATACGCGAACAAAGTGATCCTTGTGAATCGCTACAGATGATGGCAAAGCTTGATAATACTCATCTGTTTCGACTGTTTCTGAGGCCATTTCTTGATTGACCTCTTGGAAACAGATCACATCATATTGCGCTTCTAAAATTTGTTCCTTGAGGGTTTCAAATTTTTGCTGAGCATTCTCTTCCATCCAACTATGGGAATTTAATGTTAAAAATTTCATCCCCTGATTTCTCCTTCTCTCCAAATCAAGAAACGGCAAGAGGCCGGGTGCACTGCCCCAACCTCATTTTCTTTGCCGACGTCTCTTATAATTCTACTGTTGCAACTGGCGCATTTGCTGCCAATTTACCAGTATGTTCGACCTTAACGGATTTAATCGCATCTGCATTTGTGAAGACAACAATTGTTGAAGTTTCACGACCAGCTGCACGGATTGCATCAAGGTCTGCTTCCACCAAGAGGTCTCCAGCAGCCACTGTTTGACCTTCAGAAACTTTAACCTCAAATGGTTTTCCTTCAAGACTAACAGTATCTAGACCGATGTGAACCAAGACTTCCAAACCATTATCTGTTACCAAACCAAGGGCATGTTTGGTTGGGAAGACGCTAGTAACTTTACCAGCAACTGGTGAAACGATGTGGCCATTTTCAGGCTCAACCGCAAATCCGTCACCCATCATTTTTTGTGAGAATACAGGATCTTTCACATCTTCGATGTTGATCACTTCACCATCTGCAACGGAATGCACTTCATCAGTTACCCCTTTAAAGGTTGCTTCAGCTTTTTGAACTGCTGTCATTTGGCTAGGAAGTGTTTCAGGAATAACTTCACCCGAATCAAGAACGTCTTGGATATCAGATTTCAATACGTCAGCTTTAGGTCCGTAGATTGCTTGGACACCTTGTCCTTTCATGACAAGACCCATAGCGCCTTCAGCTTTCCATTGTTCTTCTGTTCCGACTTTTTCAGCGTCCTTAACGGTTACACGAAGACGAGTCATACATGCGTCAACGTCTACGATATTGGCACGTCCACCAAGAAGGTTGATGATGTTAATGACTTGTGAGCTTGCTGAGCTTGTAGCAGCACCTGCTGCTGCACCATCTCCTGCAGGGGCATCATCATTTTGTTCATAGTTACCGTTACGTCCTGGAGTCGCATAATTGAATTTCTTAATCATGAAGTTGGCAATGAAGTACATGATAAATCCAAAGAGGACTGTTACCCATACAAAGTTAAAGATATCTAATGCCAAACCAGCGTTGATGGCCATTGGAGTACGTGTCAAGAATTCGATTGAACCGAATGAGTGAACACGAAGGTTAACCAAGTCAGCCATTGCAAAGGCAGCACCTTGAACAAGAGCATAGATGATGTACAATGGTGTAGCAATAAACATGAACATGTATTCAATTGGTTCTGTTACACCTGTCAAGAATGTTGCAAGGGCAGTTGCAAAAAGCATCCCTTTGTATTTTTCTTTTTTATCTGGATCCACATTGCGGTAGATGGCAACCACAATACCCATCAAAATACCAAATGATCCGATCATTTGACCAACTTTGAAACGAGCTGGTGTGTAGGCATGAAGCAAGTGTTGGTATTGGCTAGGATCAGCTTTCTTCAAGTTGACAAGGTCTGTTACCCAAGCCAACCAAAGTGGATCTTGTCCAAATACAGTTGTTCCTTTGGCAGCACCTGTAAGAACTTGGTAGCTACCACCCAATTGAGTATAGTTGATTGGAATGGTCAACATGTGGTGAAGACCAAACGGCAAGAGAAGACGTTCCAAGGTACCAAACAAGAATGGTGCCAATACTGGAGCTGTTGATTGTGAGTTGGCGATCCAGACACCGAATCCATTAATTCCTGATTGAACCACTGGCCATAAGGCTGCCAAAACCAAGGCTGTAAGAGCTGAACGAACGATAACAACGAATGGGACAAAGCGCTTCCCGTTAAAGAAAGAAAGGGCTTCTGGAAGTTTACGGTAGTTATAGTATTTATTGAAAGCAGTTGCTCCAACAAAACCTGAGATAATCCCTACAAACACCCCCATATTAAGTGCCGGTGCTTCAAGGACACTAATGAAGTAGTCTGCAACTTTAATTGATCCACCTAAGATCGTGTGAACCGTAGCAGCCTTATCGGCCAACATTGCAGATGTCACTCCGAAAACTGCACCGGTAATACGGTTAATCAAGATGAAAGAGAGACCAGCCGCAAAGGCACCCCCAGCACGCTCTTTGGCCCAGCTACCACCGATAGCGAGTGCAAAGAGGATGTGAAGGTTACCGATAACCCCCCAACCGATTTGTTCGAGAATTCCACCTGTAATAACAAGTGGAGATAAATTCGGGTTGATCATAGGGATTGATTTCCCGATTGAAATCATCAACCCAGCCGCTGGCATGACAGCGATAACGACCATCAAGGCCTTACCAAACTTCTGCCAGAATTCAAAGCTAAATAAACTTTTGAATGATCCTTTATTCATCATTCAACCTCCTTATATTGTTTAAGGCTTTTGTTTTTAAGAAAACGTTTGCGCTTAATTTGTTTCTAGTATACCACATTTTAAAAATTTGTAAAGCCTTACATTCATTTTTTTCTCTAAATTTTATCTTTTTTTATCTTTTTTTAGCCAAATCCTTTTTAAAACCCATCCTTTCCAAACGCAAACGTTTCCCTTGAGTCATAAAAATATTCGAACCCTCTAAGGGTTCGAATATTTTATTCTAATGTGTCTTGCATGGCATAGCCAATCCCACGAACGGTCTTAATATAGCTTTTTTGACCGGGTAGATCAATTTTCCCACGGAGATAACGGATATAGACGTCCACAATATTAGTCTCACCTGTACTCTCGTACTTCCAGACACTTTCCAACAACTGATCTCGTGTCACCACCCCTTTGCTTCCCATCAGAGTCGCTAAGAGATCATACTCTCTGCGGGTTAAACTAATCATGTCTTTCCCACGATAGACGGTATGGTGTTCCACATCAATGCGCAAATTGCGGTATGATGTTGGGATTTTCATCTGGCTACAATGTTGGTCAATATAATCACGTCCTCTAAAAATTGCTGTGATCTTATCTACCAAATCGCTGATAATAAAGGGTTTAACCATATAGGAAACGGCAAAGCGCTGAATACTCTCTTTGTGCTCAGCAATTTTTTCGCGGCTATCCAAAACAATCAAAACAGAAGCTGGGCGAATCCGACTGATTTCCTCTGCGAATGTTTCACCAGACATATCTGACAAATCGTAATTAAACAAGATCAGATCATATTTGGTCGCAGCAATCAAGGCCAGACCCGCTTTTCCATCCTCGACCACATCAACTTGATACCCTTCTTTTTGAAGTTCCAAATCAATGAAGCGCGCGATTTGCTTCTCATTTTCTACTAGTAGAACTCGTTTGACCATAGAGCAAGATTATTTTTCGTCGTACCAAGAATAGTGGAAGGTACCTTCTTTGTCCTTACGTTGGTATGTGTGAGCACCAAAGTAGTCACGTTGTGCTTGGATCAAGTTCGCTGGAAGATCCGCTGAACGGTAGCTATCGAAGTAAGTGATGGCTGCTGAGAAGGTTGGTACAGGTACACCTGCTTGAACAGCAAGAGCTACAATGTCACGAACTGATTGTTGGTACTTAGCAGTGACATCCAAGAAGTACTCATCCAATAGAAGGTTAGCAAGATCTGCATCGCGATTGTAAGCATCTGTGATCTTTTGCAAGAAACGAGAACGGATGATACATCCATCGCGCCAGATAGATGCGATGTCCGCAAATGGCAAGTTCCAGTTGTTTTCTTTAGAAGCAACACGCAATTGCGCAAAACCTTGTGCGTAAGAGATGATTTTTGAGAAGTAAAGGGCTTGACGAATTTTTTCGATCAACTCAGCCTTATCTCCTTCAAATTTGAATGCAGCTGGTTTTGGAAGAACCTTGCTAGCATGTACACGTTCTTCTTTGTAGGCAGAGATGTAACGGGCAAATACTGACTCCGTGATGAGTGACAATGGCACACCAAGGTCAAGCGCTGATTGGCTCGTCCATTTACCAGTTCCTTTGTTTCCTGCAGCGTCCAAGATGTAGTCTACGATTGGTCCATCTTGACCTTCATCGTCTTTGCGTTTCAAGATATCCGCAGTGATTTCGATCAAGTAGCTGTCCAATTCACCCTTGTTCCATTCAGTGAAGATTTCAGCCATGTTTTCTGCAGAAAGACCAAGCAAGTGTTGCATGAGGTCATAGCTTTCTGCGATCAATTGCATATCCCCGTACTCGATCCCGTTGTGGACCATTTTCACGTAGTGACCAGCTCCATCAGGACCGATGTAAGTCACACATGGTTTTCCATCTTCAGGTGCTTTTGCAGAGATTTCTTCAAGAACGTCAGCTACCAAGTCATATGCTTCTTTTTGCCCACCAGGCATGATAGAAGGACCTTCAAGGGCACCTTTTTCCCCACCAGATACACCAGTACCAATAAAGTTGATTCCTGAGTTCGCCAATTCTTCATTACGACGGATGGTATCTTTATAGAAAGTATTTCCTCCGTCGATCAAGATGTCACCTTTATCCAAGTGTGGAAGAAGGGCTTGGATAGTTGCGTCTGTACCAGGTCCTGCTTGAACCATGAGCATGATACGACGTGGTTTTTCGATTGAGTTTACGAAGCTTTCGATATCATAGCTTGGCACAAAGTTTTTATCAGGATGGCAAGCAATCACATCTTCTGTTTTTTCTTTACTACGGTTAAAAATGGCAACTGTATAGCCACGAGATTCGATATTAAGGGCAAGGTTACGACCCATTACGGCCATACCAACAACACCAAAGTTTGCTTTAGTCATGTGACACTCCTCTTTATAGTTTGCCTTTATTCTACCATTTTTCCTCCTCAAAAGAAAGCAGAAAATAGCTTCCCGCCTTCTACAAGAAGGAGAAGCTCCTGCAAATCATTTGATCTTAAAAACAAAAGTGCCCGAGAAACAGTTCTCAGACACTTTCTTAAGAATGGCATTAATCTTCTTTAGAAGCTAACTCCTCTGCTTCAATGACCGGTTGTTCTCCTTCTTTGAGTTTATTGACCGTCATATTAACTCCAAGAGCTCCTGCTAGCAATTGACGAATATCAAATCCAGCTCCTTGAGAGACTTGGTCGATACTTTGCATAATATCGCCCACCATCTTAGAAGCATTGCCTTCCCCGTACATGGTGATCTTATCAACCTTGGTTAATGGTTCTGCGACAGCACGCGCAATTTCAGGCAACTTGTCAACGACCATTTCAGTAATGGCTGCTTCTTGCATTTTCTTCATGGCTTCGGCCTTTTGGTCTAAACCTTTGGCTTCAGCTTCCAGTTTCAAGCGAATGGCTTCAGCCTCAGCACGACCTTTGGCTTCAATAGCTTCAGCCTCTTGCAATTGGGCAAATTTCTCAGCTTCGGCTTGAGCTTTTCGAGCTTCGGCTTCTTTTTGTGTTTCGAAGAGTTCTGCTTCCGCCTTGCGTTGGCGTTCAATCAATTCTGCTTCTGCAGCTTGTTGACGCGCATATTTTTCAGCTTCAGCTTGTTTGCGGATGTTGGCATCCAATTCTTGCTCACGAACCTTAACTTCGCGCTCTTTGACTTCCGCTTCTTTTTCCTGTTTCATGATATTGGCTTCGGCTGCCACGCGCTCTTGTTCACGACGTTGCACTTCTGCCTCAATCCCTTTAGCGGCATCTGCTTTTGCTTGGGCAATATCTGCTTCTTGCTTGAGGGCTGCTTGTTTGAGTTTTAATTCGTTTTGTTTTTGCGCGATTTCAAGATCGGCAGCGACGCGTTTGTCGTTGGCCAATTTATCTTGTTCTGCTTCGACTTCCTTGCGTTCGCGTTCTGCTTTGGCTTTGGCAATCAAGGCATCTTTCTTAATGGTTTCAACATTTTCAATCCCGAGGTTATCGATGACTCCCCCTTCATCAGAGAAGGATTGAACCGTAAAGGCGATGACTTCTAGACCCATTTTAGCCAAGTCTGGCGCTACGTTGTCTTGCACTTTTGAGGCAAACTCTTGACGGTCATTGACCATCTTACGTAGTTCCATCTGACCGATCACTTCCCGCAGGTTTCCTTCCAAGACATCTTGAACAGAGTTGGAAATATCTGTCGTATTCCAGTTCAAGAAGTTTTCTGCAGCCCGGGCAATCATTTCATCGGTTGTACCAATTTTTAATTTAACAGCCGCATCGGCACGGACGTTAATGAAGTCCAATGTTGGGACTGCTTCTGACGTCCGAACATCTGTCGAGAATTGCTCAATATCAAGATAAGAGCGTTGTTCGACAAAGGGAATCATAAAGCCAGCTTTCCCACGCAAGTGACGTTGCTTCCGAAGACCGGTAATGACCACGACTTCGTTGGGTTTAGCGTTCACATAACCTTTAACAAGCAAAATCAAAATAATAACTGCGACTATTAGGCCGGTAATCAACCAACCTGGAATAAATAAAGTATCCATACTTTTTCTCCTTTTTAGAGGTCTCCCCTCTGTTGTTTATTAATCCTAGTATATCAAAAGAAGGCCTTTCCTCAAAGAAAAGACCTGTATTTATGTCTAAATTTATCAAATGCAATCTCTAGCTTATTCTTCGTCAAACAAGCCATTTAGACCGGCGAAAGGACTGTTTTCTTCTTTCTTAATCGCTTGAGCGGCTTGGTATTCTTCTTCGGATAGGATTTTCCAATCATTGCCTTCGATAAAACCTTGTCCAGCCTCTTCTTCTGGAGTGAGAACCTTGAGAGGAATATTGAGCAGAATATTATCCGCTACACTCTCACTCAGGTCAATCTTCCCACCTTCGATTGGAAGGATCAAGTCTTCCTCTAGGGCCTCGATATCTGCGTCAGACTGTACATCCTCCGCAAACACCTCTGTTACAGGATAGCTCTCTTGAAGCTCAACAGGCTCCATGCTTCGGCTAGATGCCAAAACGATGGTATAGCTCAACTGGTAATCCAAGACATAGAGGCCTGTATCATAGGCTACTCGTCCTGTCGCTGTCACATTCTTTAAATCAAGAATTTCTGGATTACGCTTTTGCAATTCTTTGAGCAAATCCAACTCTTGATCAAAGGCTAGTCCTTCAGGATTTTTACGGATTTCTTGTGTAAATAGGTTCATTCTTTTGTCCTCAAATCTTCTAGATACTACTAGTATATCATGAAGCTGCCCCTCAACCAAGAAGTCTCCTCAAAAATTTGTTATAATCATGAAAAAAGATACAGTAACTAGGCCAATTGGTGTTGTACACAAGGTCCCACCATCTCTTGGACAAAAGAGGGTCACTGGCTAGGGCATTGTTAGATAGAGGAGAATTCATGAAAGAAATCGGAGCTGTTTTTCGGCAAATACGTGAAAGTCGCCACATCTCTCTAGAGGAGGCTACGGGTGGCGAATTTTCGCGCTCCATGCTATCTCGATTTGAAAGAGGGGAAAATGACCTGACCACGCAACGGTTTTTTCAGGCCCTTCAACAGATCAAAACCAGCCTCAGTGAGTTTTCCCATCTAGCTGGAATCGATCAGCACTCTTTTATTCCCAAATTGTTGAAAGAGCACTATGAAAACATGAGCTTGGAACACGACCAAGCCTTGTACCAAAGCTACCAGCTAGCCTATCAGAAACATCACAAAAAAGAAGACCTCTTAGCCAGCATTATTCTCAAAGTCCAAATGCTTGGCTTCTATCCTGAGGTGGAGCTCACCGCTAGCCAAGAGGAACTGGATTTCCTCCATGATTATCTCTTCTCTGTCACAATCTGGGGAAATTTTGAATTAAACCTGTTTTCTCTGACCTCTCCACTTTTCTCTAGTCAGCTCTATCGACAATACACAGAGGAGTTGGTCCAACGGGAGGATTTCAAGCTTCTCCTAGATTCCTCTCGTCCTGCCATCAATTCTATTTTCCTTAATGGCTTTTTTCTCGCCATTAGTTCAAATGAATTTGAAGATGCATCTTTTTTTGATCACCTAATTAACGACCACTTTTACTCTGAGAACGAAGCCTACCTTCGGACGGTTTATCTCTACGCCAAAGGAGAATTTCTCTATCGAAAGGGAGAAAAAGAAATCGGTCTTGAAAAGATGGAACAGGCCATCCAGGTTCTCTCTATTCTGGATTGTAAGGACAGTGCCAACTACTACAAACAGGGCCTGCAAGAACTGATCAATAAATCCTAAAAACTCACAGATCTACTCTGTGAGTTTTTGTTGAAAATATGCAACATTAATTTTTTCTTGCTTTTTAGGTTTACAATAGGACTATCAAGTAAAGAAAGAAGGTTCTTCCCATGATGACCAAACTAAAAAACCACTTCCTCCGCTTTCTTCTCTCACATACCAGCGTTTATCTGAAGGATCAGGAACTTCTTCTCTCTGATGATGAGAAACTAGACCTCTTCAAACAGATCGTTCGATCTATCAAACAAGTCCTAGCAACTGATCACGTGAAGGAGGAAGGCTCATGAAACTCTTAGCTCGTAATAAAATTTTTGCCTTACTTAGTCTTTCTCGTTTTTTGAATACCCTTGGCGCTGCCATCTACAATCTGGTCTTTGTGGTCTTTGCTGCCAGTATGCCGCAACCGAGCCTAGCAGTTGGCATTGCCAATCTCATTGTATTTATTCCTAGCCTCTTTACCATTTTTGTTGGTATGAAGGCTGACCGCACGAAGAAAAAAGCTAACTGGTTGATTCGCATTGGCTATCTTCAAGCCATGCTCTTCATCCTTATTGCGCTCATGACCAAGATTCCGGGTTACCTTGCCTTTTCGATTGTTTGCTTTTTAAACATTGTTTCAGATTGTTTAAGTGATTATCGCGGTGGCTTGCAACTCCCCATCATGAAAAAGAATATCGCTGATGAGGATTTGATGGAGGCCTATTCCTTCAACCAACTACTTAGTATGGTCTGCTCGATTTCTGGACAAGCTCTAGGAGTTTGGCTGCTAGCCATCAGCCATCAAAATTTCGCCCTGGTCGCTTCGATCAATGCCGTGACTTTTCTCCTGTCTTCCACTTGTCTCCTGATGAGAAAAAAGCAGCTGACACATGATCCCGTCATTGAGCCCAAAAGCAAGAATTCTTTGATACACGAATGCCAAGAGATGTACCAGAACGCTAAAAGTATTTTTGCAGATGAGGAGGTCCACCACTTTGGTAAGTTGCTCTTCTCATTGGTTCTCATCAATGCCTTAGGTGGATCCATCTCTGGTATCTACAATTTGCAACTGCTTCACTCTCCCTTCTTTCAGTTGAACTTTAGCCAATCCCTCTTGATCTTAGAGGCTGTGACTATTTTAAGCATGGTCTGGGCTAGTCTGACACCTCACGATTATTTTTCCAAGCAAAGCCTCCATCATATCCTCCTGTGGATAGCAGGTGGGCTGACCATGCTTGGGCTCACAAATATTCTGGTGCACTGGGATTTCTTTTCCCTTCTACTCATCACTTTCCTTGGTTATCTTGTTGCAAAAATCAACCCAAAAGTTTCCAGCCTTTTAATGAGCAAATTACCCGCTGAAAAATTAGCTTCTACCTCTAGCTTTTTGGGACTGATGGTCAGCTTTGCCATGCCACTTGGGACAGCTCTCTTTTCTAGTCTAGCTATCTGGAGCCTTCCCATAGCTTGGGGGACCTTTGCCATCCTTGGTTTCACTACCTTCCTCTTAACTACCAAATAAAAAATCCACCGTTTGGTGGATTGAGCTTAAAGACAAAGTTATCTTTTATACAATTCTATTAACTTCTATAATGATACATACTTTTTATTCTCTAGAGTTATTCAATCATCTACTGAAACTTTCTGCCGTGAGAAAAGTGCTAGAAACAAGGTTGTTTCTAGCACTCGGGAGTTTTGGGAGTAAAACAGTTTGGGAAACTGTTTTAGCCTGAGCCTGGAAATTAAAGAGCGAGGGGGTTCAAAACGAATTGAACACGGGCTGCGGATTGTGTCAAAATAAGAAGTTCTCCTAGAATCGAAAGATTCTGCGTCAAACTTCCTATTTTGACTTTATCCGCAGACGCCCTTTGTATCGTAATTTAGTCATGGAACTTCATAGAAGTTCGCTGACGTCCGTACTCACCTAAGGAAAGGTTCTAAGATGATGGTGTCTTCAATCTGAATCCACCATTTGGTGGATTTTTTTTACATTTTTCTTAGGCGAGCCACCCGCTCAGCAATGGGTGGGTGGGTATAAAAGAGTTTTTGCAATCCGGATTCTTTTTTTGGATCGTTGATAAAAAGAGCACTGCTCGCATCATCGACATGTCGTTGCATGGGTTCGCTATTGTCTAGTTTTAACAAAGCATTGATCATCCCTTGAGGATTCCGTGTCAATTCGACACTTGAAGCGTCTGCTAGGAACTCCCGTTGACGAGAAATGGCTAACTGGACCAGGGTCGCTGCTAATGGCGCTAAAACGATGGCAAGCAAGGAAAGGATCAGAATAATAATTTCTAAACCACCGCTACCTTCTCGATCATCGTCCCGGCTACGGCCACCGCCCCACCACATCATCCGGCCACCAATGCTAGAAAGCATGGTGATGGCACTGGCAAGGGCCACTGCAATCGTAGAGATGCGAATATCGTAATTGCGAATGTGGCTGACTTCATGTCCGATGACTCCCTCCAATTCCTCACGGTTCATCACAGCTAGAAGACCTGTCGTTGCTGCAACAGCAGCATTTTGAGGATTGGACCCTGTCGCAAATGCATTCATAGAAGGATCATCTACAATATAGACCCGAGGCATGGGGATCTGGGCTACCATAGCCATATCTTGGACAATATGGTAGAGTTGAGGGGCTTGCTCTTCCGTTACCTCACGCGCCCCATTCATCCGCATGACAACTTCGGTGGATTGAAAAACCATGCTAAAGGCATAGATTCCACCAATAATCAAAGCTAGGATGACGCCACCAAGGGAGGAGCCTAACCAGAGGTAACCAACGGCTGCTCCGATAAGAGCTAAGAGTATGAAAAAAGCAATAAGGAGAATCCAGGTTCTCCTTTTATTGCTTGCAATTTGGTCAAAGAGCATATTAGTCTCCTAATCCGCTAAAGTCCACCTTTGGTACTGCTTTTTCTTCTTCAGGCACTTGAAGAAATTCAGCTTGTCTGAAGCCGAACATTCCAGCAATCACGTTTGTTGGGAAAGTTTCCAACTTGACATTGTAATTGCTTGTGACACTATTGTACAATTGACGAGCATAAGAAATTTTGTTTTCTGTGTTGGTCAATTCTTCTTGCAATTGCATGAAGTTGGTGTTGGCTTTCAAGTCTGGGTAATTTTCAGCCACCGCAAAGATGCCTGCTACTTGGCGTGAAAGAGCATCACTGGCTGCCATTGCTTCTGCAGGTGAAGAAGCTTGCGCTACTTGTTGGCGAAGTTGAGTCACTTTTGCTAGTGTATCTCCTTCGTACTTGGCATAGCCTTTAACGGTTTCGATCAAGTTTGGAATCAAGTCATTCCGACGTTTCAATTGCACATCAATTTGACTCCATGCTTCACGAGTTTGCATGCGGCTTTTCACCAAACCGTTGTAAACTCCTACTACAATCAACACAAGGACCACAATGATCCCAAGAATAATCCAAATCATTTTATTGAATTCCTTTCATTTCTTTCTACCAGTATATCAAATTTCCCTTATTTTGTGGTAAAATAAAAGCATGAAACCAGAAGAATTTTATGTCCGTTTAGCCGATCTCGGCTTCCCATTAACTGATCGCCAAAAAGAGCAATACGAACGGTATTTTGAGCTCCTCGTGGAATGGAATGAAAAGATTAATCTCACCGCCATCACCGAAAAAGACGAAGTCTATCTCAAGCATTTTTATGATTCGATCGCACCCATTTTACAGGGCCTGATCGAAAACCAACCCATCCGTCTCCTGGATATCGGAGCTGGCGCTGGCTTTCCCAGCCTACCCATGAAGATCCTTTTCCCTGAGCTGGATGTGACCATCATTGATTCCCTTAATAAGCGGATCAATTTTCTCCACTTGCTGGCTGAAGAGTTGGGCTTAAATGGGGTTCATTTCTACCATGGACGAGCTGAAGACTTTGCACAAGACAAGGCCTTTCGTGCCCAATTTGATATCGTAACTGCCCGCGCTGTTGCCCGCATGCAGGTCCTCTCTGAACTGACTATCCCTTATCTGAAAGTAGGGGGACGTCTCCTCGCTCTCAAGGCTAGCAATGCTCCAGAAGAGTTAGAAGAAGCCAAAAATGCCCTCAACCTGCTCTTTAGTAAGGTTGAAGACAATCTACAGTATGAATTGCCAAATGGCGATCCACGCTATATCACTGTTGTCGAAAAGAAAAAAGAAACCCCCAATAAATATCCAAGAAAAGCAGGCATGCCCAATAAGCGTCCATTGTAGTAAGATACAAAGGGCTAAGCGGATAAAGTCAAAATAGGGAATTCGACGCAGAATCCAAAAGATTCTAGGAGGATTCATCTTTTTGACACAATCCGCAGCCCGTGTTCATTTCAGTAAGATACAAAGGGCTAAGCGGATAACGTCAAATAAGAGGCTGGGACAAAAGTCCTAGCCTCTCAATTATTTTTGGATTGTGGAGCAAGACGCAGTGGTTGAGTGGGCTCTACTACGCTGATTTCATCAGCTTTTACAGCCCTACTCAACTGTGCGGAGGTGGGACGACGAAATCGAATTC
>JAWGIA010000011.1:0-73534 GCA_032560535.1 Streptococcus parasanguinis | reverse complement strand
AATCTTCCAATTACTCCCGTTCTTTTCAAGTACCAAATCAAATTGAGATACCTGCGTTGCTTTGGTCTGCTGGTCGATATACTCCACTGTCAGCGATACCGTGACTTGATTATCCTTACGATTGTGAATAGGATTTACCAGTTCTTGAAAGATGTACTCTTTTCCGATTGGTTTTAATATCCCGTCATTCACATAGTAGGAAAGTTCACTGGCTGTCGCTGTAGGATAGAGCTTGAAGAACGTCGTTAAAAACTCATTGATTTCATTGGTTGTAATGGAATCAACCGTCCCCTCACTTTCAATGGCTTTTGGTTTATAACTTGATTTCTTAGGTATGTTGGTAATGGTCGGATTCTTAACCAGTACCATATTTCCAGAACCATCTACATAGACACTCACTATATAAGCAGAGTGGACGGTCTTTGTATTTTCTCCCTCTGTAATGAGCTGGTCTACACTGTAGGTTACATTAAACTCATTGTCGCCAGTTGGCTCTACCGTCCATATCTGAAATCCTCTTACAGAAGACGATACAGGAATATCTTTGCGTACTGTATCAACATTGAGAGCTTGAAGTTCATCTGTCAGATAGCCTTTTAGACTTTCCATTCGATTATCAATGGACTTATCGGATTGCTCCCATGAATAGTAGACTTTCGCAAAGTTCTCTACAAAATTTTCTACATGATGAGTATCAACGTATTCCTTTTCTATGATAGTTGTTTCGTGAATAGTATGAGTATCTATAGCTGTAAAGTGCTTGAATATCGCAAAGCTGAAACTAAGCCCTAAAAGTACCCACAAGGCAATCACAACCTTTTTATGAGGATTGACCTTATAGTAGACACGAGGTTTCTTTTCCTTTGGTATCTGTTTTTCTTTATTCTGATTTTTTCTAAATTTCATCATTAAATCTTCCTTTCTCATTGTTTGATTCGTCCTGCTCCCACTAAATGCTGTTGCCAGTAGGGGCTTGTTAAGTCGGCATAACCGATTGGGTCGCCTGCATGAAACATACGGTTATTGCCAAGGTATATCCCAACATGAGTAATATAAGAGCCAGCGTTATAGGTAGAATGAAAGAAAACCAAATCGCCAGCTTGTGCTTCCGATAGTGGGATATGCTGGGTCACATCATATTGCTGTTGTGCGGTTCGTGGTAAGTTAATTCCAGCTTTTCCATACGTCCATTGTGTCAGTCCGCTACAATCAAAAGAAGTAGTCGGGGAAGCTCCACCGTAAACGTATCGCCAGCCCTCATATTTCAGTGCTTCGTCCATGATGGCTTGTACCGTATCATCATCAAACTCTGTTGTGACAAGATACTGCGTTACCAGTTGCACATAAAACATATTGCCATAGTTGTATCGCCAGCCCCCATTGATAGGTATGGCTATGGGATTGGGGTAAGACACTTTTTCGCCACCTGAATACTCTTTTGAGAAACTTTGAGCCAGTTCAAAGGTATATTTATTTCCACGATTAGCCACATACCCTAAGAAACCACCACCATAATTGTAGGACTGGATAACCGATTCTAAATCTACACTGAGCCTTTCGCTACTGGCTAATAATTCACTGAAATACTTCACACCTTGCTTAATGGATTCTTCTGTACTCAATGAATTAGGTGGAAGACCGAGGGATTCCGAGGACTGCATAACATCTTCCGCAGTACCGCCCGATTCCACCTGTATAATCGCAAGAAGTATGTTGACATATTCTTCAACGCCATATTCTTTGGCATATTTTTCTACCATAGGCTTATGAGCCAGCACTTCTGCGGAAACATTCACACCTCCATAATGAATATTGGAAATTCCGCTGTCCTGTTCATCTGAAAATAAAATGGCAACAAACAGAAGCAGTGAGAAGACCATCAAGAATAATCCAGAACCACCAATCACTAAAGTTTTCAACTTCATGGTTTCTTACCGACTTTCTTAATGGTGGCGGTTTTGATTGGTGGTCTACTTCTTGTATTTTGTAGTGGTACTCTTTGAACAGTAGACGGACGTTCTTTTGTGATTGGACGTTGTGAAGTTCTATCTGCTGTAGTGGTTGAAGTTGCTGGCTTTTGAACGGTTTTTTCTTGAACGGTATTGCCTTGGCGTTCCACTTTTGGACTTGAAAAATCGGACTTAACTGCTGGACGCTCTTGTTTGGCTTGTTGAGATTCCTTATATGAAGTCTGAATATTAGACTGTTTTGAGGTCTGTTCATCATGATATTGTTCTTGTCTTGTAGTCGGTCTTTCATGAACAGAAGAAGCAGGCTGTTTTTTCTGTTTGACCTGTTCCATTTCAGAGCGACGCTTCGCAATGGTTTTTCGCCTTTGTTCCTGCTGTTCCTTGCGTCCACTGGCTCTGTCCGCTTTGGTTTGAGAAATACTACTGGTTAAATCACGGACATTCTCTTTTACTTTGGATTTTCCTTGATATACTGCATATCTTGCATTGGTCGGCAAATCTTTAACCTGTTCTTTCAAACCACTAGCAGTGTCTACCATTCTGTCTTTGGTATCAGCTACTGTACCGATGGTTTGACCGATACGTTTTCCAAGTGTTGATTTTTCCTTTCCGTCTGGTCGGGAGTGATCTGCTTGTGTCCTTGCAGAACTCCCCGAACCCGACTGTCCTTTTTTACCTGTAACAATGGCAGACCCAGCCCCTAGAGTAGTCATGGAACGTCCAAGTTTCCGCTGTAGACGGTGCATGTGAGCGTGCATAAGCATACGAGGTTTTCTCATCACACGACTTCCCACACTTTGAGAATCGTTACTCTGTAGAGAAAACATACTCATTAAATCGCCCAGCTTGAAGTAGATTCCTGCAAAGGTCACAATCTGTAGAAAAGCAATCAAAAAGAACGGATAACCAGCCGATAAGGTATAGAGCATGGTTGAAATACTAAATGCTGTCGTAATAATCAATGTGATTCCAGCTCGTGTCAAAATGGTATTAAAGAGCTTTGTTATGGCTCGTTTTGACATACCATCAAATGATGGAATCATGCTTAAAATAAAGCTCACAGGCAGAAACATAGCATAGATGATAAAAAGTACCTGCGAGAAAATCATGATTCCTGTTAATAGGAATACAAATATGGAAATCCCAATATTGAAGACAAATAGGAAGAAGACTGTACCTAAACGGTTAATGGTCTTTGTAATGGTTAGATTGGTATTGCTTCTGTCTTCAATTTCTTCCGCAACAATTTTTTCTCTGTCTTCGCCATTGTTGGAATCTGGGCTGGTGGAGAGCAGGCTTTCCACACGGTCAATACCGATACTTTCAATGTCTGAACTGTTGTATTGAAGCAGTAGCCACGGTTGCTGAACCTGTATGGAAAACAGGCTATCTCTGATTAAGTCCACGCTGTCCTTGCCTTGACTATCGGAATGGGGCATGACAATCTTCGTGCCAAGTGATAAACTGGCATTACTGATGTCTGATGAAAAGTCATTGATTTTTTTAATGTAGTCGGGAGCGTAGGCAATAAAGGAAGCCGATAGGATAAACACCAGCACAAAATTCATAATGGCATGAATTGCCTTTGTGGTTTCTCTCTTTATCAGTCCCGTATAGGCAACATAAACCCCAAGAACCAAAATCAAGAGTAAGAGGAATCCAACATAGAAACCCTCTGTTGAAAATCCGTTTGCACTCACACCAGCTAAGGTCTGCATATTCTTACCAATGGAATCTGCTGTAGCGGAAATGAAGTCTAAGGAATAGGCTTCCTGTACTAAGTAACCTGTCGCATTGGAAACATACAAACTGATTGTCCAAATAAAATTGGTAATGGCATATAGTCCATACATGACCTGTTTTCCAATCCCGTCCGACCAGTTCCACGGAAGCCAGCCCCAGCTATTATCCACATAAAAATCCAGTTGATAGTTTTCAAGTGGGTATCGGCTGTATTCATTTGCCACATTGACCGTATCATCTACCAAGCCCGCAGCTTGAACCACCGTTCCCAGCATGGCTAAAAGAAAAATGGCAATCACAAGTGTGAAAGCCACTGTCATTGCCACTTTACCTAGACGTTTCAGCGTCCAGTTTGATTTTATTCTGTTTACTATTGATGGTTTCACATTTACACCTCTTTTCGCACAGGTGGTCTGGTATCAAAGGCATGGAGCAGTTCTTCAAATACAGGGTGGAACTGTATCACACCGACACGACCATATAAATCACTGATAAGGCATTGCCCGTTTTCCAAATCACGCAATCGCTTGCTTCTGATTGTTTTCGTCCTCTGGGTCTACACCAAAAAAGGCTAAGGTCTTTTTAATCTCGTTAAGGTCAGTGGAACGAAATGCAAATTTTAAGCCGAGGTTATTTTTCAGTTTTTCATCTAAGAGGTCGTCTGTATTTTGGGTCACGAAATATACCCCAGCGTTCATAGCACGACCAGCCCGAACCAGCTTCATAGATAGTGTTTTTCCTTGTGCTACCTGTAAAAAGCTCCATGCTTCGTCTAAATCTACAATCTTGAAAATGCTTCGGTCTGTATGGATAAAGTCTAAAGCAAAGGTACTAATGACAATCAGCATAGCAACGGATAAAAGCTCCATAGTGGTATATTCCTCAAAGGAAGTTTCCTTGTCGGGAAGTACCAAGTCCGCAACCTGTATAATGTTCAGTTGTTTTTCTAAGCTGATAGACTGCTCCACATAACCATTACTGAATAATAAATGTGCAAAGTCATAGTCTGTAAAACTTTCGATATGGTCGGCTATACTGGTACTTAGTGGCGTATTCTCAACCCGTAATTCCTCAATCACTTTCATCAACCCTCGTACTTCACTATTGGTTACTGCACGAATGGCTTTTCTAAGGATTGGGAAGCGTTCCCCATCACGAGAGGAAATCCCCGTAAGGAATGTCAGAATATCAATAGCCAGTGATTCAGAATCTTTGGGATTTTTCATAATCACATAAGGGTCAAGTAAGCCTTTGTTTTTCTCATCAGAAGTCAGAGTGACGATATTGATTTCATGGGAAATCTCTGGCAAGGTTTCTTTCCATCTGCCACGTTCTGCTTTTGGGTCTACAATCACTGCTTGTGCCCCATAAAGCACCGCATAATAGACGATAAGGTTATTCGCAAAGGATTTACCACCACCCAGCGAACCAACAAAAGCCGACGCTAACGCATTGGTTACTGAACCCTTAACCCCTTGACTGGCAAGAGCAGGTTTCAGATAGACATTGCGTCCAGTATCTAAGCTGTAGCCAACATAAATCCCCTCATTTTCCCCCAGCATTTGAGTAGCACCAAAACCTAAACCAGCGAGGAAATCAGAGGTCACGTATTGAATATAATCATTCATATAACGCTTGCTGGCAGGTAAAAATTCTTCATGTAAGCCGAGCATATCCCCAAATGGTCGTACCAGTTTTACGCTTAAATCGTCATAAAAATCTTTCACTTCATTACAACGACGTTTGAGTTCGTCAAGATCATTTGCTGATACCCTTACCACATAAGACAGCTTGTACATAGATTCCTTGCTTTGGTCTAAATTGGTTTCCAGCTCATTCACACTTTCCAGAGCTTCCGCCACATTGGAGCTGGTTTCATTATCACTTTGCCAAGCGTGGTTATCCAAGTCTTTCAGTTCTTTCTTTTTATTGCGGACAGTAGATAGGGCTTTACGATTCGCTACAATTTCCACATTCATTGACGTATCAATCGGGAATGTAAATTGCTGTTGCTGGTAGTAGAAGATTTCAGAGGACGGGAAGTCCAGTTCTCCGACAATGCTGTTAATGGTAAAGTAAGCTACATAGACGGTTTCATCTTCCTGCTGGATTTTCAAATATCGCTGTTTTTCTTCCACCAAACAGCGAGTAGGCTTAATCAAGTCATAGTATTTAATCAGCGTTTCATTATCCAGCTTTTTCTTTGATAGATGGTACTCATACTCTTCATAGGCAGTGCCTGTCTGTCCGTAAAGGTGTTCAATCAGATAGCCGAAGTCGTCCTTATCTAACCTGCGGATTTTGAAACGACGAGAGATTTTATTTTCTAAGAGCTTTTCCATCTTCTGAAAACGCAGGATTTCATCATTACTCATACTAACAAAATCGCCCATCAGCTTATGGTTCACATCATAGACAAAATCAGACAAAGCATTTTTTGCTTCAACGGTAAGACTTTTCATAGAAAACTCCTGATCGTTGAGAAGCAACTTAAAGCCGATAAAGAAACGGTAGTTCACTTGATTTTCGCCAATCATGGATATTAAAGCGTCTGTCTGTTGGTCGATTTTGTCATAGGCAACCGCTTTGAGCTTGCCAGTGACTTCATTTTTGGAACGCTCTTGTGCAGAACGTATGCTGGATTCTGTACTGATTTGTAAAGCATGAATTTTGCCATCACGATTTTGTGCGATAAGCTGTCTGAAAGAATCATGCACTTGTATTTTCTGTTCTGGACTTAGAAATGAGTAATTGTAAGGAACAAGCTCATAGTAAGCATAACATTCCCCGTCTTTATTCCAGACGAGATTGTTTTCAATGTATTTAATTGGATATGCCATAAAATTCACTCCTAACTGCTGTAATGGCTTCTTGTGGCTGGTTTCTGCCAAGCGTTACTTTTTTTCCTGCATAGGTCAGCTTTGGTCGCAGTGCATAAGCAATGACAGACTTCAAAAATCCATAAGGCTTTTTACCATCAAAAGTTTTTGTAGACATAAACCATGTGAAAGCCACAGGAATCCCAAAGTATTTGAGAAATGCTCCCTCTATCATGGAAAGAGGGGGCAAGTTGCCAAGTATCATCACTGCAAAGAGTGACACGACAAACCATGTCATTTGCGTAAAGGTTATGGGAAACGGAAGTCTAAAATCATTGATAGAATACAGTACCTTTTCCACAGACCAGATACTGGTATAGCTTCGTATTTTCTTCATGTAATCAATCCTTTCATAAAAAATAGGGGTAGCTGATTGAGCCACCCCGTAAAATAGAAAATCTGCCAGTAGTAATGTACCGACAGATTTAATAGACGATTTCAAAAATCCCATGATTGGTTGAGATAAACGTTCCTGAAAGGTCTAAATCCCGACCATAGGCTTGATAATCAATATAGTTTTGAAGACTAGCTGGTACTTCGCCTAAAGCACCCGTTTCTTCAATGTAGTAGCGTGCCACGTCATACATATCATCACAATCGGAATGAATGATAATATCCTCTTGATGTTCGCTTAGTTCTTCAATGCTTGAAAAATGAGTGAGCAGAGCAGATAGCTCCGATTGTAATTCTTCGGGTAATTCCGATACCATTTCCCATAGTCGATTGAGTTCGCCAATGGAAGTGTATTCGTCAACCGTAAAGGGTAACTCGTAGTCATGAATGGCGT
Source organism: Streptococcus parasanguinis (assembly GCA_032560535.1). Taxonomy (GTDB): domain Bacteria; phylum Bacillota; class Bacilli; order Lactobacillales; family Streptococcaceae; genus Streptococcus; species Streptococcus parasanguinis_AF. The sequence goes on along the minus strand of JAWGIA010000011.1, from coordinate 66,155 downwards.
ATTCCTCATATTCATCATTCAAGCCGATTTTCTCTTTGACTTCCTCAAAGTCAATGGGAAAGGTAAACCACGCACCGACCAATTCGCCCTCATTGTATTTGCCTAAATTCGCAATATAGACTTGCATATCGTCCATATATTCACGTCCTTTCTTTGTAGAGATTCAAAAATCCCTACCGCACTTCGTTTGGTGTACCATTCCTTTGCGGAACATAAGAAAACCACTTATATTCCACAAAAGAACGGTTTTATTTAAGCACCAATAATGCGATTGAATAGCTCTAGTAAAATGTCTTTTACTCCAGCAGCGTTGAAGACTAAGCCAACCGCAATAATCGCAATAATTAAAAAGCCAATCAGTTTGCTAAACTCACGCTTGAAGCCAAGATACAAGCCAATCACAACGATTGCTAAAAGCACCAGTGATTGAGCGTTTGATAGAAACCAGTTATAAAGGTTTTGTCCAAAATTCATAAAAATGTTCTCCTCTCTATATTCAATGAATTTGTATTTGAGTTATTTTTTTGTTGTTATCACGTCCTGTTCTTTTACTGACTGTTGCTTCAAAATCTGCTTGTGTCGGTCTGTCAGTTTCGCATGGTCGAGAATGTCTTTTACAACCTGCGTCTGGTTGATTTCATCAAGTTTAATCGCAACCTTTAAGGTCGGGGCAACTTGATGAGATAGCCAGTTCAGCGTCCTTTGGAAGGAGTAAGGCTCTGGTTTTGTGGTTAGTTTTAATCGTTCACGATTGTTCCCAATAAACCAAGCCCATTCTTCATTCAGTTTCCAATCAGAACGAGGTTTGGAATCGTCTTTATCTACAAAACGGATATACCGATTGATAATTTTAAAGGCGGTATGCTCTGGATTGTCATAGACGAGTAAATCACGGACTGCATAATAGGCACGCTCATTTTTCAATCGAATCTCAAAACGGTTTTTTACTTCTGCGTCTTCAATGGGAATATCATTTTTCTTGTACTGCTCGTAGTCCTTTTCATAGATACAGAAATAAACTTCACTTTGTAATGAACCGATATAGAGGGTGTTTCCCATACATTCCTTTTCCTCTTTGCGTACCAGTTCGCCACTGCGATAGCTTTTAAAACTGCGGAAGACGGAGATACATTCTTCCTGTTGGCACTTTTCAGTGAGTACAGGGATATTCAAAATCCCTGTCTTATCGTTAATGGCAAGGTCAAGGCGTTTCATCACACCGCCAGCCACCAAAACGTCCATAAAGAACTCATACCAGCTTCTTTGTTGTGCCAGAAGATAGCTTTCAAATTGTCTGCACCCACGACCTTTCAATTCCACCAGAACTCCTTTGTCCAGTTCATGGGAGCAAAGGACGAATATGTCGCCTAAAGCATAATGCTCTGAATAAGAATAGAAACCATAGTCCTCATGAAGAAAATAGGACAGTTTCAGTTGTAAGATGTTTTCGACCACCTGCTGTACGTCTGTTGTCGGAAAGCGAATCCTTACATAATCAAACAGCATTTCAAGGGGAGCGTCGGGATTGAAGCGTTCCAGAGCTTCCCAAAGGGACTGCTGTAAATCCTCTGATGGCTTGACTTTTCCTGTTTCAATATCGCTTAGATACTGCCTTGTAATACCAGTCGCAACAGCTAAACGGTTTTGAGATAGTCCATAAGCCAAGCGTTTTTCTTTTAAATGCTGTAACCAAGTTTGTTCATTCAGTAAAAATCCCTCCAATCAAAAAGGCGTATGTCAACTTTTAAAGCCCATTTGACATACGCTGAAATTTTGTAAATCCCTTGTAACCAAAGGATTTTCTAATGTTTTTTTGACTGTTTCCTGTCGATTTGTACCCCCCTGTTAGATACGGGGGGTTAAGTGCTGGCGTGGCTATTGCCACACCAGCCAGCAAGATCAGTCCACACCTGCGACTTCCGCTTCGCACGTCGCCTGCGTGGACTGTCTGCTGTTGGATAACTTTTTAATTTCCTCCAAGAAATCATATCCTTTTGGTACAAGGGGAGTATAAAACTCTGATATGACACTTGTTCCTACATCAACATAGCCACGACCTTTGATTCGCTTTAAGAAGAAATCCTTTTGTACGTCACTGCCAAACATCATGCCATAGCCCATTTCAGACATACGACCTAAAGCCACTCTGAAATTAAACTGATCACGGATTCCGTCGCCTAAATATTTTGCGTCTGGACGTTGACAAGCCAGTATTAGAAAGAAGCCAGCTTGACGACCTAACATGACAATCTGTTTCAGCTTATTCATAACTGCGGTGTTTTCTTTTGTTCCCAGCATTTCCATGAAAGCGACGTATTCATCAAAGATTAAGAAGTGTGCCGGGAGACCTAAGTAAGCATAATTTTTGCCAGTCTTATAGTTCTTCATCTGCTTCATTTCCTCACTACGTTTCATCATTTCTTCATAGAATGTTTCAATGCAAGAAAGCAAGTCTTCTTTTCTATAGTAGACATTTGCCATCACAGAACCTAAGTCCGCAAGGTCAGCATTTTTCGGGTCAAGAATATACAGTTTTGAATCTGTATGAAGCAAGGCTTCAATCAGTGTCAGTATAAAGTAAGTTTTACCGCCACCTGTACCACCAGCAATCAACATATGAGGGAGCTTATCATATTCCCACCATACGTTTTTCATTAAGCGAAGTTTACCATCTTTAGCTTCTACTTCATCAATAGAAATACGACTGGCTATGGTGTCATAGAGCAAAGTATATTCCACATAGGAATCCTTTAACTCTTTATCCGTCAGCTCACAGTACAAGCCACTCTCTAATTTCTTTTCCAAGTGTAAGAGTTGGTCTTGATATTTTCCCAGCGTGATTTCCACCCGTATCTGTATCAAGCCATTTTTAAGTCGATAATACATTTTAGGGAAGTAGGTTATCTTTTCCTTTGTACGACCAGCACTATCTTTAAAGAAACCCTCTGTTTTGACCTGTTCAGATTCATACCACTTGTTTTCAAGTATCATCTTTGCCAGTTTTTGACGGTGGTAAAGTTGTTTAACCGTATCATAGCGAACCCGTTTGAATACAAACGCTACCAGCAAGCAGATAAGAATTGCGACACTGAAACTGATAATTAAATAGGGAATGTCAATCTTATCTGCTTGTGATAGGTTAAAATCCTGCCAGTTGATCTGCTGGATTGTCTTCACATGAAACAGTCCGACAACCAGCAGGAAAACAGGCAGGAGTGACGCTATCGTAAAATGAAAGACTAAATCTTTACCAGATGGGCGAATCCTTTTACCACGCTGTTTCATGCGAAAAAGTCTCCTTTCTACCTAGCGACTATTTGTCTTGTGTCGGTTCTTTCTTTGCTTGTGGTTGAGCTTTGAATGAACTAGAATCCTTTGTCAGCACAATATCGTCTGCCTTGATATACCAGTCAACATCTGCTCCTTGATAGGTGGCAGTAGCAACGGTGTCCGCAATGGGATTGATAAGTTCCACCCGTGCGTTATAATCAAACTCTTTCAAAGGCACGCTGGCAGGAATACTTACTTGAATCATGCGTCCTTGTCCTTTGGATTTTAAGTCATAGGTACGTTCCTTGATTTCATCTGAAACCGACCCGTCTTCATTTTGGATTCTCACTTCACGACGTAGAGCAGAGAATTTCAATTCTCCAAAAGTCGTGTCTTTATCTAATACAATGCCATTTGCTAATCTCATCATTTTTCCTCTCTTTCTTTATTCTTTTATCATGTCGTCAGCATGTAAAAGGTAATTTGTAAAACCACGAGTGCCGATTTTGTAGCCCTCTGCGGTAATACGTGGATTGACTAACTTCACACGTTCCTCAAAGCCGAAATGTTTTTCGCCAGCTTCAGCAGGAAGCACCACCACAATATCATCTGCTCTTTGAACATCAGAATAGAGATTATAGCTTCTTGATAAGACAGTTAGCCGTCCGTTGATTCTTCGCTGAACGACTTTATCCTCGCCAGCAAATTCTAAATTGCCGAATGTTTTTTCCATGTTGGGAATCACAAATTTAAGTTCCATATTTTTACCTATCCTTTCTTTTTTATTGGCTGAATGAATGTTTGATGGTCTTAAAGAGTGGGGAACGACCTTTTGATTCTTGATTTTTTGTTTTCATAAGTTCACTTCCTTTCAAAATCGGGTAAAAAAATAGACACCTCATTTTTTGAAGTGTCTACCTATTAAATATTCAAATTTTCATAAGTAGTAAATTAGTAGTAAATTGAGTGGTTTTGACCTTGATAAAGTGTGATAAGTCCAGTTTTTATGCGGATAACTAGATTTTTATGCTATTTTTGTGTTAAAAAATATAAAAAATTGGTTCATAAATTAATTTATTCGATAGAATGATTCAATCGTCTACTTAAACTTTCCGCTGTGAGAAAAGTGCCTGAAACAATAACGTTTCAGGTACTCGGGAGTTTTGAGACCTTAGGCTCAAAACTAAGTCATGGAACTTCTTCGAAGTTCGCTGATGTCCGTTCTCACCTAAGGAAAGTTTCTAAGAGGATCTTATCTACATTCTAATTTCTGAGCTTTTCTTATTACATGATCCCGTTCTTTCCTGTCGGTAGGTTAATCCCTGCTTCCATCAAGGCATCATGGTAGAGTTTATAGTAGGTATGATAGACAGTCGTCTGGGTTCCATTTTGCGCAGTCATCGCGATGCGGAAGGAATAACGACCATTTTTTTCGATCTGTGGGCCTAAAATCGTAGGACCTGTCAACACTTCTGGGTGTTTGTCTTGTTCAGACTGATTGACCTGAGCAATCACCTGATAGATCTTGTCGAGATCGGTATTCGCATCTAGTGGAATATCCACCAGCACGCGCATATCTCCACGCGAGAGGTTGCTGACGACAGTGATATTGCGGTTTGGGACAAAGTGGAGACTCCCGTCAAAATCACGTACTTGAGTTGTCCGAATTCCCACACTGCTAACGATGCCGGCAATATTAATAGAACCATTGGTAAGTCGGACATTGTCCCCCACATCCAGCTGGCGTTCTAAAAGGATAAAGAAACCATTGACCAAATCGGAAAGGAAGCCCTGGGCTCCCATCCCGATAGCCACCCCAGCAATCCCAGCACCAGCCAATAGACTAGAGACTGGAAGACCGAGGATCGACAAGATCCAGTAAATCAAGATAAAATACAAGCAGTAGTTCAAGAGACTCTCTACTAAACGGAGAATGGTTTTTTTACGGGCTTCATCCTGCACCGTATACTTAAAAGAAGGGGTTAATATCCGCTTGACCAGGCTATGGATGACCTTTTTAGCGATAAAAAATAAGAGAAAGACAAAAATCAGAGAGATGCATTTTGAAATTAGGTCATCAAAAATCTTTGTCCAGTCTATTTTACTGAAATAACGTTGGAAAGCTTGACTCATTTATTCGGGCCTTTCTAACAAAGAATAGTATGATTATATCAAATATTCGGAAATAAGGCTATTTTTTAAAAATTTCATTGCTATTACCCCCTAACTATCGTATAATATTCCTTAATTATTTTTTAAGGAGGCCTTACATGATTCATCGACTGATTACCACTTGGAATAAAACCAACCTTATGAAAAGAATCGCAATCGGAATTGTACTTGGTGTCGTTCTAGCACTTGTATTTCCGAAAGCAACTGGGATTGGACTCCTAGGAGAGTTCTTCGTTGGAGGGCTCCGTGCCATCGCACCCCTTCTGGTCTTTGCACTCGTCGCAAATGCTCTCTCCCAACACCAAAAAGGAACAGAGACCAATATGAAAAAGGTCATCGTCCTCTATCTCCTAGGAACCTTTGCAGCTGCCTTCGTCGCTGTTTTGGTCAATTACATCTTCCCTATCACCATTACTCTGACTGGAAAGGCCGCTGAAGGATCCTCTCCAAACGGGATTGGTGAAGTGATTAGTAACCTCTTGCTCAAGATCGTCGACAACCCGGTCAACGCCTTGCAACAAGCCAACTACATTGGGATCCTTTCTTGGGCGACTGTCTTTGGGATCGCCATGAGAGAGGCCAGTGAACATAGTAAAGACCTCCTACAAACCCTAGCAGACATCACTTCAAAAATTGTCGAGTGGATTATCAACCTAGCTCCATTTGGGATCTTAGGTTTGGTCTTCACGACCATCGCTGGCCAAGGACTTAGTGCCCTTAGTAACTACGGGATTCTCTTGGTAGTATTGGTGGGAACGATGGCTTTTGTCGCTCTGGTCATCAATCCATTGATCGTCTTTTTCATGATCCGCAAAAATCCCTATCCCCTTGTTTTTAAATGCCTCCGTGTCAGTGGGGTAACAGCCTTCTTCACCAGAAGTTCTGCAGCCAACATCCCTGTCAACATGCGTCTCTGTGAAGAATTGGGGCTGAATCCAGATACCTACTCTGTTTCTATCCCTCTTGGATCTACCATTAACATGGCAGGCGCAGCCGTGACGATCAATATTTTGACGCTCGCTGCTGCCAATACCTTGCACATTCAGGTTGACTTTGGAACTGCGCTCATTCTAAGTGTGGTAGCAGCCATCTCAGCCTGCGGGGCATCCGGAGTTGCGGGAGGATCTCTCCTTCTCATCCCTGTTGCTTGTAGCCTCTTTGGCATCACCAATGATTTGGCCATGCAAGTCGTCAGTGTCGGCTTTATCATCGGGGTCATTCAAGACTCTTGCGAAACAGCTCTCAACTCTTCGACAGATGTGCTCTTCACTGCTATCGCAGAAATGAGCAGCTGGCCAAAAGAAAAACGCTATTAAAAGATCCTATCTCAAATAGACTAGAAAACCCAGACCTCGCGATCTGGGTTTTCTTATTTCTTAAAGTAGAGTTTGCTTTCTTTGATAATGACAGGTGACAGAGCTAGTAGGGCAATCAAGTTGGGCAGAGCCATAAGCCCATTAACGATATCCGCAATGACCCAGACCAGATCTAATTTTAGGAAACCACCTAGTCCAACCATTAAGACAAAGAAGATCCGGTAAAGATTGATATGTTTGACACCAAATAGGAATTCGAAACACCGTTCCCCGTAGTAAGACCATCCAAGAATGGTCGTTGTCGCAAACAGCACCAAGCACAGCGTTAAGATAATGCCTCCAACCGGGCCAAAGACACCTGTAAACGTATCCTGAGTCAGGGTACTAGTGCTGCCCTTCGCCATCCACTCACCTGAAACCAAGAGCGAAAGTCCTGTCAAACTACAGATGATAATGGTATCAATAAAGGTTCCTGTCATGGAGATCAAGCCCTGCTCGACTGGCTCATTGGTCTTCGCCGCTGCTGCTGCAATGGGTGCAGATCCGAGACCCGATTCATTGGAGAAAACTCCACGCGCCACCCCTTTTTGGATAGCCATTTTGACCGTTGCTCCTGCAAAACCTCCCATGGCTGCAGTTCCTGTAAAAGCACCAGAAAAGACTGCTTTTAAGGCTGGAAGCAATTGGTCCAGATGCAAGGCAATGATCGTGACAGTCGCAAAGATATAAGCAGCAGCCATAAAAGGAACCACTTTTTCAGAGACTTTGGAAATCCAGTGAATCCCTCCAAAGATGATGGTCGAAACCACCAGAGCAATCACTACACTAGCCACTTCTGGAGCTGTCCCAAAACTAGCTTGAAGGGATCCCGTAATGGAATTAACCTGGGTCATGGTTCCGATCCCAAAGAGGGCCACCAGCACTCCTGCAACCGCAAAGAAAATAGCCAATGGTCGCCACTTCTCTCCCATCCCGTGAAGAATGTAGTACATCGGACCACCTGAGATATGACCGTTGTCATCCTTGGTCCGATAACGAATGGCTAAGAGCCCTTCTGCATACTTGGTCGCCATTCCAAAGAAGGCTGCCATCCACATCCAAAAGAGGGCACCTGGGCCACCCGTCTGAATCGCTGTAGCCACCCCTACAATATTCCCTGTCCCTACAGTAGCTGCTAGAGCTGTCGCAAGGGCTCCGAAGCTCGAGATATCCCCGTGTCCCTCATCTTCTGTAAAGATCAGGCGAAAAGCTTTTGGAAGGTAGCGTATCTGAAGCAAACCCAAACGAAGGGTTAGGTAGATCCCTGTCCCTACTAAAAGCACTAAAAGTGGGGCGCCCCACACTATATTATCGAGCTGCTGAAAAAACTGCAATACATGATCCATTTTCTGTCTCCTTTTTCATCGACCGCTCGACAGAAAAGAGAAAAAGAAAGAGCACATGTCAAACATGTACTCTGGTCCTGCTTAAAATAGGGGACTTTCCCTATTTTTCGCTCTGTCCTTTTACCTGAGAGTTTGAGTAGATGCATCCTCTACCTTGCCCCTTCGGTGCCATTACTGGTCTCTCCAGAGTTCCGTCCATTCACAGTCACTCACGCTCCTGCAAACTTCATTCGGTCGTATGTAATTTTCTCTATTTTAATCGATTTTCAAAAGTTTGTCAATCGTTTCTGAAAATATCTTGTAAACTATCTGAAAATATGCGGTTTTTAATCACTCAAGGAGAAGTGATTGGTCATGAGGTTGCTAGCATCGAGCAAAATCTTGTCCAAGAGTTGATCCGTCGCTTCTTGAATCTGATCACTCATGGCTTGGTTCTCCGCCTCAAAATCGACGGTTTCACCTGCTGCAAGGGCACAATCGACTTTATTGATGCGTGCATGTCCCCAGGCCATTGTCGATTCTTGGTAATCATCTAAATCGCCAACATGGTGGGCATAGTGAGGATCTGCTAGTCCTGCAATAATCCGGTTAGCCCAGTAGAAGGAATCCGTTGTCACCTTAGCCGTCGTATTGGCAAAGTAGTCTGGCGTTGTATTCACTTGGGTAAAGAAAGGGACAGCTGTATTGTAAGGCATCGAACCGTAAGAAATCCATTGGATGCCTGTCGTTTCTTGCGGCTTGTTGGGACGCAATTGTAGAATCGCTGTTTGACTGGTCCGGTTGATCCCGATCGTCCGGAAAGTTCGCTGACTCACCTGATCTCCTTCCGGTCCATAAGGATCGTAGATGGTATCTTGGTAGTGATTGCTCAAGACATATTTCACATCCTCAATCGTCACCTTGCGATAGGGTTTTTGACACCAAGGAATCTCGAAGCTCCGTGGATCCTGCTCAATTTCAGGATTGAGGAAACGCTGGATGGCCCAAGCCCGCGGTGTATTGTAGTGGCGGTCCTTGTCTTTTTGGCTACCAAAGGCATAGCGTGGATTAAAACCTTTCCCTTCTTGATCCAGAATCAAATGGTGCTCTGTGACAAAACGTTCAAGATCCGGGTCACAGAGAAACTCATCGGGATTGCCAAATTCAAAATAATCACTTCCCAGTTGGTTCGGGTTGGTCACATAGGCATCATCAGGGACACGGCGCGCCATCCAGTGGTGACCTCCGATGGTCTCCAACCACCAGATTTCATTCACATCTGAAATCGCAATCCCGTTAGACTCATAGGTTCCATACTCTTCTAAAATCTTTCCGAGGCGCAAGACCCCTTCGCGGGCGGTCTTAACATAAGGCAAGACCAAGGTCAGCATGTCTTCCTCACCGATGCCACTCTCTACAAGAGGATCTGCCCCTAGCACACGGCTATTGGTCGTAATGGTCTCTGTCTCACTCATAGCTACATTGTAGATATTGATCCCAGCTTCTCCCCAGATCCCGTCCTTAGGAATCGCATCTGGAACCGATGTATAGCGAACTGGATTATCTGGCAAGTCGATTTCAAAAGTTGATAATACTGACTTGTAATGACGCGGTTGATCTTCCGGTTTGACCACGATCAATTTCTTGGGCGTAAAAACGCCATTTTGAGAATCCTCTGTTCGTGCTACAATGGTCGAACCATCATAGCTAGCATTTTTTCCGACTAGAATCGTTGTACACGAATCAGCACTTTCACGTTTACGCATGCGTATCCTCCCAAATCATTCATTGCCTCTATTATAGCACTTTTAAAAAGGAGGACCTACTGAAAATCAGATTTAAAAGCGAATCCTTTTCAACAACTTTCAATCATTTTCATTTTATAAAATTTTAAAAACCCTAGCTGATAAACAGCTAGGATTCGATTATCCTTTAAACGTAACAATGGTTGCGCCACTTCCACCTGCATTTTGGGGGGCATATTCAAAACTCTTGACATGTTTGTTGCGTCGGAGGTACTTAGTCACCCCTTCACGGATAACTCCCGTTCCAATCCCGTGGATGATATCGACTTGGGCCATGTTGTTGAGCAGGGCCTGATCGATAAAGCCATCTAGCTCTTGCATAGCCTCTTCATAGCGTTTCCCACGGAGGTCCAGACGCGCTCTCGGCCCACTCGTGTTCGAACGTTTGACGACATTCACCTGGCGTTTCTTAGGTTGAGCCGCTTCTTTTTCAGCCTTGATGAGGTTGAATTCTTTTTCTTCCAAGGTCATCTTGATCAAGCCAACTTGTGCCTCCCAGCGACCATCTTTGAGTTGCTTGACTAGGGTTCCGCGTTGGCCATAGCTGATAACCAAGATTTCATCACCTACCTTAGGAGCACGCGCCTTTTTGGCTTTTTTCAAGACTTTATTTTTAGAAAGGTCGACGGTTTCAGGAGCGAGTTTTTTCAACTGAGCCCTGGCCTCAATGATCTCATGTGGTTTCAACTGGGATTTGGCGTGAAGGCCTTGAAGGATACGGTCACTCTCTGAGAGGGCCATGTCCACAATTTCCTTGGCCTCTTCTCTCGCCTTATTGAGCTCTGTTTCTCTCTCTCGGGTCAATTCGTTATAGAGTTTTCGAAGAGCACGGTTGAATTTGAGATTTTCTTGTTCGACCTCTTGAATGGTATCCAAGCGCTTGCGACTTTCTAAGGTCTGCGCCTCCAATTTTTCAATAATTTGATTAACATCATTATCCGTATTGGTCATCTTCATGGCATCCTGGATAATGGTCTCAGACAAGCCCAAACGGCGGGCAATTTCAAAGGCATTGGAGCGGCCAGGAACTCCTTGCATGAAGCGATAGGTTGGACGCAGACTCGCTGTGTCAAATTCCATACTGGCATTTTGCACTCCTGTAGTCTCAATCCCGTAGGCCTTGAGCTCTGGATAGTGGGTTGTCGCCATGGTCTTAATCCCGCGTAAACGCAGGTCTTCTAAGATGGCAATCGCAAGGCCAGCCCCCTCTTGAGGATCGGTTCCAGCCCCCAACTCATCCAGAAGGATCAAGGAGGCGGTATCCACTTGATTCAAGATAGATACGATATTGGTCATATGACTGGAGAAGGTCGACAAGCTCTGCTCGATCGATTGTTCATCTCCAATATCTGCAAAGACCTGTGAGAAGATGCCCACACGACTACCTGGATCCGCTAGGATGGGAAGACCAGACTGGGCCATAATTTGCGCTAGTCCCAGCGTTTTTAGCATGATGGTTTTCCCCCCTGTATTGGGACCGGTAATCACGATTTCTGTCAAGTCTTCGGTAAAATGCAGGTCATTCGCGACGGCATTTTCAATCAAGGGATGACGTAGTTGCAAGAGCTGAATAGAGCGATTGCTACTAACCTCTGGTACCACTGCCTTACAATCGCGCATAAACCGATACTTGGCCTTGATCAAGTCTAAGTGACCGATAATCCAAGCGTTGTTAGCAATCTCTGCTGCGTGAGGGCGCAGGGTGTCAGACAATTCCTCCAGAATCTGAATGATTTCATACCGTTCATCGGCTCGGTGGTTGGCGATTTCTTCATTAAGATTGACGACTGCTCGAGGCTCGATATAAACGGTATTCCCGCTGGCTGAGATATCGTGGACCACCCCGGCAATCCGGTTGCGATAGGTGTTTTTTACTGGTAGAACATTGCGGCCATTCCGGCTAGCAATCACAGCATCCGCTAACATATCGGCCTTGCTTTTCAGCAGGTCTTGTAGAATCTCTCTGACCTGGTGTTCATTTTCCTGGATTCGGCGACGAATTTTGGCCAATTTTTCACTGGCAAAAGACTCGACAAAGCCTCCTTCGTTGATAGCTTGAAGCCCACCTTGTAGGCGAGGAAGATCCACCAAGTTGTCAAAGAGGCGATTGAGCCTTTCCAGACGGACATTTTCCAAGTTGTCGTAGAAATCCTTGAGCTCATGTGTCACCCGAAGTACGGCTTTTAGCGCTAGTAATTCATCGATATTGAGGGATGCCTCCATCTCCAAACGCTTGGCCACTGGACGGACATCTTGAATGGTCGACACGGCAAAGCGAGGCTCTTCCAAGAGAATCTGCTCCATATCTTCTAGCTCCATAAAGGCCGTTTCGATGCTTTCTTTTTTATCAGTTGGAGTAAGGGCTGCTAGCTCCATCTCCCCTTGTTCTGTCTGTAGATAGGGTTCAAAGAGTTGCTTGACCTTGTCAAACTCCAGAATATCTAAGATTTTTTTATTCATGTTTCTCCTACAAAAAAAGTGAGCGTCCTTCCTTGAATCGGACTTGTCTCACTCCTTTCTTCATTTTTGCTCCTTAAGCTCCGATAATCGCAGTCACCCACAAGTTGTGGAACAGACTGGAACTAATCGGGGTATGAAGGATGATAAAGCGGATCAATCCACTTGCATTTAGTCTATTTTGGATGGAAGCCATGGGAACTGTTGAGAGGACAGTCAAGCCCATCTGGATGACCAAGAGAGTGATCACGACGGCGATCACACCCGCTCCAATTTGATACTTGCGATCCTCCAATTTTTCTGGCTGAGGTACCAAGTGCATAAAGATCCCAATCACACGACCAATCAGGTAGATCATCGCAAAAATCAATACATATGCCAAACCTGCATAAAAGATGTCATCTAATTGAAATAGGTAGCGGTTGGCATAAAAATAATTCACCGATTGCTGGGTGGGACTCGAAAAAGGAACCCATAGAGACAACACCTTAGCCAGTCCCTTGTAGCTGCCACCTGCAATCAAGAGGGCCACTAAGGTCACTAGAAAGTAATAGGACTGGAGGATAATCCCTCTTGCATAGCCAATATAAAAGCTCCATGCCAAAATCAATAAGATTAAGAAAGTTAACATGTATCTCCTCTTATTTGGATGATTTATCCTTTAAGTCGTCTAAAGCCTTGCGACGAAAATCATCTAATTCTTTTTCTTTGTCGTCAAACTCAATCTCGCGATTCAGTTGCATGGACAAACTGTTTACTGCCAATAAGATCGCGATGGTTTCATCATCTGCCTCTGGCATTTGTTCCTTAATTGCTTGGTATTTTTCTTTCGCAACACGTTCGACTTCTTCCATAAACAAATTATCATGGTTGGTTGTTAAAGTGAGCGCTTTGTTTCCAAATGTAAATTTATATCTATTTAAGCTCGCCATAAAAATCACCTCACGGTATTATACCAAAAAAGGCTAGCTTTGTCAGTAGCAAAGCCCCTCTTCACAGGGATTTTCCAGTGAATTCTTTCTTTCTTTTTGCTCCCTCTCTCCCTGAATTTGTGGTACAATAGTGGTTATGGAAAGTATGACACTCACTCCAACACAGGAGCAAATCCTTGATTTTGTCCATACCTATCGCCGTTCTCTCTCTCAAAGCAAGAATCCTCATATGGATTATTTCTTTCGACTAGAGGGAGCGACCGTTTCGATCTACAAGTCTGGAAAAGTCTTGCTTCAGGGCAATGACCTTACTCCTTACCTGACCTTTTTCGGGCAAGATGCTGGAAACCCTAAAGGTTCTACTACTTCATCTGCAGGACAAGATCTAGCCATGATCGGAACCGATGAGGTCGGAAACGGCTCTTATTTTGGTGGACTCACCGTCGTTGCATCCTTTGTCACACCTGACCAGCACGACTGGCTTAAAAAGCTCGGTGTTGGGGATTCAAAGACCTTGGATGATCGAAAAATTCAGCAATTGGCTCCTCTCCTTGAGGAAAACATCCAGCACCAAGCACTCTTATTGTCTCCAAAGAAGTACAATGAAGTCATTGCTTCTGGCTACAATGCTGTTTCGGTCAAAGTGGCCCTGCACAATCAGGCCATCTATCTTCTATTAAATAAAGGAGTCCAAGCAGAGCGAATTGTGATCGATGCCTTTACGACGGCTAAAAACTACCAAAAATACGTGAAAGCTGAAAAAAATCAGGTTTCCCAAGCTATTGAGTTGGAAGAAAAAGCAGAAGGTAAGTATTTAGCTGTTGCGGTTAGTTCCATCATCGCCCGCAATCTCTTCCTTCAAAATCTGGAAGATCTGGGCAAGGAACTGGGTTTTAATCTCCCTAGTGGAGCAGGAGCTAAATCTGACCAAGTCGCTGCTAAATTGCTTCAGACCTACGGGATGAAAGCTCTGGATTATTGTGCCAAACTCCATTTTAAAAACACAGAAAAAGCAAAGAAATTACTAGAAAGATAAGTTATGTCAAAAAGAAGTTCAAAACATACATCTAGCTCACCAGTGGTGAGATTCCTTAAAGAATGGGGCCTCTTCAGCATCATCGTTGGTCTCATCATCGCCTCTCGCATCTTCCTTTGGGCTCCGGTCAAGGTGGATGGCCATTCGATGGATCCAACCCTGGCTGATAGCGAGTACCTCCTTGTGGTCAACCACCTCTCAATCGATCGTTTCGATATTGTCGTTGCCAGTGAAAAAGACGACGACGGCAAAACCAAGGACATCGTCAAGCGGGTCATCGGTCTTCCTGGAGATACCATCCAGTACGACAACGATACCCTCTACATCAATGGGAAAAAGACCAATGAGCCTTATTTGAAAGACTACATCGCTCGTTTCAAAAAAGATAAATTGCAATCGACCTACACTGGAAAAGGCTTCGAAGAAAACGGAGAACTCTTCCGCCAATTGGCCAATACAGCCCAAGCTTTTACAGTAGACAAGGATGGCAATCCTAGATTTACCTTGAAGTTGCTCGACGATGAATACCTCCTACTTGGAGATGACCGGATCGTTTCTAAAGATAGCCGTCAGGTCGGAGCTTTCAAGAAAGAACAAATCAAAGGGCAAGCCGTCTTTAGACTATGGCCGATCTACCCTTTCAAAACTTATTAGTATAGATCAACAGACTGAGGCTGAGACAAGTATGTCCCAGCCTTGCTTTATAAAAAGGAAAGAAATGATGGAATATTATTTTTCTGGTACTATTGAGCGCATTATTTTTGAAAATCCTAGCAGTTTTTTTCGAATCCTCTTGCTCGACATTAGCGATACCGATGCCGAAGACTTTGATAATTTTGAGATTATTGTGACTGGCACTATGGCAGATATCATGGAAGGCGAAGACTACACCTTCTGGGGGGAGTTGGTCCATCATCCTAAATACGGAGAGCAGCTCAAAATCAGTCGCTATGAACGTGCCAAACCTTCTAGCAAGGGCTTGGTGAAATATTTTTCTAGTGATCACTTTAAAGGAATTGGTCTCAAAACAGCCCAAAAAATCGTGGACCTCTACGGGGACGATACCATTGACAAAATTCTGGAAGCCCCTGAAAAATTAGAAGAAATCACAGGTCTCTCCAAGAAAAACCGCCTGGCTTTTGTGGAAAAACTCCGTCAGAATTACGGAACGGAGCGCATTCTCGTCCAACTAGCCAACTATGGCATTCCCAATAAATTGGCCTTTCAGATCCAAGATTTTTATAAAGAAGAAACTCTCCAGATCGTGGAGCAACAGCCCTACCGATTGGTGGAAGATATCCAAGGCATGGGCTTTAAAATCGCGGACCAACTAGCCGAAGAATTGGGGATTGCAAGTGACGCCCCTGAGCGTTTCCGCGCGGGCCTGATCCACAGCCTTTTTAGCTACTCTATCGAGACTGGAAATACCTACATCGAAGCCAAGGACCTCCTGCGCTATACCATTGACCTTTTAGAATCAGCTCGTCCAGTAGAATTGGATCCTTCCACTGTCGCCCAAGAATTAGGACGCCTCATCGAGGAAGACAAGGTCCAAAACGTGGACACCAAGATCTTTGACAACAGCCTCTTCTTTGCGGAGGAAGGGATTCGCAGTCATATTGGACGATTACTGGAGAAAGGTAAAAAAGCTTCGTTTGACCCTGAGAAAATCAACCAGGCGATTGAGGCGGTTGAAAAAGATCTGGGGATTCGCTACGATGCGATTCAAAAAGAGGCGATTCACCAGGCTATCCAAAACAAGGTCTTTATCCTCACAGGGGGTCCTGGGACAGGAAAGACCACCGTTATCAATGGGATGATCAGTGTCTATGCCCAACTCCACCAACTGGACCTTCGGAAGAAACAAGACCTGCCGATCCTCTTGGCTGCCCCAACGGGACGGGCAGCTAGACGCATGAATGAGCTGACAGGACTTCCGAGCGCCACCATCCACCGCCATTTGGGGATGACAGGAGATGATGACACCAGCCACTTAGAGGACTATTTAGACGCAGACTTTATCATTGTGGACGAATTTTCCATGGTCGATACCTGGTTGGCTAATCAATTACTCAGCAACATTGCAACGGATACGAAACTCTTGATTGTGGGAGATGCCGACCAATTACCTTCCGTCAGCCCTGGTCAGGTCTTGGCTGATCTCTTGCAGATCCCAAGCATCCCTCAGACCAAACTGGAACATATTTTCCGTCAGAGTGAGGACTCGACCATTGTCGCACTAGCAGGAGACATTCGCCAGGGCAAGCTTCCTCAAGATTTCACAGAACGAAAAGCCGACCGCTCTTATTTCGAAGCCGGAAGCGAACACATCCCTAAGATGATCGAACAAATCACTTCTGCTGCCCTTCGCAGTCAAATCCCTGCTCGAGATATCCAAGTCTTGGCACCCATGTACAAGGGCCAGGCCGGCATTGACAATATCAATACGCTCATGCAAGACCTTCTCAATCCAGCTGTCAAAGATCAGGTGGTCTTTGACACGCCAGACTGCCAATACCGCGATGGAGACAAGGTCATCCATCTGGTCAATGATGCAGAAAGCAATGTCTTTAATGGAGATATCGGCTACATCACCGATCTTCTCCCAGGAAAATATACGGAATCCAAGCAAGATGAATTGACCATCCAATTTGATGGCAATGAAATCGTCTACCCGCGCAATGAATGGTACAAGATTCGCTTAGCCTATGCGATGAGTATTCACAAATCGCAAGGAAGTGAGTTCCCGGTAGTGATTTTACCCATTACCAATCAAAGCCACCGGATGTTGCAGCGCAATTTGATCTATACTGCCATCACGCGCTCCAAGAGCAAACTGATCCTCTTAGGAGAATACAGCGCCTTTGATTACGCCACTAAAAATACCGGTACTGCGCGCAAGACCTACTTGGTGGAACGCTTCAAGAACCTGGACGGAGGCGAGGCATCCAAAGACTCTTCTTCAGCTGTTACCACCGCTTCTGCTACAGTCGAATCCGCGCGAAGCAAGGAAGAAACTGTTGAAAGGAAGACTGAGCCTGATAAACCGACTGTCTATCGACTGACAGAAGACAATCTCCACACCATCTCTCCTATGATCGGACTGACTGAAGAAGAAATTGCAGCCTTTTTTGACATCAAAAAATACGACTAGTGAACAAACTAGTCGTTTTCTTTTTCTTCCACCAAAGGCAACTCGGTATGATCGACGAAATTGGTCATGGTGACACCCAAAAGCCGGATTCCAGTATTTGTCGATTCAATTTCTTGAAAAATTTGGCGAGCGGAACGATTGATCCGCTCAGCCTCTCGTGTTGGCTCCGTCAATGTCATTCGCTTGGTCAGGGTGGTAAAGTCTCCATAGCGCACCTTTAAAACCAAGGTCTTTCCTTGCTTGCCGTGTTTTTCCAGCGATTGGGCTACTTTACTGGACAGATTGGCAATTTCTTCTAAAATATCATCTTCAGCATAAAGGAGCTTGCGGTAGGTCCGCTCTTTTCCAATCGACTTGCGGATACGATGGCTCTTGACAGGGCTATTGTGAATGCCTCGCGCCTTACGAAAGAGATCATAGCCAAAGCGCCCAAACCGATCGATCAAGGTCATCTCCGGAATGGCTAAAAGATCCGCGCCAGTATAGACACCCATCTCATGCAGCCGCTCCACTGTCTTCTTTCCTACCCCGTGAAATCTGGCAATGTCCATCTGGCTCAGGAAATCCTCGGCATCCTCCGGCAAGACCACCGTTAGGCCACGGGGTTTTTGGTAGTCACTTGCCATCTTTGCCAAAAACTTATTATAAGAGACACCTGCTGAAGCTGTGAGATGCAGCTCTTCCCAGATCGCATGCTGAATCAAGCGAGCGATTTTGACAGCTGATTTGCTCTGGATTTTATTTTCCGTCACATCTAGATAGGCTTCATCAATACTCATGGGCTCGATGAGATCTGTATAGCGCTTAAAAATCTCACGAACCTGCTCGCCCACTTCTCGGTATTTTTCATAATTTCCAGAGATAAAAATCGCTTGAGGACAAAGGTCCAGCGCTTCTTTGGAACTCATGGCCGAATGAATCCCATATTTCCGTGCTTCATAGTTACAGGTCGAGACCACACCTCTCCCTCCTGATTGACGAGGGTCCTGGCCAATTACGACAGGCTTCCCCTTTAAACTAGGGTTGTCTCTTTCTTCGACGGCAGCAAAAAATGCATCCATATCAATATGAATAATCTTGCGACTCGTATCATTCACCAATGGAAATATCAGCATTTTTCACCCTCCTTTTTTCTATTATAAGAAGAAAATTTTAGAATTGCAAAAATCGGCCCTTCCTAAAAACATGAAAATTGATGGAAATTCGTGTTCATTTTCAAAAATGTAGTACAGTATCACAGAAGAATTGAAACTGTATTATAAAAGAATCTGCTATTTTTCGCAATTTGTCTTTGTGTAACCGGTTTCTGTATGGTATACTACTATTGTAAGTGCAACAGATATAGTTGCTAGAAAGACAATAGAGGAAAATAAAAATGGTTGTTAAAACAGTCGTTGAAGCACAAGATATTTTTGACAAAGCCTGGGAAGGCTTCAAAGGTGAAGATTGGAAAGAAAAAGCAAGCGTTTCTCGCTTCGTTCAAGCTAACTACACACCTTATGATGGAGATGAAAGCTTCCTAGCTGGTCCAACTGAACGTTCTCTTCACATCAAGAAGATTGTTGAAGAAACAAAAGCTCATTACGAAGAAACTCGTTTCCCATACGATAACCGTCCAACATCTATCGCTGATATCGCAGCTGGATATATCGACAAAGAAAACGAAGTCATCTTCGGTATCCAAAATGATGAATTGTTCAAATTGAACTTCATGCCTCGTGGTGGTATCCGTATGGCGGAAACTACTTTGAAAGAAAATGGATACGAACCAGATCCAGCAGTTCATGAAATCTTCACAAAATACGTTACAACTGTAAACGATGGTATCTTCCGTGCTTATACTACAAACATCCGTCGTGCACGTCACGCTCACACTGTAACTGGTCTTCCAGATGCATACTCTCGTGGACGTATCATCGGGGTTTATGCACGTTTGGCTCTTTACGGTGCTGACTACTTGATGGCTGAAAAAGCAAGCGACTGGAACTCTATTACTGAAATCGATGAAGAATCAATCCGTCTTCGTGAAGAAGTAAACCTTCAATACCAAGCACTTCAAGAAGTTGTTAAATTGGGTGACCTTTATGGTGTAGACGTGCGTCGTCCTGCCTTCAATACAAAAGAAGCAATCCAATGGACAAACATCGCCTTCATGGCTGTCTGCCGTGTGATCAACGGTGCTGCTACTTCTCTTGGACGTGTGCCAATCGTTTTGGATATCTACGCTGAACGTGACTTGGCTCGTGGTACATTTACTGAATCAGAAATCCAAGAATTCGTTGACGATTTCGTTATGAAATTGCGTACTGTTAAATTTGCTCGTACAAAAGCTTACGACCAATTGTACTCAGGTGACCCAACCTTCATCACAACTTCTATGGCTGGTATGGGTAACGACGGACGTCACCGTGTTACGAAGATGGACTACCGTTTCTTGAACACTTTGGACAACATCGGTAACTCTCCAGAACCAAACTTGACAGTTCTTTGGACTGACAAATTGCCATATAGCTTCCGTCGCTACTGTATGCACATGAGCCACAAACACTCTTCTATCCAATACGAAGGTGTTACAACAATGGCTAAAGACGGATACGGTGAAATGAGCTGTATCTCATGTTGTGTATCTCCACTTGACCCAGAAAACGAAGAACAACGCCACAACATCCAATACTTCGGCGCTCGTGTTAACGTCCTTAAAGCTCTTCTTACTGGTTTGAACGGTGGTTACGACGATGTTCATAAAGACTACAAAGTATTTGACATCGATCCTATCCGTGATGAAGTTCTTGAATTCGAATCTGTTAAAGCAAACTTTGAAAAATCTCTTGACTGGTTGACTGACACTTATGTAGATGCTTTGAACATCATCCACTACATGACTGATAAGTACAACTACGAAGCAGTTCAAATGGCCTTCTTGCCAACTCACCAACGCGCAAACATGGGATTCGGTATCTGTGGATTTGCCAACACTGTTGATACATTGTCAGCAATCAAATACGCTACTGTTAAACCAATCCGTGACGAAGATGGCTACATCTACGACTACGAAACAATCGGTGAATACCCACGTTGGGGTGAAGATGACCCACGTTCTAACGAATTGGCAGAATGGTTGATCGAAGCTTACACAACTCGTCTACGTAGCCACAAACTTTACAAGAACGCTGAAGCAACTGTTTCACTTCTTACCATCACTTCTAACGTTGCTTACTCTAAACAAACTGGTAACTCACCAGTCCACAAAGGGGTATACCTCAACGAAGATGGTTCTGTGAACTTGTCTAAATTGGAATTCTTCTCACCAGGTGCTAACCCATCTAACAAAGCGAAAGGTGGATGGTTGCAAAACTTGAACTCACTTGCTAGCCTTGACTTTGGTTATGCAGCTGATGGTATCTCACTCACTACTCAAGTTTCACCACGTGCTCTTGGTAAAACTCGTGACGAACAAGTTGATAACTTGGTAACCATCCTTGATGGATACTTCGAAAACGGTGGACAACACGTTAACTTGAACGTTATGGACTTGAACGATGTTTACGAAAAGATCATGTCAGGTGAAGACGTTATCGTTCGTATCTCTGGATACTGTGTAAACACGAAATACCTCACTCCAGAACAAAAAACTGAATTGACACAACGTGTCTTCCACGAAGTTCTTTCAATGGATGATGCCTTGAACTAAGATTCAAATAGCTCTTAAAAACCAGTCGGAAACGGCTGGTTTTTTCATCCCCATCGCAAGAGTATTCTGAATTTTGAAAGAGTTTAAGAGCCTACCATATAGGGTTTGACAGCGCTTTCTTCAAGTGTTATAGTAGAGCTGTAAATAAGATAGAAGGGGTGATCCTATGTTTTTAACATTTATTTTCGCTATTATTTGGCTCTTTATCCTGATTGCACTGATCTTCTTAGCAACCCTTCTCGTCCAGGATAGCACCGTGCAACACCACCACCCGAGTTAACGAATGATAAACCTAAACAATAGCTATTCTAAACGAATTCAGAAAGGATAAGAAACAAACTAGAATTGTCAAATTTTAGTTCTGTCTCTCGTCCTTTTTTGCTATAATAGAAACAGATTATTTAGTAAGAAGGAAATTATGGAAGAGTCAAAACAGATCAACCAAGTGATCGACGTCCTGATGTTAGCTGGAACCCTCCTGATAGAGAGCGGTTCTGAGATTCACCGGGTCGAAGATACCATGATCCGGATCGCCCATTCACAGGGAATCGTCGATTGCAATGTTTTAGCGATGCCAGTCGCTATTTTCTTTTCAATTGAGAATGCCAATGTCACGCGCATGAAACGGATCTTGCGGACCAATTACAATATCGAAAAAGTCTGTGATGTCAATCAGATCTCTCGTCAACTAGTCTCTGGAGAGATCGATCTCGAGCAAGCCTACCAGGCCCTGAGCGAGTTAAAAAGAAAGCGTGTTCCTTATACCAATCTCCAGTTGACCATTGCAGCAACCCTCAGTGCGCCTTTCTTCTCCATCATGTTTGGAGGAAATTTCTACGATGCCATTGGAGCGGGTATTGCGACTGTCTTTGCCTTTGCTTTTTCTCTTGTCGTTGAGAAATACGTTCGCATTCCTTTTGCCACTGCCTTTGCGGCCGCCTTTGTCTTCGGTTTTTTGGCCCATATCTGGACGCGCTATAGTGGTTTTCCATCCAATACCGATCTCATTATCGCAGGCTGTGTCATGCCCTTCGTTCCTGGAATCGCTATGACCAATGCTGTCCGCGATCTCATGAATTACCACCTCAACTCTGGGATGAGTAAGCTCTTTGAGACTCTCCTCATTACTCTTGCCCTTGGTGCCGGTACAACCGTTGCCCTTGTCCTTATGAAATAAAATCATGAACCTAACTGAATTTTTAATCCAAGCGGTGGCCAGTTTGATTGCCATCATTACCTTTTTAATCGTCCTAAATGTGCAACGCTCCATGTTGATTCCTGGAGGAATCCTTGGCATGGGCATCTGGCTACTTTACTATATCCTGAAAGGGCCTACCAATGTCATCGTTGCAACCTTTATTGCAGCCATTGTCGGCTCCTGTATCAGTCAGATTTTAAGTATCATTCTCAAGACGCCTGTTGTGGTCTTTATGTTGTCCATTCTCGCGCCCTTGGTTCCTGGATATATTTCCTATCGAACCACTTCCTTCTTTGTCAGTGGCCAATATCGCCAGGCAGTAACCAGCGTGACCCTGGTGGTTATTCTGGCCTTGGTGATCTCCATCGGGATGGCTAGCGGCTCCGTTGTCTTGAAACTCTACCATTCTTATCAACGCTATCAAAAAAGAAAAATGACCAATGCTAACTAGCATTGGTTGTTCAATTTTTATGAATGTCATCGCTTGCATTTTCCACATAAAAGAATACAATAAAAGTGAAAAAACAAATCCTTTAAAGTATGCGAGGTGCTGTATGATGATAAGCAAGTATATCAAGTATCTTCCTTGGATGATCCTAGGAACCCTCTCCTCCTATCTATTAGCAACTGATTATGCCCGTAATTCATTTGACTTGTTCTATCTGACCTTGAACTTTACGATTGTGTACATCGCTTTAATCGTCTTCTACGAAAAAGTTCTAAGAGACAAATGCAAAGAACTCTTCATACGAATCATGAGCAATCCTAAAAAAGATAAGCAAGGATAAGAGTTGAAAAGCCATCTGAGGATGGCTTTTTCTTATAGATTCTCTATTTTTCTTTGAAACATTGCAAAATCGGTCCCGAGAATGATTTCCTTGCTGATCTAGCTTTTTCAAGGGAGTTTTACCCTTAAATATGGTAAAATAGTAACGAAATATACTAGTAGATATCAAATAAAAAAGAGGTTAAGAATGACAATTGGGATTGATAAGATTGGTTTTGCGACGAGCCCTTATGTCTTGCGTTTAGAAGATTTGGCCGCTGCTCGTGATACCGATCCCGAAAAACTGAGCAAGGGTCTTCTCTTAAAAGAACAAAGCGTGGCACCGATCACAGAAGACATCGTCACATTGGCTGCTACTGCAGCAGATGATATTTTAACAGACGAAGATAAAGAAGCGATCGACATGGTGATTCTTGCGACAGAATCTGGAATTGACCAGAGTAAGGCTGCTGCTGTGTTTGTCCATGGCTTACTAGACATCCAGCCTTTCGCTCGCTCTTTTGAGATGAAAGAAGCCTGTTATGCTGCGACTGCTGCCTTGGATTATGCTAAACTCCATGTTGAAAAATTCCCACAGAGTAAGGTTTTGGTCATTACCAGTGACATTGCTAAATATGGAATTGGAACTCCTGGTGAACCAACACAAGGTGCCGGAGCAGTTGCTATGCTGATCAGCCACAATCCTCGTATTCTATCTTTTAACGATGACAATGTTGCCCAAACACGTGATGTCATGGATTTTTGGCGTCCAAATTATGCGACAACTCCCTTCGTGAATGGGATTTATTCAACGCAACAATATCTAGATTCTCTGAAAACAACCTGGGCGGAATACCAGAAACGGACTGGCCTTGCCTTAACAGACTTTTCAGCCGTCTGCTTCCACTTGCCTTATCCAAAATTAGCTCTCAAGGGCTTGAAAAAAATCTTGGATAAGTCATTATCAGAAGAGAAAAAAGATCAATTACAATACAACTTTGATCAATCGATTCTATACAGCCAACGCGTGGGAAATATCTACACTGGATCTCTTTTCCTAGGCTTGCTGTCACTACTGGAAAATGATCCCCAACTCAAAGCTGGGGACCGAATCGCCCTCTTTAGCTATGGAAGTGGAGCGGTTTCTGAGATCTTTAGTGCCAATCTCGTTCCTGGTTTTGAGCAACTCTTAGATCACAAACGCATGGAAAGACTGGACCAACGTACGGTTCTTAGTGTTGCTGACTACGAACGACTCTTTTATGAAGAAGTAGATCTAGATCCTAGTGGCAATCAAGTGTTTGAGCCTGCTACGCATCAAACTTTTGCTTTGACAGAGATCAAGGAACACCAACGCACTTACCAGAAAGTAGAAAAATAATGGCACGATTACCAGGTTTTGCAAAACTTTCGCCCACAGAACGCATAGAGGCCTTACTGAAGGAAGGCCTCTTAACTTGGGATGAAGCACAGATCTTAAAAGAACAAAAGGGACTTCCCCTTTCTATTGCAGATCAATTGACGGAAAATGTCTTGTCGACTTTTGACTTGCCCTTTAGCCTTGCTCCTTATTTCCTGATCAATGGTCGTGACTATGTCCTTCCCATGGTCACAGAAGAGCCTTCCGTGGTAGCAGCTGCCAGCTTTGCGGCCAAGCTCATTCAACGTTCGGGCGGATTCACCACCCAGGTGCACCAACGCCAAATGATCGGTGAGATTGCTCTGACGGATGTTGAAGACATGGAAGTTGCTAGCAAGCGCATCCTCGAAGACAAGGAAACTCTTCTTCAGCTGGCTAATGAAGCCTATCCTTCGATCGTCAAGCGTGGAGGTGGAGCGAGGGATCTTTGGGTCGAAAACAAGGGGGACTTTCTTATTGTCTACTTGGCTGTCGATCCCAAAGAAGCCATGGGGGCCAATATGCTCAATACCATGTTAGAAGCTCTGACCGATCGTATCCAGGAACTCTCTGGTGGTCAGGCCTTGATGGCAATTTTATCCAACTTGGCCACGCGCTCTTTGGTGAGTGCAAGGTGTGCCATTGATTTTAAAGCACTGAGTCGAAATCCTGAGGAAGCCGTTGAGATTGCCCACCGGATGGAGCTAGCTAGCCAACTGGCTCAAGTGGATCCTTACCGTGCAGCCACTCATAACAAGGGAATTTTTAACGGGATTGATGCCCTGGTCCTTGCTACAGGAAATGACTGGCGGGCCATCGAAGCAGGAGCCCATGCCTATGCCGCACAAAGCGGTCCATACAAGGGCTTAAGTCACTGGAAAAGTCAGCCAGAAGAGAAAAAACTCTATGGAGAGATTACCCTGCCAATGCCGGTTGCGACAAAAGGAGGCTCCATTGGCCTCAACCCTACGGTTCAAGTCAGCCACCGTTTACTAGGAGAACCTTCTGCTATTGAATTAGCCGGTATCATCGCTTCGCTCGGTTTGGCGCAGAATTTCGCAGCCCTCAAAGCCCTTGTCACCACAGGAATCCAAGCAGGACATATGAAACTCCAAGCACGCTCCCTAGCCCTTCTAGCAGGTGCTAAGGAAGAGGAAGTTCCCCGATTGGTCAGCCAACTCCTTGAAAACAAACCCTTTAACTTAGAGAAGGCACAAACACTCTTACAAGAATTGAGAAAATAAAAGAACTAAGACAAACTAATTCTTTAGTAAATTAAGTCAAGTGATCCTGCAAAGAAATAAAAATGAGTTCTAATTTTTTAAATGAATCGAGAATATAATGAAACTTTCCGCCGTGAAAAAAGTGCTAGAAACACTTTTGTTTCTAGCACTCGGAATTATTGAGACCTTAGGCTCAATAATTAGTCATGGAACTTCTTCGAAGTTCGCTGACGTCCGTCTTCACCTAAGGAAAGTTTCTAAGATGATTTTATCTTCACTTTGAGAACTAAGACCCACGTCTTAGTTCTTTTGTGTTTGAAAAATTTTTCTTATTGTTTTAAAAATGGCAACTCGGGATGTTTCTTGGTATAGAGCACCACTTCGATAAAGGTCCCTACTTGGACGGCAAAGAGTAGTCCGACGAGAAGATTAATCCGATGGTCTGTTTCATAAAACGGAGAGTTCCATAAGAAGTGATTGGCTACTGTCGAGAGAACACACCAGAGCCCAAAGATTTTTTCCTTTTTCTGAGTCACTTGAGACAACAAGAGGAAGACACCAACGGATACAACAGCTGTATAGAGGGCATGTGAAGCTAATCCACCAGAGATCCGGTTAATGGCCTCAGTAACCGCAGCTAATTGGCTGGTTTTGGTTTGGCGGGCAACGTACCCTAAATCCTCAATGATTTGAAAACCAAAGCCAGAGCCCAAGCCTGCAATTAGAATCGCTTTTAGATCTTTCTTGCCAACCATCAAGACAACCCAAAAGGCAACTAGAGCCTTAAAGAATTCCTCTGAAAACGGGGCCGTCAAAGCATCCGTCCACTTGTTAAAGACAGTGGCATCCTTGATCACATGGCTATTCATAATATCAATCAAGCTATTGCCTGAAAAGCTCAACCAGCCTGCTACGAAGGCTCCTCCAAACATGGCAATCCATAAGAGATAGGTTGGAACAGACAACTGCTTGGCCAATCGTTTTGAAAAGAGATAGAGCGGGATAATAATAGCAGCTAAAACAGACAAGTTTAAGACCAAGTCTCTGCCTGCAGACTGGCTAAATTCTTGTTGAGAAAGATGACCGAGTTCAAACTCCAAGCCAATTCCTGCCAACAGTAGAAAAAGATAGATCGAGGCTCTTTGAATTTTAGTCATCTTGTTTTCCTCCCTTTTGTTTCTTTGAGCGAATCAGGTAGATCACAATCGCTAGAAGGGTTGCCCCGAACAAGCCTGCTGCTAGAATGTAATCATAGTCAAAATCAACGAGATCAATCTTCTCTTCATAAGCAGCATCTTCTTCGTCATCTAGATCCTGCAGGGCACTTTTTCCGTGTTCATCTGCTACCTTTTGTTCTGCTTCTTTTCTGATTTCTTGCAAGCGTTCGAAGGTTTTCTCAGCTCTTGCCAAGCTTTCCTCTGTTGCCTTCTCACTCGCTTCTTCAGGCTGAGAAGCAAGGGCAATTTGTTCCTGATCACTCAGATCTTGTTCGACCATCCACTGAGACTCCAATCGTTCCATTTCAGTACGAATCGCCCCATCTTCGAATAAATCTGGATATTTGGCCACAAGGTCATTGATTCTTGAAATAGTCCAATACCAAGAGCGATCATTGTAATGATCCCCTAATTCTTGGTAGGCTTGATAGGTGTTGAGAATATTGCCATAGTAGGGTAGGTATGGAGCATTTCGTGGACTACCCATCGACAGCCACATGGTGCCTCCACCTGCACTCGCTGGGACATCGTCTTTCAGTTGGAAAATATGGGCCTCCATGACATTTGGATTGGAAATAGGGTATTTATAAACCTCATCAAACTCCCCTTTTTTCGGAATGCCTTTTCCATCCAGCTCCATTTGATCCTGTGGTTTATATTTGGTTCCTTCCAAACGATTGCGTTGCAGATTCATGGCATCGCGGAGGGTTAATTTTCGATCGGTTGTATGAAGAAGGTCAAAGGACGCATCGTCATATTTAACAGGAGAGCTTGGGTCTAGCGATTTGATTCCCGACCAAACCCGAGAGCGATCTGCTTCTTGCAAAGGCGGATTATAGGATTGAGAAACGTGGAATTTTCCGTCCACTTCCTTATAGCTATTGGCTTCTTTGGCGACTTTTTCAAGATCTTTTGAAGCGATCGTGCGTTCGGTATCCGACAGATCTACATGCCCTAAGAAGAAGGTATTTGGAAAGACCGCAAACCGATCCTCTGGGAAGAGAATCGCTGCATATTGGTGACCAGATAGGATTTCCATATACCAGACGCCTTCTTTATCGGCAATGGTCACAATATTTCCTTCTGCAGCGCCTTTTTCTTCGACGATTTTAGCAATGAGTTCAACCCCTTCTCTTGCGGTTTTCACACTTGGGAGAACGATACTGGTCAAGCCCGATTCTGCGAGGCCATCCTTGACATAGGGATCCACCTTTTGGATCTTGTCATTTGCTGAAGCAGATACAGTGGCAGAAATGGAAACCCCATATTCGTTGAATCCTGCTTCGTCAAAAATCCCTTGTTCAGGGGTGACATCTGGGACCGCTGTATACTTATAGCTAATCTCAGGCAAGGGATATTGAAAACCGTTGGCAGCATCTTCAAAGATGGCTCCTTTTTTATTGTAGACACGCTCTCTAACCACAAAATTTTTATTATGGTTGGGCTCTAAATCTTCGGTACGCCCTACCAAGGTCGAACCGTCGGCAGTCAATTTCTTCCCGATGATGAACCCTGTACAAGCCTCAACAGGTTGAGCAATCAACAAAAGCGGAAGCAAGGCTGCTACAGCTGATCGAAAATAGTGCTTCTTCATCCTAAACTCCTTTTTAAAAATGTTTTTCCTTATTTAGTATACTCTTTTACAAGCCTGTTTTGCAAGCGATTCCAGCAACCGTAAACGATTCGTAAACTATCAGAATTTTTGAGGAGAACACTTTTTCAAAAAAAATAAAAAATTGGCTTATTTTGCCAATCCTAAACGAATAGGATCTAATTTTTAAGTAAAATAAGTTAAGTGATTCTTCAAAGAACTATAAAAGAGTTCTAATTTTCAAAATGAATCATAATATACGAAAACTTTCCGCCGAGAGAAAAGTGCCTGAAACGTTTTTGTTTCAGGCACTCGGGAGTTTTGAAACCTTAGGTTCAAAACTAATTGAACACGGGCTACGGATTGTGTCAAAAAGATAAGTTCTCCTAGAATCGAAAGATTCTGCGTTAAATTTCCTATTTTGACTTTATCCGTAGATGCCCTTTGTATTTTAATTAGTCATGGAACTTCCTGGATTGCTGAAATCATCCACTGGATAATTTCACCTAACCTCCGTACTCACCTAAGGAAAGTTTCTAAAATGATTTTTCTTCATTTTTTCTGTTGCTGAGCTTGCCACAACTTTCCATAGAGGAGATAGTCGACTTCACGGAGCTCTTTCAGGTTCTGACAACCGAGCGCACAAAGGAGCAATCTGAGATCTTCTTTCCATCCTTGGACAAGGGCGATCACTTCTTCAACGCTCTTAGTCTCTACCATCTCAAGAAAAACGCGGGATAGTCCTACGCCACGTGCTCCAAGGACCAAGGCCTTGACCATGTCAAGAGGATGACGGATACCCCCACTTGCGAGGATCTCAACCTGATCCATCTGATCCTGTAACTGTAAGAGACACTGCGCAGTTGATTGTCCCCAATCATCCAGATAAGCGCGATTGCCACCACGACGATTCTCAATATAGGCAAAACTAGTGCCACCACGACCAGAAATATCGACGGTTTTGATCCCAGCATCTAGCGCTGCCTGAACTGTTTTGGGATCCATACCAAAGCCAACTTCCTTCAGGACTACAGGCACTGGAAAGCCCTGCCCATAGCTCTTGAGATGGTCTTTCCAAGTGTGGAAAATCCGCTCCCCTTCGGGCATGAGCAACTCTTGCATCAGATTCACATGGACTTGAAGAAAGAGGGGGTGTAGCTCTTCCACTGTCCGCAAGCCCAAATCTGGCTCTTTATCGATGCCAATGTTGGTTGCTAAAAGAAGATGAGGATGGTCTTTTTTGACCGCATACGATTGATCGTTCGGATCCTTCAGCCCTGCGCTGTAAGAGCCAGTCACAAAGAGAATCCCACAGGCTTCGGCTACTGCTGCCAACTTTTGATTGATCTCTTTGGCCCGTTTACTCCCGCCTGTCATAGCATTGATATAAAAAGGGACCTCCCAATCACGCCCTGCGAAATGGGTTGTCAAATCAATCTCCGCTAGATCCACAAGGGGGAGGGATCGGTGAATCAGCTCGATCTCATCAAAGCTATTATAGGAGGAGCTTTGCTCCAAGGCATAGCGAATATGCTGGTCTTTTCGATTTTCGCTCACGAATCTCCCATCCTTTCTTGGTAAATGACTTCAATATTCTTTTCCTTCCAGCGGTCTATCAAGGTCTGAGTCTCAACTGGGTCAAAACTAAGGGCGATCCCACAGTCGCCTCCTCCAGCACCACTAGATTTGGCACAGGCAGAAAGACCCTCTGTCGCTTCTTGAAGCTCTTTTAGAGCTGGGGTATAGATCAAAGGGTTCAAAGACTTTAGGTTCTTATCGGCGCGTTTGATACTGGTCTCAATGTCCTTTTGGTTCCCTTCACGGAGGCCTTTTTCAAGATTCTTCACTGCGCTCTGGCTCTCCTGAAGAAATTCTTCCTTGATCGCTCCCTTGACCTGACGGATCAAACCACTTGAAATCGCTGGTTCCTTGGTCCAACCAACCAGAAAATCATAAGAGATGGCTGGCTGGATCGAGCAGATCTGGTAGTCCCAATCCAGGTCTAAAACTTGTGAAAGAGGCTGAGAAGTCAAGACTTCATGCAACCAAGCCCGATCAAAGGATTGGTAATAAATCAAGTCCTCGTAAGCGATACAAGCCAAATCGCCCATGGAACCATTGTCCCCTCTTTGCACCAAGACCACTGCTGCTAGTCGAAAGAGCAGATCTGGATTTAAGTCTAACTCATACAGAGCAGCCATGGCCTTGATCACGAGCAAGACCACACTTCCGCTGGAACCAATCCCATACTTTTTCCCCTCTTCGCCCAGTGTTCCTCTAAGGTAAAGATCAAAGGGTTTAGGGGCTATCCCCTGATCTTTCAGCCACTCTTCCATAAGCTGAATAGTCTCTTGAATCAAGGCGTAGTCCTTATTTGGGGTCAAATCTACCTTGTAACCAAAAAGGTCTGAGGCTAGCTGGTAGGCTGTTGCTTCTTGGATGGTAGCTGATAGATAAATGGGGATAAACTGAATCACTGCCCCATAGCCAGGCGTTAGCACCGCGTATTCTCCAGCTAGATAGAGCTTGCCTCCGGTCTGTACCTGATACTTAGTCTTCATCTTGAGGATCCTTTGTTTTAGATACGATGGTCCGATAGCGGTCGTCAAATAAAGGCACCAGCTGATCCAAGTCTTCTTCTAAACAGAGAACCTTAACGTTTGGCCCTGCATCCATGGTGAAGTAACAAGCATGGCCTGCAGCGCGAAGCTCACGGACAAAGTCCATAGCTTTGTGGCTTTCTTCTATCAAGTAGCTAAAGGCTGGAGTGGCTGTTCTAGTCGTCGCATGCATAGCAAGGGCATTGCGCTCTGTCAGCTGACCGACATGTTCAAAATTATTGCCAGCTAGATAGTCCAGCATATCCTTATAATCTTGTCTAGACTCTTCGATCCATTCTTTGAAATTAGTCGAAGTCTCCATGCAGCGTTTCATCCCTTCCCGGCTGGAAACGGGCTTTTGCTTGTCATTGAGAACCAGCATGATCATAGCCAGTTTCAGGTCTGTTTTAACCTTATAAATTTCTCCACTTTCTTTGTCCCAGGCTGCTAAGGGTCCAAAGAAAGACCGTGAAGAAGAACCCGAAGCAAACTTGGCTTTTTGAGCTAATTCCTCCTGACTCAAGCCCAAATCATAATACCGATTGCAAGCCTTGACGAGAGCAGAGAGCCCACTCGAGCTAGAAGACAAGCCTGCTGCGGTTGGCATGTTGTTGCTGGTATCCACTCGAACAAATCCCGCTTCATTTGCTGGCTTCAAGCCATCAATCACAGCTCCAATTTTGGCTTGCTCAGCTGGATTTTGGAATTCCCCATCGATGTAAAATTCATGCGCAGTCGCATCTGCTGGCAAGGGAGAGAGACTGGTCTCTGTATACATATTTTCTAAGGTCAACGAAATCGAACTGGTCGAAGGGACCATCTGTTTGGCATCTTCTTTTCCCCAGTATTTGATAATCGCGATATTGGCATAGGACTTAGCCTTTACAGGTTTTCGATCCATGTATGGTGCGCTCCTTCTTTTTCTAATGCATGGGCAATGGTTGCTGCTTCACGAGAATCCTTGACGAGGGCAATCACACAGCCACCAAGACCGCCTCCGCTCATTTTAGCGCCTAAGGCCCCATTTTCAAGGGCAACGGCGACCAGATGGTCTGCTTTTTCACAGCTGACACCCACGGCTCTCAAGTGCTCATGGCAAGTAGTCAGAGCCTGTCCTAGGTTCGTTAGATCATTCATTTTCAGAGCCGCTTCTACCTGCTGGGTCAACTGACCAATCTCATGGAAATGGGACAAAACTTCCTGCCCTTTAGCTTCAACCTTTTGAATCGCCTCACGGGTATTGCCGTGAATCCCCGTATCCGCAATCACCAAACTCGCTTTTATACCCAGCTCCAGCGGGTAAAAGCCGACATTCCGGATGAATTTAATGGCTTGATCGCTCAGACAAGTCTTGGCATCCAGACCGCTTGGATTCATATGGGCAATGGTTTCTGCTCGATTGACCAGGATTTCTAAGGTCTCATCGTCCAGCTCCTCTTGATAATAGTCAAAAACTGCACGAATAGCTGCGATACTGACCGCCGCAGAGGACCCCATCCCCCGTTTTTCCGGTACCATAGACTGAATCCGACAGCGAATCCGGGCCTCACGAATCCCGAGGTGCTCAAGAGACGCAAAAACCGCCATGGACAATGTGTCATCTTCAAACAAAATCCATGGACTGTCTGCCGGGATGATCTGGCAGATCACTTCGATATGATGGAGTGGCAGGGCAATAGCCGGATAACCATAAACCACCGCATGCTCTCCAATTAAGATAATTTTACTATGCGCCTTTCCGACGCCTATCTCTTTATGCATATTCATCTCGCTCTACTAAGGTCATTACTATTTTAATATAAATCAGCCAAAAAAGCGATGCTTTTGAAGGAAATCCAACCTAAGACGGAGTCCAAAAATGAATCACCCAGAAGAGCTCCTTCTTATGGACAGACAAGAAAAGGCCGGGATCCGTCATCCCAGCCATCCATTTCTATTTTTCACATTCTTGTTTGATCAAGTCCATCAAAGAGTTGCGGTCTAAGATCCATTGGGCCCGTTCGTCCTTCTCATAGGTCCGGTTAGACAAAAAGATCACAGCTTCCTGCCTCTTTCGATTGTACATGATGAAGGTTCCAGTATAGCCCGTATGATCCAACCAGTCACCCTCTAGATTCCATCCGAGAGCGCGGGTCTTGCCCTCTTCACGCGCAAAATTCTGAGACAAGTCACGCGCAAAATCATCCTTCAGATAATGCTCTAAGAAGCGCTCTAGATCAGCAACAGTTGAAAAAAGTCCAGCACTTCCCGCATGACAGCCCAATACTCTCGCTTTGGGATCATGAACACTTCCAGAAGCAAGGCCACGGACCGTTGGCACCGCCTTTTCGACCGGTCCAAACCGTGTCTCTGTCATCTTCCAAGGTGTAAAGATCAGCTCTTCAAATAAACGATCCAAGGGCTGGTGAAACCTGTCTTCTAACCAAAAGCCCAGCAGAAGAAAATTGACATCGGTGTAATGAAAACTCTTGTCTTCTTTCAACTGCAAATTTTCAAGAGCTGTTTTCAACTGTCTCGCATCCAATTGATCCCGGTTGGGGATAAAAGGATCCAGCCCAGAAGTATGGGTCAAGAGTTCCCGGATGGTCGTCTTCTCATGAGCAAAACGCGGGTAAAACTCTTTAAAGGGACGATCGAGCGGAAGCTCCCCTTTCGCATACAAAAAAGCACAGATGGTAGCGACTCCGACGACCTTGCTGACACTGGCCAAATCATAGACCAGATCAGCCTCTACTGGCTCACCTTTTTCAGGGTCCGCAAGTCCTAGATAGTGCTCACTCCACTGACCCTTGCGGTAAAGCGCAAGAGAGGCACCTGGATAGATGCCTTCTTGGATTTGTTCGGTAATTTTTTCGATGATTGCCTTCACGCTCATCACTCCATTCTTATTCTTCATAAGAAATATGGACCTGATCTTGATTGGCTTCAAACCAGAGTTCGATCTGGCTTAGATCCTTGGCAATCAAGAAAGTTCCCTTACGGTGCACAAAATCGACAGCTTCTCCCAAGCGTTCTTTCAAGTCTTCCACATCAAAAGATGCCAATTCGACCTTGATCATGCTCAAATCCCAAGTCACCTTGTTCTCCACTTGGAGATCTTCTCCCTGGGCTTCCTGCAAATGGATAAAGCGGGCAAGATCTGGCAAGCGTCTGTAAAGCTCCTGAGATTGGGCCAGATCGGCCACATTGACTTCAAGAAAGTCCACATCAAAGCTGGTCAAACCCTTGAAATCTTCTGGAAGCTCAACAAGAGGCGCTTTCTCCAAAGGCTCTAGACTTTCAAGATTTTCTTCAGCATGCACGAAAACGGTATCTCCTTGAGGAGACACAACTTCAAAGGCGCGACCAATAGCTCCTTGGTAAAGGGCGCTTGTTTCTGGCTGGCGGGCTAATAAATAATCAATTTCTTGAGCTTGCGCCACTTTCACCACAATTCGACCCAATTTCTTTGGACCTTCGACCTTACGCGAACGCATACTCGGTGACTCTTCTAAGACAATTTTCTCTACTTTTGAGGCATCTCCTAAAGATAGGAGAGCTCCTTCTTCCACTAATACTTTCATTCCCAATGTCTCTTCATAAAAGCGTTGATTGACATTTCGGTTATTCACTTTCAAGACTGGGATCACTCTTACGATCTGATTTGCTGTCATACTTTCCTCCAAGCACTTTTTATTGTAAAAGATTTTCTGGCTTTTTACAAGAAATCTTGTGCAAAAAAGACAGATTTTTCAAAAATAAAAATCTGTCTTTCTTTTTTTAGTATACTGTTCGTGTATGGACCCGCCCGTTTGGAGCTTCAAATTCGTATTCTAAGTAATCCTGATAGGTCCCTGGTGCAATCACTCCACGCACATCTAATACAGCCGTTCCTGCCTGTCCCACAATGGAATCTGCTAACAGGCAGCAATTAGTAGACAGAACAAAGTAAGATTTAAAACGCGAAGAAGTAAATTTATATAGCTCAGCCCCTAAATCATATTTCAATTTGTAAGCGTAGGTCGGCTGACCGTCTTCCAGTAACCTCCTAGGTGGATCCCAAGGTTCTAACAACTGATCAATTTCAGCTAGACGCTTCTCTACTGCCTGATTCTCTTCTTCGGTAAGGGATAGGCTGTAGCCAAACAGCGTCTTTTGACTCTCTTTTTTACATAGTTCGATGTATGGTTCCTTATCCACTTTAAACAGTACGCCATCCCCAATCGTCCCAAATAGACGCTCTGAAAAGGGATCGTAACTTCCGTAAGAAATGACCTTCCCCTGATAACAAATATCTACATGCCCAATCGCTCCAAATAAGTTGCTGTCAGAAGTATGAACCAAAATTTCTAATTCCCTTGCCTCTTCTTCTTTTTTCACCAATCGATAAGGGCCTGTGTGTCCCGCCGAGCTCCCTTTTTGAAGAAACTGGTTAAACCGTTTTAACTCCTTAGCAGGGATAAAGGCTGCAAAGATAACCGGTAGGCTAATACGAAAGCGACGTTTTAACTCTTGGCCTTGTTGGTCTTTGTCAAATAAAATACCATCTCGAATATTAGAAATCCCCAACAAGACCAGATAAGCCCCCAAGAGGATAAATTGGAAGTGCCCATCTGAACCAGGTTCCAAGACAGTTGCTAGACCAAGCCCACCGTTTAAAAGCGCATCCCATAAATAGAGCCAGCCTCCTTTTACCCGATTGGCCTTATAAAGCCAAAATGTGATCCCATAGACAATGGCACTCCCCAACTGATATGCCCCTAAACAAATCACAACTAAGTTTACGGGCAGACTACTCAGTCGATTCAACCAGATCAACGCAAGTGAAAGAAAAATAAACCAAATAGAGTGGCTATAGGAAATAGACTTGCTACGTAACAAAAAGCGAAGAAGAAAGCTTCCTAGTCCATCAACTAAAAAGTAAATGGCTAATAGATCCAAGGAAAATTTGGTGAAACCAACGCCGTTTCGAAAAATGAGAATCCCAAAAATGACGGCAAGAACCCCAAACAATAAGGTCCGTCTTCTTGCAACTTGTTCAAAAGATATTTTTTTCAATATTCCTTCTCCTTATAGACGAAAGGTCTTTAGACAAATACTATTTTATCAAGTATAATATAAGAAGTAAAGAAAAAAGAAACTGATAAAAGGAGCAGTCTATGAAATACAATCAATATAGCTATCTATCTGTTGACCAAAAAGACATTCTTAAGGAACTAAAAGAAATTGGGTTTGACCTTCCCACCCACCTCCCAGAAAAAGAACTGTTTGAATGGTTTGTCCGCAAGGTTTACTTCACCTATAAAGATACAGATTATCCCCTCTCTAACCTAGTGGTGGATTCTAAAACAGACTTTTTAACGTATATCCAATCTGACTGCGAATGGTCTCCGAACATTTTTTACACAGTAGCCCTCCAATTACTCGGTTTCCGCTATTTTATTGATTTTGAAGATACGGATAGCTTCTTGAAAGAAGTCCAATTTCCGATTGAGTATGGAAACTTGGTAGAAAACCTCTATCACCTTCTCAATACTCGAACAGTAAAAGGAAATTTACTCATCGATCAGTTGGTCAGCGATGGCTTGATTCCTGAAGATAACCAGTATCACTATTTTAACGGCAAGAGCCTCGCAACCTTTACGAGCCATGATGCCATCCGCGAGGTCGTCTATGTGGAAAGTCGGGTCGATACCGACAAAGATGGTCTGCCAGACTTGGTCAAGGTCAGCATTATCCGTCCTCGCTATGAAGGCAAGATTCCAGCTGTTATGACCGCAAGTCCTTATCACCAAGGGACCAACGATAAGGCCAGCGACAAGGCCCTCTACAATATGAATGTCGACCTCGAGGTCAAAGAACCTCATACCATTCAAGTAGAAGTACCTCAATTAGAATTGGTGGATCCTGTCGGTTCAGCTGAGCTAGTCGATGAAGCTGAAGAAACTCTCACCCATATCAATTCCAGCTATACCCTCAACGACTACCTCCTTCCACGCGGCTACGCTAATCTCTACGTATCTGGAGTGGGGACAAAAGATTCGCAAGGCTTGATGACCAATGGAAATTACCAACAAATCGAAGCCTACAAGAACGTTATCGACTGGCTCAATGGCCGTTGCCGGGCCTTTACAGATCACACACGCAAACGCCAAGTCAAAGCTGATTGGTCTAATGGAAAGGTCGCAACCACCGGGATCTCTTACCTTGGAACCATGTCTAACGGCCTTGCGACCACAGGTGTGGACGGTCTTGAAGTCATCATTGCAGAGGCTGGGATCTCTTCTTGGTACAACTACTACCGCGAAAACGGCCTCGTGACAAGTCCTGGTGGCTATCCAGGTGAAGATTTCGATTCCCTTGCCGAATTGACCTACTCGCGCAACCTTCTAGGTGGAGACTATTTGCACCATAATGCAGCCCACCAAGCCGATCTAGACATCGTGAAAAAAGAGCTGGACCGCGCTTCTGGAGACTACAATCAATTCTGGCACGACCGCAATTATCTCTTACATGCTGATCAGGTGAAGGCTGAGGTGGTCTTCACTCATGGTTCGCAAGACTGGAACGTGAAACCTCTTCACGTCTTTAATATGTTCCAGGCTCTTCCAACAAGCATCAAGAAACACCTCTTCTATCACAATGGTGCCCATGTCTATCTCAACAACTGGCAATCCATTGACTTCCGCGAAAGCATGAACGCCCTCCTCTCTAAAAAATTGCTGGGCTACGATTCAAGCTATGAATTGCCTACTGTCATCTGGCAGGACAATACAGGAGAACAAAGTTGGACTTCCTTGGATGATTTTGGCAACCAAACAAATCAGCGGACCTTCTCCCTGGGAGACGACGAAAAAGTCATCCAAAACCGCTACGAGACAAAAGATTACGAGCGCTATGGCAAGGCTTATCCGACCTTCTTAACGGACCTCTACCAGGATAAGGCGCAACAGGTGACGATCGACCTTCCAATCGAAGAAGACCTACACCTCAATGGGAAAGCTCGCCTTCACCTGCGACTTTACTCCAGCACCAATAAAGGCCTGCTTTCAGCCCAACTCTTAGAGCTTGGAAGCAAGAAATACCTCCAACCCTATCCTGCTGTCTTGTCGGTCCGTACGCTGGATAACGGTCGCTACCATATGCTAGACAATTTGACTGAGTTGCCTTTCAAAGAAGCTGGCCAACGAGTCATTTCTAAAGGTTATCTCAACCTCCAAAATCGTCATGACCTCTTAGAGGTTGAGGCTGTGACGCCAGGCGAGTGGATGGAATTTGACTTTGATCTTCAACCAACCATCTACAAGCTCGAAAAAGGAGCGACCCTTCGCCTGGTCCTTTACACAACGGACTTTGAAATCACTGTGCGCGATCAAACCGATTACCAACTCACCATTGACTTAGCACAATCAAGCCTCCATCTTCCTGAAATGACAGAGGCCCACTAATCGTGGTATCAAGGCGTAGCCTTTCTTTCCTTCATTTGACAGCTTAGCCTACTTATGTTACTATCTAATAGAGTATTTCATAGAAAAAGATATTAGAGGAAGTTATGGCGATTGAAAAAACTGTCAGCGAAATTGCTGAAATTTTAGGAGTCAGCCGCCAGGCGGTCAATAACCGTGTCAAGGCGCTGGCTCCAGAAGATACCCAAAAAAACGAAAAAGGGGTTACCGTTGTAACCCGTAGTGGCTTGATCAAGCTCGAAGAAATCTACAAAAAAACTATTTTTGAAGATGAGCCAGTCAGCGATGATGTGAAGCAACGCGAATTGATGGAAATTTTGGTAGATGAAAAAAATGCTGAAATCGTCCGTCTCTACGAGCAACTCAAAGCCAAAGACGAGCAACTCGCTAAGAAAGATGAACAGTTGCGCGTGAAAGACGTTCAAATTGCTGAAAAAGACAAGCAATTGGACCAACAACAACAATTGACTTTACAAGCAATGAACGACCGCGATACCTTGAAACTTGAACTCGAACAAGCCAACGAAAAAGTTCAAGAGCAAGAAAGCAAAGGTTTCTGGGCACGCGTTTTCCGTCGATAATCCGGGGCTGGATCTTACCAGTCCCTTTTCTTTTCTAGCACAGGAGATTTCCCATGAAAACATTAGAAGATTATATCGCCTTTGATCTCGAATTTAACCAATACGAAGGCGCCTATCAGATTATCCAGGTGTCTGCCGTACGCTTTACGGACGGTAAAGAAGTCGACCACTATGACTCCTACGTCTACACCGATAAGCCTCTAAAAAGCTTTATTAACGGCCTGACTGGCATTACCCAGGACAAGATCCAAAATGCCCCACAACTCGAGCAGGTCCTCGGCGAATTCAAGGCCTTCATTGGAGACCGCCCCTTGATCGGATACAATGCCAAAAAGAGCGACCTTCCCATCCTACTTGAAAATGGCTTGGATTTAGAAGACCAGTACGCTGTCGATGTCTTTGACCAAGCCTTCGAACGTCGTCCATCTGACCTTCATGGCATTAAAAATCTCCAACTCCACACCGTTGCAGAATTTTTGGGAGTTGCAGGAAAATCACACGATAGCTTAGAAGACGCCCGCATGACAGCTCTTGTTTACGAACAATTCCTCGAATTTGATCAAGGCCGCACCCTCCTTGAAGAGCAAGAGAACTTCTCCACCAACCCCTTCGGAGGCTTGGACTTATCCGGATTTTTTGATGAATAAAAAAAGGCTCAAAACTGAGCAGTACTCCTAGAGTTAGATGTTTTCATATCTTTCTTTGGGGGTGCTTTTTATTTCATTTCTGTAAAGATTGACTAAAGCAAATTTTCATCCGACAGACAAGTAGAGCATATTCAAAGTCTTAACTTAAAATATTAGTTATTAAAGATTTAATCATTTCTAATTTTTTGAATATTCATTGACCAGACTTATTCTTAGATGTATAATGAGCATGTAAAATATATCACAAAGAATAATATGTAATAAGATTTAATGATTACATCTGATATTTCTCAACCATAGGGTTCTATTTTCTAGGAGAGATTTATGATTAATATCTTTAAATATCTTGATAAAAAAACAAAATACCTAACCATTATTGGAGCACTGGCAAATGGGGGTCTCGCATTAGGGCAACCCTTGGTTGTTGCCAAAGCACTATCGATAGATCAAAATAACCTTACCTATTCCTCTATTTGGAAATTTGCTCTCTTTGGTTTTTCTGTCTATTTCGCTTTGTATAGTCTAATGTTATTTTGTAATCATGCAAATAATGTCTTTAGACGTGAAATTCACATGAATATCCGAACGGCCCTTTTTCAGAAGTTAATGGAAGACAGGGAATATAGTGAAGATGAAAAGATTACCATGCTGACACAGGATATGGAATTTCTAGGAGATAACTTTTTTGAACGCTATATGTCTATTTCATGTTGGGGATTTGGAGCACTGATTACGGCGATCTATATCATTGCCCAAAATGTTTTATTGGGTTCTATCTTTGTTTTCTTCACAATCTTACGTCCCATTCCACAATTCTTGATGAATAATAAGCTAAAGAATTCAGGGGATGAAATGTCTCAGGGAAGAACAGCTGTTCATAACCAAATCTCTGATAGTATTCGAGGAGCTCAGACCTTGCGGATGAATCAAGCCTTGCCTGAAAATTCTCAGCGCGTCTGGAATATCAATCTTCGTTATCAACGAGCTATTCAAAGGTTTGCTTTTACCCATAATATTGTTTTCTTTTGTAATGGTTTTATGGTCTTTCTGAGCCAAGTACTCCCCTTGGTATTAGGGTTCTTCCTTGCTATGCAGGGTCATCATGTTTCAGTGGCTAGCCTGGTTGCTATGTATATTGCTGCTGGTCAACTGGTAGGGCCTATCCAAAATATCATGTATGATGTGGTTGAAGTACAAGGAGCCAAAACAACGGCAGAAAAGATTTTCGGAATTTTAAATCGAGCAGATGATAGTGAATCGGACAATCATTCGATCTCCCAAGTAGAAGAGCTAGAAATTTCCCATTTAAGTAAATCTTATAACGGTAGAGAGATTCTTCGCGATCTTAATCTAGCCATTCGACAAGGCGAAAAAGTCCTCATCAAAGGGCCAAGTGGCTGTGGGAAATCAACCCTCTTCCGAATGATCACAGGAGAAGAAAAGCCGGATGCCGGAACGATTACTTGTCGTACAAGGGATGGAGTTAAAACAAGTCACTTTGTTCGTCAGGTAGGCATTATCAGCCAGCATCCTTTCCTCTTTAATGATACTATTCGCTACAATCTCAGTTTGGGACAGGAGTTTTCAGATCAAGAATTAGAGACTGTTTTAAGACAGGTCAAACTCGACCATGAACTAACTGATGGGCTTGATTTTGTAATCACTAATAACGGAGAAAATATTTCAGGCGGACAACGTGTCCGGATTGAACTAGCCCGCTTCCTACTTCGTAAAAAGGATATTTTATTAGCAGATGAGGTAACTGCAGCTCTTGACGTAGAAAATAGTCAAATGGTTCGAGACTTGATTTTCTCACTACCGATGATGGTGTTAGAAATCGCTCACCATATTGATAATGAAAGTCGATACGATCAAGTCATTGAACTAAGAAAAGAATAAAATTGCTGATACTAACCTGAAAACAAACCGTTAGTATATCAAAGAAAGAAAAAAGAGGCTCAAAAATAAGCCTCTTTTAAATGAGTTCTAATTTTGAAATGAACCAAGAAAATACCAAAACTTTCCGCTGTGAGAAAAGTGCCTGAAACAATAACGTTTCAGGCACTCGGAATTATTGAGACACTAGGCTCAATAATTAGTCATGGAACTTCGAAGAAGTTCGCTGACGTCCGTACTCACCTAAGGAAAGTTTTTAATATGACTTTGTCTTCAATCTAAAAAAGGCTCAGTTTTGAGCCTTTTTTTAGTTGATGAAAACTTTCTTTGCTTAAAATGGCAATTTCCCTGCGAACGCACCGAGTTTTTTCTTAGTTGTAGCATCAATTTCTTCAATGGCGGCATTGATGGCTTGCACCGTCATATCAGAAAGCGTTTCTGTATCTTCTGGGTCAACCACTGCGGCGTTGAAATCGATGGAAACGACCTTCTTATCGCCTGTCAGGGTTGCAACAACCAAGTCCTGAGCAGATTTCCCTACAAATTGAGTTGCAGCTAATTCTGCTTGGCTTTGCTCCATTTGCTTTTGCAATTTTTGAGCTTGCTTCATCATATTTTGCATATTCATCATAGCAATAACATTCCTTCCAACTTCTGAAATTTACAGTTCATTATACCATTTTTTAGGCGCTTGGAAAAGCTTTGAGCTGGGGAAGTTCTGATTCTTCTTTGATCTTGGATTCGATCTATAGTATAATGTTACAAGAAATTTCACGAAATAGAAAAAGAGGTTGCCGTGTTATATAAGACTATCCAACAGTACTGGGATAAACGCTATCAGGGCTATTCCCAGAAAAATAAAAAAGAAATTGAAAGTGTTCAGATTGAAAAATGGAAGTATGAACTCATCCGTTGGCTACCAAAAGAGCGAACGATTTCCATCTTAGATATCGGTACAGGACCCGGATTTTTCCCGATTGTCTTAAAACAAATGGGTTATACCAAGGTCACTGCAATTGACGCTTCAGAAAATATGCTAGAGATTGCGCAGGAGAATCTCCTCAAATATGGCGGAGAAACACCAGATACTGTCCGCTATCTACAAATGAATGCCCAGGAGTTGGACTTTGAGCCAGAATCTTTTGACGTCATTATGATGCGCAATGTTACGTGGAATTTAGAAAAGCCCGAGAAAGCTTATGAGTCCTGGCTACGCGCTCTTAGACCTGGCGGACAACTCCTCATTTATGATGCCAACTGGTACTCTTATCTCAACGATCCTGCTATTCGTTTACAATTTGAGAACAATCTCAAGATCGTTTCCAGCGAACAGTTAGAAGATTACTGGCAC
The DNA here is from genome assembly GCA_032560535.1 of Streptococcus parasanguinis. GTDB lineage: Bacteria > Bacillota > Bacilli > Lactobacillales > Streptococcaceae > Streptococcus > Streptococcus parasanguinis_AF. The sequence goes on along the minus strand of JAWGIA010000011.1, from coordinate 23,044 downwards.
GGCGAAGGGGTCGATGAGGCCTTGATTGAAGAAATCGCCCGCCAATTGCCACTAACCAAGCGCCTTCGTCCTGGATGGGATTTGGAGTTTTTGAATCAATTTGAAGAGGTCGAAGCAACAGTTGACACTGAATTTGGACCAAAAATTTGGAGCCGAGAAGAAGAACTCAACTACGCAGCAACACCGATGTTTGCCCTTTATATCACAAAAAGAAGCTGATTCCTGTCTGGATCAGCTTCTTATTTGTATTCTTGTTGGATGGCAAAGTACTGTTTGAGAAGTCTTCCTAAGATCATCACGCCTCCGATAAAGAGGATGAGAAACAGGCTGGGAAAGGCCACGATCCATGGCGCTGTCTGCAAATAGCTTCTGCCAGTATTGATCATCGCGCCCCACTCTGCATCGGGCATCTGGGCGCCCAAACCGATAAAACTCATCCCTGCAATTTCCATAACAATGGTATTCAGGTCATACACCATGGTTGTTACGACTTGGGGAAAGACGCTAGGGAGATAGTAAAGTTTGATCTTACTCCAGAAGGTATTGCCAAACATATCTGCATAGCGGAAATACGGTTCTTCTTTGATATCCAGGAGAAGTGAGCGCACTAGGTAGGCATACTTTGTCCAGCTGGTCAAACAGATAGCCAGTAATGTCTGCTCTATTCCAAGACCTAAAAAACCAACGATCCCAATCACAAAGATAATGGGAGGAAAGGCTTGAAAAAGCGTAATGACTACTTGAACCAAGCGATCCACGATCCCACCAAACTTGACACTGAATACTCCCATTAAGCAACCAAAAAGGACGACCAAAAAGAGAGCGAGAAGGGATGGAAAGAGGGTATGGGCCCCTCCGACAAACACTCGGACCAAGAGATCGCGCCCCAACTCATCTCTCCCAAAGAGAGCTTGATGAGAGGGGCTTGCCAAAACATGACCCAAATTGACCTGGTTAGCGCGGTCTGCTCCCAACCACTGCGCAAAGCCCAGAAAGACTAGAAAGGCGAGCAAGCCAAGGGATACCCACCGAATGTTCCGTTTGATCTGATCAGATGACATGGTTGGCTCCCTCCTTGCGATAGCGTTTTGGATTGATGAAGAGCTGGATAAATTCAGCAAAGGTATTGACTAGAAGAACACCAGCTGTAATGACCAGAACCGATCCCTGGATCAAAGGAAAATCCCGGTTGTGAACAGCTGTGATCAACATTTTCCCAATTCCTGGCCAAGAAAAGAGATACTCGATCACGGCCACACCTCCTAATAAGGAGGTTAAAGATAGGGTGATCAAGGTCAAGAGCAACGGAAATAATTGTGGAAAAATGGTTGTCCTGAGGATCTGCCCCCATCTCAAACCTCGCCCCATAGCCCCCAGCACTGCATCTGACTCAAGAATCTCTGTTAAGCCTTCTTGTAGCTGCGGGATGTAGCGGCTCGACATGGTCAAGGCTAAGGTCAAAGAAGGCAGTACTGCTCCTTGTAGATTGACCGTTGATTGGATTGGAAACAGATGCAAATATAGTGAAAACACCAGCATCAGGCCAATCCCTAGAACGAAATTGGGAATGGTATTGGCGAGAGCCGTAGCAAACGAGATGACCTTAGAAATCGGGCTCTTCTTATAAAAGACTGCCATAAAACTCAGCGGAATCGAGATCAAGATGGTCAAAAAGAGGGTAGAGCATGCTAGCACTAATGTATTAGGAAAATAAAAGGCCAATTCTTTTGCGACGGACGATCCGGAGTGGTAGGTCATTCCCAGATTTCCATGGAAGACTCCGAATAGCCACCGTCCATACTGCACCCAGAAGGGATCCTGAAAACCAAATTCCAGACGCTTGGCCTCAAGCAGTTCTTTTGTAAAAGGAATCCCCTGGGCAGCCAACATATTTTTAGCTGGATCTCCTGGCGCTAGATACATGAGTAAAAAGGAGATCAAACTGACGCCAAGTAAGATCAGTAGGAAACGGACCAGTAATTTACAGCTTATTCGAAACATCCGTTCACCCACCTTTCTTGTTGCCGATAAGTGGCCAATAATTCCTGAGTATAAGGATCTCGTGGGGTGCTCAAGCACTCACTGGTCCTTCCTAGCTCTCTGATCTGTCCTTCTTTTAGGACCATCAGCTGTTGACAAAATTGGCTGACCAAGGCTAGGTCATGGGAGATAAAGACAAAACTCATCTGAAATTGCTCCCTCAACTGCTGCAGCAAGCGCATCAGCTCTGCTTGGATGGTCATATCGAGGGCACTGGTCATCTCGTCGCAAACGAGGATTCTCGGTTTGATGAGTAAGGCACGCGCAATAGCTGCTCTCTGGCACTCCCCCCCACTTAAAAATTGAGGTCTTTGTTGGACTATCTGGCCATTTAGGTGAACGGCCTCTAACACAGCCTCAATCACTTTTTCTTTTTCAGCTTTTATTGAAGCCCGATCAAAATGATCACAGACTTCCATCAAGCTTGAATAAACCGAGCGAGCTGGATGAAAACTAGCATGTGGGTGTTGATCAATATACTGGATCGTTTGATAGAATTCTTTCGTTGAAAAGTCTTCATAGGGACGGCCCTGTAAATAGAGTTGCCCCTGATGAGGTTTGATAAAGCGACACAGTAGATGACTAAAACTGGTCTTTCCAGATCCAGATTCGCCTACAATGCCAAAGCTTTCACCTTCTTCTAACTCAAATGAAATCGGGCCTACTTGCATCCCCGATGCAGCATGACGGTGGGTGAAAATCAGATCTTTACAGGTCAAAATGGTCCCCATCTGTAGCTCCTTTCTGTAAACGAGGGGTTGCAGCAAGCAACTCTTTTGTATAGTCTTCTTTTGCGGACTCCAACAATTGGACCGTAGCTCCTTGCTCAATGACCTGTCCCCCACGGATCACAAGCATGTGATCACTCAAGGCAGCAGCAACTGCCATATCATGTGTCACTAATAGAAGAGACAAGCCTTCTTCTCTTTTTAAACGGGCCAATAAGTCTACAATCTCAAGCTTTGTGACCACGTCGAGCGCACTGGTTGGCTCATCAGCTAGCAAAATCTTCGGATAAGAGACCAGTGACAAAGCAATTGCGACCCGCTGCATCATGCCCCCACTTAGTTCAAAGGGATAAGCAGGCGCAATCTTTTTCGCTTCTAAACCAACCAGGTCCATACATTCTTTGAAAGAACGAATGTTAGGAGTCCGCCCTTTTAGACTTTTGACTAGGTCCTTGTAATGGTTTTCGATGGTTCGTCGATCATAAAAAAAGCGCCCAGCCTGCTGGCTGATCCAAGCTATCTCACGTCCCACAAAAGGGAAGGAAAAGGCCTGCTGGAGTTGTTCCTCTCCTTGCCAACGATACTGGCCTTTTGCAATCCAGAGATCTCGCAAAGGGAGTCCTAGCAAAACCTTTAGTAGGGTAGACTTCCCGCTGCCACTTTCTCCGACAATAGCCAGGCTCTGAAATTCTCCTAATTGAAAGGAGACATCTTCAAGAATGATCCGATCCTTGGATTGGACCGTTAGGTGTTGAAGTTCAAGCATACTTATTCCTTTGTTAATTGATTGGTTATATGGTAATAGTCTGAGGCACTCGATGCGAGCCCTGACACGCGGTCATTCATAATGACTGCCACCTTAAACGTCACCAAAAAGCTGATCGGTAGATCCTCTTGAATCTCCCTTTGAAGGTCCTTGCTCAGCTCTTGACGCTTCTCTTGATTGCCTTCTATCCCCAGAGTTTGAATGAGTTGGTCTACCTTGTCGCTCTTATATTTTCCAAGATTAACTGAACCGTCTGAAGCCAGTGAACTCTTAAAGAAGGGGTAGGGGTCGCCTACAGGAGTCGCCACCATGGTATAAGGCGTAAACGAATAATCTTCTGCTGCAGCAATCGAGCCCACTTCAACAGTCCGAATCTTCACATCGATCCCAATCTGCTTCAAGGCAGCTTGTGTCGCCTGAACTGCTAAAGGAATCTCTGGCAAACGCTCATAAGAGAGAGCTGTCAATGTAACCTTTTTACCATCTTTATAGCGAAACCCATCTGCTTTTTTCAAGTAGCCTGCTTGGTCCAAGAGCTTCTCAGCTTCCTTGGCATTCGCATTTGGAACAGGCTCTTCTAAAGCAAAAGGAAAGCGACTTGGAAACGGACCACTTGTAGCTTGGGAACCTTTTTGAAAGAGCGATTGACTATAGGTCTTTCGATCAATCACCAAATCAAGGGCTTTTCGTAGCGTCTTGTCTTTCATCCAAGGATCTCGGAAATTATAAACATAAGAAAGATAGCGCGAGCCATCAACTTCTGAAATCCGATAACCTGTTTTCTTACGATAAGAAGCTAGATTGAGCGCCGGCATCCCATAAGCCGCATCGATCTCACCAGCATCTAAGGCGAGACTCATCGAGGTCGCATCTGAAAAGGAGCGAATCTCCACCTTCGCTACTTTGGCTGCCCCATTCCAATAATGGCCAAAGGCCTTTAAACTAGCCCCATTTTCTGGACGAAAAGCCGTCAGCTGATACGGGCCTGTCGCAACAACCGATTTTCCAGTTGACTCCTTGGCCCCCACATGAAGGATGGTCGAATACGGATCTGCCAAGAGGTTCAAAAGAATCGGTTGGGGCTCTTTGGTTTTGATCCGAATGGTATGATCTGTCGTTGTCATTTGCTCGATCATTAATTCACCTGCCGCCCGCTGATTGGAAGTCAAAAGATGTTCCAAAGACTCCTTGACCGTCTTAGGAGTCATGAGGCTGCCATCATGAAATCGCACCCCTTGACGGATCGTGATTTCCCACTCCAGAGGAGACAACTGTTCACCCTTAGTTGCCAGCCAAGGCTGGATCTGAAGCTGATCATCCATTTTAAACAAGGTCTCTCCGACCCCGTAGCGCACCGTAAACCAGCCATTGTACTCTTTGACTGGATCAATATTGGCTGGAAATTGGGTATAGCCCATAGTTACTGTATCACGAGAAGAGACCGTTTTTTCCCGGCTCTCCTGAAAAGCCCTCAAGCCTAGCAAGCAAATTCCTGCTAAAAGGAGCGTCCAGCAGAGCTTGGCCCAAGATCCTTTTTTTCTTTTAAAAACCAGCATGTTCTGCTAGATACCCCTCTTCTTCTTTGGTCGATATTCTCCCTAAAATAGCATTACGATGCGGATAGCGTCCAAATTGTTGGAGAATCTCCGCATGCATCTTCTCATACTTCAAGCGTTTTTCGAGCCCCGGTTGATCAAACAAGCGCAAGGCTACTTCATGGACGACTAAGGATTCAGAATGCATAAAGGGCATATAGAAAAAACCTCTTTGTACAACTGGTAGATCCAAGGCTTGCTCTAACCCTTCTTGGGCCAAGACCAAGGCCAGGGAATCTGTCGCAAATGCTTGAGCCGTCCCTCGAAAAATGTTGCGAGGAATCTGGTCCAAGAGCAAAATCTCTGCTAAACGCCCTTCTGCTGTAGTGCGCCAGCCAAACAATTCCCCACGACTAGCCTTCCAATAGAGTCCCTCAAAGCGCTCCCGCATTTCTTGATCCAGTGCTTCTGATTTTTTGAACCAATCCTCTGGCTTCAACTCTTCGAACCAGAACCTTATCACTTCCTTCATTGCTTAACCTGCCATAATTTTTTCTTTTGTTTTTTCATCCAATGCATCATTCATCCGGCCGTACTTATATCCAGCCAAATCCAAGGCTACATAGGTAAATCCGATTTTTTTCATGTAGTCATTGATCTTGTCATGCAGTTGGATGGCTTTAAGCAGATGGTCTTCTTCCACTTCGATGCGCGCCAAGTCTCCATGCACACGCACACGGACTTGCTCAAAGCCAAGTCCTACAAGGAACTCTTCCCCTTCAAAAACCCGTTGTACATTTTCTGAAGTGATTTTCACTCCGTATGGGAAGCGTGAGGCAACGCTACAAGATGGCACCTTATTCCAATTGGAGACCCCTCTTTCCTTGGCCAATTGACGAATTTCTGTCTTATAGAGGCCGGCTTCTTGCAAGACACTGCGGACACCCGCTTCGTCCCGAGCCTTGATACCAGGGCGAAAATCGTCGATATCATCCATAATATTGCCGTCTACCAATTGCTTAAAGCCCAGTTCTGTAACTGAATCCTTAATAGTTTGGTACATCAATTGTTTGGTGTAATACCAAATATTGGGCGTATTGGCAGCAATCCGTGGATCACTCAATTCTCTCATTTCCAGTCCAAGCACAGGTGCTCCTAGCTGATCGGCCAAGTCGAGCGCTAGATCGAATTCTTCATTTGAAAACATCTCAGAGTTCACGACGGCCGCAATAACATTGTCAGGTCCCAAGGTATCCAAGGCCACCTTCAAGAGATAAGAGCTGTCAATCCCACCTGAATAGGTAACGGCTACTTTTCCGATTTCCCGCAAAATATCTTGTAATTTTTCTTCTTTTTCTTTTCTGATTTGTGCTTCTGTTGCCATGTTAGAATGTTTCCCTTCCAATAAATTCTTCAATTCGTTCGATGTCCAAAATAACGATCTTTTGCTGTCGAATGTCTAAAACTCCCTCCCGCTTTAATTCGTTCAGTATGCGGTTGACACTGTTTCGGGTTGAGATCCCACAAAAACCAGCAATATCTTCATTGGTAATATTAAAATCAATCAAGATACCATCGTCCTGCTCTACCCCAAACAAACTGCACAGCTTTTGTAGGTGAAAACAAACTGCGCCTTTTTTCCCATTCATCATCATGTACTGCTGGGATTCCATACTCTCAGACAGTTTATTGCGATAATAATCCCGTACGTAATCTTGCAGTTCCTTTTTCTCTTTGACAAAGGTCCAGAACTTGACCCGAGGAATCCGGTAAAAACTAGCCTCAGCTGTCTCGACGCGCACGTTAAAAGGCGAGTCCGTATAATTGGATACCTCATCCCGTAACAAGGATACAATATCGGTCGCTTTTAAATAGGAAAAGTTAAATTCTCGACCATCACGCATGATGACACTGGTCTTGACAACCCCTTCTTTTAAAATATAGATATAGTCCTCTTTAATCCCGCGATAAGAGAGGTAGCTGTGGTATTTTTTCTTGATAATGGGCGTTCGCCTCTCTTCCAAGAATTTCACTAAAAATGCTGAATCCACGCGCGTTTTTCCTCCTGTTTTGGCTCTTCATAGAAGTCACACTAATGATACACCTGTTCAAAACGAACGACGTTAACATTTGTTGACATCAATTGGTGCACACCTCTTTTTAAAAAGAATTATACTATAAGTATCAGTATTAATAAAGGAGATCGCAAATAATGGTAGAAATTAAATTACCGTACGACAAAAAATCGATTGTTGCAAAGATTCCAGATGAAAACTTTGCAGGATTGTTAGAGTCTAAGGCGGAAAACTTCCATAACCCACTGTCTGAAGAAGAAACTGTTGAACGTTCAATGGACAACCCTATCGGCAGCCCTACTTTGGAAGAACTTGCTAAAGGCAAAAAAGACATCGTGTTGATCAGTTCTGACCACACTCGTCCCGTTCCTTCTCACATCATCACTCCAATCATTTTGCGTCGTATTCGCTCAGTTAACCCTGATGCACGCGTGCGTATCTTGGTTGCTACTGGTTTCCACCGTCCTTCAACTCGTGAAGAATTGATCAATAAATACGGCCAAGAAATCGTTGACAATGAAGAAATCGTTATGCACATTTCAACAAACGACGATGACATGGTGAAAATCGGTCAACTTCCTTCAGGTGGTGATTGTATCATCAATAAGATCGCTGCTGAAGCTGACTTGTTGATAGCAGAAGGATTCATCGAATCTCACTTCTTTGCTGGTTTCTCAGGTGGACGTAAATCAGTCCTTCCAGGTATCGCATCATACAAAACTATCATGGCGAACCACTCAGGTGACTTCATCAATTCTGATAAGGCACGTACTGGTAACCTTGACCACAACCCAATCCACGAAGATATGCTTTACGCTGCTCGTACTGCAAACTTGGCCTTCATCGTCAACGTTGTATTGGACGGCGAAAAACACATCATCGGATCTTTCGCTGGGGACATGGTTGAAGCCCACAAAGTTGGTTGTGACTTCGTTGCAGACTTGGCACGTGTGTCTAAGATCGAAAGCGACATCACAATTTCAACAAACGGTGGTTTCCCACTTGACCAAAACATCTACCAAGCTGTTAAAGGGATGACTGCAGCCGAAGCTTCTAACAAAGAAGGCGGAACAATCATCATGGTAGCTGGATGTGCAGACGGTCACGGTGGAGAAGGTTTCTATCGCAACCTTGCTGACGTAGAAGATCCAAAAGAATTCTTGGAACAAGCCATCAATACACCTCGTTTAGAGACTGTCCCAGACCAATGGACTTCTCAAATCTTGGCACGTATTTTGGTACACCACCATGTTATCTTTGTATCTGACCTTGTAGATCCTGAATTGATCAAAGGTATGCATATGGAACTTGCAACTTCATTTGACGAAGCGCTTGAAAAAGCCTTTGCTCGTGAAGGAAAAGATGCTAAAGTAACTGTTATCCGCGACGGACTTTCTGTCGTTGTTGAATAGAATCAAACATGGATTTTCAACCCAATCTAGAACAAACACTCCGTTCTTTGCAAGCGGGCCATCTCTCCGTTGAGGATGCGCTGGAGCAAATCAACGGGGTTAAAGAGCTAGGGTATGCAGCAATTGATACTGACCGGCAACGTCGCAACGGCTTCCCTGAAGTCGTATACGGCGAAGGAAAGACAGTTGAGCAAATTGAAGGAATCCTGCAATTTCTTTCACAGAAAGAATTGCCGATCCTCACAACAAGAGTCTCTCTCCAAAAGGGAGAGGCTCTTTCTCAGCGCTTTCCGACTGGCCACTATTATCCGGAAGCCCGCTGCTTCGTTCTCAACTCTAAAAAGGAAGAAGCCGATCCTGAACACTACATTGCGGTCGTCACAGCAGGGACAAGTGATGTTCCTGTTGCAGAAGAAGCTGCAGTCACTGCAGAAACCTTTGGCCATTCGGTTCGCCGAATCTATGATGTGGGAGTCGCCGGCATCCATCGCCTCTTCAATCGCTTAGAAGAGATCCAAAAAGCCAGTGTGATCATCGTGATTGCCGGTATGGAAGGAGCTCTTGTTAGTGTTGTAGGAGGTCTTGTGGATGTTCCCGTTATTGCCGTTCCGACCAGCATTGGATACGGAAGCAACCTTCAAGGGCTAACAACCTTGATGAGTATGTTGACCTCTTGCGCTTCTGGCGTAACGGTCGTCAACATTGATAACGGATTTGGTGCAGCTTATTCAGCATGTATGATCAATCGACTCAACCACAATCGAAAGGAAAACTGATGACCAGTCTATTTTTAGAACCTTTTTCTGGAATAAGTGGCGATATGCTCAATGGTCTTCTTGTGGACCTTGGGGCAGATGTCGAGCTTCTTCACACAGAACTCGAGAAACTGGGAGTGGATGGTTTCCACCTCCACGTTCATCGCGTCGCAAAGAGCGCAATTTGGGGAACTGATTTTGATGTTCACCTTCACCACGGGGAGAAAGATACGGGGATTGAAGGTGATTTTGATCACGATCATGAACATCATCATCACCATTCCCACGCGGATGCTCGCAGTTATGCGGATATCCACGATCTGATTGCCGCTTCACAGTTGAGTCCTTTTGTGAAAGAAAAGAGTCTTGAAGTCTTTCTTGATATCGCAAAGGCCGAAGCAGCTGTGCATAACATGCCTGTCGAACAGATTCATTTCCATGAAATTGGTGCAATTGACTCCATCGTCGATATCGTTAGCTTTTTCATCCTAGTGGAATCGCTCGGTATCGATACAGTTTACTCTACTCCTCTCACTGAGGGAAGTGGGACTATTTCAGTTGCCCATGGAGAAATGCCTGTTCCGGTTCCCGCTGTGATGCAGTTGAGAAAAGGAACGACTATTCCGATTACTCAAGACTTCACAGTTAAAACGGAGTTGATTACTCCGACAGGGTTAGCCCTCCTTAAAGCATTGTCACCAATCTTTGAACCAATCCCCTCTCACCTTTCCATCGAAAGTGTGGGCTATGGATTTGGTAAAAGAGAGACTGGAAAATTCAATGCTTTACGCGGTTCGCTATTGAAAGAAGACACCTCTCACAGCACCACTGTTGTTCATCGCACGGAAGATCAAATTATTGAGATCACCACTACGATCGATGATCAAACACCAGAGCAACTCGGTTATATTATCCACCGTTTCCTGGACGCTGGAGCTTTAGATGTCTACTATCGTAGCGTCGTTATGAAAAAGAATCGCCCTGGCTTTGAATTGATTCTCTTGATTCAAGGAAGTCAGTTGGAAGATTTTTCAGCCCTCTTGTTCAAAGAAACCAGTACCATTGGTTTTCGATACCAACAAGTCGACCGAAAGGTCATGCAACGTCGATTTGAACAAATCGATACGGAATTTGGACCCGTTACGGTAAAAATTAACCAGTACGGATCTACCACTAAAAAAACACTTGAATACGAAGACTGTCAGCGTATTGCTACGGAGATGCAGTTGCCGATTCAAGAAGTTTATCACCAATTACAAAAATACATTTATTAATTTAGGAGACATTAATTAACATGACACATCAATTACTTGCAGAAGTTATGAGTACAGCTTTGATGATTATCTTCGGGGTTGGCGTACACTGTGACGACGTTTTGAAGAAAACAAAATATGCTGGAACTGGACACTTATTCGCGATCACTACATGGGCATTCGGTATCACTGTCTGCTTGTTCGTCTTTGGTGGCGTTTCAATGAACCCTGCTATGGCTTTGCTGAAAGTCCTTCTTGGTAAATTGACAATCGCTCAATTCTTCCCAATTGCAATCGCTGAAATGATCGGTGCCTTCCTTGGTGCAGTCATTGCTTACTTTATGTACGCAGACCACTTCAAGATTTCTGAAGGTCAAATTGATGGTGTTGCTATCCGTAACATCTTCTCAACTAACCCTAACTGCCGTAACCTTCCACGTAACTACTTCGTCGAAGCGTTCGCAACATTTATCTTCTTGACATCTATCATGGCTGCTGAACACGCCAACGAAGCAATGCTTCCATTCACTGTTGGTTTGATCGTTTGGGCTATCGGTATGGGTCTTGGTGGTACTACAGGTTTCGCGATGAACCAAGCGCGTGACCTTGGACCTCGTTTCGCTTACCAAATCTTGCCAATCAAAGATAAAGTAAACAACGACTGGCAATATGGTCTTCTTGTACCAGGTACTGCTCCATTTGTTGGTGCTGTCCTTGCCTTCTTCTTCATCCGTTACTTCCTTGGAATCATGTAATAAGTTGATCGAAGAATCATTCAAAAGCAAGCATCGAAGGGTGCTTGTTTTTTTGATTCCTTCATTTTCCGAAGCCGTCCATAAAATGATATAATGGACAAAGCAAATCATGAAAGAAACAAAAGAAGGAAGAACGACATGACTCATTTTCACACCATTGTCATCGGTGGTGGCCCAGCAGGTATGATGGCGACCATTGCCAGCGCCTCTTATGGCCAACCTACACTACTAATCGAAAAAAATAAAAAGCTGGGTAAGAAACTTGCAGGTACCGGAGGGGGTCGCTGTAATGTCACAAACAACGGGACCTTAGACGATTTGATGGCCGGTATCCCTGGAAATGGCCGTTTCCTTTACAGTGTGTTTTCCCAATTTGATAATCATGATATCATCCAATTTTTTACCGATAATGGCGTCAAGTTAAAAGTCGAAGACCATGGCCGGGTCTTTCCTGTTAGTGATCAATCTCGCACCATTATTCAAGCCTTAGAAAATAAGATTCTTGAGCTTGGTGCTAGCATTGCCACCAACTGTGAAGTGGTCTCTGTCACCAAGCCAGAAGACGTCTTCATCGTCAAATCAGCTGAAAACACTTGGACAGCTGATAAGCTGATCGTTACGACTGGAGGCAAATCCTACCCTTCTACCGGCTCTACTGGCTACGGACACGAAATTGCCCGTCACTTCAAACATAACATTACGGATCTAGAAGCGGCAGAAAGCCCTCTTTTGACATATTTCCCACACAAGGCCCTCCAAGGGATCTCTCTGACAGATGTGACCCTCAGCTACGGTAAACACATCATCACACACGACCTTCTCTTTACCCATTTTGGACTTTCTGGCCCTGCAGCCCTTCGGATGTCCAGCTTTGTTAAAGGCGGGGAAATCTTATCTCTGGACCTCCTTCCGACTACTTCTTCTCAAGACTTAAAAGACTTTCTAGAAGAGCATCGAGAAAAGGCCATTAAAAATAGCCTCAAAGCCCTGCTTCCTGAACGATTAGCTGATTTCTTGGCGCAAGGATTCCCTGAAAAAGCCAAGCAACTCACTCCTCTTCAAACAGAAGAGCTCATTCAAAAGATCAAAGAGCTACCTATCCCCGTCACTGGGAAGATGTCACTAGCCAAATCCTTTGTCACCAAGGGTGGTGTCAGCCTTAAAGAAATCAATCCTAAAACCCTAGAAAGTAAGCTCGTTCCTGGACTCCACTTTGCAGGAGAAGTCCTCGATATCAATGCCCATACAGGCGGTTTTAATATTACAGCCGCCCTCTGTACCGGTTGGGTAGCAGGGAGCCTTCATTATTAAAAAAAACGAACTCGATTTTCCATCGAGTTCGTCTTTTTATTGTTCTTTGGTTAATGAAAAACGGAAATCATTGTATTTGGTGTAGTCAAATTCTGTATTGACAGGCGCTGTGAAAACAATCGGGGTATAGTGTCCTTCTTCTAAGACAAAACCTGGCTCCAGTCGGAAGTTGGCTACACCTAGCCCTGTGATCCCAGGAAGCAAGGCATCAGCTCCATCCAATCCTTCTGACTCCCAATAGTAGATATTGCCTGTTGCTTTTACTGCTCTTGCTGTATAGGTAGCTGTCCGAGTTGGTTCGCTATCATTTTTGAAGCTAACCACTGTTGTCACATCTCCATTGGCATCCACTGTCATTTTAATCGCATCCGCTTGTGGGCTAGATCCTACCCAAGTTCCCACCAGTTCTGCAGGGACAGTAGCTTGCGTCGTAGTAGACGCATTGTCAGTCTTACTAGAGTCTTTTGCAGCTGTCGCGCTACTGGCTTGAGTCGAAGAGCTAGCTGTATCGTTTGCCTGAGAGGAAGATGCCGCACTCTTTTTGCTATTACTTTTGGCTTTTTTCTCTACCTTGCTGGTAGATGCTTTTTCGGATGAGGAAGCTGTTTTTTTATCCTTAGCACCACAACCACCGAGAGCTAGACCAAGTGAAGCAGCCACCAGAACAGCGGCACTCCAACGGAAGATTGATTTTTTCATACGATCACCTCTTTATCTTTCTGACTTCCATTATACTCCAATTGTTACAAAAATCAAGTTTTTTGTAACAATTGTAATTTTTTTGTAACATATTTTTCCATTTAAAACACCAATCGCAATAGGGCGATCAAGACAATTCCAAACAAAACGGTTCCCATAAGGTTTTTGTAACGAAAGGCGACAAAGAGACTGGGAATGGTCACTACTAGGTCCAACCAGTGAAACTGCGGGAGGCTTCCAATTTTTCCATCTACTAAGCTTGATAAAACCAAGGCAAAGATAATGGAAATGGGCAGGTATTTGAGAAAGCGGGTCACAGGAGCCGGCAGTCCCTTGTATTTGACTAAGAGGAAGGGCAAGATCCGAGGAATCCAGGTAACGAGGGCTGAGGCCAGAATGGCCATGAAGATATAACTATTCACGCGCATCACAGACCACCCCCACAAAACAGCCGATCAAGGTCGCAGCTAACACTGCTAGAGGTTGCGAAACAAAAAAGAGTAAGAGAAAGAAACTCACTGCTACTGCTAACAGCACCATGAGCATGGTCTTGGTCTTTTCTGTTAGTTGCATTCCTTGAAACTGGGCTGCAAAAATCCCAATAAACATAGCCACTAAGGCAAAATCAAGCCCAAAAGCCTTTGGATCAGGTAGGAGAGATCCCAGAGCTGTTCCGATAACCGTCGCACTGATCCAAGCCACATAGCCTACTAGATTGTTCCCATGCATCCAAGGAACTGTAATGGTATCCGTCTTTAACTTCTCACTCAAGTAGACCCCATAACTCTCATCGGTCAGGAGACTTCCAATCCCAATGGTATGAGCAAGGCTCGCATCCTTAAAATCCGTGGACGTATGCAGACTCATCAACATATTCCGGAGATTGATCAAACACACCGTCAAGGCCATATTCAGAATCGAAGAGTGGGCCGCAATCAGAGAGAGCATCGCAAACTGAGCTGCCCCAGCATAGACCAAGACACTCATCAAGGCCATCTCCAAAGGAGAAAGATAGGGAGACGCCACCACACCGCAAGCTAGGCCAATACTGATATAGCCCAAAGCAGTCGGTAGCGCGTCCCTCACCCCCTGCCAAAAATCTTTTTCCACTCTCTCACTCCTTTCTGAATCATTGACCTCTATTATAACACAAGAAAAAAAGTTGAAAAGGGACCAATGAGAGAGAATGGATAAGCCTCGATATATTTCTATCTCTCCCCTAATGATTCACTTTTAAATCCGACATCTCTAATGACATCTTTTCTTCTTGTGTCATGCTCTCGACAATTTGTTTTTGCTCGCTGGATATTGGCAAGATCAAAATCGTAGCAGATTGATCCGGCAATGCTCCACTGTCACTAATTTTATAGCCAATCCGTTGATGTTGATAAATGAATTGCCCATCATATTTCCAATTTAATGAAAAGTCAAAATCCTTATCAATTTGAAATCCAGCTTTGTTAATCAATAGAAAAACGGCATATTCTTGTTGATTAGATGAGAAAGTTGCTCCAGTATAGTTGATCGATAGGCTTCCTTTATTTCCAAGTTCTGGATGTTCCTTGGTTAATTTCTTCCCTAATTCAATTACATTTGATTCTTTTCCTTCATACTGTGGTCCCACCACAAACTGCAAGCCTTTTTCATTTTTAACAGTTGAAGACTCTTTTGAAATCTGCTCCGTTTTGCTCTGCGAAGAATCTTTTGATTCCTGTCGAGACTGGACGCATGCTGTTAATGATAGAAGCGCTACTAACAAAACGATCGTTTTTTCATCATTTCTACTCCTTTTTCTTGTCCATTTCATTCTAGTTACTTTTTTCGATGACTATCTCTTCTACACTATCAAACTGTAAATTCCCTGTTTTAGCTCCTAAAAGAACTGGAACTTTACCAAATTCAAAGGTCAATAGAAAAGCCGTAAGAATACCGCCTATCACCAAAAAGATCCCCTCTTGTCCATTATTGTTGAATAAATACATGGCTAAACAGGCCAGTAAGACAACATTTAATAGATGGGCATCAAAAATTTGCTTTCTTTCTGGTATCGGCTTGAAAGTCACCCTGTATCTCTTCCTCGCTGTAGGAAATAGATTCTTAACTTTTTTACGAGCCTTTGCTATAGAAAATCGAAAGAACGCAAAAGATATAAGCATGGCAACCATGAATAAGACCATCTTTAGAAAAATTTGCTGACTAATATCATACTCACTGAATAGATTTTGTAAGAGTCTATAAACCACTCCAACAAATGGCTGGACTATAATGGCTGCTGTCCCTCCTTTTATTTTATTGATGGGTGTGCCTGGAATTTCAACTTTTTTATTTACTTCCATCATCTCAACAGTGATAGCTTCCGTTGGCATCCCCCAATAATAGAGCTTAGGCTTCATGGTACTAGCATCTAACAGAAATTTTTTGCCATTGTACTCTACCAGTTGGTGACAGAAAATACTTGTTTCTTTATATTCTAACATCCTATTTACTTCCTACATGCTTTCAACATAGCGTCCTAGACGGTACTAACCTGATCAAATCCAGCTTTCTTCTCCCAACCTTCCAGATGAGGCTTTACTCAGCCAATTCACCACCTTTTCCATTGTAGTATTGTTTAAACTCATCATAAGAACGAATTTCATGTTCTTGACCATCTATTGAGTACCGAGCTTCAATTTTTACACCAGGTAAGGTGTCCTGTCCTTTAGGTGCAAACCAGTGAAGAAGAGTATCAAACCATTCCTTACTACTTAACAACTGTAATCTAGGTTCAATCCAGTACTCACCACTCAACATTTTCTCTTTGAATTCCGGATAAATTACAAATAAATTGATATCTGTATTTACATTCTTAGCCTGTTTCTGAAATTTAAATCCTGCTTGAAGGTCAAAACCGGTATTCTTATCGATTAATTCCATTAAATTTGTATAGTCTATTATTTTTTCCTTAACTGCACTGCCCTCTGGGATGGCATATTTGCTATAGTATTTCTGTTCATCCAACTTGTAATAAATATTTTTCCCATTTCCAATACTACGTTCCATTGCGCTACGAGAATCAAAATAGATTAGATCTACAACACTTACTCCACTATTAACATTTATTTGATAATCATAAATAAAGGCTTTTGGTGCTGTCTTACGAATCTCATCTAAAGCATTTACGGTTGTTTCTTTAAAATGATTGTCAATCTCGTAATATCGGAATCCGACATACTCCCATTTTATTCTGTCATCGGTTTTTACATAGTCAAAACCAACCAGATACTTCCCATCAACCAAGGTCAGATCCTTACTCAAAACAAATTGATTTTTCTCACCAAATAGCTGAACATCCTTGAGATTCCCTTCATGAATGATTTTTGTTGAGCTAGGTCTCTTTTCGATAGGTTTTTTCTTAGTCTCTGAAGGTTTAAAATAAAACACCAAACCAACTATAACACCCAATATGAAAACCAGTTTCAAACTTAAAATTTTTTTCAATACATCCACCTACTTTTCAAAATCCTCTTGACCATCAGAGATTTTCTTACTTACCATTTTCCACTTCTTGAGATATGATCTCTATCATATAAGGCCATTTGGATAATTGGTAATCAAATTTAAACATAAATATCACTAAAAAACTAATGAGCAAAAAGAGGACTGCAATGGTTTCATTGCCAATCACAAACAAAAGAATCGCGGCTACAGTTAGGAGTCTAAAAAGATTAAGGATACAGGTGAAGTACACCCTTCGTCTCTTCAAGGACCTGATCAATTTTTTTCCTTGATCCTCCTCTAACTTGGATGGCTGTAATTTCAGACTCGCATGGTAATATCGAATGATCCACGCCGCAAGAAAGTAGGAGAAGACACCTAAAATTGGAATCGTTCCAAGTCGTACCAACTGATTGTCAAATATTCCAGCCTCCGCTAATCCATCCGAAATTTTGTTGATAATAAATAATGTAATAGGGAGCAGTACATAAGACCAGTAGTTAGGAGAAGATGTCTCTTCTAGTATGACTTTTTCCTCCCAATCAAAATGGAAATTCTTGTTCTCCCATATTCCTAAATTAATCATTGTTTGCATAACAACCTCTTTTTCACTCTCCTTGTATGTTTTCTAAAAATTCTCTCAGTATCAATATGAAAAAGATTTACCGTTATAATACTTTTGAATCTCGTCGAACTGAGAGATTTTCGTATCCTTATTTTCTATACTCAGTTCTTTAGGTAGGTAAGCATGATCGTACACAGAAGAACCTAATTTAAGAAATTCTGATTCAAGATCTATCAATTCTTTTCCATTCGTAATGGCACCATTCTCAGAATTGATCACTTTATACGCAAAACCTTCTGGTTTTGAAAAGAGTTTAAATGCTGTCGGATAAGATGCTCTTAAATTGATATCCCCTTTGAAAGATTTTTCCTTCCAAAAATAATTATCAAACGGAAGAACTCCAGCAGTGTAGCCTTTACGGGTAGAAATGGAGAGATACACTCTATTTTTCTCATTAACTTCTTCTTCCGTTATTTCTTTATCGATTTTAAGGGTTTTAAGATTAAGCAAGAAATAACGTGACTGAGTTTGCTTCATAATTTTAATGATAGCGTAGTCATTCCCATTCATTTTTCGAAGAGTAGGGAAAGGACTATAGAGCTCAAAATCATCGTTTTTTACATACTCCACCATCATCTTCCAAAGATCGACTTCCTTTCGTTTCGCCTTACTCCCTGTCAAATCATAAATCTCTAAATGGGCAAATTCATCTGATTTCATTTTTTTCGATGGAATAATACCTCTTACTCTGTTCCTTTGTCTAACCAAATAATTAGAGTTCACCTCAACCCAATCTGATGAATCAGGAGACTTCAAAGATTTCTTCCGTTCTTTTTCATCAAACTTCCATTCGACCACAAGCCCATTTTTTGCACGGATAAATTGAAAGTCTTTAATATCAGATTTCGCATTATAGACCGAGAATTCGTAAGACTCTTTATCTTTGTCACTTTTTTCAATTTTCTTTTTTGATTCACATCCTGCAACCAGTAGCAAACAGACAGCAAAGACAAGAATCGTACCAATTCTATATTTATAGCTCTTCTCTTTCTTCATATCTATTCTCTTCCACCTCAGTTTCATTCCTTCTATCATACCGAATTTTCTTTCACCTCGCAAATCCGCTACTAGTTGGTGAGATTCCAGCAAAAAAGCCATTGGACCTTGCACATCCAATTGGCTCCTTTTTCTTATTCAATTCCTTCAAAGGCCAAGCTTGGTTTGGCATTGAGGTCCCAGCCTGCGAAGTTTTCTTTGTTCCATTCACTAACGCTAGCATAGGCAATCATCCCTGCATTGTCCCCGCAGAGACGCAGAGGCGGAATGATGACCTTAACATCCGTGATGTCAGAAGCCAAGCGTTCACGGAGACCTTGGTTGGCTGCGACCCCACCCGCAACGACTAGAGTCTTGACTGGATATTTCTCCAAAGCCTTCTTGGTCTTGGCCATGAGAATGTCTAAGACGGCTGCTTGGAAACTCGCTGACAGGTCCGCATTAGAGAGACTTTCCCCTTTTTGCTGGGCATTGTGGTGCAGATTGATAAAGGCCGATTTGAGCCCTGAAAAAGAAAATTCCAGATTGTCTTCTTTGATCATGGCCCGTGGAAAATCATAAATATCAGCCCCTTGGTGGGCTAGCTGATCAATCTCACGTCCTGCTGGATAGGTCAAGCCCATCACGCGCCCGACCTTGTCATAAGCCTCTCCTACAGCGTCATCACGGGTCTCTCCGACGATCTTATAATCCCCCGCTTCACTGACATAGACCAACTCGGTATGTCCTCCACTCACCAGCAAGGCTAAGAGCGGAAATTCTAAGGGCTCGACGCTTTGAGCGGCCATCAAGTGCCCCGCCATATGATTGACAGGAATCAAAGGAAGGCCGTGCACCCAGGCAAAGGCCTTAGCTGCAGCCAAGCCGACTAAAAGAGCCCCAACCAGGCCTGGGCCGTAAGTAACGGCTACAGCAGTGACCTCGTCTTCTGTGATGCCGGCTTCTTCTAGGGCTTCTTCAATACATGCCGTGATGACTTCCACATGGTGACGAGAGGCTACCTCAGGCACTACTCCACCAAAACGCTTGTGACTTTCGATTTGACTGGCAATGACATTGGATAAGAGTTGGTCGTCATTTTTCAAGACAGCCACGCTGGTCTCATCACACGATGTCTCAAAAGCCAAAATATATCTATCTTTCATTTGGGTTCCTCTTCATGATCACGGCATCCTCTATCGGATCGTGATAGTAGTTTTTCCTCCGTGCAATTTCTTCAAAATGCATTTTTTTGTATAGGCCTTGGGCCGGTTGATTGGACACGCGCACTTCTAAGAAAATCTCTTTTTGGTCCGGCAACTGCGCGAGTAACTGCTGAGCTAGGCCTCGGCCCTGAAAGGCGCGCTTGACCGCAATCTGCAAAACCTCTGCTTCATAGAGAGTATCTTGAATGGCGACAAACCCAAGGACTTGTCCCTCATCCACAGCTAGGAAATAGGAGATCGATTCCTGCTCTAAATCGGCTTCGATCTGCTCCAACTTCCAGGGACTAGCTTCATAGACATCTTCCATCACAGAGAGAATAGCGGCTGCATCCTGAATTCGCCCCTTTTTGATTTCTACTTTGATCATAGACGCTTGATGTAGGAGGTCGTTGTTTCCGTGTGGTCTTTGAGCCAGTTTTCCTCCGCTTCGACCCGTTTGAGATAATTGGGGACAAAATCATGGAGGCTAGCAGGTACTTGTTTGAGGCCGAGACGTCCGATTTTCACTGCATCTGGCAGTGTTTCAGAGCAAGTAGCACTTGGCAGGCTAGAGGCAATCTGCTCCTTAAAAGCCGTGACCTCTCCGACAAAGGTGACCTGCTCACTCGTTGCTGCACGCTCTAGGACTTCCTCAAATGGAAAATGCCCTTCTGGCGCGACCAGCTGATCTCCTTGGTAAAAACCCGCATAGACGTTGTTCCGACGGGCATCCATGACAGGTACTACCAAACCTTCTAGATCATCCGGCACTAGGGCTAAGAGGCTTGAAACCCCGACCAATTCAATCCCTAAAGTATGAGCCAAGGTCTTTGCGGTTGCGACTGCAATGCGCAGCCCAGTATAGCTCCCAGGACCTTCTGCCACCACGATGCGGTCCAAGTCCTTGGGTGTCAAGTCGATTTGTTGCATCAAAAAATCGATGACCGGCATCAAGGTGATACTATGATTCTTTTTAATGGTTAAAGTTGTTTCTGCAAGTAGAGTCTCATCTTCTAAAATCGCTACAGAAAGAGCCTTACTCGAGGTATCAAATGCTAATAATTTCATTTCCTACTCCTCTTGAACTGGATTATATTATACTACAAATTCCCTTCAAATCCCAGCGAAACTTTCCCTTAGAGTGCAGGATTTTCATATCCAAAACCTCTCAAAAGCTTCTCTATTATAGGTCTTTGCCTCTCTGACTTTTCCAGTCTATCTTTTACTTACAGGCGAATTTATGATATAATGATAATTAATTGTATCGAATCAGGTCCACTAGTTGCGAGTAGAAAACTCTAGTGATTGCACTCCTTCGCAGCTAACAAATAGACCGAAATAATGAAAGGAAAATTACTTCATGATTTACAAAGTTTTTTATCAGGAAACAAAAGAACGGAACCCTCGTCGTGAAACGACGCATGCACTTTATCTCGATATTGATGCACCGAATGAACGCGAAGGACGCATCCAAGCACGTCAATTGGTTGAAGCAAACACAGATTTCAACATTGAATTTATCACACCACTTTCTGAGCAACATCTTGCTTACGAGAAAGAGTCAGGTGCTTTTGAACTAACGGAGTACTAATCCATGGCTTATACCTTAAAACCTGAAGAAGTTGGTGTATTTGCCATTGGTGGACTTGGAGAGATCGGAAAAAATACCTACGGGATCGAATACCAAGATGAAATCATCATTGTCGATGCCGGGATCAAATTTCCAGAAGATGACCTCCTTGGGATCGACTATGTAATCCCAGATTACTCTTATATCGTTGACAATATCGATCGCGTCAAAGCGGTCCTCATTACCCACGGGCACGAAGACCACATCGGTGGGATTCCTTTCCTTTTGAAGCAAGCCAATGTCCCTATCTATGCTGGGCCTTTGGCGCTTGCCTTAATCCGTGGAAAATTAGAAGAGCATGGTCTTCTTCGTGATGCTAAACTCTACGAAATCAATCAAAACACTGAGCTTCAATTTAAAAATCTTAAAGCAACCTTCTTCCGTACGACTCACTCGATTCCAGAACCTTTAGGGATTGTGATTCACACCCCTCAAGGAAAGATTGTTTGTACCGGAGACTTCAAATTCGACTTCACACCTGTTGGGGAACCAGCTGACCTCCATCGTATGGCAGCTCTTGGAGAAGAAGGCGTTCTCTGCCTGCTTTCAGACTCAACCAACGCGGAAATCCCAACCTTTACCAACTCTGAAAAAGTGGTTGGCCAATCCATCATGAAGATCATCGAAGGGATCCACGGACGCATCATCTTTGCTTCCTTTGCTTCGAATATCTTCCGTCTCCAACAAGCTGCTGAGGCTGCTGTCAAGACCGGTCGCAAGATCGTCGTCTTTGGACGCTCGATGGAAAAAGCCATCGTCAATGGAATCGAGCTTGGCTACATCAAGGTCCCCGCTGGAACCATTATCGAGCCAAATGAGATCAAAGACTATGCGGCCAATGAGATCCTGATCATGTGTACAGGAAGCCAAGGAGAGCCAATGGCAGCCCTCTCTCGGATTGCCAACGGAACGCACCGCCAAGTGCAACTCCAACCAGGAGATACTGTGATCTTCTCTTCTAGTCCAATTCCTGGAAATACAACCAGTGTGAATAAATTAATCAATACGATTTCTGAAGCGGGTGTAGAGGTCATTCACGGGAAGATCAACAATATCCATACTTCTGGACACGGGGGGCAACAAGAACAAAAACTTATGCTCCGCTTGATCAAACCAAAATACTTCATGCCTGTCCATGGTGAATACCGGATGCAGAAGATCCACGCAGGACTTGCGCGTGATTGCGGAGTGGAAAAAGACAATATCTACATCATGAGTAATGGTGATGTCCTCGCTCTAACAGCCAACTCTGCTCGGATCGCAGGAAGCTTCAATGCTCAAGATATCTATGTCGATGGAAATCGTATCGGTGAAATCGGGGCTGCTGTCCTTCGTGACCGGAGAGACCTTTCCGAAGACGGTGTCGTGCTTGCCGTTGCGACTGTTGACTTCAAATCGAAGATGATCCTGGCTGGACCAGACATCTTGAGCCGTGGTTTTATCTACATGCGTGAATCAGGAGATCTGATCCGTGAAAGCCAACGCATCCTCTTCAATGCAATTCGCATCGCCTTGAAGAACAAAGATGCCAATATCCAAACCGTCAATGGTGCGATTGTTAATGCCCTCCGCCCATTCTTATACGAGAGCACGGAACGTGAACCTATCATTATCCCAATGATTCTCACACCAGATGACGAAAATTAAAAAAACAACCAGTTGAGACCACTGTTTCAACTGGTTTTATGATGACTTTTTGAGGATCAAAAAGAGAGTGGGACAGAAATCGGTAATTCGTTAGAATTCGATTTCGTCGTCCCACCTCCGCACAGTTGAGTAGGGCTGTAAAAGCTGATGAAATCA
>JAWGIA010000010.1:0-66338 GCA_032560535.1 Streptococcus parasanguinis | reverse complement strand
TACGCTGATTTCATCAGCTTTTACAGCCCTACTCAACTGTGAGGAGGTGGGACGACGAAATCGAATTCTAACGAATTACCGATTTCTGTCCCACTCTCTCTTCCATTATTCCTTCCAAAAGGTCAGGCTCTGAGTAAATCGGTAGTTTGAACTCTTGGTAGACACTGTCGTTTTGGGATACTTTTCCAGTAATTGTTGGATCTTGTACAAGCCAAGACCGCGGCCCTCTCCTTTACTCGAGTAGTCTTTTTCAAAAATTCTCGCCAGATCTATTTTTTCAGCTTTTGTACTATTTTCAACGATTAAGATGAGGGAGTTTGTTTCCTGAAGCATGGCAAGGGTCAGCTGGGGGTCCTCTGATTCAAGACTCGCTTCAATAGCATTGTCACAAAGGATGGATAAGAAGGTGATGAAATCTAAAACCTCGATGAATAAATCACGAACAGGTTCATCGATCTCGACAGAGATCCCAATCCCTTTATTTTGAGCTTCCAATAATTTTGCGGACAGAACACTTTTTACAGCTGGATTTTCTATGTGACTGAGTTTGGCAATATCAAACTTACTATTGTAAAATTGCTGGCCACTCTCTCGAAGAACATTCTCATAGACTTCCCTGATCGCATTGAGGTCTTCGTGCTCAATACTTAATTTGAGACTGGTTAAAATATTCAGGTAATCATGACGAAAGGCACGAATCTCCCCATAGAGCATTTCGACGTGTTGGCTATAGGTGGCTAACTCCTGCAGTTGCCTATCTTTTTGCTCTAGAATCTCTTGTTTCAATCGTTCTTTGGACACTGCATTGAAATACAAGAGCATCACAAAAAACAAAATCAGATAAATACTATTTAACTGTTCCCGTAAAGCATCTGCATGAGGAATAGCATCCTCAAAAACCACCAGACCTACAACACTGAGCAAATACACAAACATGGAAAGATCCATTGGGAGTAGGAAACGATTAAAATACTGCCGTTGAAACCCTACTTTTAAATCTGTAAAATCTAGTTTTAACAATTTAGTGATTCCTATATAAACAGGAAAGACCAGCAATTCAAGTAGAGCATCATACCAGCTGACAGATGCCTCATGAACAAGTACGATCCCTAACATTGGAAAGACATAAAAGGCTAAGAGACGCCCAATGAGACTCTCCATGACAACCGGATAGAGCCCATAAAAAATATTCAAAAGGTGTCGTATGTTACGATTTCGGTAGAAACTATAGGCAATAAATACTAAGAAATAGCCAAAAAAGCCTACCGGTGGTACAAGGGTAAAGACGACTGCAAAGAAGAAGGGGCACAAAAAGAGCCAGCGCAAGGTGAACTCTTGTCTACTGATATGACGATAGATCAGCATGCTGACGAAGAACTTTAGGTAAGACATTAGAATATCTAACAGCAATTCTTTCTCCCTTCTATTTTTTCAAAGCTTCCAGTAAGCCTCTGTACTTGGTCCGTGAGATCAAGCAATTGTCCCCATTTTCAAAAAAAGCTTTCTTGGCTTCTTTATCAATCTTCGTAATATTTTGCGGATTCACCACAAAGGAGCGGTGGCACCGATACAAGCGGGGATCTGCTTTTTCGATATCGGCAATACTAGCGTAAAATTCCAAGCGCTCTTCCTGGGTGTGTAAAATGACCTTGTGAATGGTTGGAGACGTTTCAACATACAAAATCTTATTAAAGGGAACTTGTACTCGCGCCATCGCACTCTCAAATGTAAAAGCATCTTGCGCAATCGTGGTCCCAGCTTGCTCCAAGGTATAATCGATGGCTGAGCTGATTCTCTCTCTGAACTCTTCCTCACCCAGCGTTTTATCGATAAAATCCAAGGCAGCTACTTTGTACTGAAAGGTAATGGGCATGAATTCAGAGTGAGTGGTGACAAAGACAATGGTCGCATGGGGGTCTTTCTTACGAATCTCTTTTGCGATCTCTAGACCCTTTTTCTCCTCACCTTTAATCTCGATATCTAAAAAAAATAGGTGATGGGCGCCTCTCTCTGTGACAGCATCCAGCAACTGGCTTGGCTTCCCAAACACTTCTGGCGCTTTGCACTGCAGGGATTTTTGACGGATGAGATCCTGCAAGACCGCTTCGATACGCGATTGTTGGATCCATTCATCTTCTAACACAAAAATCTTCAACAAAGTCCTCACTCCTTCCCCTCGACGAATATGTTCTATTTTACCATAAATGATGCCTGCTGAGCCACTCTTTCAAAGGAGACTCAAAGGCCTTCTATCTTTTTTCCTTAACAAAAAACTCTCCCGGAGGAATCCGGAAGAGCTCGCGCAAGGGGAATTTGAAAAATATTTTTTAATATGAAAAAGGTCGATAAAATCTACGCCATATTCAAACTCTCATTTTACTAACAGCGATATTACGATCAAGTTTTATTGTCAATAGACATGTATGTGGGAAGTTCTCCCCTTGCAACAATGTAGACCTGTGATCTACTCTTAATAGTATACACTAGAATTATTACAAAATCAGTTAATTTGTATTGCAATTTGTTGGCAAATATTCCTCCGCCTGAAAACACCACAAACGCTTGATTCCCAAGCATCTACGCAAGTCCTCTTTAATTAGTATTTATCATTTCTGTTACAAAATTTAAAATAAAAATATTATTCCATAACACATGAAAATTCCAAAGCACGATAAAAAGGGAGCGAGACAGAATGAGTTTTTATAAAAACTCGTTCGTTGTCTCGCCCCCGCAAGGCTGATTAGAGCTCTTCCGAGCTTAAGAAGCGAAGGGAGAGCACAATCAGCTACTGCGTCATTCAGCTCACCCTATGATTGGTCGCGAAGATTAGAAAGAATCTTCCACTCCCTTTACGCTAGTAAGACGATTAGGTAGGCCGCACAATAGCGGCTGGCGTCAAATGATGAGAGGCAAGACCTCAATCATGTAACGGTTACGACAGAAAACAAAGAAGGCCGATAATGCCTTCTTTGTTTTCTTAGTAAGACACTTCGGCAAGGCACCATAGTGCTTACCATAACAATAAATGCACCTGATAAATTAACCAAGGGGTTACGACGTGAAAAGGGAGGAACGATATTTTCCTCCCTTTGAGCTAGTAAGATGATTAGGTAGGCCGCAACATAGCGGCTACCGTCCAATGATTCGGTGCTTTAGCACCAATCATTGGTATCAGGTTACATCATCCCACCCATCATGCTTGGATCCATTCCTGGTCCTGCTGGGGCTGCTGGTTCTGGTTTGTTGGCTACGACTGCTTCGGTCGTCAAGATCAGACTCGCTACGGAAGCGGCGTTTTGAAGGGCTGAACGGCTCACTTTAACTGGGTCGATGATTCCTGCATCAATCATATTCACCCATTCACCTGTTGCAGCATTGAAACCTGTTCCGACTTCGGCATTTTTCAAGCGATCAATCACAATAGATCCTTCGTAACCGGCATTGTGAGCAATTTGGCGCACAGGTTCTTCCAAAGCACGAAGAACGATATTGCGTCCGGTTGCTTCATCTCCTTCTAATTCAAGGGCTGCGACTGCAGAGATAACATTGACAAGAGCTGTACCACCTCCGGCAACGATTCCTTCTTCAACGGCTGCGCGAGTCGCATTAAGGGCATCTTCGATACGAAGTTTCATTTCTTTCAATTCTGTTTCTGTTGCAGCACCGACCTTGATTACGGCAACACCACCAGACAATTTAGCCAAACGTTCTTGTAATTTTTCACGGTCAAACTCAGAGGTTGTGGTTTCGATTTGTGACTTGATAACAGCCACACGGTTAGCGATCGCTTCTGGGTTACCAGAACCTTCGACAATGACAGTACTGTCTTTATCGACTGAAACTTTAGCTGCTTGACCAAGTGCTTCAATGGTTGCATCTTTCAATTCCAAACCAAGGTCATCTGTAATGACTGTACCACCTGTCAAGATGGCAATGTCTTCTAGCATGGCTTTGCGGCGATCTCCAAATCCTGGTGCCTTGACAGCTACGACATTAAAGGTACCGCGGATCTTGTTCAAGACAAGTGTTGGAAGAGCTTCGCCATCGACATCATCTGCGATGATCAAGAGCGGACGGTTGCTTTGAAGAATGCTTTCCAACAATGGCAAGATTTCTTGGATATTTGAAATCTTCTTGTCAGTGATCAAAATGTATGGATTTTCAAGGTCTGCCACCATCTTTTCATTGTCAGTGACCATGTATTGTGAGAGGTAACCACGGTCAAACTGCATGCCTTCAACGACTTCCAGTTCTGTCTCCATTCCACGAGACTCTTCAATCGTGATGACCCCATCTTTACCAACTTTTTCCATGGCTTCAGAGATGTACTCACCGACTTTTTCAGAACGAGAAGACACAGCAGCTACTTGAGCAATGGCTTCCTTGCTTGATACTGGGATCGCATTGTTTTTCAAAGCTTCTACTGCTGTTGCAACAGCGGTCTCGATCCCACGGCGGATGCCAATTGGGTTAGCACCTGCAGTAACGTTTTTGATCCCTTCACGGACGATGGCTTGAGTCAAAACAGTTGCGGTCGTTGTACCGTCACCTGCGATATCATTGGTCTTAGAAGCCACTTCTGACACCAATTTAGCACCCATATTTTCAAAATGGTCTTCCAATTCAATTTCTTTTGCGATGGTCACCCCATCATTTGTGATCAAGGGTGAACCAAATGATTTTTCAAGAACCACATTGCGTCCTTTAGGGCCCAACGTAACTTTCACTGTATCTGCTAAGACATCGACACCACGGACCATTGCAGAACGTGCATCAGATGAAAATTTAATATCTTTTGCCATTTCTCTTACCTCTTTCTTCTCTTACTCTACAATTGCAAGAATGTTTGCTGTTCCAACGATGGTATAAGTTTCTTCCCCATCTTTAACTTCAATTCCTGCATGGCTTTCAACCAAAACGTGATCTCCTGCTTTTACAGCTGGGGCGATGAGTTCGCCACTTAGGGTACGCACACCTTCACCAACGGCCACTACTTCAGCTGTTTTTGTATCAGCCTTGCTCGCACCTGCGAGGACAAAACCTCCAACAGTCTGTTCTTTTTCTTCTACTTTTAAGACCACACGGTCTCCTAATGGTTTTAACATCTTCATTCCTCCATACGAGTTTTTTAGCACTCTCTATACGTAAGTGCTAACCTATGTTTCTATTGTATCACTTGGTCAGAAATAGTCAAGAAAAAAACACCTCAAAAATAGATGAGATGTTTCTAAAATTTCAATTTAAAATTGTCAATTTTTGATTGAAATCATCGATCACTTTTTGAAGATTGATCCGCCCGCGGTAGATGCCATATCCAAAAACAATCATGCCTAAAATTCCAACCAAGGCTAGTAAAATCCCGAGGATCAAGAGTGGGAGGAAACTTTTGTGAAAGAGATAGATCAATACCACACCAATACTGGCAATGATAAAGAGTAAGCTGAACCAACGACCAAGGTTTTCAAGCATGTGGCGTTGGTAGTTGATTTCTGTTTCATATCCATTGACAAGTTCTTGTTTTGTAACCATGGGATTCCTCCTGATAAAAATTGAGAATGAAGTGCAAGTAAAGGAGGTCCATTCACTTCATTCTCAAAAACTCCTACTAGCAAATTTGTTTTTTCTTTTCCTTAGTATTTAAGATGTGGGTCGAAGATACCAAGGGCAACACCGATCAAAGCAACTACAACGAGAAGTAACATGACTTTGTTTGGTGAAATTTTTTTCTTAGACATCAACCACCAGCAAAGAGTGATGAAGGCTGCTGTCAAGAGACCTGGATAAACACCATCGATCTTTTCTTGGATGTTCAAGAAGACTTTTCCTTCAGAATTCTTGAATTGAAGGGCTGTTGTAACAGATACCCAAGTAGCTGCTACGGCACCGATAACCATTCCACCGACAACGCTGATCGCTTTACGAAGAGCTTGTCCTTTTGGTCCTACAAGGAATTCAACGGCTTTATCCCCTAATTGGTAACCTTTGAAGAAGGCAAAGCGCATACCAAAGTAGACTAAGAGGTTCCATACGACGATGTAGAAGAGGGCACCAGCGACGTTACCACCTTTAGAAAGGCCAAGGGCAATCCCCAAGAGAACTGGGATCAAGGTACCAACAACCAATGAGTCACCAATACCAGCGATTGGTCCCATCAAACCGGCACGCATACCGTTGATGGTTTCGCCATCCACTGCATCTCCGTTTGCACGCGCTTCTTCCAAACCAGCTGTGATCCCTACAACAAGAGATCCAAGTTGTGGTTCAGTGTTGAAGAAGGCCGTATAGGTTTGCATAGCATCCTTTTGTTCTTCTTTTGTGTCATACATTTCTTCTACGATCGGAAGCATAGAAGTCAAGTACCCGAAGGTTTGCATATGTTCTTGAGAGAAACAAGTCAAATGACCATAATACCAATGATGGAATGCTTTTGCTAATGTTTTCTTTGAAATTTTCTTTCTATCAGCCATTTTAAATATCCTCCTCATCATCGTCTAGGTCCACCACTCCGGCTGGAGCAGCTTTCATCGATTTGATCACTTCAAGTTCATAGTAGATTACTGCAAAGATTAATGAAACAACAGCACTGGATACCAAGTTCAATCCGAGAGATTTTGCCAAGGTAAATCCAACAAAGAATGGAATGAAGTCAGTTGCTTCTGTAACAATTTGTTTCAACAAGATGGCAATACCGACACATGGGAGAAGAGCACCGACTGTAAAGAGGGCTTTCATCCAGTAACCATCCATAGGAAGGTATTGTTTCATCAAATCAACCATGTTTTCACCGTATTTGGTGATAATCATTGTTGGAAGGAAAGAGAAGAGGAAGTGAGAGATCCAAGGGTAAACCCAGTCAACTGCGTAGAGTTTTTTGAAGTTTCCTTCTTCAACGGCTTTCCAACCAATGTGTTGCCATACCAAGTTCATAGTAGCGGTACCGTAGAAAAGAACTGTACCGATTGTCCCAACGGCTGCACCGATTGGAGCTGCAGCTGCGGCGATTCCTGCTTCATCTGTGATGTTATTGGCATGCACAAACAAGATAGCAAGAGGAACACCAATGTAAGAGATGGCACGCACATCGGCAGATACGGTACCACCAGGTGTTACCAAGGCGATATAAACGACTTGAAGGGCAACTCCGACCATAATACCGGTTGTCACATCTCCAAGAATTAAACCTGAAATCAACCCACCGATCAAAGGACGACCGAGTGTATAGTTCCCGATACTGGAACCCCCCATACCAGGCATTGAAGACAAGCTGGCGAAAATACCAAGCAAGATTGCTTGAATCCATGAAATTGTCATAACAAACGCTCCTTTTGTTTGTAAATATATTTACCTAACAGATAAGACTGTTAGTTTTAAAAACCAAATTTTGATTTGAAATCATCCCAATACCCGATGGAAACATCTGGCAACAATTGGAATTTCACCTTGTAGCCTGCTGCTTGAATGGCTTGGAAGGCTTCTGCTTCTTCCTGAGTGATGGATTGGTTATTCCCCAATTTCACAGCTCCAGGACGATCATTTGCAGGGCCTACGATGATTTCTTTGACATCACCTGGGACAAATCCTTGGTCGACCAAAATTTCCTTCATATCGATTGGATTTTTGGTGATCAAGAAGTAACGACTATCTGATTCTGTTACTTTTGCTGATTTTTCCTTAAAGGCTTCCTTTGTCCATACAAAGGTTTTCTTGTCTGATGCGCCTTTGTAAGCTTGGATCAAAACCTTGTTTGATGCTGCTGCATCGTTTACGGCAATCAAACCATCACATGGTTTTTCTTTTGCCCAGCGTGTGACTGTCTGACCGTGAATCATGCGGTCATCAATCCGTACAAATGTTACTACCATAAGGTACCTCCCTATTAAATATCGTCATCATCTTCTTCAGCACTAGTAGCTGAAACTTCAAAAGGCTGTAGTGCAGATCGTGCTTCTGATAAGATGGTAGCTGACAAATCGTCTCCATCCAACACATCCTTCATCACAACTGCCGTCAAGGCCATGGTGAGGTTCATCCCACCAAGGATCAAGGCTCCATCGAGCTTTCCAGCTTCTTCTAGAACCGTGGCTGCAGTGGTTAATGGACTACCACCTACGATATCTGCCAAGACCAAAACAGAATCATCAGCTGTCAATCCTGAAATGCTCTCTCTGAAATCAACTGCGAAGTCATCGACCGATTTTCCTTCTTTGAGTCCAACTGCGATGACCTGATCCAACTTGTCACCAGCAAACATGGCTAGTGATGTTTTTAGACCTTCTGCCAGTCCGCCATGACTGACCAAAACGAGGTATTTCATTTTTCTACGCCTCCTTTATTTGACTCTATTGTAGATTATTTGAAAGCGTTTTTACATTGTCAAATGTCACATTCCTAATATGACATTTAGCAATAAAAAAATGACATCTGTCACTTGACAAAATGCCATCTTATTTTACTCTAAACTCCTACCTGTAGACTACTTTCAATCTCCCTCTGAATTTGAGGCAAGCGGTTCTCAACATCTTGATCGCGCAAGGCATTGCCAATCAAGTAATCTAACTTTTCTAACACCTCTTTTGAGACATTTTTCGGACTACTTTCAACAGCTTGTTCCATAATGCGGTTCAAGGTCTGATTGGTCAAGGAATCCGTCCCAAAATCATCTACCTGCAAAAGGTCTTTACTAGAGCGACTCTTGACTACCTGTGGCATGACAGAGATCCCCTGGGATTGGGCAAAGAGAGTTTGTTGAATTTCTGGATCCTCTGTTAAGAGTTGCATCAATTCCCAAGACAACTTAGAATGAGAAGTCCGAGCGGACATAGCAAAAGAAGTCGTTGTGACTAAGGTCGCCTTGGTCGTTTTTGACTTAGCAGGCATTGGGATACAGGTCCAGGTAAAGTTTGAATATTTAGAAACGTGGTAGGGATAAGGTTTATAGGTCCGGTATTGGGCCAAGGTCATGGGATAGAAGGCGACTTTTCCCTGGTCAAAATCTTTAGAGCTCACCTTGTAATTTTTATTTAGATCTTCCAATTTTTGCAGAAAAGTCAGAGACTCTTTCACCTCTGGAGCTGTCAGCTTGAGCATGCCACCTTGGAAGAGATGACCTCCATTTGCCGCCAAGGCTTCTTTCCAGGTGTATTCTGTACTCCCAAATTGGTCCAATTGCCCATCCCCATTGGTATCTTTGGTTAGTTTCTTGCAAATCGTATAGAACTCTTCAAGGGTCCAGCCTTCTTTGGGAACCGCGATACCTTCTTTATCCAAGAGATCTTTATTGACACACATCAAAATCGGATTGCTTTCATAAGGTAAGGCATAGGTTTGCCCCTGATAGACACCCGATTCAAAGGCAACGGGATAAAAGGCAGCTTGATCTTTTCGATCCATATAGCCGTTTAACTTTTCTAATACGCCCCGCGCTGCTAATAAGGAAAGATCTTGCTCAGAGACCATAAACACATCTGGCGTCTTTCCTGAGACAATCTTTTCGGAGAGCCAGTCAGAATAATCCGACTGAGGAATCCCATTTTCATACTCTACACGAACGTGGGGATGGGATTTTTCAAATTTTTGAATCGCACGATCCAAGGCATGGGAACGTTGACTGGTCGGCACATCCCAGCTAGAACCTGCATAAACGCCGATATGGAGGACGGTCGGTTGCTGTTTCCACCAATAGAAACCCGCGCTCGCACAGAGCACAACAAGGAGGCCGATCCCCCAACAAAGATGCTTTCGCTTCAATTTCATTCTGTATTTCCTTTAGAAAAATCACGTCTCGTCACTCCTGTTTGGACTGACCAGATCGCTAATTGCGTTCGATCTCGTAGGTTTAATTTCGCCAAAATTGTTGATAAGTAATTGCGCACGGTTCCTTCTGATAAGAAAAGTTTAGCCGCAATTTCTTTATTAGACTCCCCATAGCCGACTTCTTGGATAATGCGCCATTCCGTCGTGCTCAAATCCTTGACATTGTCCTCATCCACAGCAATAGAGAAGTTGGTCTTGGCCATTTGTGAGAAAATTTGAAAGACTTTACTAGCGATATTCGGGTTGATCATGGCTCCGCCTTGATACACCACCTTAATCGCTTCATAGAGTTCCTCTGTCGAGGCTCCCTTTAAAAGATAACCTGAAGCACCATACTTGAGTGCACTATAGATAAATTCATCATCATCAAAGGTCGTTAAAATAATAATTTTGATATCCGGATAGTGCTCTTTGACTTCTTTTGTCGCCAAGACCCCATCCATGCCTGGCATCCGAATATCCATTAAGATCAGGTCAGGATGTGTCTGTGGAATGCTCGACAAGACGTGATTCCCATCTTCCACTGTGGCCACCACTTCAATATCGGGGTGGGCTGACAAAATAATTTTCAGAGATTCTCGAATCAAGGCCTGGTCATCTGCTACCATTACTTTTATCACCATCTCTATCTCCCTTCTTTATATTTCGGTAAACTGACGCGCGTGAAAAATCCATCGCGACTTTCAAATTGAAGCTGTCCTCCTAGGATGGAAATACGCTCCATCATCTGCTTGAGCCCATAGCCATAGGTCAAGGTTTCAAATCCAACCCCATTGTCCTGCAACTCAATCAGGTAATTTTCTTTATCCTCAAAAAAATGAAGGCTCATCTGACTGGCATGACCGTGGCGAACCGCATTGGTCATAGACTCTTGGATCACACGAAAGATCGTATCTTCAATCATGACGTCCATATCGACATCGACCCATTCATAGTGTAAATCAACCTGCAAGTTGGAAAGCGTCTGGTACTCGCGGATCATCTTTTCCAAAGCATCTTTGAGGGTTCGTCCCTCAAGGGCACCTGGACGGAGGCGGTTGAGAGAGCCCCTCACATCCTGGATCCCTTCACGAACCACTTCTGATACGCTTTTTACCTGCTCTTTTGCCCGATTGGGATCGATATCAATCAAGACCCCAACAGCATCTAAGCCGGCCGAGATCCCTGTTAGCGCGTGTCCCAAGGTATCGTGAATCTCCCGAGCAATCCGCTTGCGCTCTCGATCCTCTGCAATCTTCTCAGACAAGGCCATATAGTTGTTCAACTCCGTATTGACCTTCGAAACCATAGCCAACTCTTCTTCTACTTCGTGGTTTTCCGCAAGAACATTCATAATATAGAACAAAAGCGAAATAATGAAGAGCACCATATTCAAGGCATAGAGGGAATTCTTCAAGAAAAAGGCCAGAATCCGAATGAAGGCAGGATAAAAATGAATATAGACATCCAGAGAAGGTATCGGAAAGAAAAGCGAAAAGACGTCTGAATTGGTCACAAGAAGCATCAAGAAACTCACTAGGATAAACGCAAACCAATACCTGCGGTCTCGCTTGGTATTCAACTCTTTGGAACCATAAAAGATATCCGCAAAAACCAAGAGAATGAGCCCGTTATAAGCTACATTTTGGACCCACATCAAGAGCAACATCAGGAGGATCTCCAGAATGTTCCACTTATCAAAAATGGACCATCGACTCGTTTGAGACCGATAACGACTCATGGAAATCAAGGCAATCCCAGCAAATAAGAGTGCAGACAACCAAAAAGTTGTAGAGGGCGCAAAAGGAATGCGCTCTAAGCGTTCTACTAATAGGGAAGCTTGTCGTTGAGCAATGATATAATTGGTTGCTTGAAGATAGATGATACTGTTGAGCATCACAGCGATAAAATTCACGACCATCAGAATGGCTAAACTGTATCTCACACCTCTAAATTTTCTCATTACTGCCACCCATTCACATCAAATTGATCGATGTTTTCCTTTGTCATCATTTGAACCGGAATGGTTATTTCTTTTTGGTAGCTCTTCCCATCAGCCATATCTTGGATGACCTCCATCACGCGGTCTCCCATCTTCAACGGAGACTGGGCAACTGTTCCCACGACATCATCTGTCGAGTGTAGCAAGGCTTTCATATCTGGTGAGCCATCAATCCCATAAATCGCAATGGGATGAGTGATTCCTTGCTCCTTGATCGCTGCTAAAGCTCCTATAGCCGAGCGGTCATTTAGGGCAACTAGAGTATCGACATTCCCCCCTGACTGCAAGAACTTACGGACAGCGGGCATAGCGATCTCCGTCTGACCCTTGGTTTCTAGTTCCGAGATAATCTCATATGACCCATGTCCTTTGATGGTATCCTTAAATCCCTGAATCCGCGTATCTGCTGAAACAGTCCCCTTATGCTCCAAGAGAAGAATCCGAGCATTTGAAGAGCGTTTCATCAGCTCTTTCGCAATCAAGACTCCTGCTTGGTAGTTATCAGAGACAATGCTGGCATCCGGCTTAAAATGCTTGAGCTGGGTATCAACTGCAATGATCTTAATTCCTTGTTTTCTAGCTTTTTTAAGAGCCCTTAAAATAGGCTGACTATCCCCTTTGACCGGATTAATCACAATCACATTTACTTTTTGAGCGCAAAAATCATCGATCTGCTGGCTCTGCCTTTTTTCATCCAATTCTGGATCTCGGACAGATACAAGAGCTCCTTTCTCATCGGCAATTCGACTAATTTCCGAATGAATACTTTTATAGAACTCATTGTTCATGGTCATATAGGTGACACCGATCTTGGTCTGATCCTTGATGCTACTGGTTTGACAAACGGCATAGATCCACAAGAGGATGCAGGCCACTGGAATCACCAGTAGAACCCGTTTTATCAGCCATTTCAACCGTTCTTTTCTTTCTTCTTTCCCCTTCAAACTCCGTTCCTTTTCTGAAAATTTTGAATATATATTACTTTATTTTACTACTTTTTCAAGATAAATGCTGGCTTTTATTGTACAGATGCATCTTTTTGATTTATTTTTAAAAGAGTAGTCCCCGAATGAAACCCCTACCAAGTATCAAAAAGCTGGTCTATAAACGAACCAGCTTTCTTTTTTTATTTCTAAAAAGGAAGATCTTCCTCTTCTAAGATGATATCGGCTAAATCTCCCGTTCCACCATTTTCACGCATCGCTCGCCGAGCGCGGCTCTCTAGCAACTGAAAACTTTGGCAGAGGACCTCTGTCACATACTGCATGACCCCATTTTTCTCGTAGCGGCGCGTCCGAATCTCTCCATCCAAAGAGATCAGGCTCCCTTTGCTAGCATAACTAGCCATGGTTTCAGCCAATTTCCCCCAGACAACCACATTGACAAAATCAGTCTCTCGCTCCCCGTTTTGGTCCTTGTAGCGACGATTGACCGCAACGGTCACTCGGGCAACGGATTTGTCTGTGCTGGTTTTATGCAATTCTGGAGCCGCTACTAAGCGACCGATTAAAATAACTTTATTATACATCATTTACCTCCTATCTATTTATTCGAAAAAATTTTAAAAAATGGAGGTGACAAAGTAAAATCAAAAAATCTAGGATTCAAAACATCCTAGATTCTTCTCTTTATTCGTGCCAGTGACGAGCAGGATCAAAAGGTGTCCCTGCTACTTCTGCGTCATCCAATTCAATAATGCCTCGTTTTTGAGGAGCATTTGGCAAGTGCAATTCGCGCGGACTGCACATCATGCCATAACTTTTTTCTCCACGAAGGGCCCCTGGGAAAATCAAGCTACCATCCGGCATCATGGCACCTGGAAGAGCGACAATGGTCTTTAGACCCACTCGCGCATTTGGAGCCCCTGCTACGATCTGAACCGTCTTATCTGGTCCAACTGCTACTTGGCA
This sequence comes from Streptococcus parasanguinis, assembly GCA_032560535.1. GTDB lineage: Bacteria > Bacillota > Bacilli > Lactobacillales > Streptococcaceae > Streptococcus > Streptococcus parasanguinis_AF. Next base: position 52,634 of record JAWGIA010000010.1, on the reverse strand, counting down.
GATATTCAAGTGGTCACTATCTGGATGGGCCACCATTTCAAGGATTTCTCCGACCACAAATTTTGGTTCCCGATCGTTGACCAATCGTTCTTCGAAGCCTTCTCTTTCCAATTCTTGGTTCAAACGAGCCACTTGCTCATCTGTCAAAAAGACTTGGCCCTTGCCTTCGATGGCGAAGAAAGATGAGGCATCAAAAATATTCCAGGCAACGGTTTCTTGCTTGTCCTCACGGTAAACGCGAGCCACTTTTCCTTTTCTCTCCACCGCGAGCTTTGCTTCCCCGCTATTTTTCAAGGTCAGCATCAAGACATCGCCGACTTGTTCTTTGTTGTATGTTACAATCATGTTTTTCTCCTATTTTAATCCTGCTAAGAATGCTGTAATCTGCGCCTTGGTTTTTCGATCCCGATTGACAAACCGACCGATTTCCTTATCCTTTTCCAGAACCACCAAACTTGGGATCCCATAAACATCCCAGACTTTCGCCAGATCCATATAGGCATCGCGGTCAATCAAGATAAAGGTAAATTCGGGATTTTCAGCTTCAATCTCCGGCAAAAAAGGCTTGAGGTAACGACAATCCCCACACCAATCTGCTGAAAAGACAAAGACTTTCTTGCCCTCTTGCTCTACATATGAAGCAATTTCTTCTAGAGAACTCGGTATGATCATAGCTTTTCCTCTTCATAATGCAAGAGACCGTCCTCATAGACAAAGCGGTAATGGCGCTCATCTTCAAAAATGACGCCTCCTACTAAGCGTTCTTCACTAGACTCGTAGAGTTCCACATACAGGGTCGCAATCGTCCCCATGGCTTCCATTTGCTCCCGTACTTCTGCTACCAACTCTTCTTGGGTACGGAGACGCTTTTGATCTTTGGCAATTTTATAGACACCGGCCGCAAGAGCTCCTGCACTTGCTACAGCCAGACTAGACAAAATAATTTTTTTAGCTTTCATAGTGCCTATTGTAACACAAAATAAGCAGAGGGACAACGGTCTAGGCTAGATCTCTCCCTCTGCTTTTAGAGACTGATTTCCATAATAACGCTACCATCCTTGTAGAAAAAGTGATAAAATAGCATCAGAAAGAAGGTAACCTATGACTGATTTATTTTCTAAAATCAAAGAAGTAACTGAAATCCCTGCTATCTCAGGTCATGAAGCTCCTGTACGGGATTATTTGCGCCAACAATTGACCCCTCATGTGGACGAAATCGTGACAGATGGTCTCGGTGGGATCTTTGGAGTCAAACATTCAACAGCTGCCGATGCTCCTCGTATCTTAGTAGCTGCTCACATGGATGAAGTTGGTTTTATGATCAGCGAAATCAAAGCTGACGGAACTTTCCGTGTTGTCCCAATCGGAGGTTGGAATCCGATGGTTGTCAGCAGCCAACGCTTCAAACTCTTTACACGTGACGGACGTGAATACCCTGCTATTTCAGGATCTGTTCCTCCTCATTTGACACGTGGAACAGGTGGACCAACCGTACCTGTCATTAGCGACATCGTCTTTGATGCAGGCTTTAGTTCTAAAGCTGAAGCTGAGAGCTATGGCATCCGTCCTGGAGATACCTTGGTCCCAGATAGCTCTGCAATTCTCACTGCTAATGGTAAAAACGTCATTTCTAAAGCATGGGATAACCGCTACGGCGTCTTGATGGTCAGCGAATTAGCCAAGAGTCTTTCTGGACAAGCCTTAAACAACGAACTCTATGTGGGGGCTAACGTTCAAGAAGAAGTAGGACTTCGTGGAGCCCACACCTCAACTACTAAATTTGATCCTGAAATCTTTCTTGCTGTAGACTGTTCGCCAGCAGCTGATGTCTTTGGAGACCAAGGTGCGATTGGGGAAGGAACACTGCTTCGCTTCTATGATCCAGGTCACATCATGCTGCCAAATATGAAGGATTTCTTGCTCACTACTGCTGAAGAAGCGGGCATCAAATTCCAATACTATTGTGCCAAAGGTGGTACCGATGCAGGTGCAGCACACTTGAAGAACGGCGGGGTCCCATCAACCACTATTGGTGTCTGTGCACGTTACATCCACTCTCACCAAACCCTCTATGCCATGGATGATTTCTTGCAAGCGCAAGCCTTCTTGCAAGCATTGGTTAAGAAATTGGATCGCTCTACAGTTGATTTGATCAAACACTATTAAACAACATCGATCACGAAGCCCCGTAAGGGGCTTTTTTAGAGGGAAAACAAGGTTCTCTTTGAAACTTTCTAGCGTGAGTCACCATTAAGCCCTTTGGCATCCACACTCCCCTTAGGAAAGTATCTTAGAATATTTTATCTTCCATCTGTTTTCTGATATAATATGAAAGAATGAAATGGTAGGGAACGGAACACTCATCCTTGGATTTGTGTGGCAGACCCTTCCCTTATATACAGGAGTTTTACATGAAAAAACAAGCTTTTAGTTCTGAAAAGTATTTGAACTTGCAACGTGACCACATTATTGAGCGGATCAACCAATTCGATGGCAAGCTCTACCTTGAATTTGGTGGTAAGATGTTAGAAGACTTTCACGCTGCTCGTGTCCTCCCTGGATACGAACCAGACAATAAGATCAAGTTGCTCCAAGAATTGCGCGACCAGGTGGAAATTGTCATTGCCATCAACGCCAACAACATTGAGCACTCAAAAGCCCGTGGGGATCTAGGGATTTCTTATGACCAAGAAGTACTGCGTTTGATCGACAAATTCAATGAATTGGGGATTTTTGTAGGCTCTGTCGTCATCACCCAATATGCTGGACAAGCTGCAGCAGATGCCTTTCGCAAACAACTGGACAAGAGCGGGATCGCCTCTTATCTCCACTATCCGATCAAGGGCTATCCGACTGATATGGACCACATCATCTCTCCTGAAGGAATGGGGAAAAATGACTACATCAAAACTAGTCGCAATTTGGTCGTTGTGACAGCTCCTGGACCTGGTTCTGGTAAGCTGGCAACGTGTATGTCCAATATGTACCATGACCAATTAAATGGGATCAAATCAGGTTATGCTAAGTTTGAAACCTTCCCAGTATGGAATCTTCCTTTGCACCACCCAGTCAACTTGGCTTATGAAGCAGCGACTGCAGATCTAGACGATGTCAATATGATCGATCCCTTCCACCTCCAAACCTACGGGGAAACGACGGTCAACTACAACCGCGATATCGAAATCTTCCCTGTTTTGAAGCGCATGTTGGAACGCATCTTAGGAACCTCTCCTTACGCTTCTCCAACAGACATGGGCGTCAACATGGTTGGCTTTGCCATTGTGGATAATGACGCTGCGATTGAAGCTTCCCAACAAGAAATCATCCGTCGCTATTACCAAACCATCTTAGATGTCAAAGCTGAACGTGTCGGTGAAGGAGCTGTCAAGAAGATTGAGCTCTTGATGAATGATTTGGGCATTACTCCAAATGACCGGAAAGTGACCGTGCTTGCCCGCCAAAAAGAAGAAGAAACAGGTGAGCCAGCCTTGGCCCTTGAATTGCCAAACGGCGAGATGGTAACCGGAAAAACCTCTGATCTCTTTGGTCCAACGGCAGCCCTCTTGATCAATGCGATCAAGAAATTGGCGCATATTGATAAAGAAACCAAATTAATCGAGCCAGAATACGTCCAACCTATCCAAGGCTTGAAGATCAATCATTTGGGTAGCCGTAACCCTCGTCTTCACTCGAACGAGATCCTCATTGCCCTTGCCATTACAGCCATGAGCAACGAAGATGCTAAGCTTGCTATGCAAGAATTAGGCAAGTTGAAAGGCAGCGAAGCCCATTCAACCGTGATGCTGACAGACGAAGACAAGAACGTCCTTCGCAAGCTCGGTATCAACGTCACCATGGATCCTGTCTACCAATACGATCGCTTATATCGTAAATAAACTCAGACAAACAAAAACAATCCCTGCTCTAGGAATTGTTCAGATTGAAGACAAAGTCTTCTTAAAAAACTTTCCTTAGGTGAGTACGGACGTCAGCGAACTTCTACGAAGTTCCATGACTAATTATTGAGCCTAAAGTCTCAATAATTCCGAGTGCCTGAAACTGAGTCGTTTCAGGCACTTTTCTCACGGCGGAAAGTTTCATTAGATGACTGAATAACTATAACGAGTATAATTTTTAAAGAATTGATTGGATTTTATAAAAGATTCGTTTCTCTACGCTCTCAACAATCCCTTGAGTAGGGATTGTTTTTTTATGAAGCAAAGAAGAGAGACTATTTGACAGCCTCCCATAATTGGCGAATAGGCTTTCTTTGAACAGGGTCCACAAAATGAGGAGCAATTTCATTCAAAGACTCTAGGACAAAGGCACGTTCTGCCACATAAGGATGTGGCAAGATCAAGCTCGGACTGTAACAAATGGTGTCATCCATATAGAGCAGATCTAAATCAATCACACGTGGCCCCCACTTGATCTCACGGACACGCCCCATTTCCTGCTCAATGGCAAGTAAGGTCTCTAATAAATCCTCTGGGGTCATCCATGTTTCAACCTCTGCCACCTGATTCAAAAAGGTGTCCTGCTCCACTCCTCCCCAAGGTTCTGTTTCAATCCTTGTGGATGTCTGGAGAAGGCGAATGCCTCGATCCTTGAGTTTTTCTAGCGCCGTCTCTAGTTGCAGTTGTTTATCTCCCATATTGGTGCCAAGCCCAATAAAGGCTCGTTTTTTCTCCCGTTCGATTGTCACCGAACAAGTCTCGAGTGGCAAGGGAACAGGAGCCCAAGGTTTTTTCAACTCCAGACGAACTTTTTCTACGAAGGCATAGCTTTCGAAAATCTTTTGAACCAATTGAAAGGCCACCGTTTCAATCAGATCGATCTTTTCTGCCTGCATCCACTCGGTCAACTGTTCCGCCAAGATCCCGTAATGGATCGAAGCTTCCAAATCACCTGTGCGGGCAGCACGAGTCATCTCATAATCTACCCATAGGTCTAGGACAAAGCGTTGCCCTAATTCTTTTTCTGCTGGAAAAACACCGTGATAGGCGTATACCTCTAAGTCCTTGATCCGTAATTGATCCACTCTGTTCACCTCTTATAGCCAGCCATTAGTGGCCCATGAGTTTATAGGCTTCATTTTTTAAGTCTTTATCTGTCGCAAGCAGTCCACGCGCAGCAGTTGTCACTGTAGCGGTTCCAGGTTTACGGACACCACGCATGTTCATACACATATGCTCTGCTTCTACCCAGACAAGTGCTCCTTGTGCTCCAAGATATTCCATCAAGGCATCTGCGATTTCTACCGTCAAACGTTCCTGAATCTGTGGTTTTTTAGCGTAAACTTCGACCGTACGAGCCAGTTTTGAAAGCCCAGCAACACGGCCATTTGGAATGTAGGCAATGTGCACTTTTCCATAAAATGGCAAAAAGTGATGCTCACACATGGAATGGAAGAAGATATCCTTCTCGACCACCATATTGTTATCAATGATTTCAAATGATTTAGACAGGTGCTCTTCTGCTGTCTGCCCTAGTCCTGCAAAGATTTCTTGGTACATCTTGGCAATGCGGGTCGGCGTTTCCTGAAGTCCCTCACGGTTCTCATCTTCACCGACTGCCTCGATGATCATTTTCACTGCTTCTTCAATTTTCTTTGTATCCATATCATCTCCTAGTTGGATTTTTCTGTTTTTAATAAATAAGGTCGTACCTGGCTAAGGAAGTAGAGCGACCCCGTTACAATGAGGAGCTCATCGCCTTTTGCTTGCCAGTTTTGTAGAAACTCTTGCCAATTGACTTCCTCAAGCTGATGGTTTTTCGCAGCAGCTCTTATCTCTTCTTGAGAATAGGCTCTTGGATCTTCAAAGGTCGTGAGGATCAAGCGACTATTTTCCAGTTCCTGCCACTGAATGAGCATCTCTTCTAAGGCTTTGGTCCGGATGCAAGTAAAAAGAATGGTCTTTTTTTGACTTGGGAACAGTTCTCGAAGACTTGCGATCAAAGGCGCAACGGCATGGGGGTTATGGGCCCCATCTAGCAAGATCATGGGATTTTGCGAGACCACTTCCATCCGACCAGGCCAGACAACCTGACGCAAAGCCTTATCTACCAACTCTTTTGACAAGAGTTCACGCCCTTCTCTTTCAAAAAGTACATCACAGATACTGATAGCAAGAGCTGCATTTCTGGCCTGGTGATGACCTAAGAGTGCTACTTGATAAGAAGCTGTTTCTCTTTTGGAACTGTGATAAGAAAAGGATTGGCCCGATAGACAAGAGGCTTCTAGCTCAACTTGGTAATCTCTGTCATAGGCTGTTATCGGTGCCTGCTCTTGAATCGCAATACCTTCAATGACTTGGCTAGCTTCTGCTTCTAATTTCCCTAGAACCAGAGGAATTCCTGGCTTAATGATACCTGCCTTTTCACGGGCAATGGAAGCCAGATCTGGCCCAAGAAGAGCAACATGATCCAAGCCGATCGATGTGATCGCAGTCAGAACGGGCTGGCAGACGTTAGTACTGTCTAGTCGTCCCCCCATACCGACTTCCATAATCACATAATCCAGCTCCTCATGAGCAAAATAATCATAGGCGATCGCCGTCATCACTTCAAATTCCGTCAAACCTTGAAAGATGTCTCTTGATTCTTCAGCTTCCAAGAGCCGTTGGTAGCTATCCAGATAGGTTTGCAGGTCTTGATCTGAAATGGCTTCGCCATTAATGGTGATTTGGTCATTGTAATGGATCAGATAAGGAGAGGTAAAGACTCCAACGCGTAAATCTGCCTGCCTCAAGAGTTGGGACAAGGTAGCAATGGTAGAGCCTTTGCCATTGGTCCCCGCAACATGAATAACCCGACAGTCTAGGTGAGGATTTCCTCTCAAAGCCAAGAGAGCTTCCATGCGCTCCAAGCCGAAATGTGGATCTTGGGAACGATAGGCTTCTAGCCAACGAAGATCCAACTGATGTTCTTTTGTCTTCATTTACTTGTATTGTTTTAAATTGGTATCTGCTGCCTCTTGGGCTTGGAAAATGGCTTGCCCCAGACTGGCTGCCATCTTGTGAAGGGGAATATCATGCACCCGCACCACTTCGACTCCTTGACTGGCTGCAATACTGGTCAAATGGCTCGAAGCCAGGTCCCGATTCCAAAAACCAGTCTCCGTTGCAGGATCTGTCTCAAATCCAGCTTCCTCAATAATGTTGACCACAAAGCGTTTGCGGGAGACCCCTAGAAAGATCGGATACCCCTTTTGGTGAATCGTCCCAAGTTCTTGTAATAAGAGTAAGTTCTCTCGCTTGGTCAAACCAAAACCGATCCCAGGATCCAACATAATACGATCCGTCTGGACACCAGCTGCTTTCGCTACCGCAAGCGAGCGGTCAAAGAAGGTCCACATCAAGTCTTGAATCGGTTCTTGAGCCATCTGTTGAAGCTCTTGCTCTGAAAAGACTGGTTCGAAACCAAAACTTGGAAAGATAGTGGAACTTGGATGATGCGGTCTTGCCATCACTGGATTAAACATGAGAACTGCGCTCGCTTCATGCTCCGCGACGACAGCAGCCATCTTAGGATCTCCAAGAAAACCCGTAATATCGTTGACAATATCAGCCCCAGCTTCGAGCGCCGCCGCCGCCACCTGGGACTTCCAGGTATCCACTGAGATCAAGACATCACTTTCTTTCCGAATGGCTTTAATTACTGGAACCACGCGGTCAATCTCTTCTTGGATCTCTACATAATGACTACCTGGTCTTGTTGATTCTCCTCCGATATCGAGGATCTGAGCTCCTTCTTGGATCAGTTTTCTCGCCTGCTGCAAGGCTGCATCCAGACTCGTATACTCACCGCCATCAGAAAATGAATCCGGAGTGACATTTAAGATCCCACAAAGAAGGGTCCCTTGGCCACTCAGCCATTTATTATCAATCATTTTCGTCCTCCTTTGATTCCCTTCCTACAGCATGATTGCGAACAAAAGAGGCTAGGACAAATGTTCTAAACCTCTGAGTTCATTCTCCATACGGATTGCTTATTTTTCTGACCTTCTGTACGAAGGTTCTGCATCAAAACTCATTGGTACCTACCATTTTATCATAATTTATCATGGAAGAAAACTCTCGATACCGGCAATAAACAAAGGAGGAATACAGCTGGATAATAATAAGCTAGCGCATTCAAGGTTATATGGAGACAGATGCTATACTCGATCCGCTGGTAGCGATAAGCCACCCAAGTTAAGATCAAGGACATGCCTCCGTAAGCTACCCATTCCCCTAGGGTACTCGGTCCATGCAAGTAAGTAAAAAAGAGAGCACCGGCTAGATATCCGATTGGTTCTGCCCCTCGAAAGATCAAACGAGGGATAATGGCCCGACAAAGCAGCTCTTCTAGAATCGGAGCGACAAGGATCACGACCATTCCCATAGCAAGAAAAGGAGCATGAGATTGTAGTTCATTCAGAGCCGCTTGGTTTGCCGTCGTACCACCTGCCTCTTGTTTCAACAAGGGATAGGCTAGCAGGTTATTAGCCATCAACAAGAGAAGAAAAAGGAAATTTCTCCCCAGAGCCGGCCAGGTAATGACCCGAACATCTAAGTTCTCCAGAGGGCTCATCTTGATGACCTTATAAAAAACAAAGAGCACCGCCACTGTTACCAAGAGAGTGAGGATAGTGACCCACCTTGCATCTACTCCTTCTTGAAGGGAATAAACCATGGTGATGAGGGGGAATTGCGAGAGAAAGAATAAGGGCACAAAAAGCAGGAGCCAGAGGGCATTCTTACATAATGGGTGCTCTCGAATAAAAGACTGTATATTTTTCAATGGACAACCTCTTTCTTGTATAAAATAAGAAGACTGGGGCTTTCGCCTCCAGCCTTCTCACTTTATTTCAGTTTACTGATTTTTGAAACGTTCAACGTCACGCGCAATCACCAACTCTTCATCAGTTGGAATCACCAATACCTTCACACGGGAATCATCTGTGGAAATATCTCCGACAACTCCAAAGACGTTCTTTTCAGGGTCGACCTTGCAGCCAAACCAGCTGATTCCATTGATAATAGAAGAGCGAACATTTACTGCATTTTCACCAATTCCTGCTGTAAAGATGATGGCATCTGCACCATTCAAGACTGCTAAGTATTGACCGATGTATTTTTGCAAACGATCGATAAAGATATCGTAAGCCAATTTAGCTTTTTCGTCTCCATTATGCATCGCTGTATGGATATCCCGCATGTCACTAGAAGATCCAGAAACACCCAGAAGACCGGATTCACGATTGAGGATGCGGCTAATATCTTCAGGCTTATTGAAATCCTCTGTATGTTCCATCAAGTATGGAATAATCGCTGGATCGAGATCCCCTGTACGGGTTCCCATCATGACACCACCTAGAGGTGTGAAGCCCATTGAGGTATCCACAGAGATTCCCTTGTCAACCGCTGTAACAGATACACCATTTCCAACGTGGCAGGTGATCAATTTCAATTCTTCTAATGGTTTTCCAAGAAGTTTAGCAGCTTCACCAGCTACATACTGATGACTGGTTCCATGAGCGCCGTACTTACGGACCTTATTTTCTGTGTAATATTTAGTTGGAAGAGGGTAACGATAAGCTTTTTCCGGCATGGTTGTATGGAAAGAAGTATCAAATACCACAACACTGGTAATATTTGGACAAATCTCTCTAAAGGCACGAATTCCAGCTGCATTTGCAGGATTATGAAGAGGTGCTAACAAAGACAATTCTTCTACTTTTCGAAGGACTTCGTCATCTACCAAGGCAGAATCCTTGAAGTATTCTCCACCAGCAACGACGCGGTGGCCCACACCTGTAATCTCATCGTAGGATTTGATAATATCAAAGCGAATCAAATCATCCAACAAAATTTTTACAGCTTGTGTATGGTCCTGGATATCTAATACTTGTTTTTCAGAGCGTCCATCAAATTTAACAGTTGAAATAGAATCCTTCAAACCGATCCGTTCAATCAACCCTTTTGCAAGAACAGTTTCCTCTGGCATTTGGTACAATTGCCATTTCAAACTAGAGCTTCCTGCATTAATAGAAATTGTTTTCGACATATATTCACCTCATTAAGCGTTTTCACTTCCTCTATTATATCAGATCTTTGATCAAATTTCACTATCCTTTAACCAGTTTTGGAAACTTTCCATAAAGTGAACCACCTGGTCTTGATCCTGGAGATCGGTAAAAGGATAGACAAAGGGCTGAACAGACTCTTCTTCTTGTTTTCGTAGGACGAAAATCGTCTTAGCATAGGCTGGATTTGAAAAAAGAGATTCTGGCAAGGTCAGCATGGCAAGGAGTTTGGCCTTGTCTTTCAACCAAGCCTTTAAAAGATCACTCTGAGGGCTCGTCAAGAGGTTGTTGGGAGCTAAAAAGATGGCTACTCCTTGAGGTTTCAGGTATTTCAGCGCCTGTTCCATCATGAGGTGATGGGCATAGGTATGGCCTTCGGAGCTCGCTACCTGATAGCGCTGTGCAATCGCATCATCTGGATAATAACCAATTGGAAGGTCACTAACGATCAAGTCACTTTCTTTCAACACTTGCGGACGCACCGCGTCGCCTTGTGCAAAGACAACACTAGACTCCATTACGTCTGCGATACTAGCAGATAGGTCAATCAAGAGATCATCTACTTCCAATCCTAAGTAATCAATCGTGAGACGGCTATTGTTGACAATAGTCTCAGCGAGATTTCCGGTTCCACTTCCCACTTCTAAGACATCCAGTTGGTCGCTTTTAGCCAACTGATCGATCAAAAATGTAATGATAAAACCAATCGCATCTGGTGTGAACTGGTGATTCGCTTGTAAAGGTTCTGTCTGAGTAGCTTTCATAAAAAGGAATTGGTAGGCTCTGCGCCATTCTTCCTTACTTAAACCTAGTTCTTTTAATTTTTTGCTATTGTTTTTAACAATGTCTAGATCCGTCTTGCCATCCAAATACATGGCATTCTGTTCAATCAAGGCGTCATAAAAGTTGGTCGACAATTCATTTTGAATACTTTGAGTGTTTTCTAATAGATAGGTATAAGCTTGTTCAATTTTTTCGAAATTCATGATTTCCTCCGCACCCTATCATACCAAAAATTAGTCTTTTTCGCTATTTTCTGATGGTTCCTTGATCTCGTTTGGCGTCTCTTCAGAAGGCTTTTCGCTCCCTGCCTTCTCCTTATCTTTCTGTGTCTTCTTCTTTTCTTTTTGGCTCTTCTTACTTTCTTTTTCTTCCCTTACTGGAAGGACAAACTCATAGCTTTCGCCATCCATCTCAGCCTGGGCATGAAGAAAACCAGTATCCTTCTTTAGCTGAACGGTTCCAGATTTTAAATGAATCTCTGATGTCTTCTCATCACTCTTTCTCTTTTCAAGAGCCATTTGCACCAAAGCATAGGCCCGAAGGCGATCTTGACTCGTCTTTAAGATTCGTCTTTCCGCAACCTGACGGTGCAGGTAAAACTGAAGCAAGAGACTAAAAATCGCTGCCATCAAGAGAGCGTAAAGCAAGACACCAGCCTTAACTTTTTTCATTTTGTATCGCTGGTACCACATGGTAGACATACTCCCTTTCTAGACCATCTTCAAAATTCAACCGCAGATGAAGCGACTCTCCCTCCTGCCAAATCTGACTAGAGTGAACCCCTGAAATCATAGGCTGATAGCCCCTGCCCTTATCATCTGTTTTTCGGATATCATCCCCTTTCGATTGACCAATGGCAATTGGTTTTTGATCCTGAACCAAGTAGATATGATTGTCCGCTACTTTTTCAAAATGACTCCGATCCAATTCCACCTGCAATTGTTGCTGAAAAAGTATCCATTCTTCCTGCTTTTGATGTGCCTGGTAGTCCAATTCAGCATGCAGGAGCTTGGTCAAGCCTTGAAAGACCAACACTCCCCCACTGAGCACCAAGAGAGCGACCAAGGCTTCGAGCAGGGTAAAGGCCTTGACCTTTCCGTTATTCCACATGCAGTACCACCTTCCCTTGATGATAGACCGTGAGTTGATCGGCATCTTTTTCGACTTGAACCTGAATGCCATTGGCCTCTAGATGATTTTGCCCTGTCTGAAGCGCCATTTGAGCGACAGATAAGACCTCTACCTCTTTGAAATCCGCTAGTCGCTCCTTGCGCGAACGCCGGATCTCCCCTAACAATAAGGTCGTAATCATGGCAAATAAACCCAAGGCTACCAAAGATTCTATGAGAATACTAGCGGGAACGGATGCTTTTTTTAATTTTCCCATTTCCAAGCGAAAGCTGATAGGTCACCACTCCTCTCTGTGTCTGAAAGTGAACATTGGCCAGGGATGAATTGCCACCTGCACGGTCTAAACGAATAGTTTTAGGATCTTGCAAAATGACAGAATCAGGAATCTCCACCGTCTGGTAAGGCGTTTGAATCTTCCTTGCAGTCACTTCAACATCCAATTCCGTTTGCCTTGCCAGCGCTATTTTCTGGCTTTCTTGATAGAGGTGTTCAAACTCTGCAAAAAATACTTTTTCTTCCACCTGCTGAAAGCTCGTCTTGATCGATCCCGATAAGCCCAGATAGATAAAACTGACGATCATCAAGGTCAGAAGAGTCTCCACCAAGGTGAAGGCCTTAATCTGCAACCGCACGAGTTTCTCCACTATTTTTCGCATAATAGGCACGGTAGGACTCTGCTTGTTTGTTGGTAATATTTCCATCAGCAATCAGCTTTGCTAGAGTAGCTTGGTCATTGGTATGATTGAGCTCGTACAATTCAGCCTGGCTTTCGACCACCTTCACAACCGCTGCATTTCCTGTCTCTTTCACGGAGTCTTTTTGCTTGGTCAAATTCGGCACAAAGAGCAATAAGAGCACACTGATGATCAATAAGACCACCAACATTTCAATCAGTGTAAAGGCTTTAACCTTATAGGTTTTTAATGTTTTCATAAATGGACCTCCATATTTTGATAAATCGGCAGCAACATGGCTGCATAGAGTAACACAATCACAAGAGCCACAAAGACAAACACCAAGGGTTGTATTACATTCATGGCCTTGTGAACCCGACGAAAGAAATCTTCCCATGTTTTTTCAGCGTAGATCTCTAGCTCACTTCCGAGCTTTGATTTGACTTCACCGTATTCAATCATAAGGGGCAATTCTTTTTTGAAAAAAGTATACCCCCTGACCGTCTCTGAAAAGGACTGGCCACGGTCTAAAGAAAGAGCTAAGTCCCTTCCAATTTCTTGAAAAAGCTGGGATTTTTGCTCCTGCATCATGGAAAAAATCTGAGACAACTCCAATCCTTGCCCAATCAGATTGCCCCATTCTCTGGCATAATAGGCTGTCAAATAAGCTTGAATCATGCCTTTCCCGAAAGGCAGATGAGACAAGCTTCTAAAAACGTTGATCTTGCCTGACTGGCGGTAATAGAGAAAGCCGAGTAAGAAGAAGGTCACCAGTCCCACTCCTAAGGCCAAAAAGAGTTGGGGGAAGGAACTGATCAATTGCGTCCCAATATTTTGAGCATCCATTTGAGGAAGCAAATAATTGCGCAAGCCTAGCATAATCAGAACTAAAAACCCAAGCAAGATAAGAGGATAGGTGCTCACCTCAATCAGCTTTTTCTTGACCTTGCGCATGTTTTCTAGGTAAGCACTGATTTTCTCCAAGCTCAATGCAAGATTGCCATGGAGCTCAGCGAGAGACAGCTGTGTCGTGACCGCATCTGAAAAACCGATCCCTGCCATCATCTCTGAAAAACTCCGCCCCCGCGAGAGATCCTCTCGCATCTGGGAAACCAAACGACTCTCCACTAGGTGAGAGCGATCCAGAAAATCGACAATCTCAGATAGGTGAAAACCACTTGAATAAAGATTCAAAAACAATTCGATGATTTGCTTTTGTTTAGCGGTAGATAATTTTTTCGGCTTGGGCCTGAGCCAGCTGGATATATCCCGATTGAGCCAAGAGATCCATTTGTTGGTTCCAGCGGCTGGCTGAGTGCTCTTGGTAGTTTTCCGTCGCAAAATCGACCACACCTCCTCCTGCAATTAATCGTTGGTAGCAAATACCTTGTAAAACAATCTTGAGCTCTTCCTCACTCACTCCAAGTTCTAAGAGCCTCTCATAAACACCTCGAACGCTTTTCGCATGAATAGTAGAGAAGACGGTGACTCCTGTCAAACTAGCTCGTACGACCGCACGAGCTGTTTCCCTATCTCGGATCTCTCCAATAATGAGAAGGTCCGGCCGATGGCGTAAGGAGAGTTTGATCAGGTTGTCATAGGTCATGCCGATCTGGTCATTCAGCTGAAGTTGAAGCATATTGTCCTGCTTGATCTCGACAGGATCTTCAATAGACATGACTTGCTGGTCCGCAAAGCGCTCTTGGGCTAAAGCATGCATGAGAGTGGTCTTTCCCGAACCAACAGGACCTGCAAAGAGATAGAGACCACGACCGGCCAATTTCTTCTGCAAGTCTGGCAACTGATCAAACCAAAACCGCAATTCACGTTCCTCATCATGCAAGAGCCGAATGACCAAGCTTTCATAACCACGATAATCCCCCACCGTCGACAAGCGAATCGAAACCACTCCATCCTCTAATGGGTAATCACACGACCCTAGCTGGCTGCGCCTTTTTTCTCCCACATTCATCCCTGCCACGAACTTAAAGTGGCTGATAATAGCCGTCATGTCCTCAAAAGGGAAGGATTGCACAAAGCGCCTCTCATCTCCCACCCTCATAAAAACCTGGTACTCCTCCTTCCGAGGAATGAAGTAAAGATCCTGAGCTTCTTCCTTTTTTCCCATGCGGATCAATTTTTTTGCAATTTCTTGAACCATAGTTCCTCCTCTCACTTATACTATTCGAAAAAGAAGACAAAAAAAGAAGACTTTCTAGATCGCTCTAAAAAATCTTCCGCATTTCTCTTATGACAGGGTCGTCCCCTTTTTTGAATCGAGTGTATATTGACAAGAACGGTGTTTGCGACTGCCTCTTTCCTTTTCGTAGCCTGGGCGGAGCTTGCTTTTAGGGATCTTATGCTCGTCTTCTAGGAGGACAATCGAATGGAAAAACTGCACATCTTCACTGCAGTCCTCACACCACTCTTGCTCCTTGGTATCCCAAAAGATCGTCATGAGGTCACTCCGACTCTTATAACTTGGAAAGTGCTCATTTAACTCCAACCACTTCTGCTTGTAGTATTTCAAAGCCTGGTAATAGTCTTCAAACTTCCGACTACTCACGATATCTTCTTCCCAACCTTCTAAAAACCACCAGGGTTCACAGTCCCCGTACATTTCAATCACTCGATACATAAACTCTTCCATCCTTTGTATCCTCTATTATATAGAAAATCCTTTGAGAATAAAAGTTATCTGCTCAGAGCATGATTTTTCAGGCGATTTTCACCATTATTTTTCAAAAACAGACTGCCTAATTGCTATTGGGTCCTTTTTTCGAGAATCAAAAGAAGAGAGTTCCAATAAAATGGACAGACCATCCTGGGAACTCTCTTTTCTCAAGTATTTAGAACAATTCAAGTGCAATCATGGTTGTCATGGTTGCATCGTAATAGTTGTTCAGAGGTAGATCTTGTGTAAAGATATACTTGTTCTGTTGCACCAACTTCAAATAGCCTTTTTCATGTTCAGAGGCATAGACAATCGGTGCCAAAAAGCTTGCTGCCTGATGATTGTTCAAGGCCTTTCCTTTCAAGTCATAACCTGCATACAGGTTTCTTTGACTCTTGAAAAAGTTAAGCATCTTTTTCACCAATTTTTGACTGGTTGCGTCCTTACTTTGAACAAGGTTGTATGGAAGGCGACAAGCGTTATACGAGTAAGCACCATCATACTTGGATTCAATCGTCTTTGGATCCGCTACGCGCGTTCCTTGCTCATCTACCCAGATGAAATCAGGTAGTAAACCTGTTTTGGTTTGGGAGCTGATCGTTTGGAGTTGCTGCAACATCTTTTCTTTGATATCCAACCACTTCGAATCTTTTGTCACTTCATAAAAGATCTGGAATTGCGCTGGCAGTGTGTCAGACGTCCGCATCAAATGATAAAACTCCGAATCCTGATTGGCCCAATTCCCCACCGTTAACACACCAGTTTCTTCATTGTAGTTGTGTGCGAGAATATCTTCTAAAATCGCTTTGGCTTGAGCCTGGTAGTCTTTAGCTTGCTTTGGCCATTGCTGAGCAGCTTTTAGAAGAGCATAGGCGATGTAGAGGTCTCCATCTGTGGCGTTATGATCCTCATCTTTTGCTTTCCCATTGCTGATGGTTTGTTTCCAAGACATCAATTGGGTACCTTCTAAGCGATGATTTAGATAATAGTGATAGAGTCGGTCAAAGTCTGCTTGTTGGGCTTGTCCTTTTTCGGCAGCTGCAACAGTAATGAGCATTCCATAACTTTGCGCCTCGGATAACACTACCGTTTGATTGCTATCATTGGTGGTTCGAACATAGGATTCTTTCCCTTTTGAAACAACAAAATGCTCATTCCACTGACGATAAATTCGGTTTCGCATCTCCACTTTACTTCTCGTTCTCGCTAAAAACAAGGTCAAACAGAAAATGCAAAGGATGACTAGAAACCATACATATCTCATCTTTTTCGTATTCATAATCTCTCCTATCCTGCGAATCGTTTTGTTTTAACCCATTTGGTTTCTTTCCGGTGCAATAGTTTATCCATCACAATCGAAGAGATGGCATCAATCGACACAATGATAAACAGTTGAGAATAGGTGAAATAGGCAGCCAAGGCCAACCAAATTTGCTTGGTAGTGGCTTGACCAAATTGTGAGGCAAGAGCCACATTAATCTGAAGCAGGTAAAGCCCAATCATCAAGACCCAATTGAACAACATCAATTGCGCAATGTAGATATTTTCAGAATCAAAGGCAAATGGAATTTGCACACCTGGCACCACTGTATGGATACACATGGCCAGAATATTGGCAAAAAAGATCAAGTCCGATAAGACGATGGCCGCATTAAACCAGAAGAAGACACAGGAATAGTTTGTCACTTCCAACTTCACGCGCCAATTTCCCTTACCAAATAAATGCTTGAAGTTGGAAAGAACCACTTCATAATTCCCTTTGGCCCAACGTTTCCGTTGCATATAGTAACTCTTCAGAGTTTCTGGCTCTTGTTGAAAGGCTTCTGAATTATAGGCTAGCGCAATCAACTTCCCACTTTGCATAATCTTGAAGGAAATATCCGTATCCTCAGTCAAGGCACCGTTTTTCCATCCTCCAATACTCTTGACAAATTCGGTTTGAATAATGAAGTTAGTTCCTGGAATCCGTCCAATCTTAAAGAGATGCCACATGCCTACATGGTGAACCCGTTGGGTGACGACAATTTCTTGGTTGATACAGCGGGTCAAGAAGTTTTGATTGGCATTCCGTGTTTTATTGCGACCGAAAGAAGCTACATGACGTTCTGGATCTTTGAGCACTTCTTTCACAAGGAAATAAAGAGCATTCTTTTCAGGCATGGCATCTGCATCATAGACACAGATATAGTCTCCGGTTGCCATCGCTAAAGCGTCATTTAGCACACCGGCTTTCCCACCTGTCCCGCTTCGATTGATAATGGTCAAATCCCGTCCTGCATACTCTGGCAATGCTTTAACTGCCAAACACTCTTCATAGGTGCGATCGGAACAATTATCCGCAAAGAGCAGTAATTCAACACGATCATGTGGGTAGTTCATATCAAGGATCGCTTTGGCTGTTTGTGCAATGACCACATCCTCATTATGGGCGGGCACGACAATGGTCACTTTTGGATAATAAGGAAGCGGATCCGTATTGACACGAAAATCACTGTGTTTAAACCAAAAATGAACGGCTGAAAAGAGGATTACTAAGCCCCAGGCTAAGGACAACCAAATCGAAATCAAGGCAATAATCATCACAATTTGACTAATCATGGTCCACCGCCTTAAAGTTTTTATTGACACGGTGGTAAATCACCGTATAAGCTACAAATAATACAATAAAGCACAAGGCAAAAAATACACTAATGCCTACAGCTATATTAAAAAATATATTTGTAAGAGACATGTTTTCCTCCTAATATTCCACAATAATATCTGTTTCAAGTTGACGTTTTAAGTAACGAATCATTTCTTTATAGCGATGGTATTTGGTTCGATTGGATTGATCCACTACAAGAAATCCTGACTGAAATTGGATGGCCTGAACCCCATCTTCTCCTTGGAAAACCAGTCCTTCCAACTGTGGTTTTAAGACTGTCATATAATCGCTCTTCAGATCCCGCTCGCTATCAGAAGATAAGATCAAGAAATTACCATCTGATACATAATACAAGCTTTCATTTGGCTTCAGATGATGCGTTAACAAATAGTTGATTTGGTTCAAGGTCCGATTGTACTCTCTCGGTTGCAATTGGAAGAACAATTCCTCGTGCGACCAGTGAATGAGTAAGGCCTGAATCGTATCATTGGTTTGTCCGCCATAAGAAGCGATGCGGTTGCGGTAATCTGCGTAAGCTTCTGGCTCTTGATCCTTCACTTTTGCAATCTCTTTAAAGAGGTGATAGCGAATTCGGGTCAAGATTCCAATCAGGATCGGAAAACTAAAGAGCAAGAGCAAGGCTTGATGAAATGGGATATAGACGACACCCGCCACTAAAAAGACAATCCCAAGGGCAAATGACAACAGGATGGTCCATGTCAACAATAAATCCGATAAGACAATAGCAGAAAATAATCCTAAAACAAAGAACAATCCTTCCTCAATCAGAATCTCTCTTGCAAAAAACAAGCAGTAAAGTAAAAGAAGTACTTCGAAAACAATCAAAATCAGCAACCATCTACTTAACTTTTCCGTTTTTTTCATTTATTCTTTCTCTCCCTCATGAAATTCTTCGGCAGCCTCTCCTTGGCCAAAGTAATGTTTAATGGCTTGTACGATTCGCTCAGAAGCTCTTCCATCCCCATAAGGATTTCGGGCATTTGCCATTTGAAGATACAGGCTTTCGTTGGTTAAGAGCTCTGTCATCGTCGTTTTGACAACGGTAGGATCCGTACCAACTAATTTCAAAGTCCCCGCTTTGACCCCTTCTGGGCGTTCCGTTGTATCGCGCAATACCAATACCGGTTTTCCTAATGATGGTGCCTCCTCTTGCACCCCACCTGAATCCGACATGATGAAGTAACTTCTCGAAGCCAAGTTGTGGAAGTCAAGCACATCTAAAGGTGCAATGAGATGGATCCGATCATGATCTCCTAATAGATCGTTTGCCGCCTCTTGGACCGCTGGACTAAGATGCACTGGGTAAACCACTTCAATCGTCGGTTCTTGATCCACCATTTCTCTCAGAGCCCCAAAGACCGCTCGCATGGGTTGGCCTTGATTTTCTCTTCGATGCATGGTGACCAGGATGACTTTTTTAGCTGGATCTAATTGATCTAACACTTCGTGGTGATAATCCTCTTGAACCGTGAGTTTCAGTGCATCGATGGCAGTATTTCCTGTCACCACAATAGAGGATTCCGGATGATTTTCTTTTAAGAGATTGGCCTTACTTTCGCCCGTTGGCGCAAAATACAGATCCGCTAAATCATCCGTCATTTGACGGTTCATCTCTTCTGGATATGGAGAATATTTATCAAAGGTTCTCAAACCAGCTTCGACGTGACCAATGCGGACTTGATTGTAAAAGGCAACCAGACTCGCTGCAAAGGTAGTAGTCGTATCTCCATGGACGAGCACCATATCCGGCTTTTCTTTTTTGATAACTGGATCTAATTGATTCAGGATTTTAGAAGTAATGTCCAATAAGGTCTGGCTTTTCCCCATAATATCCAAATCGTAATCAGGTACGATGTTAAAGGTTTCTAAGACTTGGTCCAGCATTTGACGGTGCTGGGCAGTAACCACTGTGATGGTCTCAATAACCTCCTTTTGTTTTTGCAACTCCAACACCAATGGGGCCATTTTAATGGCCTCCGGTCGCGTCCCAAACACAACCATAATTTTCAATTTTTCCATAAACTTCCCCCGTCGACATGCATGTAATTCGACATTTTTTTAATTTGTGTACATCTTTTTTCATTCTATCGCCAATGACTTTAAATGTCAAACCGATTTTGGGTTTTATAAAGAAATTACTAATAGTTAGTCATTTTATTATTTTGGTGTTTAGAATACATATCCATATAATCACTAATTGTAAGTATTTACAGCACGAGTTTTACCGGGCTAATATTTTTGGTAAAAAAACAATTCAATAATTATACAATTATTTTTTAAATAATAAATTTTTATAATTTTTTCAAAAAAAGCCGGAACTTGTAGTTCCGACTAATTTTCTTATTCTTCTACGACTTCAGCTGTTTGAACTTCATCAACTGTTCCATCTGTTAATGGCACTTCTTCGATAATTTCAACTTCATTAATCGCTTGTGGTTCCAAGTTACGGTAACGAGCCATACCTGTACCTGCAGGAATAATCTTACCAATGATAACATTTTCCTTAAGTCCAAGGAGATGGTCTTTCTTACCACGGATCGCTGCGTCAGTAAGAACACGAGTGGTTTCTTGGAAGGAAGCAGCTGACAAGAAACTGTTGGTTTCAAGAGAGGCTTTGGTGATTCCCATAAGGACTGGACGAGCAGTCGCAGGAACTCCACCAGAGATAAGGACATCCTTATTAGCATCTGTAAAGTCTGTAATGTCCATAAGCGTACCCATGAGAAGGTCTGTATCTCCTGGATCCATGACACGTACTTTACGGATCATTTGACGAACCATTACCTCGATGTGTTTATCGCCGATTTCTACCCCTTGGCTACGGTATACTTTTTGTACTTCCGCAAGAAGGTAAGTTTCAACCGACAAGACATCACGAACGGCAAGGAGACGTTTTGGTTGGATAGACCCTTCTGTCAGAGCCGCACCACGAGAGACTTGATCTCCTACTTCGACTTTCATGCGGGCAGTGTAAGGGACAACGTATTCACCTTCACCAGTTGCTCCGCTAACAAAGACTTTCTTGGTCCGTGTAGAAGCATCTTCTTCGATGGCTGTGACTTCCCCTTTGACCTCAGTGATGACCGCTTCCCCTTTTGGATTGCGGGCTTCAAAGATTTCTTGGACACGAGGAAGACCTTGCGTGATATCGGCATTTGAGGCAACCCCACCCGTGTGGAAGGTACGCATGGTCAACTGTGTACCAGGTTCCCCGATAGATTGGGCAGCGATGGTTCCGACTGCTTCACCCACTTCAACCGCATCACCAGTCGCCAAGTTGATACCATAACAGTGACGGCAGACACCATGGCGGGTGTTACATGTAAAGACAGAGCGGATAGTGACTTCTTCCACACCAGCTTTGACAATTTCACGTGCTAGGTCTTCTGAGATCAAGGTATCTGGCCCAACAATGACTTCACCTGTTTCAGGGTGTTTAACAGATTTCTTGGTATAACGACCTGTCAAGCGTTCTTCGAGTGGCTCGATCATTTCCTTGCCATCAGTAATGGCACGGATTACAAGTCCACGGTCTGTTCCACAGTCATCTTCACGAATAATGACGTCTTGGGCCACGTCAACCAAACGACGAGTCAAGTAACCAGAGTCGGCTGTCTTAAGGGCCGTATCGGTCATCCCTTTACGGGCACCGTGAGTTGAGAAGAACATTTCGAGTACTGACAAACCTTCGCGGAAGTTTGACAGGATTGGCAATTCCATGATCCGTCCGTTTGGAGCGGCCATCAAACCACGCATACCGGCAAGCTGCGAGAAGTTTGAGATGTTACCACGGGCTCCAGAGTCCATCATCATAACGATTGGGTTCTTCGGATCTTGGTTATCCACCAAGCGTTTTTCCAATTTCTCACGAGCCGCACGCCATTCAGCTGTAACGGCATTGTAGCGTTCGTCATCCGTGATCAAACCACGACGGAATTGTTTGGTGATTTGTTCCACACGTTTGTGAGATTCTTCAATGATTTCTGCCTTGTCTTCAACGACCGGGATATCGGCAATCCCCACTGTCAAACCAGCAAGGGTTGAGTGATGGTAACCCAGGTCTTTCAAGCGGTCCAAGAAAGCAGACGTTTCAGTTGTACGGAAGCGTTTGAAGATTTCTGCGATGATATTTCCAAGATTTTTCTTCTTGAATGGAACGTTTAATTCCAATTTTTCAATCGCTGCTTTGACATCTTGACCAGGCTCCAAGAAGTACTTAGCTGGAACGCCTTCTGTCAAGTTGGCATTATTTGGCTCTTGAAGGTATGGAAGTTCTGCAGGCATGATATCGTTAAAGAGAATCTTACCAACAGTTGTCAAGAGAATCTTGTGTTGTTGCGCTTCTGTCCATGGTTTGTTCAAGCTATCTGTCGCAATTCCGACACGGGTATGCAAGTGAACATAGCCATTGCGAAGGGCCATGACCGCTTCATCACGGTCTTTAAAGACCATGCCTTCGCCTTCACGACCAGCTTCTTCCATAGTGAGGTAGTAGTTCCCCAATACCATATCCTGAGATGGGGTAACAACTGGTTTACCGTCTTTAGGGTTCAAGATGTGCTCAGCAGCCAACATCAAGATACGAGCTTCTGCTTGGGCTTCTTCTGAAAGCGGTACGTGGATGGCCATTTGGTCCCCGTCAAAGTCGGCATTGTAGGCTTCACAGACAAGTGGGTGCAAGCGAAGAGCTTTCCCGTCAATCAATACAGGTTCAAAAGCTTGGATCCCCAAACGGTGAAGGGTCGGTGCGCGGTTCAAGAGAACTGGGTGTTCTTTGATCACTTCTTCTAGGATATCCCAGATGCGTTCATCTCCACGTTCGACCAAGCGTTTTGCAGCTTTGACGTTTTGCACGATATCACGCGCAACGATTTCACGCATGACAAATGGTTTGAAGAGCTCGATGGCCATTTCACGTGGTACACCACATTGGTACATCTTAAGAGTTGGACCAACGGCGATAACAGAACGTCCTGAGAAGTCGACACGTTTACCGAGCAAGTTTTGACGGAAACGTCCTTGTTTACCTTTGAGCATGTGGCTCAATGATTTGAGTGGACGGCTACCTGGTCCTGTAATCGGACGACCACGACGACCATTGTCAATCAATGCATCAACGGCTTCTTGGAGCATCCGTTTTTCGTTTTGCACGATGATACCAGGGGCATTCAACTCGAGCAAACGTGCCAAACGGTTGTTCCGGTTGATCACACGACGGTAAAGGTCGTTCAAGTCAGAGGCAGCAAAACGGCCACCATCCAATTGGACCATCGGACGAAGATCTGGTGGAATAACCGGAAGGATGTTGAGAACCATCCATTCTGGCTTGTTACCAGATTTGTAGAAGGCATCCAAGACATCCAAACGACGCACAGCCTTCACACGTTTTTGACCAGTTGCAGTCTTCAATTCTTCTTTCAAGAGAGCAATTTCAGCTTCCAGATCCACTTGTTTCAAGAGGTCTTGGATCGCTTCTGCACCCATCTTAGCTACAAAAGAACCTGGTCCGTATTCACGCAATCGTTCACGGTATTCACGTTCTGTCATGATGGATTTGTGCTCAAGTGGAGTATCTTTTGGATCGATGACCACGTAAGCTGCGAAGTAAATAACTTCTTCAAGGGCACGAGGGCTCATATCCAAAGTCAATCCCATACGAGAAGGGATGCCTTTGAAGTACCAGATGTGTGATACAGGCGCTTTCAACTCGATGTGTCCCATACGTTCACGACGAACCTTGGCACGTGTTACTTCAACCCCACAGCGGTCACAAACGATCCCTTTGTAACGGATCCGTTTGTATTTCCCACACGCACATTCCCAGTCTTTTGTAGGTCCAAAGATGACTTCATCAAAGAGACCTTCACGTTCTGGTTTCAATGTACGGTAGTTGATTGTTTCAGGTTTCTTGACCTCTCCATAAGACCATGAACGGACCTTGCTTGGAGAAGCTAGGGTGATTTGCATACTTTTAAAACGATTTACATCAACCACTATTTCTTACCTTTCCTTGTTTTCATACTTGTTTCATTTGGATACAGCTTAGGTGGGGAAAGAAAGAAAACTTTCTTGCCACCTCCTTGTGTCTGTATCTTGTTATCGAATCATCCTGTCAGAAGCATTGGTTTCTTACAAGACAATCATTTTTACTGATTATTTTTCTGATTCTTCAGCATCAAAGGCTGCTTTTGCTTCCTTAGCTGCTTTTTCACGTGCTTTTTCAAGGTCATCCACATGAATCACATCATCGTCTTCGCCTTCATCAAGGTCACGAAGTTCCACTTCTTGATCATCTTCGTCCAAGACACGCATGTCAAGACCAAGAGATTGCAATTCTTTGACAAGAACGCGGAAGGATTCTGGTACACCTGGTTTTGGAATTGGTTTACCTTTGGTAATTGCTTCATAAGCTTTCAAACGTCCGTTGACATCATCTGACTTGTAGGTCAAGATTTCTTGAAGGACATTTGATGCACCATAAGCCTCAAGGGCCCACACTTCCATTTCCCCGAAACGTTGTCCACCAAATTGAGCTTTCCCTCCGAGTGGTTGTTGGGTAACCATTGAGTAAGGTCCGACTGAACGGGCATGGAGTTTATCATCAACCATGTGGTGGAGCTTGATCATGTACATGACACCGACAGAGACACGGTTGTCAAATGGCTCACCTGTACGTCCATCGTAAAGGATTGTCTTAGCATCGCTATCCATACCAGCTTCTTTTACAGTATCCCAGAGGTCTTCTGAGCTTGCTCCGTCAAAGACTGGTGTTGCGATGTGGATACCCAAGTTACGAGCGGCCATACCAAGGTGAAGTTCCATAACCTGACCGATATTCATACGTGATGGCACCCCAAGAGGGTTCAACATGATATCAACTGGTGTACCGTCTGGAAGGTAAGGCATGTCTTCAACTGGAACAATACGAGACACAACCCCTTTGTTTCCGTGACGACCGGCCATCTTATCTCCGACGCGGATCTTGCGTTTTTGTGCGATGTAAACACGAACCAACATGTTGACACCCGATTGCAATTCATCTCCGTTTGCACGTGTAAAGATCTTAACATCGCGAACGACTCCATCTCCACCGTGAGGCACACGAAGAGAAGTATCACGCACTTCACGAGATTTATCTCCAAAGATCGCGTGAAGGAGACGTTCTTCAGCAGAAAGGTCTTTTTCACCCTTCGGTGTTACCTTACCGACAAGGATATCGCCTTCTTTTACTTCCGCACCAATACGGATAATACCTGTTTCATCCAAGTCACGAAGAGCATCTTCCCCAACGTTTGGAATTTCACGGGTAATTTCTTCAGGGCCTAACTTGGTATCGCGTGTTTCTGATTCGAATTCTTCCAAGTGAACAGATGTGTAAACATCTTCTTTCACCAAGCGTTCGCTCATGATAACGGCATCCTCGAAGTTATACCCTTCCCATGTCATATAAGCGACGATTGGGTTTTGACCAAGGGCCATTTCCCCTTTTTCCATCGATGGACCGTCAGCGATAAAGTCGCCTTTTTCAACGACATCGCCAACTTTTACAAGGGTACGTTGGTTGTAAGCCGTACCTGAGTTTGAACGACGGAATTTTTGGATATGATAAACATCAAGAGATCCATCTTCCCGACGAACTTCTACCTTGTCTGCATCTGCATAAGTAACTTTACCATCGTGTTGAGCAATGACTGCAGCTCCTGAATCATGGGCAGCTTGGTATTCCATACCAGTACCCACATAAGGGGCTTTTGGATCAATCAATGGCACAGCCTGACGTTGCATGTTGGCACCCATGAGGGCACGGTTGGAGTCATCGTTTTCCAAGAAAGGAATACATGCTGTCGCAACAGCAACTACTTGTTTTGGAGATACGTCCATGTAGTCGACTTGATCAGATGGGAATTCTTGGTTGTTACCACGGTGACGTCCCATAACGATTGGCTCAGCAAAGCCACCTTTTTCGTTCAACTTAGAGTTGGCCTGAGCAACGATGTACTCATCTTCTTCATCGGCTGTCAACCAAACGATTTCGTTGGTCACCACACCTTTTTCACGGTCCACTTTACGGTATGGCGTTTGGATGAAGCCATATTTGTTCAAGTGTCCGTAAGATGACAAGTTGTTGATCAAACCGATGTTTGGTCCTTCAGGTGTTTCGATTGGACACATACGACCATAGTGGGTATAGTGTACGTCACGCACTTCATATCCGGCACGGTCACGTGTCAAACCACCAGGCCCTAAGGCAGACAAACGACGTTTGTGAGACAACTCAGAAAGTGGGTTGTGTTGGTCCATGAACTGTGACAATTGTGAAGAACCAAAGAATTCTTTAATCGCTGCAGTTACTGGACGAATGTTGATGATTTGTTGAGGTGTCAAAACATCGTTATCTTGTACAGACATGCGTTCGCGAACGTTTCGTTCCATCCGTGAAAGTCCAAGACGCACTTGGTTGGCAAGCAATTCACCAACGGCACGAATCCGACGGTTTCCAAGGTGGTCGATATCATCCACGCGACCAATACCTTCTGCCAGGTTCAAGAAATAGCTCATTTCTGCCAAGATATCTGCTGGAGTTACAATCCGTACTTTGTCAGATGGGTTGGCATTTCCGATGATGGTGACAACGCGGTCTGGATCTGTTGGAGCGACAACTTTGAATTTTTGCAATTCTACTGGTTCTGTCAAAACAGCAGCATCATTTGGAATGTAGGTGATTTTGTTCAAACCGTTATCCAATTGTTCTGAGATGCTGTCGATCACATCGCGCGTCATGACAGTACCAGCTTCTACAAGGATTTCCCCTGTTTCAGCATCTACCAATGGTTCTGCGATTGTTTGGTTCAACAAGCGGTTCTTGATATTGAGTTTCTTGTTGATCTTGTAGCGACCGACAGGAGCCAAGTCATAACGACGTGGATCAAAGAAACGAGCTACCAACAAGCTGCGTGAGCTTTCCGCTGTTTTTGGTTCACCCGGACGAAGACGCTCATAGATTTCTTTGAGGGCTTCATCTGTCCGTGAATCCATTGGATTTTTGTGGATATCTTTTTCAATGGTATTACGAACCAATTCGCTATCCCCAAAGATATCGATGATTTCATCATCTCCAGAGAATCCAAGAGCACGCACAAGAGTTGTAAATGGAATCTTACGTGTGCGGTCGATACGTGTGTAAGCAATGTCTTTTGAGTCGGTTTCAAGCTCTAACCAAGCCCCACGGTTAGGGATAACAGTTGATCCATAACCAACCTTACCATTCTTGTCCACCTTATCATTGAAGTAGACACCTGGTGAGCGGACCAACTGAGATACGATAATCCGTTCTCCACCATTGATGATGAAGGTTCCCATCTCCGTCATGATTGGGAAATCACCAAAGAAAACTTCTTGGGTCTTGATTTCACCTGTTTCTTTGTTGACCAAACGGAAGGTCACAAAGATTGGTGCTGAGTAGCTAGCATCGTGGATGCGCGCTTCTTCAAGCGAATACTTAGGTTCGCGGATTTCATAACCCACAAATTCCAATTCCATTGTATCCGTGAAGTTTGAGATGGGAAGCACATCTTCAAATACTTCCTTCAAGCCATGATCCAAGAAATCTTTGAATGAGTCTGTCTGGATTTCAATCAAGTTTGGTAAATCAAGAACCTCTTTGATTCTTGAAAAACTACGACGGGTCCGATGTTTCCCGTATTGAACGTCATGTCCTGCCAAAGTTTTTAGCTCCTTTTTCCATACTAGGATAGCTTGGTAAAATGACTTTCACCACCTATCCGGTTTTAACTACAATTGTGTGATTTGCATCACGTGAAGAGCTATCTCTTCACCTCATTCGTCGCTTTTCGTAATTTTTAGAAAAATTAAATTTGTGTAACAAACTAGGATTTTTCTGAAAAATAGGCACAAAAAGAGCAGCTAAATCGACTTATTCAAGTAAGATTTAACTGCTGTAAGCTCTTATTTGGACAATATTTCAAATAAAGCACACGACAAATTAGTTATCACTATTATACCGTTTTTTGCTCCAAAAATCAAGGCTTTCTCCAGGTTTTCTACTGGATCAGACTAGTGTCGATTGCCACGATTTGAGCTGTTTCGATTTGAACTATTGCTGGATGAACTATTGGTTGTCGAATTGTTCTTATTATTCGACTGATTTCCACTGGAATTACCGAGAATCGCTGCCCAAGCACTTTGATAATCGCTATCCGATCCCCCGATGGCAAAGCGGTATTGAGTGGTTGGCGCTCCGTTTTTGGCCCAAAGGCTCGTCACCATTTGACCGCTCACATCGATATCCCGGCCATTGACATTGACGCGACCCGGTCTTTCACCAGTCGATTTGAGCACTTCAGAGCGGATCACACTCTTATCAAGAGTGAATTTATCCTGAATTCCGAAGAGACTTGGATCTGCTTGGTAGATTGCATTCGCCAACTGCGCCATGTATTGGGCATTGTTGTTGTAGCCGGTCAAGGTCTGCATGGAAGCATTGTTGTCATGACCGATCCAACCTCCTAAAGAAACATTTGGGGTGGACAACATCAACCACATATCCCCATTTGAGTTAGTGGTACCGGTTTTTCCAATCCAGTCTGCACCTGCCAGCGTTGGGTTGACTTGGCTAATCCGTGACTTAAAGGTCGTTGTAGCACCAGACGTAATAACCCCGCGCAAGAGATCCTGCATAATCGTTGCCGTTGCTGGAGAGTAGACACGAACTGGATCTGCCTCGTGCTTGTAGACTACATCCCCATCTCGATCAATGATTTGCTCTACCATGTATCGTTTGAGGTAGTTCCCATTGTTAGCAATGGTTTGGAAACCATTGGTATGTTGGGCAACAGTGACCTCAATTCCTCCCCCCATCGGCAGACTCTCAATGCCATATTCAGGGATATCATAGCCCATTTTCTTCATGTAGGATGGGACATCCACACCCTTTTCACGAAGGGTCCGGTAAGTCCAGTAAGCTGGAATATTCCATGAGGTATTGAGGGCCTCACGGAGATCCATCATGGCTGTCCCTCGGCTATCCACGTGCATGATTGGCTCACCACTTGAGAAATTAGTCGGGTAGTTAGAAAGGATGCTATTGCTTCCCATCAAGCCTTGGTCGATGGCAATCCCATAGGCCAACAATGGTTTGATAGTAGACCCTGGGGAACGCTCTGTATCAAAAGCATGGTTGTTTTGGTTGCCGTCAAAATTCCGTCCACCGATAAATCCTAAAACGGCACCTGTTCGGTTGTCCATAAGGACATTCCCAACTTCTACAAGACCCGTTCCATCATCCAAGACGCCTCCAAAATTCGCTACTGCGGCCTGCATGGCATTGTGAACCGGTTTGTTAATCGTGGTTTGAATGGTGTAGCCACCTTCGCGCAACTCGCTCTCAGCTAATTCTTGGTAAGCCTTGACGGTTTCATTATTTTTCAAGTCTTGCTTGGTGACATTGTCTCGCTTGATCAAGTAATCATACATGGCTTCTTTGGCTTCCGCCATGGCTTGGAAGTAGAGGTAGTCATGCGGTGTTTTCTCGATGCCATCTGGAGCCATGAAGTCTTTGGTCAAGTCGTACTGAGCATAGGTCTCGTAGTCTTTTTTCGACAGGGCTCCCGTCCGGTACATATTGAACAAAACGTCTTTGGCACGCGCCAGACCTAACTCGAGGTTCTCCTTGCTCTTTAGGCTACCGTCTGCAGCATAAGGGGAGTAGACAATCGGACTTTGTGGCAAGCCAGCGATAAAGGCCGCTTGTGGAACGGACAAGTCTTTGGCAGAGACTCCAAAGATCCCTTGAGCTGCAGCTTCCACACCTGCAATATTTTGTCCCCGATTGTTTCGTCCAAAAGGCGAAACATTTAAGTAGGTGGTTAGGATTTCATTTTTATCCATTCCCCGCTCTAAAGCCAAGGCATCGACAATCTCTGTCGCCTTACGAGTAAAGGTTGGAGCGTCTCCCACGACTTGCTGTTTGATCAACTGCTGAGTCAGAGTTGATCCCCCACTAGAGGAGCCCACACCGGCTACAGATCCAAGTGTTGCCCGAAGAACGGCTTTAGGTACAACCCCCTTGTGGCTTTCAAAATTCTCATCCTCAGTAGCGATCACAGCCTTCTTGACATTGTCTGAAATGGCGTCTCCTGCTACGGGCGTGCGGATCAAATCACTGTCCACTTCTGCAATCAAGCTCTTATCGGAATAGGTCAGTTTTGAAACACTGCTGACGTTGCGGACCTGCTGGACCAATTCTTCTGTCTTTGGAACCTTGACATTGCTAAAGAGGCTCGCCGCATAACCAATCCCGATCCCTGCGCCAAATAAAAAGAGGCACACGAACAGGGCGATCATGACATCCCACAAGAGTTTGAGGGTCCGCAAACAGGTCGCAAAAATATCACCGACAGACCAGCTACTTTCTTCATTTTTTTCCTTATTCGGAGTTTCTGTATACATCTTTGCAAAGAATTTTTGGACTTTCTTCCAAAACTCTTGCAGCTTCTCTTTTATTTGATTCACTGATTCTTTCTCCTTGTTCCCTATATTATAGCAGATTAGACCCTTTGTTTTCAATCACAAGAGCGTAGAAATCGTCACTCATTCTTCCTGGGTAAGGACAAGAAAATGATGGAAAGCATTGCCATTTCCGTGGTTTATGGTAGAATAGAGAAATGAATAAACTTATAAAGGAGAAAAGACACATGCACATTTTTGATGAGCTAAAAGAGCGTGGTTTGGTATTTCAAACGACGGATGAAGAAGCCTTGCGCAAAGCACTGGAAGAAGGTCAGGTTTCTTATTATACTGGTTATGATCCAACTGCTGACAGCCTTCACCTTGGTCACTTGGTTGCCATCTTGACGAGCCGTCGTCTTCAACTAGCAGGCCACAAACCTTATGCGCTCGTTGGCGGTGCGACTGGTCTCATTGGAGATCCGTCCTTCAAAGATGCTGAACGTAGTCTCCAAACAAAAGAAACTGTACAAGAATGGGTTCGCTCCATTCAAGGACAATTGTCTCGTTTCCTCGATTTTGAAAATGGGGACAATAAAGCCGAAATGGTCAACAACTACGATTGGTTCGGAAGCATTAGCTTTATTGACTTCCTTCGTGATGTCGGAAAATACTTTACAGTCAATGCTATGATGAGTAAAGAATCTGTTAAAAAACGGATTGAGACAGGGATTTCTTACACAGAGTTTGCCTACCAAATTATGCAAGGCTATGACTTCTACGTCCTCAACCAAGAACACAATGTCACCCTTCAAATCGGTGGATCTGACCAATGGGGAAACATGACAGCTGGCACTGAGTTGATGCGCCGTAAAGCAGATAAAACTGGTCATGTTATGACTGTGCCTTTGATCACAGATGCAACTGGTAAGAAATTCGGTAAATCAGAAGGCAATGCGGTCTGGCTCAATGCAGACAAAACATCTCCATACGAAATGTACCAATTCTGGATGAATGTGATGGATGCGGATGCTGTCCGCTTCTTGAAGATCTTCACTTTCTTGTCACTTGATGAGATTGAAGAGATCCGCAAACAGTTTGAAGCGGCGCCACACGAACGCTTGGCTCAAAAGATCTTGGCGCGTGAAGTGGTTACCCTTGTCCACGGCGAAGAAGCCTACAAGGAAGCCCTCAACATCACCGAACAACTCTTTGCAGGAAACATCAAAAACCTTTCTGTCAAAGAACTCAAACAAGGCCTTCGTGGTGTGCCAAACTACCAGGTCCAAGCAGAAGATAACCTCAACATTGTTGAACTCTTGGTCACAGCTGGTGTGGTAAATTCTAAACGCCAAGCCCGCGAAGACGTTCAAAACGGAGCTATCTACGTCAACGGCGAACGCATTCAAGACCTTGACTATGTCTTGAGCGATAGCGATAAATTAGAAAATGAATTGACCGTTATCCGTCGCGGTAAGAAAAAATACTTTGTTTTGACTTATTAAGAAAGTAAAACCACGAAGTTTGGTATGAACTTCGTGGTTTTCTTATACACTTTTTTCTGGGACTATTTCCCTTTTCTGCGATGCAACAAAGCTTGGTTAATTCGTTGAGTTTTTTTATGGAGCTGCCAAATCTGGTACAGCCAGATCAGGCCGTAAATGGCTAGAAAGATCAACCAAGGAATCGGGCTCCGTAAGGCTGTCCCCCAGCCAAAAAACAAGTAGGTTAATGCTAAGATGGCAGCTGTCACAACTAAATGCAAGGCCACACGCAAACTATAGGTCAAAAACTCTTCTTCCTCAAGAATGAATGTCAAGACTCCCATTGTCCCACTCATCAAAAAGATCGCCAGGATATTGCGGACATTTACAGCGGGATAGACGATGTTGGGATAGACATGGGATAATAACACCAAACACAAATAAAAGAAGGATCCTGTCCTCATACCAGATACAAAATAAGCTATAACTCGTTTCATCACTTTCTCCTACACCCCTAAATAATCCATCAAGGATTTGACATATTTCCGACTGACACTTGATTTTACTCCGCGTGTCAGTTTAGCCATCATATTGCCTGAAAAACTATCCGATAGCGATTCCAAATGGTCGATATTCATCACCGCGTGGCGGGATATCTGTAAAAAATTACGACGATTAATCCGATGTTGAAAATTTGTCAAAGTATCTCTGACGATGAACGTTTTGTCTGTCGTATAAATGGTTAGCTGATTCTTATCAATCTCGGCTAGAATAATGTCATCAATTTTCACCATGATCAAATGATCATCTGTTTTGATAGGGATCACTACTTGATTCACTGTCGAAAATTGTTCGAGATAGTCCATCACCTCTCGTGCTTGATCGGATAATTGCTTGGCTTGAATGACCACACAGGGGTCGTTTTCTGGGATATCCTGTTTTTCCTCAAAACGAATCTTCATTCCTACTCCAATTCTCACTTACTTTCTTTTATTCGATCTTTTTGCTAAGGAAACCCAAATCCCCAAAGCTAAAAGAATACCACCTAACACTATAAGGTATGTTTGTTCCTTTGTCAATAACGCTTGCCATTTGAGCTGAACGCCCATTTTTTCTTGAAACTCTTGAAGAAGATTATCTTGACCTTTAAAGGTCTCATTTAATGCTTCTTTCATGAGTACTTGCCGATAAAGTGCAGCAATATAAGTTGCTGGAGTACATTTCATTAGTAGTTGTGCAAAATCAGGTAGAACACCTAAAGGTACATAAGTCCCTACCAAAAAACCAGAAGCTGTACCCACTATGGTCGAAAACTTCCCAAGACTGTCTACGGAATGGAAAAAATAAACAAAAATGGCATTCACTAAACTAGAAAGCAGGCTACTAAGCAGCATGATGAGGAGCACTTCAGGTAATAAAGACAGTGCTGGAACTTCTCTAAAATAGCCACACATCAGCACATACATAAGAGCCTGCATAAAAAAAGAAATGATGATTGCGCTCGTTAGATACGAAAATGGTAACCGCCACTTTCCTTGGTCCGATAAATAAAGATCCTGATCTACTTGACGTTCACGATCTTTTACTAACTGAGTCAGGGCAGCCAGACTTGTCGTGATGCCTGTCACTGCCAGCGTCCCGCTCATTAACCAATTATTTAACACAGGACCTCTATTGGGGAGCTGAGCCCAAGCATCTGTTAGATTTTTTTGAAGAAAAATAATATAGAGAACAAAGGAAATCAAGGCTCCCAACAGGGAGAAGAAAACTCCTGAACGATTCCTGAAGTACAATAAAAAATTTCGCTTTAGTAAGGCTAGCATTAGCGAACCTCCCTTCCTGTAAGTGCAATAAAGGCATCATCCATGGTCCCTGGACGAAACTCAAAATGGGCTATTTTATCTCTAACTTGTGTCAGGTAATCAATGGCTTCCCTTTCACTCTCAGGTTGAAAAACATACTCCAATTGACTTTGTTGCTCTACTGACATTCCCGAAGATTTGAGACTTTCTATCTGCTGTCTCTCCTTGAAACGAATCTTCAAGATATTTTTTGCATACTGGCTCTTAATATCTAGTGCCGATCCTTGAGCAATCACTTCCCCATGGTCTACAATATAAATTTGATCAGCTTCATCTGCCTCGTCAAGATAATGCGTGGTCAAAACAACAGTCATTCCCTCTTCTTTCTGCAATTGATAGAGCAAATCCCAAATAGACTTCCGGGTTTGAATGTCTAAACCTGTCGTTGGTTCGTCTAAGAAAAGAATATCTGGTTGTGAGAGCAGAGCACGCGCAATGTCAACCCGACGCTTTTGGCCACCTGAAAGCGTCCCATATTTCTGTTTTTGGAAAGCTGATAGGCCTAGCCGATCAATAAGATCAGACACACGATTTGGTTTTAGGTCTTTGTACTGTCTCGCACGAATGGTCAGATTTTCCCTAACCGTCAGCATCTCATCTAAGACACTAGTCTGGAAGACCACACCAATTTTAGTACCTGGTTCATAGATGATTTCACCTTGCGTTGGTTGTTTCAAACCAATCAACATGGAAATCGTCGTTGATTTCCCCGCCCCATTTGGTCCTAGAATCGCATTAAACGTTCCCTTTTCAAACTGTAAGTGAATATTGTTTACGGCTAAATGATTTCCATACCGTTTACTGATGTTTTTAGCTTGTAATATCATGTTCTCTCTCCTTTTGATAGAACCAGTCTAGCAAAAAAGCCGTTTAAAAAACGGCCTTTTGGGATAAACAGTCAAAATGAGGGTCCAAGTGGTGAGATGGAAGAGACAAAAAGAAGAAAATTTATTGCAACCATTCTTTTCCCCATTGATTCAAGTCCTTTAAAATCGGCATCAGTGATTTCCCTTTTTCTGTCAGCTCCTATTCTGTATGAAGAGGCAGAGACTCATAATCATATTTCTCAATCAATTGGAGCTCTATTAAAGCATCAGTTGCTATCTAGAGGCTCTTTTGTTACACTACTAATATGAATACACCGATCAAACCAAAATTACAACGATTTCAAACAGCCACTGCTTTTGCCTGTCCCATCTGTCAACTGGACCTAGAACTTGTGGGGACCAGTTTTAAATGTCCCAAGGGCCATTCTTTTGATTTAGCGAAATTTGGCTATGTCAACCTGGCTCCCCAGATCAAGCAATCAAAGGACTATGACAAAGAAAATTTTCAGAATCGCCAGCTGATTTTAGAAGCAGGTTTTTATGAGCCGATTCTAACAGCGATCGGACAAAAAATTCCGGCCAGTGATGCCAGAATTCTAGATATCGGTTGTGGAGAAGGTTATTACTCCCGAAAGCTACAAGAAGCCTATCCCAAGGCTACTTTCTATGCATTTGATCTTTCCAAGGAATCTGTGCAACTAGCTGCCCAGAGTGACGCTAGCTGGAAGGTCAATTGGTTTGTAGGAGACTTGGCTCATTTACCCATTCAATCTAAGAGTATGGAGGTCATTTTGGACATCTTCTCCCCGGCTAATTACGCTGAATTTGAACGTGTCATAAAGACAGAAGGGGTGATCATTAAGGTCGTCCCAACCTCTTCTCATCTAAAAGAAATTCGTCAGTTGGCCCAAGATCAATTGGCCAAGCAATCTTACTCCAACCAGGAAATTTTGGAGCACTTTGAAGATCACTGTCAGATTCTCTCATCCGAAACGGTCAGCCTTACCAAGAGTTTAACTACTGAAGAACGTCAGGCGCTCCTCACCATGACCCCCCTTCTATTTCACGTTGACCAAGAAAAAATCGACTGGACCCAACTCACAGAAATCACCATTGAGGCCCAAATATTGGTTGGGAAAATCAAGATACAGAGGATTTAAAATGAAAAGTGAAAAGGCTGAGACAATCGTCTCAGCCTTTTACTCATCTTCTGTATGCTCTGTCATGACTTGTAAGCGATAGGTTTTAGGCGATTTCCCACAGAGTTTACGGAAAACCTTGTAGAAATAGCCCACATTGCTGTAACCGACTTTATAGCAGATATCTTCAATGCTGTCATTGGTCGATAAGAGGAGCTGCTGGGCAGCCTTAATCCGCTGTTTGTTGAGGAGTTCTGCGAAAGTCGCATTGGTTTCTCGTTTAATCAATTGGCCTAAATAGACTGGATTAATAAAGAGACCCTGACTGATGTCCTTGAGTGACAGCTCTTTTTGGTAATCGCGGCTCACTTGAAGGACACTCGCTACATTTTCATTCATCCGATAGTGGGATAAGAAACGGGACAACTCTTCCTGGATAAAGCCAATCATCTCGCTAAAGGTGGCAGCTTCTTGGACTTTCTTGACCACATCGGCCAAATCATCTCCTTGCAGGTATTCAAACAAATGAAAGACATCCATCAAAAATTGGATAAAGAGCTGCTTGGTCAGCGAAACCTTAGGTGTCTTCTCAAGGATCATTTTTTCTAACCAGGCCAGTTCTTCTAAGATCTGCTGGATATTTCCTTGCATGATCACCCGGTAGGCAGGCTCGTAGTAATGGAAGACCTCTTCATCTTGATTGAGAGGGGTCGCCCCATAAAAGAGACTCCGCTCCACTAGGTCCTTAAATTGATGAAAGTGCTCCTTATAAGGAGGCTCAAAGGCCTTCTCAATCATGGCATCTTCTTTTTGATCCGAGATAAAGAGTTGAAGATTTT
This sequence comes from Streptococcus parasanguinis, assembly GCA_032560535.1. Classification (GTDB taxonomy): domain Bacteria; phylum Bacillota; class Bacilli; order Lactobacillales; family Streptococcaceae; genus Streptococcus; species Streptococcus parasanguinis_AF. The sequence continues at coordinate 16,022 of JAWGIA010000010.1, read as the reverse complement.
GCCCAAGAACTTGGTAAGACGAGCTGATAAAGCCTTTTTTCTCCTTAGCGACCCCAATCCACAATGAGTTCCGGCCTGCGATATACCGACAAAACTCTTCCTCAGAGATGTCATCGTGAATCAAACGATTGGCCAACTCTTGGCTTGGTTGCTGGATTTGGTGCTGAATTTTTTCTAGGATATTGCCCATCTCCACCTTATTGACAGGTTTGAGTAGGTAGTCTGCCACGCGCAAATTGAGGGCTGTTTTGACATATTCAAAATCCTGATAGCCTGACATAATGATAAAAGCAGCATCTGGGATCAAATCCTTCATCTCTGCAATCATCCGAAGTCCGGTCTTTCCAGGCATATTGACATCCGTGATCACCACATCCACCGGATGTTCTCGCACATAATCAAGGGCCTGGTCTGCATCTTCAGCAGTTGCGACCACTTCCATATTCCAGTGGTCAAAGGGGATTAATTTTTTTAACCCTTCTGTAATCATATACTCATCGTCTACTAATAAGACTTTGTACATTCTGTCTCCTTTATTCATCTTGAATGGTTATCGTATAGGTCACTCCATGGTGAGGTTGGGAGAAGACTTGGATATGGTAGCGATCTCCAAAATAGAGTAGCATGCGTTCATGAACATTGACAATTCCGATGGACTGCCGACCACTCTTTTCTTCGATTTCTGAGCGTGGATTGCGATTGGCTAGTATCTCTTGAATGCTTTCTAGCTGTTCTTCTTCCATCCCGCGCCCATTATCAGTAACTAGAATCATGACTTGCCCTTCTCCTTGCAAGACTTTGACACTAATCACATTGTCCTTGCGTTTATGATCCACTCCATGGGCAAAATAGTTCTCGACTAAAGGCTGGATGGTGAATTTTGGAATCTTCATTTTTTCCAAACCTGGATCGATCTTAAAGCCATAGGCGATCGATTTGGGATAACGTACCATGCAGAGGTAGCTGTATTTGCGACAAAATTCGAGCTCATTTTCAACCGTCGTCACTCGCTCATCTGAGATATTATTGCGCAAGAGACTACTAAACTCATAGATAATATCACCCAATTCATCCTGCTCTTGCATGACGGCATACATCCGGATAAATTCCAGTGTATTGTACATGAAATGGGGATTGATCTGGGCTTGTAGTGCCCGCATATTGGCATCCTTTTGGCTGAGCTGTAGCTGATAGATATCCCGAATATTCTTATCCATATTGTCCAACATGGTATTGATCATATTACCAATAACCAGCAGTTCTTGGTCCTTGGTTGAGGTATCAATCCGTCGTTCACTATCGCCTTGACTGATCTGATTCATGGTATCGACCAAATCGAGGACTTGACGCCGGTAATTTTTGAAAATCTGTCGCAATAACAAGTACAGGATCAAGAAAATCAGGAAAGCAATGGAGAGAAAAGTGGTCAGGTTAGCTAGACCCTTCTTGACCAAATAAGTTTCAGAAACGACGACATCCACCTTGTAGCCATAGATCGTGCTACGGGTTTGCCATTTAACATCTTTTGCTTGCTCCTTATCCCCTTCATGGTACATTTCTTTCCCAAAGGGCGTGAAGATCCGCACAGCAACCGGTAGATCTCCTCTAGCATTGTCAATCGCTGCCGTCAAAATTTCTTGGTCCAGCGTCATATAAGCAATCCCAACTCCAGCACCCGTAGTCGGATCTGTCAAAGGAACCGGAATGGCTGTCGCAGGAGCCTTGTAATGGTCCGCCGATACTTGCTTGCCTCCCTTTGATTGCCGAGTAGAGACAAATACCGTCTTGTAATCAGACAAGGTGACATCGATGCCCTCGATGTTTTTATTGCTCAAATAGAGGCTGTCAATATTCTTATGTAGGGACAATTGGATATAAGAAGGGAATTGGGCATTCAATCTCCAGGTCTCATACTCCGATGGTGACAAGGTAAAATAGCGATAAACTCCTTCTAATTTTGCAGGGTTTTCAACGAGGCTACGCCCTTCTTGTGTGACCCGCTGATAAGAGGTCTCAAGATCCGTCACCACTTCGGTCAAAACCCGTTGGGCGATCCGGTCGGCTTCAGCTTGCTGGTTTTTCCAAGAGATCCCCGCTACGACGAGACCCATAATGGTCAAAATGACCACCATGACATAGGCGTAGAATTTTAAAAGCGTACTTAACCAGATTTTTTTCATCGTTAGGATACCAATTTTTCGTGGATGTTTTGATAGACAGGGTCAAAGATATCATTGACAAAGAAATGCCATACACCGATCAAGACGAAAAAGAGAAGGGCTGGCATATAGTAGCTAATGACCCCAAGTAGCGCTGTTCCAAGGATGAGCTTCAGAACCGGACGAATGTCCAGCAACATTCCGATCAAACTGAGCTTGATACTGTTGGCATAAGAGAGATCAAAATGAACTTGCAATTTCAAATAAACGGCGTAAGCTAGAGGCGCAACCAAGAGGAAAACCAGATTAAACAAGAGAACCAAAATTTGGAAGAAATTCAAGTGAGGAATCTGGACCATGAGGTACATGCCATATAGGAGAACCCCTTCAATGGCAAAGAAGGTATAAAAGACTTGATTAGCCGGGCGTAGATTTTCTTTGAAGAGTTCCCAAGCGCGTGACCAATGATAGTCCTTGTAGGTCATGCCATTTTCCGCATAGAGGCTCATGATAGTGGCACTAGCCGGTCCTACTCCTAGCAGAACACCCCCACAGATCGTCAAGACCCAAAAAATCCCTGTTACCAGCATAGCAACATAGACTCTCGTAAAAATGAACTCGATGATTTTTCCCATCATTCAGCCTCTTTTCCAATTAGTGATTCTATTATACCATAAAAATAAAACGCTTTCCCCCTATTTGCATTGGTAAATTGAAATATTGATTTTCATTTACAGGATTCATTTTCATAAAGACACAAAAAGACTTTGGAGATCCCTCCAAAGCCTTTTCGCACTACCTGTTCTTATTTTTTAGAAGCAAGGAATTCGTCGTATTGTTTTTGCATTTCGTCAAGCACTTTTTGGTAAGCACCTTCTGATTTCAATTTTTCAAGCATCTTAGGAACTTCTACTTCAGGATCCACTGTACCAGTATTGATAGCACCTGCGAATTGGTTCAAAGTATTTGTAAGAGCAGTGATTTCTGATTTCACTTTATCTGTGTTAAAGATGAAGCCAAGTGCTGGAGATTCTTTTGCAGTTTCCAAGTCTTTCTTAGATTGTGCAATTTGTTCATCTGTTACGTTTTCGTTGATGTAAAGAATCCAGTTGTTACCAGTGTTCCATCCAGACATGTGAGTGTTTCCGTTGTAGCCATCCAAGACTTTGACACGGTTTTCTTTGCCAGGAACTTTTTCCCAGTTCTTGCCTTCTGGTCCATAAACAAGGCCGTTCAAGAGTTCTGGATCAGTGTTCAAGAGGTTCAACACTTCCATTGCTTTTTCTTTGTTCTTAGAGTTGTTTGAGATAACAAAGTTAGCTACTTGAGTAGTATTGTTCTTCTTGTACAGTTCAGTAAATGGTTTAATTTCGATCTTACGGTTTGCTACACGAGTAAGCAAGCTGTTACCGTAGTCAGCTGGTCCTACTGTTTCTTCACGAACCAACCATGTATCTTGAGAAAGATCATAACCAGTGTCGCTAGTTGCTACGTCTTTTGGAATGTATCCTGCTTCGTAGTATTTGTGAAGAGTCTTCAAGTTTTCTACATAACGAGGAATTGTGTAACGGTCAACGATCTTAGTAGTGTCACCTTTCAAGTCAACCACGAATGGAAGTCCATCAACAGCTACGTAGTCGAAGTCATCTGAAGGTCCACCGTAGCTCTTGTTCATTGCAAATGGAACAACGTTTGGATCTTTTTCTTTGATAGCTTTCAAGACTGGTTCAAGAGAAGCATAGTCTTTCACGTTTGAAACATCGATACCATATTTTTCAAGAAGTGGTCCGTTGAAAGCAAAGTTTTGAGAAGATGCAACGTTAGCTGCTACTGGAACAGCATAGATCTTGCCGTTTACAGTGTTCCCTTTGATGTAAGCTGGGTCAAGTGCTTTGTAAAGGTCTTTCCCTTCTTTCTTGTACAATTCTGTCAAGTCAGCATAAGCACCTTTTTGAGCGTTGATAACGTAGTTATTAGCAAAGGCAATATCATAGTTTTCACCAGATGAGATGATAACGTTCATTTTTTGTGCGTAGTCACCCCAACCAAGATATTGGATATCCAATTTTGCGCCAACTTTCTTTTCAATGATCTTGTTGGCATTTTTAAGAAGAACATCCAAGTTATCTGGTTTATCACCGATTTGGTACATCTTGATGATTGGTTTACCGTCTTCAGTTGTTGCAGATTTCTTGTTGTTCCCTGTAAGGCTTCCACAAGCAGCAAGAGTAGCTCCAAGAGCAATGACACTAGCAGATGCTAACGCGTATTTTTTCCAATTTTTCATAAGAAAAATCTCCTTTATGTTATTTTCTTTTTAGACTAAGTTATGAGTTGAAAATCCTGTTGATTTTCAATGAACAATGTTATTCTTTCACACCACCGATGGTCAAGCCTTTTACAAAGTAGCGTTGGAAGAATGGATAGAGAATGGCGATTGGCACTGTTGCCACAACCACCATGGCCATACGTCCTGTTTCCCGTGGGATGGATTGTACAGCTCCTGCCAATTGGCCGGATACCCCGACATTTTTAGCGATGTAATCCATATTGTTTTGGATTTGCATCAAGAGGTATTGCAATGGGTAAAGGTTGTCACTCTTAATATAGAGAAGGGCGTTGAACCAGTCGTTCCAGAACCCTAAAGCAGTGAACAAACTGATAGTCGCAATCCCTGGTAGAGAGAGTGGCAAACAGATTTGGAAGAAGATCCGTGTTTCACTTGCCCCATCGATCCGAGCGGATTCAAGGATGGCTTCTGGAATGGTCCGTTTAAAGAAGGTCCGCATCAAGATGATGTTAAATGGACTGAGCAACATTGGGATAATCAAAGCCCCGATGGTATCACCTAACTGCAAGAGTTGAGTGGTGACAATGTAGCTTGGAACCAACCCTGCACTAAAGAGCATACTAAGGAGTGAAAATACGGTAAAGAACTTGCGGTATTTAAAGGTACTCCGTGAGATTGCGTAAGCATAAGTTGTGGTGATAAAGACATTACATGCTGTTCCCACAATGGTCACAAACAAGGTAATGAAGAGGGCTTGCAAGATTTTGTCTTTGAATTGTACCAAGAAGAGGTAACCATCAAATCCAAATTTTGCTGGCCAGAATTGGAAGCCATGGACTGCCAAACTTTGTTCGTCTGTCAAAGAGATCATGACAACGAAGATGAAGGGAAGCACACAGGTCAAGCCGACCAAGGTCAACAACAAGGTAAAGAAGAAGTTGCTCTTCTTACTGAAAGAATGGATCCCGACATTATCAATTTTTTCTTTTTGAATGGTTGATTTTTTCATACGATCCTCCTTTCTAGAAGAGAGCGGCATTCTTATCAATGCGACGGGCAATGATATTTGAGATTAAAACAAGAACCAAACCGACAACCGATTGGTAAAGACCGGCTGCTGCTGTCATCCCGATATCCCCTGACTTGGTCAAACCGTTGTAGACATAAACATCAATAACGTTGGTCACACTATAGAGCGCTCCAGCATTATGCGGGATTTGGTAGAAAAGACCGAAGTCTGCACGGAAGATATTTCCGACTGCAAGAATGGTCAAGACCGTAATCAAGGAAGACAACTGAGGAATGGTGATGTTGCGAATGCGTTGCCACTTAGACGCACCATCCACGGTCGCTGCTTCATAGTAAGTTGGGTCAATTCCCATGATGGTTGCATAGTACATGACACTGCTATAACCAAAGCCTTTCCAGATTCCTAAGAAGAGGAGAAGCGCTGGCCAGATCCACAATTCCGAATAGAAATTGATGGCTTTCATGCCAAATGAAGTTAAGATGTGGTTGACCAATCCTTTGTCCACGTTAAGGAAGGCATCGGTGAAGAAGCTGATGATAACCCATGATAGGAAGTATGGGAAGAGCATGGAGGTTTGAAGCACCTTGACCACTCTTTTTGATCTCAACTCACTAAAGATGATGGCAATCCCTACGGAAACAATCAATCCTAAGAAGATGAATCCTAAGTTGTACAATACCGTGTTTCTTGTAATAATGTAGGCATCTTTGGAACTAAAGAGGAATTTGAAGTTGTCAAAGCCAACCCACTTACTCTTCATGACACTGTCGATGAAGCCCTCTCCTGTGATATGATAGTCCTTAAATGCTACGATATTCCCAAAAACCGGAATATAGAAGAATAAGATTAACCACGCTGCACCAGGTAAGACCATTAAAAGAAAAATGAAATTTTCTCTCAGAGTCCTTACAAACTTTTTCATTTAACTCCCCCCTTTGAGCCTTGAGCGTGTTTATTTGCTTTGGTAGCGTTTACATCACCTATTATAAGATAGCCCATTTACATTTTCAAACTCCTAATTATAGAAAAAATTCTACAAATTTATGACATAGCTTTAAAAAAGAGTAGAAAAGGGTGGTCGTAAAGACAACTCTTCTTCTACTCCTATCCCACTGTGGATGAGACTTCTGTCATCCAACTTGGCATTTTTTTACGTTGTATAAATGGTTGAAGCCGTCGCAATAGTATGCCACTGGTTAGCTGTTGTGGCTGCGAAGTCCTTATCTCCGTTGAAATCATTAAATGGCAAGATGTCTACTTCTAGTTCGTCGATACGAGAGATTTCACCTGCTAGATAGTTTTCAATGCGACTTTCTGCGCGCTTGATCCGTTGCAAGAGTCCACCCATACGAATGTCCACGGTATCCAAGCCAAAGACCTTGTTTTCTTTCAGCCATTGGTGGCTAAAGAGAGCATGGAAGTGTTCAATCTGGCTTCTAAGGTTTGGCAATTCTTCCCGAGCGATTTGTTGCAAGCTCTCTTTATCACCTGCTTGATAGGCCTCACGGATGCGTCGACCTACATCCACCTTGCTACTTAAAATAGCATTCAACTGAGCCTGAGTTTCAAAAAGATAAGCGTAGACGCCCGCTTTTTCTTTAATGTCAGAAAGAATCTCAGCTGCTTGGGCAAAGTGAGGCTTATCCTGTTCAGGTGTCATGTGCTTGTCCAGAATTGGGCAAAGAACATCCTGATAAAAGACATAGCGATTGGGGTTAATGCCACTGAGATTGTCTGGTAGGTCTGGCAAGAGATTGGCCAGATCCAGCTGCATAAAGTCCTCAACTGAGAGGCCTGTATTGGTCTTGAAGTGAGCTGACAGACGTTCTAAATCATTGTGGTAGCTGAGTTCTGCCCAGATTTGCAAGCTTGGCAGAATCGAGAACTGGGCTGTTTCACCACCATTATCCCCCCAGCCAGTTACAATGACTTCTTTGATCTGATTAGCACGACAGGCTTTGTTGGCTTCAAGAGCAATGAGACGACTGAAATGGTTATGGGGCGTGAAGCCAATCCACTTCCAAGCCCCACCTGCAAAAGCGATATCCTGACTGATCTTGTGGTGATTACGGAAGTTTCGGTTGTATTTTTCTTCGCTATCCTGATAATAATCCCAGTAAACCAAGGTGACACGGTCTTTGAGACGGTCTAGATAAACTCGCGTTTCCTCTGGAATTTCGACCTCACGGTCGTACTGACCATCTGCTGACATGAGTTTGAAGAACATATCGCTCCACATCTGGCAGTGGAAACCATACTTGTCTGCAATATCCAGCACGCGCTCCAAATGTTGACACATAAGGAGGCTACGATCCACAACACCATTTAAGATGAGATAGCGTCCCAAACCAACCAAGTGGGCTTCGTCCATGCCGATATTGACCTTGCGTGTTTGTAGTTTAGATAAAGTAGCAAACATGCCGTCGATTAGGTCGTAAACTTTTTCTTCGCCGATGAGGAGAATATCCTCTACATCACGGAGTTGCTGGACTTCTTTGACACCCCATTTGACAAAGGCTGATAAGTGGGCCAAGGTCTGAATACAAGGAACAAAAGTCATGTCAAACTGCTGGGCATAGGCTTCGATTTCCTGTAATTCTTCAGCAGCATAAGCTCCGCGGAAATAACCAAAATACGGTTGCCCTTCAATCTGATAGGTATCTTCCATATAAAGCTCAAAGGTTGAATAACCCATAAGAGCTAAGACCTCAATCATCTGCTTGGCAGATGCGACATTGAGCACAGCATTGCGCGAACAGTCCGCCATATAGGCTAAATCTTCATAAGCCGCTTGTTCTTCAATCTCTACCTTATCCCCTTCTGTTAAAGCTGTTGCGAGAACAGACAAGGCGCGATAAATTTGGTGAGGTTTGCGATAAGTCAATTGATATTCTCCGCCCTCACCCTTGATAGAGAGAGAGGCTTGATCAGACTGGGTGACCGCCACTTCTACATCTGGTAGAGAAATGTGCTTTTTTAATGCTTCGATAGCTTGGGCTTGTTTGGGACTAAGTCCTGTAAAAGTTACCATTGGTTTTCCTCCTGTAACCAGTTGACAAGGGCACCGTAGAGATTGGCATCTGCCTGATAGGTGCAGGCTTGAATCACTGGAGCGATGGTATATTCTTCATATCTTTCCACAAAGGTATCTACTGCTTCTTGCACCCCTTTGATAAAATCTGGGTTTTGACTGATAGAGCCACCTAGGCTAATCACATCTGGATCAATCAGGTACTGGATATTGAGCAGTCCTTGAGCAAGATTACGATTCATCCGATCAATGGCTTCCTGGCAAAGGACATTGCCTGCTGCAGCCTCTTGGTACACCTTGCGGCCGTCCCAGTCAGCCTGACCTGATTTTTCAATCACATAGCGAACCATGTTTCCTGTAGAAGCGAGTTGTGACCAGTTGTTGAGCTTTTCTGCAGGCTCGATGGTTGTCATATAGCCAAACTCACCGCCCAAACCATGACGTCCACGGTGAAGCTTACCATTGATAATCATGGCTCCACCGATTCCTGTACCAATCACGACACAGGCTGCATTTTCAATCTCAGGATGCGCCAGCAATTCACTCAGTCCAACACAGTTGGCATCATTTTCTAGATGGACAGGTAGCTTGTGATGAGAAAGAGCCTCATACCATGAAAAACCATGGATGTAAGGAATTGCACTGATCCCTTCAATCACTCCTGTTTCTTGATGAACGGCTCCTGGCACACTCATGGCAATCCCACGGTAGTCACGTTCTGACAATCGCTGGTCCAGCCAAGCCAGCAAATCTTCTAAAGTTTCTGGCGTTGGGGTGCTGGCCTTATCTAAAATCTTTCCATCCGGAGTGAGACTAGCAAACTTAATCCCAGTCCCTCCGATATCAATCGTTGCAATGGTCATTGCTTTTACCTGTAAAAAGGAGCGAGTCAGCAGTTGGTTCTTACTTTTTCGCTCCTCCTTTCCTTTTATTGTTTCTTCAGCTGCAACCAGCTATACTTCTTCTTTTTTAATCCATTCTGTCCGGATTTCTTGCGGTGCCAATAAACCTGTATGAACCGGATACGGTTGTTCCAGAAGATCGACAACCGTTTGTTGTCCTTCTGACACGCGCACATTTTCTTGGCTCATGTTGTAATAGCGAAGGATGTAACCTTCTTCATTTTCTGCTACCTTAAAGGCTGTTGGACAAACCTGAGGATGCGTCAAGGCGGTATGCTTGAGTAAGCTACCAGACGCTGCTACACTTCCTTCTTGTTTTTCAACTTGAAGGCTGGTCATCGGTGTCTGCAAAGCTTTCGCTCGACGATAAGCAGAGAAGCGCCCCTGAGCTTGATGGCATTCTACTGCATATTCAACCTCAAAGTCCCGTAAGCATTGTGCTTCTGGTGTTGAGAAATAGCCCCAGTCACCAAGTTCACCGGAAGCACGGAGAAGTGTTACAGCTATCGTATCGTCTCCAAGGATTTCGTATTCATGCAATCCTTTATTGGCCACTGTTACCCCTTTGACGTCATCATACAAGCTGACGAAGGCTTGTTGGTGTTGGGGATTTTCAGGATTTTCCCAAGAAGCAGCCGGTTTATTTGGCCGTGTCACAACTTCATAGATACTTTCAGAATCGTTGCTTGGACGTGTATTGTGAGTCTTGACCAAGAGACGGATGCGGTGATCCTTAGCTGTATTGGTAAAGCGCGTCTTGAAGCGAATTTGCGGATCATCTACAAAGATGGTCATCTCCGTTTCAAGAGGGATGGTTGTCAGCTCTTCTGAGCGACTTGCCTTGCGGTTCATAAACTCGATAATACCTCTTTGTTCCGCATCCAATTGTTCATCCGCGCTAACCGGGATCGTCAAGTCATGCTTGAGCAAGATTTTGGCATAGCGAGCATTGTTTTCCAAGACCTCATAAGCTGTTAACTCCGCATAGATCGGCTCTGTTCCTTTTGGTTGGAAGTAGATATATTCATTTCCGATATCCCCACGATCTTCAAAGCGAAGGAAATCCTCATAAGCCTCATTGGTCGTTTTATCATAGAGGGTCAAGCCATCATCGATACTAAGGGTTACAAATGGCGTATCAATCACCCCATTTTGGAACAGACCATCATAATGAGGTGCTTTGCCTTCTAAGAGCTGGAAGGTGGTCCAAGAAAGAGGCGCTAGGTGAACTGGAACCGTCACGCGCACTTGACGTGCAATATAGGGTTGACGGAATTTATCCTTAGGCAGGGTATAGCCAAAGCTTGCTCCCAAGTCCTCAATCTCTGCTTCTACAAGATGCCCATCTAAATCTTCTACGTGGTAGTCTGGCAAGCTCAAAGCGGCCATTTCCTTGAAGCCTTCTGTCGGATGCAATTCCTTAAATGGACAAACTGCTACATCGACAATCGTGCTGACGGTGTCCACCTTATTATGCAAGCCAGTATTGACGACCGTAAAGAGGTGCTCACTCTGTGCTTTTTGAGTCGCTAGTTTACCCTTCCATTCGTTCAGAAGGTTGGTCTTGACAAAGTTTCCGACTTGATTGACCTTGGCAAAACGAACTTCCATTTCACGGTGAACATCATCCACACTACATCCACAAATACTATCGTGTGGCGCATTTTGTAAGAGCATCTTCCAGGCATAGGTCAATTGATCCTTGTGATTGTGACCACCTGTAATGATGGTCAAAGGTTCCACCACTTGCTCCAGCAAATTGCTGTTTTCTTGAAAGGCTTGTTTGAGATAAACGCGTGAAGAAGAGGTATTAGCAAGTGTGTACCAGCCATCGGTTTCCTGACTGGTCAATTCCCCCGTAACCGTTGATAATTGTTCAGGAAGCGCACTTTCCACTGCTTGAACATATTCATCAAAGGAGCTATGAATAAAGGTCACGTCAGGGAAAAGCTCATTGGCCACGCGAATAGCTTCACTCAAGTTTCGTTGAACCGGTTGGTGGTCGCAACCGTTCATCATCAACCATTGGTTGGTTGAGGCATAGTCACGAACATCTGCCAATTTTTGTTTCCAAAAAGCTAAAGCCTCATCTTTATCTACTGGAATTTCGTTCCCGTTACTGTACCAGTTGGCAAAGAGAATACCTAGCACACGGCTACCATCAGCACCCTGCCAGTACATCTCAGAAAATTGAGAGGTAAACTGCTCATCTTCGAGGACTTGGTTGTCAAATCCGATTGGTTTGACCCCACGCCCAAAGGCTGCTACGTGAATCCCTGATTTTTGAAGGATTTGAGGAGCTTGCCCCATATTTCCAAAGGTATCAGGGAAGTAACCAATTTGAGTTGATTTGCCCCATTTGGCACATTCAGCTTGACCAATCAAGGTATTGCGGACGTTGGCTTCACTGGAGATCAGGTAATCATCCTGCAAGATATAGAAAGGACCAATCTTGAGCTTGCCTTCGTCGATATAACGCTGCACCTTGTCACGGTTTTCAGGGCAAATTTCTAAATAGTCATCGAGGACGATGGTTTGTCCATCCAAGTGGAAACTTTTGAATTCAGGGTCATTTTCAAAAAGATCAAAGAGATTGTCAAAGAGTTCCACCAATTGCATGCGGTGACTTTCAAAAGGTAAATACCACTCACGATCCCAGTGGCTGTGAGAGATGATATGTACAACAACATTTTCCATGAGTAAAACCTCATTCTAACTTAAATTTTTAATGTTTTAAATATAAACTTGTGATTCTAACAAGAATCAGTGAAGCTAAAGCGTGCTCCTTATACTCAATGAAAATCAAAGAGCAAACTAGGAAGCTAGCCGCAGGTTGCTCAAAGCACTGCTTTGAGGTTGTAGATAGAACTGACGAATTCAGTAACATATATACAGCAAGGCGAAGCTGACGTGGTTTGAAGAGATTTTCGAAGAGTATTAGCGGATATCCAAGTAATCCAAGACTAATTCACAGAACATCATGTTGGCCCAAGAGAACCATTCACGCGAATATTTGGTTGGATCATCCACGTGGAAACTTTCGTGCATGACACCTGTTCCACCATCGCAGGCAACCAACTGATCCAGCAAGAATTTTTTCTCAGCTTTATCTGTCGTTGTCAATCCTTGAATAGATAAAGCAATCGGCCAGATATAGCGATAAAAGGTATGAGAACTTCCGAGTCCGCTTGCGTACTTCCCTTCATAGAAGTAAGGATTTTCAGAGCTCAAAATAGTTCGACGAGTAGCTTGGTAGACCTCATCGTCGATCGCGCAGTAGCCAAGATAAGGAGCAGCTAACAAACTTGGCACGTTCGGATCATCCATGATGCTAGCATTTCCTAAACCGTCTACTTCGAAGGCATAAATCTTTTCACCCTTACTGTTAGTAGTGTAGGCGTAGTTTTCGATCCCTTCTTGAATCTCCGCTTGGAGGTGTTTGGCATCTGCAATGATCCTTTCACTATCAGCTAGATTCAATGTTGCAAAGATTTCTTGGACATAACCCAAAACAACCACTGCAAACATGTTGGACGGAATCAAGTAACTATACTGACAGCAGTCATCACTTGGTCGGAAGGCTGACCAGGTCATTCCTGTCACAGCAAAGTCAGGACCAAATCCGTCATTTACCAGCGTGTCTTCCTTACGATCTGTATCCCGAACAAAGCGATAAGGGGAATTCTTGTGGTCTTGCTCCACTGTCCAGAGATGAAGAATTTCCTTGGTCGCTGTGACAAAGGTTTCATCAAATTGGCTAGTCTCACCAGTTTCCTTCCAAAGAAGATAAGCCAGTTGCAAGGGATAGCAAAGCGAATCCACTTCATACTTGCGCTCCCAAATCCAGCCATTCAAATCGGTATGGTCGGTCTCGTGATGGCCCTTCCAGTTCTCCTCAATATTAAAAGAGTTGGCATAGGGATCCTTGAGAATCAAGGTCATCTGACGCTTGACCAAGCCAGCAATGGTCTGCCGCAAACGAGGATCTCGTTTAGCCACATGAAGATAGGGTCTCAATTGAGCCGTTGAGTCACGCAACCACATAGCTGGGATGTCCCCTGTTAACACAAAGGTTGAACCGTCTTCTAAAATTTCAACTGTATTATCCAAAGTGTCTGTATAGCAACGTTCAAAGACATCCACCCACTCCGGGTACTCCTTAGCTCGCTCAGCCACTTGATCCAACCATTCTCGCACAATTTCTTTTGAATAGGTCATTTATTTTCCTCACACGTATCGATTCTTTCCTATTCAGTATAAAAGATTTCAAAAGGGAAATACATACGCAAACTATAGCCCTTTTTCTACAAAATTTTCCATTTGATAAAAACGCTATCATATTTGACAACGCTTTGATACAATTGAAGAAAATACCACTGCGTGTTCCAAGAAAAACACAGATCATTTAAGGTTGATGAAGAAAAAGGAGACAAGATGCGCACACATTGCCAGACCATCGATACCCGCTGGGGAAGCGATAATCATCCCCACTATTCCCACGGAAATACCCTCCCTTATACCGGTGTCCCTTTTGGGATGAACTACTTCCTTCCCCAGACGACACACGAACAAGGGGCTTGGTTTTTTAACCCCAATCTCCCTATTTTTCAGGGATTTCGCCTCACCCACCAGCCTAGTCCTTGGATAGGAGACTACGCTTGGTGCCTCATCACGCCCATCACAGGGGAAGTTGCAAGTTCCGACCTCTTCCGTCGTCAAAGCAGTTATTCGATGAAAGAAGCCGTTTTCCAGCCCCACTACCTTCGGATTTTTTCGGAACGTTATCAGATTCAAAGCGAGCTGGTTCCAAGCTGCTACGGGGCTGTCATGCGCTTTCGAGCACCAGAAAAACTGACACTCTGCTTTCATGCAGCAAATGAACCAGAGGACTTGAGCCTTACAGACCAAACCTGCCACTTCCACATTCTGGATCAGGCTCATACCGCAGATACTTCCTACTCTTTCTATCTCCAGTGGCAATTTAGCCAGCCGATTGAGAGCGTCACTCACATCAATCAAGATCTTTTTCTGACCTTTGCTAGCAATGAAGTGACCGTCCAATTAGGAACTTCTTATCTGTCCCAAGACATGGCTCACAGCCATCTTCCCAACCCTTCCCTAGAGGAAGCTAAAAAAGAAGCAGCCGATCAATGGAATCAACTGCTAAAACGAATTGAAGTAAAAGATGCCGGAGGGCGTGACCAAGCCTTTTTCGACCATTGCCTTTACCGACTCCTCCTTTTCCCTCAAACCTTTTATGAAACAGATACCGAGGGAAATGACTGGCACCTGGATGTCACTCATAATGAAATCAAACCAGGAAAAGCTTATACCAATATCGGATTTTGGGACCTCTTTCGGACCTCTTTTCCGCTCTTTAGCCTTGTCTACCCCGATTATTACCGTCACTTTCTCGAAGGATTTTTAAACACTTACCAGGATACTGGTTTTCTACCAAAATGGTTGGCCCCAGATGAACGAGGGATGATGCCAGGCACCCTCATCGATGGCGTCTTTGCGGATGCTGTCACAAAAGGGATTGCACCAGACCTACATGAAAACATGCTCACAGCTATGCTCCAGACAGCCCAAAAAACAGATCCTACTCAACATTTTGGTCGCCATGGCAATGAAAGCTACATGGTCCTTGGCTACCTACCCGATGATTTTCACGAAAGTGTGAGCCACAGCCTAGATTATGCCTATAGTGATTTTTGCATTGCTAGCGTTGCCAAGCAATTGGGGCATACAGAAACAGCCGCTCGGTATGCTGCTTCCAGCCTCTCCTACCGAACATTGTACGATGCCCAAACAGGCTTTATGAGAGCACGATCCACCAATGGAAACTTTAAAGAACCCTTCTCTCCTACCAGCTGGGGAGGAGATTATGCAGAATGCTCTGCCACCCAAGCTACTTTTGGAGCCTTACACGACCTCTCCGGCCTGATAGAACTTATGGGTGGCAAAAAAGCCTTCACCCAACGATTGCTGGATCTGGCCAATCAAAGACCTCAATTTGACGTCAGAGGATATGGCTATGAAATCCACGAAATGAGTGAAATGGCCCAATCCCCATTTGGGCAGATTGCCATCTCCAATCAACCCAGCTTTCACCTTCCCTACCTCTTCCGTCACAGCTTTCATCCTGAATACACCAATCTCCTGATCCACCAGATCCGTTCCCAAGCTTTCCATCAAGATTTCCAAGCCTATCCAGGTGATGAGGACAATGGTAGTCTATCTGCTTGGTACATCTGGTCAGCCCTTGGGCTCTATCCAACCTGCCCAGGAAAACCAATCTATGATTTGGGACTCCCTCTCTTTAAAGAAGTCCTTCTCCATCTTCCCAAGCAAGAGCTTAAGATTTGCACCAACTCACACACTGCAGGCGCCTATTTCATCCAAAAAGCCCTATTAGATGGCAAAGAGAAACAAGAGGTGTCCCATCAAGATCTCCTTGAAGCCCAATTGCTCCAGTTTGAGCTTTCTTGGCTCCCCCCACATGCATAAGAAAAAGAGAGTGGGACAGAAATCGGTAATTCGTTAGAATTCGATTTCGTCGTCCCACCTCCGCACAGTTGAGTAGGGCTGTAAAAGCTGATGAAATCAG
>JAWGIA010000009.1:0-66828 GCA_032560535.1 Streptococcus parasanguinis | reverse complement strand
ACGCTGATTTCATCAGCTTTTACAGCCCTACTCAACTGTGCGGAGGTGGGACGACGAAATCGAATTCTAACGAATTACCGATTTCTGTCCCACTCTCTTATCTTCTGTACATTTAATCTTTGGTCAAACTTCCATCTTTTGTTTGAGTCCGTGCATAAGCAATCAAGAGAAGAGAACCTGCAACAGCTACTGTTAAAGCATTAAATGAACCGGCAACAACACCTTGTAGGAAGACTTTATTGGCACTTTCCTTGTAGATCAAGACATCTCCAACCGGAGCAATCAAGCCCCAGATCACAAGGTTGGATACGATTTGAACGATGTTAAAGACAATTAATTCTTTCTTTGTCACTTCCCCTTTGAATTCACCGATTTGTTTGCGGAAGAAACCAACAAAAAGGCCAAACAAACCACTTGAAATGATCCAAGTCCACCAAAGACCACCTGACATAGCATCCTTAATGGCATGACCAATCAAGCCGATTAAGAAACCGACAATCGGACCAAAAACTACACTAAAGAGAGCTTGAAGGGCATATTGCAACTGAATGCTCGTATTCGGTGCAGGTGCAGGGATTTGCAACATAGCAATCACGACAAAGAGGGCTGCTCCAACCCCAATAGCCACAACATCTTTAATTGAAAATAATGATTTCTGTTTCATTCTGATATCTCCTATTAATTTTCCATTTTTCTAATCTCGATATGCCAAGAAGCCCCAACTCCTACATTATAGGCCTTGGCAAAGGATCCCTGGTTGATGGCAAGACCAACACGATAAAGGGAATTGATATAAAGGATTGGCTGTCCAATTCGCACATCGGCGAAAGACTTACCGTAGGTTACTTGGTTTTGGTAAACCAGCATGTCATTGTTATAGATGGTTACTTCAAAACGTTCCCCAAATTCAGGTGACAAATGATTGAACTCTTCCCGAGTAATGGAAGTCCAAAGAGAACCAAAGCGCACATCTAAAATGTCAACCGCACCTTTAACAAGATTGTCCTCAAGAACTGTCTCAACCACTGGGATTTCCACAATATGTTCGACACTGAGTTCTGGTCCGACGTCTTCAAAACTAATATGGCCACTGGCCAACTTAGCCCCAGTATAGGCGTATACATCACGCCCATGGAAGGTATAAGAAAACTCTGTATTGGCCCTGCGGTTCTTCACCTCTGAAATCTCACGGATAGCAACAATCCCTACATGTTTCTTGATAAAAGAGAGAGTGCCATTATCCGGAGTGACAATGTATTGATTTTTCGCCGTTTTAGCTACCACACTCTTTCGTTTGGAACCGACACCAGGATCGACCACGGAAACAAAGGTTGTCCCTTCTGGCCAGTAATCTACTGTCTGAAAGAGACGATAACTCCCTTCAAAGATATTGTAGGGGGTAATATCATGAGTTAAGTGGTGAATTTTAAGAGTTGGTGATTCTTCTAAAGCAACCCCAATCATAGCGGATACTGCTCCATCCACCAAACCAAAGTCTGACTGAAGAACTAGTAAATTATTGTGCATCTTTATCTCCTTTTTTGACCAATAATGGAAGAAGGATGTTCGATAGTCCCCATCCTAATCCAGCACCCAGTATGACCGTGAGGACAAACCAAGTGATGGTCGCTAGATCTGGTGATACCATCACCCGATTGACATAGTCTATCGATTTACCACGATCCAGTAACGACATGCGGTAACTGGCTGGATAGAACCACATCATAAGAATGGGCCCTGTCGTCGCAAAGGCAAAAATAACAAAAGACAAGGCATTTCGTAAATTCGAGCGAAAACGACCACTTGAGGCGACCATCTCCGCAAAACTTCCGGCGATCAAGGCTGGAATAAAGGCACCTGCACCATGACGCGAAAAGAGGAAGAAGGATCCGATCACGCAGCCAACTATGAAGATAGATCCAACTCCTTTTATTCTTTCTAGATAATAGCGGTAGATCGTCCCGCCAAACAGGGCTGAAAAGGCAGGAGCATAAAACATATTCCCTTGATGGTCGACCAGATTTCCAACTAAGACCCCCAGTCCAATCGCAAGAAAATAGAGGAAAGTGAAGGCTCCAACTTGTTTTATTTGATTCACATTTATTCTATTCATTGGATACCAATCCTAACGATGGCTAATTTTCTTCGAAAGGAAGTCCCCGATAAATTGGACCAGAACGATCAGAATCAGGATCAATAAGGTCGCCACAAAGATGACATCATTGTTAAACATATTTTTCCCGTAGTTGATGGCCAAGGTTCCTAATCCTCCAGCACCAACGGCACCCGCCATGGCGGTTTCTCCGATCAAGGAAATGATGGTCACTGTTGTCACACGGATCAAATCAGGAAGCCCTTCACGCAGGTAGACTCCGACAATATCCCAGAAGGTTGCCCCACTGGCTTGCGCTGCTTCAATCACGCCTCCATCCAACTCGGACAAGACCACTTGGACTTGGCGGGCAAAGAATGGAAAGACAGCCAAGGATAGCGGAACAAGGGCTGCTGTAGGACCGATGGTATTTTTCAAGAGCAAGTAGGTCAAGGGATTAATAAAGGCCAACAAGATAATGAAAGGAATGGCGCGGAACAAGGAAGTAATCTTATCCAAAATTTGGAAAACGATTCTATTTTCGATGACACCACCTGGACGGGTCAAGACTAACAAAAGTCCTGTCACCAAACCTAAAAATCCACCAATAATGAAGGAAATAACGGTCATGTAAAGAGTCAAGTAAATAGCGGTTCCCCATCCATACTGGCCAGACCACCCTAATTTATAGACATTTGGTAAATATGTTTGAATTAACTGGATCATGCTTTTCTCCCATCTTTCACAATAGTCACGGAAACTCCTGCATTTTCTAACTCAGCTTTGGCCGTTTCCAGATTTTGAGTCTCACCTGATAAGATGACCACCAATTCTCCGACAGGAGTGTGATCAAGGATCTCGATGTTCCCAAATAAAATGTTGGCAGATACTTGGTACTGCTTGTAAATATCATTGATGATGGCTGTATCTGTCACAGAACCTGCATACTTAAGATGCGCTAAAATCGAATCATCAGGCAAGTTCTTCACAATCGCTTGTTGATTGATTTTCACCATGGCTTCATCGATTCCTGTTGCAACCGTGATAAAGTCTTGCGTCAAAGCATTTTTCGGATTCGAGAAGATATCTAACACAGACCCTTCTTCAATCAGTTCGCCATTTTGCATGACAGCTACCCGGTTGGCAATATCTTTGACAATTTGCATCTCATGGGTGATCAAGACAATGGTTAAGCCAAGTTTTTTGTTTAACTCTTGCAACAAAGCTAGAATTTGTTTGGTCGTCTTTGGATCCAAGGCTGAAGTTGACTCATCTGAGATCAAAATTTTTGGATCGTTGGCAAGGGCACGCGCAATCGCTACCCGCTGCTTTTGTCCACCAGACAATTGGGCTGGGTAATTTTCTGCACGGTCAGCTAGACCAACCAAATCCAACAATTTCGCCACTTTCTCATTCTTTTGTTCTTTGTTTAATTTAGAATGTTTAAGAGCAAAGGCTACATTTTCTGCGACAGTCATTTGAGCCATCAAGTTGAAGTGTTGGAAGATCATCCCGATATCCCGACGTTTCTCCCGAAGGGCAGCCGGTTTTAGGGTCACCTGATCTTGATAAATCACATCTCCATCCACAGTGATGGTTCCGGCGCTAGGCACTTGCAAGAGATTGATCACCCGAACCAAGGTCGATTTCCCGGCTCCGGAATACCCTACAATCCCATAGATATCGCCTTCATTAATATGAATGGTCACATCTTTGACGGCTTGGATCTGACGTTTCTTTTGCTGGAAGGTCACATCAATGTGGTCCAGCTGAATCATTGCTTTACTCATAACTTGCTATTAACTCCTTTATCAATTCAATATGGGTGTAATAATCGGCGATTTTCACATTTTCGTCGCCCCCATGATCACGGCTATTGGCATTGCCAATTCCAAAGGCTGCCATCGGCACCTGCAAAGCCTCAAAGACCGTGTGCATTGGCCCTGTTCCCGCTGTTGTTGGAAGAACAGAAACTCCTTCTCTATAGAAATCTTTGGCCAGCCGTATGACATTTAAAATCGATGGGGCACTCATATCACTTCGGTAACTCATTTCACCGAGAGTATAGACCAATTCGACCTGATTATAGCCATTTTTCTTCAATTGCTGCTTGATCTTTTCTAAGACATCCTTGGGATCCAGTCCAGGAACCAAGCGCACCTCCATCTTGGCACGCGCCTCTGCCGGAAGAATCGTTTTAACACCTTGTCCTTGGTAACCAGAGCCAAACCCTTCAATATTCAAAGCTGGTTCAAAATAGAAACGGCGCAGGAATTCTTTTCGGTCTTCCTTCAAAATTGGGAGGGTTAGACCATAGGTTTCCGCTACATCTTCTGGTCCTTTGTTGGCATATTGCTCGATCAAAGCTAGTTCGCGTTCATTGGGTTCTTGGATCTGATCATAAATCCCATCCACCAAGATTCGGCCTTCTTTGTCACGTAGGCTTGCGATAGCATTTAACAAATACCAAGAAGCAGAGTCCACCACACCACCATAGCTGGAATGGATATCCACTTCTGCACTTTTCACCACCATATCAAAGGTGACGATCCCCTTGCTACCACCGGAAATTTCCAACTGACCCTGATTATTTCGTGTGCCTTGTTCCCAGACTAGGAGGTCTGCCCCACGCAAGTGTTTCTTGTGTTTGGCCAAGTATTTATCCAAGTCAGTCGATGCAGACTCCTCTGCCCCTTCGATGATAAAGGTGATATTGACTGGCAAATCGCCACTTTCACGAATGTATTTTCGAAGAGCTGTGAGACGAGCTGTGATATGCCCCTTGTCATCATCAACCCCTCGACCGTACATGGTTCCATAATGAACAGATAAGGTGAAGGGATCTCCCGTCCAAGGTTGATCTCCATCAGCTGGTACCGTATCATAGTGGTTATAAAAAATGATGGTTTTGGCTTCAGGATTTGGCGAGAAAAATTTGGCAATCACAAAAGGTGCTGTATAGCTATCATCCACTTCGACTTTGGCTCCTGCAGCTGTAAAAATTTCTCCCAAATAGTTGGCTACTTCCTTGAGACCAACTTGTTGGGCAAAGATGGATTTTTTTGAAATCAAGGTTCGCAACACTTCAAAATAATGTTGTGCGACCTCATCATTTTCAAATTTACGGATTTGTTCCGCTTCTGTTGCAAAAGGCATGCATTCCTCCTAATACACGATAAGAGGTAGAGAATTGCTTCTCCACCTCCTTCATACACTTGAGATCAAATCTTAGAAGACTGGTTGGTCCATTCCTTCTGAAGATTCTTCGATCACTTTCTTCACATTGTCTTTGTGATAGGCTTTGATGATTTCTTTGATTGCTTTTGCTTTATCAGATTTTTCCCAATCTTTCTTAGCAGCGATCACGTTGTACCATTGTTTTGAGTTGTTGTCTTTCTTTTCAACATAGATAGCTTTTTTGAAATCAACGCCTGCTTCACGAACGAAGGTATTGTTGATGACTGCAGCATCTACTGATGGAAGAGCAGATGGTGTTTGTGAAGCATCCAATTCAGAAATCTTCAAATCTTTTGAATTTTCTTTGATGTTTGACACGTTTGCCAATTGTCCATCCTTAGTATCCAATTTAATCAAACCTGCTGATTGCAAGACATACAAGGCACGGCTTTCATTTGTTGGGTCATTTGGTACAGCGATTGTTCCACCTTTAGGAATTTCTTTAATTGAAGTGTATTTGTTTTTACCGTTTTCTGTACCAGAGTAAAGACGGATTGGAGCGATGTACGTATCTGCTACTGCAACAAGGGCATTGTCGTTTTTAGAGTTCCAGTTATCAAGGAAGTTGTAGTGTTGGAAAGCATTGATATCCACGCTACCATCTTTTACAGCCACGTTTGGTTGTGAGTAGTCTGTAAATTGAGTGAATTCCAATTTGATTCCTGTTTTAGCGTCATCCAAGTTCTTTTGAACTTGATCCCAACGAGCTTTTTCAGTATCGCTCAAAGTCATGACACCTACTTTTACAGTTGTTTCACCATCTTTGCTAGATGATTTTGAAGAACCACATGCTGCAAGAGCAAATGTTGCAATAGCTGCAAGAGCTGTTAAACCAAGAATTTTTTTCAATTTCATTTTGAAGTCTCCTTTAATTATATATTATTCTTTAATATCTTTTGCTTCTGGTAGATAAACTCCACCAAAGTATTTTTTAGACAGTTTTTCAAGGGTTCCATTGTCATAGAGTTCCTTGATACGTTTGTTGACAAATTTTTGAAGGTCTTTATCTTCTTTTGCAATAATTGGATACACATAAGGTTGTTGGTCGCTTGGAAGCTCGATAACCTTCAAGTTGTCATAGCCTTGATCACGAATGATAGTATCTACTGAGATCCGTTCGAAGATCTTGTAATCTGTACGACCATCCGCTAAATTAGCCATGATGGTTTGAATGGTTCCATCTGTGTATTGCAAGTCAGTTGGATTATCTGAATGTTTTTTATTGAAATCTTCTAATTGTTTAGCAGTAGATGTTCCTTGAACAACTTCTGTTTTCTTGCCACCAATGTCATCCAACGATTTAATAGAAGAATCTTTTGGTACGACCAACACTAATGGATTGCGAGCATATGGATTTGGATAGAGGTATTTTTCTTCCCGCTCTTTTGAGTAACTAATGTTGTTGGCACCGATTTGGAAACGGTCACTATCTAAGCCAGCAAAGACGGAAGACCACTCTGTTTTGTTAAAGTTTACTTCATATTTGTCTGAGCCTTTGAAGATTTCACGCAAAACTTCGATTTCATAACCGGTTAGCTTGCCGTCTTTTTCTTCGTAAGAGAATGGTTTGGTTGTTCCAACAGTCCCAACTTCAATGGTTTTCTTACCACTGGCTGATTTACCAGATGAACATGCTACTAAAGCACTGGTTGCAAGGACTGCAACTAATCCTAAAGCAGAATACTTAATCACTTTTTTTAGATTCATAGGATCTCCTTATTCGTTTCAGGCACATAAAACGCCATTTTAAAAGTATTTTTTAATTTTATCAAAAAAGCATTTACTTGCCTAATATATATTTTTTATGGAGGTGATAGTTTTTCTTTATCACACTTCTTTGGCCTTAAAATATCGCAATAAAGCTTGCGCATTTTCAACATAATAGGGAACCGATACCTCAAAGGCTGCATCATCGATGGTCATGTGATCATGATGGAGGTCTGGCGCATCCGGCTCTCCATTCGAACCGATAAAGGCAAAGACTCCAGGAATTCGCTCTTGGTAAAAGGCGAAGTCTTCTCCAGCAGTAGAAGGATTTGCTGGAATCACTTCAGCCAAACCTTGTGAAGCTTCCCAAACCACCTGCGTCAATTCCTCATCATTAAAGGTAACGGGCGGGGTCACACCCCACTCAAAAGCCACATCTACTTCCAGACTTTCTGCAATGTGTCGAATGATAGAAATAAAATGTGCCTTCAAGTCTCTTTGCACACTCGGATTAAAGGAACGAATGGTTCCTTCAAAATAGCCTGATTTTGGAAGCACATTCCAGGTTGAGCCCACATCCAGGTGCGTAATGGACAAAACAGCTGTTTCAAAGGGAGAAACGGTCCGTGAAATTAATAATTGTACATTCTGAACCATGGTTGTGACGGCCGTTACAGTGTCAACTCCTAAATCTGGTCTCGCAGCATGACTACTAACCCCTGTCACAGTAACCTTGAATTTCTCAACCCCTGCCATCATGGCTCCAGCATTCAAGGCAAGTTGCCCTGCTTTTAGCTGGGGAATATTGTGAAAACCAATAATTCCTTGAACATCCTCCAACAGTCCTGTTGCTAAAACATCAGAAGCACCTTCTGAGATTTCTTCTGCTGGTTGAAAGATCAAGCGTACGGTCCCTTCAAGCTGGTCTTCTTTTTCCTTGAGAAGAGCTGCTGCTCCCAGAAGACTGGTTTGATGAAAATCATGGCCACAGGCATGCATGACGCCTGGATTCTGACTTTGGTAGGGCAGATTCGTTTGTTCCAAAATCGGAAGGGCATCGATATCTGCTCGAAGTGCCACCACCGGTTGGCCGGACCCAATTTCTGCAATCAGACCAGTTTTTAATCTACTCTCTAAAATACGAATCCCCAACTCTTCAAGACGCTCTTTTAGAAAGGCGGTTGTCTGGTATTCTTGACCAGACAATTCTGGGTGTTGGTGGATATAGTGGCGAATCTCTGCTAACTCTTCATAAGAAAAAGACACAAGCCTTCATCTCCTTTCGAACTTAAAATTATTTTATCACTAATAGGTGTTTCCGTCTAATTCCTGTTTCTTGGATTTTGATATAGTTTAAAGCTATAGACAAAAACACTCCTAGATTCATGTCCTAGGAGTGCCAACTTCAGCATTAAGAAAGATTTCCCTCGAATTTTTCCATAAAGCTATCACTATTGTAGGCTTTTTCTACTTCCCATTTGCCATCTTTCTTAACAAAGGTCAACTGGTAGTCGTATCGATCCGGCGTCGTCAAGGGGCGATCTGCAAGAGAAGCCATCATTTCCTCTCTATAGGCTTTGTTTTGAGCCTGGTTCGCTTCGATGATCCCTGGATAGTCTTTTCGATGTTCCTGATAGAAGGTCTGCATGTGGTTTAAGATCGTCTTTTCCATGCTGACCGTCTCAGGATTTAGACTAATGACCACCTTGTCCGGGAGATATTGTTTAACCTTATAGGTTAATTTCGCACGCTTAGCATTTTCTTTTTCATAAGCATCGATAAACTGGGTCACTTCTTCTTCAGGGAATTGGTAATCATGCAATTGACGAGTAAAATCAGCCGCAAATTTCGCACGGAAATCACTGCGTTCCTTTTTCAAATCAGTTCCCAAAACAAAAGCGTCATCCTTTTTGACCTTTCGTTGGCCACTGAAGTAAACTTGATTGATGTATTCATCTGCTAGAATAGTGGAAGCTTCCACCTTGTCCTCATACTGAGAAGAATCCACCGCAAATTTTAAAGGCTTGGATTTTTTATCAGAGCTATAGGTTTTTCGTTCATACTGCACTTCATATTTTTTACCTTTTTGACTGGAAAAACGATATAGCCGGTTAATTTTTTATCCTGGGCCAACTGATCACTCTTGAGCAGTTGGAAGGCTTCACTGTGGTCATAAATTCCTGACTGCAATTTGACCTTGTTATTATTCGCATCGTAAATGGTGATATCTGAATCTGACACGTTGATAGATTCTTTGGCAACATTTTTAAATTCCAATTGAAGGGCTAAATAGCTTCCGTCTTCTGAGTCATTGAGGACAGGTGGTTTGATGTATTGCCCTCCTTTTAAACTCACCTCGACTTGACCGTCAGATGCAGAGCTTTTCGCTGCTTTTTCTGTCTTTGCTTGCTGCGAATTTGTCTTTTGAGCACTGATTCCACAAGCCGCTAAACTCAAGGTCGCTACAGCAAATAGGGTCCATTTAAAAATCTTTTTCATCCTCATCTCCTTAAAAAAGTTTTGTTCTATTTTAACATCTTTTTCTAGCGATGTATACGCTATATAGTGATAACTCTCCCTCAGAGGGCGAGGATTACAAAAAGGCCAAGACCTTCGTCTCAACCTTTTAACTAAAATATGATTGGTTTTGGTTTTACAAGATTCCTTTTTCTTTTTGAATCATGAAATCCTTGAGGGAAATCAAGAGAACTGCAAGGAGGATCATGGCCATCCCAATCACATCAACCATAAAAAAATGCTCCTTCATAATGACAAAGGCAAAGAAAACTGCCGAAACAGGCTCAAAGGACGCCAGCAAGCTTCCTTTAACGGCTCCTACCAAAGAGGTTCCTTTCAGAAAGGCTGTATAGGCAAAAATCGTCCCAATCACCACCAAGCCAAAAAGGGCCATCCAGGTATCGAGTCTGTAGTTTCCAGAAGAAGAGAGAAGACCACTAAAAGGGAGCATTAGGATTCCTGGAATAGTCATCCCAACTCCAATCACCAGCATGCTTCCCCATTTTTGAATTAAGTTCAGAGGTAGAATGATGTAAAGGGCATAGGCAAATGCTGACACCACTCCCCAAGCCAAACCTTTGGGATTGATGGCCAATTGATTGAGTTGACCATGGGTTGCTATTAAGAATGTGCCACCAATCGCTAGAAGCATCGAAAACACTTCTGCTAGTGTAGGGGCCACCTTATCAATGATACAGGTATAGGCTAAAATTCCCACTGGACAGAGATACTGTAACACCGTAGCAGTCCCAGCATTGGTTTCAGCAATCGCCTCTAAATAGGTCAACTGAGTCAATAACAATCCTAAAAAGGCAAAAATAAGAAGGGGAAGGTAGGAAGATTTATCTTTGGCAAAGGCCAAAAACTTCTCCTTATCTGCAACGTAGGAAAGAAGAATAAGGACAATTCCAGAAAAAAGCAAACGGAGATTTGTTAACTCAATAGCCGAAAATCCATGAACCATTAAATATTGCCCGCTAACTCCGGATAGTCCCCAAGCGATCCCAGCAATCAAGGTCATGAGCGTCCCCTTCATCGTCTTTGACATAGTCCCCTCCCAAATCTGTTCCTTACTTTTATTGTATCATAAAAGGCCGAAACGAAACGTTTCAGCCTTGCTTTATTTCATATAAATTTATTCGCTTATTCAGGTTGAACTAAGATCTTGATTTGGGATTTATCTTGTGTTAATTCAACAAATCCTTCTTCAACGATATTTTCCAATTTGATTTTCTTAGTAACCAATTTTTCAGCAGAGAAGTAGCCTTGTTCCATCAATTCCAAGACTTTAGGGAAGATGTGACGGTAGGCAATAATTCCTTTGAGAGATTTTTCTTGGATGGCGAATTCATTTGGATTGATGCTGGCTTCACGTTCCCAAATCGATACAACCATACATTCCCCAGCTTTATGAACAGCTGCAAGGGCTTGGCCTAAAACAACTGGAACCCCCGTAACTTCATAAGAAACATCTGCTCCCCCACCGGTTAAACGATGGATGGCTTCGACGATTGTTTCTCCTTCTTCTGGGCGCACAACGATTGCTCCCAATTCTTCTGCTTTGGCTTGGCGTTCAGGAGACAATTCAACCGCATAGATTTTTGATGCTCCTGCTGCACGAAGGGCTTCAACGATCAAAAGACCAATTGGACCCAAGCCAAAGATAACAGCTGTATCTCCAGTTTTCAATGCAGATTGACGAACGGCATAAACAGCCACAGCTGCAGGTTCTGTAAGCGCAGCTTGTTCATAGCTCAAGCCATCTGGAATCACATGGACAATGTCACCGTCAAGGACACAATATTTGGCAAAACCACCATCTGCAGCAAGGCCGACAAAGTTCAAGTTTGGATCAAGGTTATAGTCACCGATTAGGTTATGTTTTGCCAAAATTGGTTCAATCGTCACGCGATCCCCAACTTTGACACGAGTCACATCACTTCCGACTTCTACAATTTCACCAGAGAATTCATGTCCCAAAGTAACCGGTGCTTTTTGACCAGAATACACATGTTCTTCAGTTGGGATGAAGATCGGTCCATCCAAATATTCATGCAAGTCCGTCCCACAGATCCCTGTGAACTTAACTGCCACTTTTACTTGATGTGGTTGTACTTCAGGTACTTCCACTTCTTCGATACGAACGTCTTTTGCTGCATGCCAGCGAGCTGCTTTCATAGTAGCCATAGGATAATCTCCTTTAAATTTCCATGATTTGCATTTTCCTTTTCAGGAAACTCAACAAATCCATTGTAAGCCTTTTCACAAACTTTGTCAAGAAAAAACTGAAGATGAAAAAAGAGCCGCCCTTCGACTGCTCCTTCTTACCTCTTCTTGATTCGTGAATTCTCTATTCTCCAGCCCACAATCCAACCAAGGACAAGGAGATAATTTTCAAGCGCACCAATCCCATTGACCGGCAGATGATAGTGAAAATAACTGAAAAGATGATTGGTCCCAATTCCAAACCCACCAATGATCAAGGCCACTAGTACCGTCCGAAGATAAAACCAATCGTATTTGAGATTGACGGCAATCAAGATCACAAGGACTGCCATATTCCAAATCCCAATCTCCCGTTGCCAACCGACAGAAATACCATATCCCGAATGACTTCCCATATAGGATGGAAAGAATAGTTGGAAGATAATCGCTCCAGACATAGCGATAATGACTAGGATAAATAAAACTCTTAAAAATTTGTTCATGTGACTCCTCCTAATGATAGTTGATATGTAATGGTCTTTCCTATTCTAACACAATTTTATGGATAGTAAAAACCAACCTCTCGGCTGGTTCTTTTTCTATCAATCTTCTTTCAACTTCGCCAATTCTTGAGCAAGTAACTTGAGGGCTACTTGTGGGTTAGCTTGGCCTTTGGTTGCTTTCATGAGGAAGCCTGTGAAGGCCTTGTCCGCATTCCGTTTCCCTGACTTGAAGTCGGCTACGGCTGCTTCATTGTCTGCGAAGACTTGGTGGATGATTGGAATCAAGACTTCAGGGTCTGAAATCTGTACCAATCCGGCTTTTTCGACGTATTCACGCGCACCGCCACCGTTTTTCGCCAAATGAACGAAGACTTTCTTGGCAATCTTAGAAGAGATGGTTCCATCTTCGATGATGGCAATCATTTCTACTAATTTTTCTGGTGTTAATTGGATTTCTTCCAGTGTTTTGCCTTCTGCATTCATGAATTGCGCCACTTCACCTTGGAGCCAGTTAGACACTTGCTTGGCATCTCCACCAAGGGCTACGGCTGCTTCAAAGAAGTCAGAAGTGACTTTCGTCGCTGTCAATTGGCTGGCATCATAGTCAGACAAGCCAAGCTCTGCCACATAGCGAGCACGGCGGTCTTTTGGAAACTCTGGCAACTCCGTGCGCATTTCCTCAATCCACTCATCTGAGATTTCAAACAATGGAAGGTCTGGTTCTGGGAAGTAACGGTAATCCGCAGCTCCTTCTTTGACACGCATAAGAATCGTGCTCTTGTTGGCCTCATCATAACGGCGTGTTTCTTGACGAATGACACCACCTGAACGCAAGATTTTCGCTTGGCGCTCCACTTCGTATTCAAGACCTTTACGGACGTTGGAGAAGGAGTTCAAGTTTTTCAACTCCGTCTTGGTACCAAATTCCTCTTGACCGTATGGACGAAGGGAAATATTGGCATCGACCCGCATCGATCCTTCTTCCATCTTGACGTCAGAAATACCTGTGTACTGGATGACTTCTTTGAGGGCTGTCAAATAAGCATAGGCTTCTTCTGGAGAACGCATATCTGCTTCAGATACAATCTCGATCAATGGCACCCCTTGACGGTTGAGGTCTACATAAGAGAAGCCATCTGTTCCGTGCGTGTTCTTACCAGCATCTTCTTCCAAGTGGGCCCGTTCAATCCCGATTTTCTTCGTTGAGCCGTCTTCCAATTGCACTTCAATCCAACCGTTGTAACCGATTGGCTCATCAAATTGTGAGATTTGGTAGGCTTTTGGATTATCAGGATAGAAATAGTTTTTACGGTCAAAGTGCATGTGCTGGTGGATATCCATATTCAGGGCCAAAGCAGCCTTGATACCAGCGTCCACAACACCCTTGTTCAAGACAGGAAGCACCCCTGGGAAAGACCAGTCGATCACATTAGTATTGGCATTTTGCTCGTTCCCAAAGTGAGCAGAGGTTGGTGAGAAAATTTTTGAGTTTGTATTCAATTCAACGTGGACTTCAAGTCCGATGACTGTTTCAAAGTTCATTAATTGTCACCTCCGAAAATTAGGGGTTGTTGCTTATGGTAATCCGTCGTTGCTTCAAAGGCAGCTGCAGCTTGGTAGATGGTTTCTTCAGAATACTTGGGACCAATCAATTGCAACCCAACCGGAAGACCTTGCGCAAAACCTGCGGGAATCGAAATTCCTGGAAGACCTGCCAAGTTGACTGGAATGGTCAAGAGGTCAGCCAAGTACATGGCAACCGGATCATGGTTGAGCGAATCCAAATCAAAGGCCACGCTTGGAGCTGTTGGACCAAGGATAAGGTCGTAATCCGCAAAGACTTTTTCGAAGTCTTGGATAATGAGGGTACGAACTTGACCAGCTTTCTTGTAGTAAGCATCGTAGTAACCAGATGACAAACTAAAGGTACCTAGCATGATCCGACGTTTAACCTCATCACCAAAGCCTTGGCTACGAGTGTTCACATAGATGTCATCCAAGTTCTTGGCATCTTCCGCACGGAAACCATAGCGAATCCCATCGAAACGTTGCAAGTTTGAAGATGCTTCAGATGAAGCGATGATGTAGTAAACGGCAACCCCGTATTTAGAGTGTGGAAGGCTAACTTCTTCGACAGTTGCTCCCAATTTTTCAAAGTGTTTCGCCGCATTAAGGATGGTTTCTTTGACTTCTGGGTCAATACCTTCCCCGAGGTATTCCTTAGGAAGGGCAATCTTCATACCTTTAATGTCTTGACCAATCTTAGAAGTAAAGTCTGCTACACGAACAGGTGCAGATGTTGAATCCTTGGCATCTTCACTGGCAATGACATTGAGCAAGAGCGCATTTTCCTTAACCGTTGGTGCAAACGGCCCAATTTGGTCGAGTGAGCTACCAAAAGCAATGAGACCAAAACGGGAAACTGTTCCATAAGTTGGTTTGAGACCAACAATCCCATTAAAAGCAGCCGGTTGACGGATAGAACCACCTGTATCTGAACCAAGGGACAAACGGACTTGACCTGAAGCGACAGAAGCTGCTGAACCACTAGAAGATCCACCAGGCACCTTGCTGTGGTCCCATGCATTCTTGGTTGGTCCATAGTAAGAAGTTTCACCAGATCCACCCATGGCAAATTCATCCATGTTGGTCTTTCCGATGACAATCATATCTTTGGCTTTGGCATTGGCAACCGCTGTCGCATCAAAGATTGGCTCGTAGTTATAGAGCATTTTTGAAGCCGCAGTTGTCAAGATACCATCTGTTGAGATATTGTCTTTGACAGCGAGTGGAATCCCTGACAGGAGGTTGTCTGCATCGATTCCTTTTTCATCAATGACCTTGGCTTGTGCAAGAGCTGCTTCTTCGGCCACCGTTACAAAGGCATTGATCGCTTCTTCACGCGCCTTGATATCTTCAAGCGTAGCTTGTGTCAATTCGGTTGCCGAAATTTCCTTAGAGACAAGGAGGTCGTGCAACTCTTCAATGGTTTTATGGTTGAATGACATTAGGCATCTCCTCCATCTTCTAGGATAGCTGGTACCTTGATGTAGTAGTTATCTTTTTCAGGTACATTTTTAAACAAGCGATCTCGGTCAGTCCCTTTTTCAGCAACATCCGGACGCAATACAGTCTTACGATCCGCCATGGTCGTTGTTGGAGCAACGCCTGTTGTGTCCACTTCTTCCAAC
Organism: Streptococcus parasanguinis; assembly: GCA_032560535.1. Lineage (GTDB taxonomy): Bacteria > Bacillota > Bacilli > Lactobacillales > Streptococcaceae > Streptococcus > Streptococcus parasanguinis_AF. The sequence continues at coordinate 51,376 of JAWGIA010000009.1, read as the reverse complement.
AATTCCACCATGTCGACAATCTTCGACAAAGTTGTTGCAAACTCAGCTGTCTCTTCTGGAGAGAATTTCAATTTTGAAAGATTGGCAACGTGGGTTACCTCTTCTTGCGTTATTTTCATCTTGCTTCCTTTCGTGAAATGATGATTTTTCAATACCCTCTATTTTACCATAATTTAGCCCAATTTGCTTGTCTTAGAAAAAATCTGTAGGACTTTTTTGTCGCTACAGATTCTTCATTTTATATTTCTTTTCCGCCTAATTGCCCCATCTCCATTAGAGTCTCTTTCCAGACTTCCTGGACCTTAGAAGCGAGGTAGGAAGAGGCCAAGTCATAAGAAGCCTGATGGAATGGAGCGAGGTCGCTTTCAAAGAGCTGGACCAGCTTGTCTGCCAACTCTTTCACCAACTCTTCTTCTGGCACTGTCTCGCTATAAGGTACCAAAAAGCCATTTTCACCCTCTTTTATAAAAGTTGGATTACCATAACGGGCATCAAAGCCCAGCAAGGCCAAACCTGCTCCAGCCGCCTCCATCAAAGTCAAACCAAAGGTCTCCCACTGAGAAGTGGTGAGGTAGGCTTGGTAGCAAGGATAGATCTGCTGAAGATCCGCATGACCGCGTAGGTGAATATAATCTTGTGCTGCAAGCTCCTGAATCAGGTGGCGCAAGTTGTCCGCTTCTCCACCCTTCCCATAAATATCAAACTGAAGGGCTGGGAGTTTTTCATGAGCTTGGGCCACTACTCGAATAGCCAAATCGATGCGTTTTCTTGGATCCAAACGGGAAGCTGTGAGCACACTAAAGGGAGGTCGATCTCCTTGTGATTCTGTCAATTCTTCTAGATGCCCAACCGGAATGCTATAGATTGGAATTCCTTGGCATCCTTGTTTAGCAAGTGTCTGCTCCAAGACTTCTTTTTGAAGATCCGTTGCCGTGATGAAATAATCGAAGCGTTTAGCACACTTGAACACATAATAATATTCATAATTGAGATGGCCATTTTCAAATTCATGCTCCGAATGAAACACCATGGCGAGCTTTGAAGAAGCAGGTTTCTCCAACAAAGGGCGGGCAAAATCCATGCGCGAAGCCCGGTCAAGCAGAATCAGATCTTCTTCTTTTAGCGACAGCTGCGACAAAAAGCGTCTCATCACTTCTGTATGGTTGGTCAAAATCTCAGACCCCAGTTTATAGAGCCAGCTTCCACCTAACCTCGATTCTTCAAAAGCGATAGTCCCATCTTGATGGTGATAGATCCGTCTGACAACACTACCATACTGAAAATACTCTGTGACAAGTTTACAAGCTCCATAATACTCTCGCTTGATCCTATTTCCAGCCAAAAGATAGTCTACATAGCGGACACAGTTTGGATGATAGGGATCCAAATGAAAGCTCAAGGCGTTTCCATCCGCAAATTGGTAGCGAATGACTCTTTCCGTTTTTTCAACAACATCCAGACGAGTCAGTTGAAACTCCATTTGCAAGGCCCCTACCGTCTTTTGAGGGACCGTAGTCTGTTGATCCGTAAAAGCTAAATGAGCAAAAAGCAGTTCCTCATCCCGGTGCCCCAATGAGAGGTAATAGGCCAATTTTTCTGGAGTGGGCCAAGTGGTAAAGACAAACTTCGCTGCCACTCCCAGACCCCGGAGCATCTTTGCCCGAGAGGCCTGTGCAACATCGACCCCATTGGGTTCAAATCCCACTAATAGATTAAAGGTATAAATGGTCATGCTGTCCCTCCCTCTAATCGCTTAAACAGCTCTTCCAAAGCTTCTTTTTCAGGCAATTTCAAGATTCGTGCCTGCTCTCTTACCAATTCTTTGTAGGCCTCTGGATTCTGGAGCACTATTTCTAGTTGCTGTTCCATTTCTTCGACTGAATCTGTAATCGTGCTCAATTTTTTATAAGCTTCATGGTGCACGGTAGTCTTCAACCCAAACAAGACCTGCCCATTTTCAAGAGCATGAAGACTACTACTCCACACTTCTTCTCCCTGGTTGCAATCCAGATAAATAGAGCAGCTGGATAACAAGTCCTCATATTTGTCCAGCGAAATCCCTGGATAGAGGCGCACATTGGGACGAGTTGCTAAGTCTGTTAATTTTGGCCCCATAGCCGTCAAGGCTGCAATGTGAAAGGTGACTTGTGGGAATTGATGGACTAGGCTAGATAAGCCTTCGACCTCTTGAGAAGCCGTCATGACCAGGGCTTCTGGTTGAAAACTTTCCTGCTCCACATCTACCAGCCCTGACAAGGCTGTGATCCCGTCTTTTTTCTCCCTCAACAGACCATCTTCTACCAACAAAATCTGACTGACTTGTTCTTTGATCTCGTCTAGATCACGAGCGTCATTGGCACAGTAGGCGAGTCTTTCCTTTGGTATCTCTTTCACAACATCTAGCAATGCCTTGTCCATCAAAAGAACGGCTTCATCTTCTGGCAAGACTTGTTCTAGGACAGCTCTTTGTAGCTCTTCCTTACTGGCATACAGGCGATCCCGTCCCTTAGGAGTTTGAAGCAAAAAGGTTCCTTGTGAGACAAAGTGAAGTAAGACTTCTTCTTGCTGACGGTTCAAATAGATGTCTAAATATGGTTGGCCAGCTTCCGTAAGGAGACTCTGTTTGCTTCTCCAACCATAGCGATTGTAGACATCAATGGATACGATCTCTTCTCTCTGACCAAACCATTCCACTCTTTCAACCGTTCGGGACAAGATATCCTCTCGCAAAACTACGTTGGCACGACGTTCCTCACCATCAAAAAGATAGGTCGTGATCCCTAGTGTCCAACATTCCCATAATTCTGGAACCGCTAGATCATTGAAAAATAAAGGTTTTCCAACTTTTGATGCTGGGTCTTTTTGGGTAAAAAAGGTCGCAAGACTCTCTGTCTGTTGGTCCAAATCTGTTTCCAGATTGGTCACAAATACTCGGTAGGGCTGGCCAAGTTTGTCCAAGTATTTTTGCAAACGATCCAGCTCTCTGGTCTGCTCTGATGCAATAACGAACATGCTGATCCTTTCTCATCAATAAGTCCTTAGTCCATGGTTTCAACAAAACGGAGGTTGGTCACCACGCGCTCATAGGTTTCTGACCCTTGCAAGCCTGCTTCCTCTAATTTTTCAAGGGCCCGTTTCAAGCGCGTTTTATAGATATAACGATGCCAGGTCAAATCATAGCCCAACATCCCCAGTAGAGCCAACTTCTCCTGCTTAGCTTCCATCTCATCGACGACTCGCTTTTCGGTCCAAACCTGGGACAGAGTATCTGCACGGCCCACGCGATACCAATAAATACATTTCTCCGTATGAACCACTCGATGGGCTTTTAAGAAGAGCTTGTACATCAGGAAGTTGTCTTCAACATTTTTTCCGACTGGAAAACGAAGCCCTTCAAATAAGCTACGCTTATAGAGCTTCATCATGGCACAAGCCCAGGCCATATCTCTGGTCTCCTGGATGGCATCGTGGTCCATGATCTCTCTCCCCTCATAAAGGGTCTCTGAATAATCGTCGTCTGTTACCTTGATCAAGTATTTGCTACTACTGTCATCATAGAGGTTATAGTTGGCTACGGAAACATCCGCATCATACTTTTGAAGTTGACGATAGAGCACTTCCACATAGTCCTCCGTCACCCAGTCATCTGGATCAATAAAGGTGAGGTAATCACCAGTCGCTAGCTCAATCCCTGTATTCCGAGCAGCAGATAAGCCCCCATTTTCTTGGCGAACGTAGCGGATGCGTGCATCCTTCCTAAAAAATTCTTTACAGATCTCTTCTGACTGGTCTGGTGAACCATCATTGACCAGGATAATTTCAAGGTGAGGGTAAGTCTGATGGATAACCGTTTCCAAACATTGTCTCAAATAAGCTTCTACATTATAGATGGGAATGATGATACTCACTACTTCATTTGTTTCCATGCTTCTTCTCATTTCTCTTTAAATAATCGCGAATCGCTGCCACCATCTCCTGCACCTGGTCATCCGCAAACACTTGATTCTCTCCATTCTCCACATGATTTGTTCCTTCAAAAGAGAAAATCGGTAGGCCCAATTGATGGATCCTTTGCGTCATCTGATCCACCTCATCATAAGGATTGATATCCAAATAGAAATCCAATTTTTCTAGGACCTTTCGACTGGTCAAGGGATCAAAAGAGGGATAAAGAAAGAGGTTGGGGTAGCGTTCCAATTGCACCAAATTAAAACCAAAATGGCTATGGGCAAGAACATGAATCGCTACGTCTGGCAGCTCTTTTAACAACGTCTCCAACTCGTGGATATCTGCCGTATTAGTGTATATGGCAGCATGATAAGAAAATTCTCCCACTAGGTCTTGATAGGTTTGCTTCAAAATCGGTTTTCGAAGCAAAATTTCCTCCCAAGAGAGGGCATAGTAAAACCACCATTGTTCCCGAAAACGATTGAAGCGTTTGGAGGTCCATGGTTTATTATGAGAGGTGTAGTGAATGACCGCCGGAATCCCTTGAAAGGCATCATACCAGTCTAGATCTCCATAGAGGTATTGATCCTTATCAGACCCTACTTGTAAATTATAGGTCCAAGGTAATGGATACCACGCATCTTTGAAATACAAATTCAAAATTCCCTGATCTCCATAGACCTGTTGATGGTGTTCACGAGTGAGATCAAAAAGAGCCTCTGTCACTTGGTGCTCTTGCCACCAAGTCTTATCAATCACCAAAAGCCCAGCATTAAATCCATCTATCGTCGTTGGCTTATCGACCACCGCGCCCAGTCCATAACCTTTTAGATCGACCTCAAATAAAGGCGATAAATCCTGTGTAAAGATCATGTCACAATCCAGATAGAGGATCCGTTCTTCCTCCACAAACTCCGGAATAGCGTAACGGAAATAGGTCGCATAGTGAATATGGTCACTTGGAAGCGAGAAGGATTGGAATTGCTCGGGAGACATCCGACAATTGATCACCTCTGAATCCAACTGACGCAGGTGCTGATTCATGATGGCAAACCACTCTGTTGGTAGATCTTCATTTAAGACATAAATTTTCAACTGGTCCTGATGGGCGCACAGTGACTTCATAGCGGTTTCCAACTTTTCCATATAATATAGATCCGCTGAAAAGACGACAGCTTTTTTACTCATAACTCCCCCTTATTTTCTTCCATTAGAATACCATTTTCAAGAGAGGAAGACAATTTCTAAGCCCCCAAAAAGAGGCCTAAACAAATGTCTATGACCTCTTTTACAATCTTTTCTTATTTAGTTTCTAATACAGCTAGTGCGTCGTCTACCAAGCTTGCCCCTAAGACATGCTTGAAATGATTCAAGGCAAACTGGTGATTTTCAGGAGTGAGCGACGCCACTGCAGGTTCTACGACTTCAATCTGATAGCCGAGATTGTAGGCATCAACCGCTGTATGAAGGACACAGATATCGGTCAAGACACCCGTCAAAATGACGGTATCTACATGGCGTTCTCGAAGGCGAATATCCAGATCCGTCCCTGAAAAAGCAGAATAATGACGCTTGTCCATCCAAAAGACGCGTGGATCCGCCTTGTGCTCCCGATAAAAATCTGCTAAGGGACCGTACAAATCTCGTCCACTGGTCCCAATGATATTATGAGGTGGGAAGAGCTTGCTTTCAGGATGAAAGGGATCATCTACATCATGCGCATCAATGGCAAAAAAGACATAGGCTCCTTGGTCAAAGGCCAATTGGGTCACCTGAGCAATGGTCTCAGAAATGGCTTGTGCAGGAGCACCTGCCGTAAGCTTACCATCATCTGCTACGAAATCGACAGTGTAGTCAATTGAAATCAAAGCTTTAGTCATTAGTAATCTCTTTTCTTAATTTCCTCAAAGATATCTGGAATCAACACTTTGAGATAGGTTCCCTTCATTCCAAGAGAACGGCTTTCAATAATACCAGCTGACTCCAATTTCCGAAGTGCATTGACAATCACAGAGCGAGTGATGCCAATCCGATCTGCAATGATAGAAGCAGTCAACTGCCCCTCATTTCCTTTCAATTCACTAAGGATGGCAGAAACAGCACGCAATTCAGAGTAAGACAAGGTATTGACAGCCATATTCACCGCTGTCCGACGACGAATATTCTTCTCGTCTTCCTCACGTTGGTAGTTCAACATTTGAATCCCTACCACGGTACTCGCAATCTCAACCAAGATCAAATCATCATCCGCAAACTGTTTATCATTGCGCCAAATGATCAAGGAACCCAACCGAATCCCAGAAACATGGATCGGCGCAATGGTGGTCAAGCCATCAGGAAATTCAGACTTGGTTTCAACCGGAAAGATACTCAAATCATGGTCCACATCTAAATTAGCTTCTGTATCGTAAACCAAACTAGCTGCCTTGGCATAATCTTCTGGTAATTTTTTATTTTGAAAGAAAGCTTCTACCCGGTCATTGTTGGTCTTGTAACGCATGAAATAACCAAGAAGGGTTCCCTTGCTATTAATGATACAGGCATTACAGTGGATAATATCCGCTAATTGCTGGGCAATATCATTATAAGGCATCTCGAACTGCAACTGTTCATCAGTCCGTTTCAAGATGGATGTAATTTTACGTGTCTTTTCTAATAAGTTTGCCATAATAAACCTCGCATATAGTCAGCTCAAGTATATCATATAAGTGTGGGAATTTCAATCAAATTATCTGAAAATTATTTATTTTTTCTACAATTATGCGCAATTCAGAAAAATGTCGATTCGATGACATGGATTTTATAAAATGAATCAAAAAAAGATTGAAGACTTTCCTCTTCAATCCTTTATCTAATTAACGTTTGTATTGTTTCAAGAAACGAGTCATTTTTTCTTGAATTTGAGCTAACTCATCGACACGTGGAAGGTAAACGATCCGGAAGTGATCTGGATCTTTCCAGTTAAAGCCGCGGCCATGAACCAAGAGAATCTTTTCTTGCTTCAAGAATTCTAAAACAAATTGTTCATCATCATCCACGCGGTACATGTCCCGATCAATCTTAGGGAAGATATAGAGACCAGCCTTTGGCTTAACAGCTGAGAGGCCTGGAATATCATTAATAGCTTTGTAGATAAAGTTGCGTTGTTCGTAGATTCGACCACCTGGAAGCAAGAGTTCATCCACGGATTGGTAACCTCCAAGAGAGGTTTGCACAACTTGTTGAGCCAAGACATTTGAACAAAGACGCATATTGGATAACATGTTCAAGCCTTCGATATAGCCCTTCACATGATGTTTCGGTCCGGACAGAACCATCCAACCAACACGGAAACCGGCAATCCGGTGAGATTTTGACAAGCCATTCATACTCACACAGAAGAGATCAGGCGCTAAACTTGCAATAGCCGTGTGTTTTTCCCCATCCATGACCAAGCGATCGTAGATTTCATCTGCGAAGATGATCAAGTTATTTTGACGAGCGATCTCCACAATCTCAAGCAGGATCTCATCTGGATAGAGGGCACCTGTTGGGTTATTCGGGTTGATGACAACGATAGCCTTAGTGTTTGAGGTAATTTTCGACTTGATATCCTCGATATCTGGGTACCAGTTTGCTTCTTCATCACAAAGATAGTGAACGGCATTCCCACCAGCTAGGCTGACGGCTGCTGTCCAAAGAGGATAGTCCGGCATGGGAACCAAGACTTCATCCCCATTGTCGAGCAGTCCTTGCATGGACATGACGATCAGCTCACTCACTCCATTTCCAAGGTAAATATCATCAATATCCACATTTGGAATTTTTTTCAACTGGCAGTACTGCATGATGGCCTTGCGAGCTGAAAAAATCCCTTTTGAGTCTGAATAACCTTCACTATCACGCGCATTCATGATCAAATCATGGATGACTTCATCTGGAGCTGTAAAGCCAAATTCAGCAGGATTCCCTGTATTCAAACGTAGAATTTTTTCTCCATTTGCTCGCATGCGCATGGCTTCTTCCAAGACTGGACCACGAATATCGTAAGCGACATGTTCGAGTTTGCTTGATTTATTATATTCCTTCATATTCTGCCTCGATTCACGAAATTATCTCTATTATACCACTAGTTCAAATAGAGTACAAACCGAGGACTTTAAAAATCCTGCAAAAATATAGAAGAAAAGCGAGACTTTACCTTTACATTCTAGCCTAAAAGGGATAAAATATAAGTGTATAAGGAATAGAGTTACCTTCTATTCTATCCATGTTTTCAAGCTATAAGGAGGTAGGATTATGTCTCAAAAATACGAAAACATTATGGTCGCTGTCGACGGTTCTCATGAAGCAGAATTAGCCTTTGAAAAAGGGGTTAACGTTTCTCTTCGCAACGGCTCTAAATTGACGATTGCCCACGTCATCGATACCCGTGCCCTTCAAAGCGTCTCAACTTTTGATGCTGAGGTCTACGAAGAATTGCAAGAAGAAGCAAATGAATTGCTCAAAGGCTACAAGGAACGTGCTGAAAAAGTCGGCGTTCAAAATGTTGTGACTGTTGTAGAAATGGGAAATCCAAAAGTCCTCTTAGCCAATGATATCCCAAGTAAGGAAGGGGTTGACCTCATTATGGTCGGGGCTACCGGACTCAATGCCTTCGAACGGTTAATGGTCGGATCCTCCTCAGAATATATCCTTCGCCACGCCAAAGTAGACTTACTAGTGGTACGTGATAAGGATAAAACCATGTAAGAAAGAAAAAGTTATATTGAAAACTTTCCTTAGGTGAGTACGGACGTCAGCGACCTTCTTCGAAGTTCCATGACTAAGTTTTGAGCCCCTTCGCTCTTTAATCTCTGGGCTCAGGCTAAAACAGTTTCCCAAACTGATTTACTCTCAAAACTCCCGAGTGCTAGAAACAATAGTGTTTCTAGCACTTTTCTCACGGCGGAAAGTTTTTCAATATTTTTTATAAATTTTAAAAATAAGAACATATTTCGACTTCTTTATAGAACCCTTTACTTATCTTAGTAAAAAATAGTTTGTCTACATTCTAAAAAAGGTTTGGAACAAAGGTTCCAAACTTTTTTAGTTGTCTTTTTTTGCTTCTTTTTGTTTTGCATGTTTTTCGTAGGCCTTGAGCTGGCGATCGAGTTCTTTTTTGATGGCTGGTTCTGGGGCGTATTTTTCTTCCCAATCATCTGGCTTCAGAATTTTGTGGGTTACTGGATCAAAGTGCGCCTTTCCATCTGGGAAAATCTTGCCCATATTGGCCCGGTGAACAATCTCAAAGACCTCTTCAGGATCGACCCCCATTAGTACAAAGCTACCATAAGTCAGATATAGGGTATCAATTAAGGCATCAACCTGCCCTACCATGGAGATCTCAGCTGGATGCTTACTCCGAACCTTATCTGCAGCCTTATCCAAGGCTTCGTGAAGAGCTGCTACCGAGCGGTCAAATTCTTCCTCACTTGTGCTAGCTGCTCGGACAAATTCTACCAACTCCTCTTGCTTGAACATGGTTCGATAAAGGGCATCTTGAGGCTGCCAAACAACTGGTTTCTCCTGGGTTTCCCCATCCATCACACCATGGAAGGTTTTGACCTTATTGAAGTGATCATCCTTAGAAAGAAAGAGTTCTTTCTCTGAGAGAATACCAAAGTGTTGCAGGGCCTTTTGAATGCCATCCTTGCCATTACTGGTCGTGGTATGCTTGGCAATCGCTTTGACGCTGGTCGTCCCATTTCCCATCGCAATAGACAAGCCAACACCTGACAGCATCTCTAAGTCATTATCAGAATCTCCAAAAGCCATCACCTCATCAATGTCAAAGCCAAATTCCTGACCAACGATGCGGATCCCTTCTAGTTTGGAAATGCCTGGGTTGAGGACGTCTGCTGCAAAAGGACTAGACCGTGTGAATTTCAGATCCGGAAACTCTTTTTCAATTATTGCAGTCTCCTCTGGACTCGATAAGATCAACACTTGGTAGATTGGTTCTTGCGCTAGTGCATAGAGGGTATCCTGATCTTGTGGGACGACCTTGCTGACCACTTTGTTAAATCCTCGACTGACGGTACGGGCCATTTTGCGGGGCACAAAGCGACTGGACCAGGTTGAAATAGGACTCATCCCAAAACTCATGATCCGAGAACCAAATACCCCATCCTTGGTACCGAGAGCAATTTCCTTACGGTGTTCTCGAGCATAGTCAATTAGTTGGTGCAGACTCTTTTTATCGATTGGGCTGGTATACAACACGCGGTCCTTGGTCAAAATATACTGACCATTATAGGTCACAGCAAAATCAAAGCCATAGCGTTCCATAAACGGTTTGACAAAGGCCGGTCCCCGCCCTGTCGCAAGACCTACATAGATTCCTTCTTCCTTTAAAGACTGAATGGCTTTTTCTGTTGATTTTAGGACCGCTCGACTATCATTGACCAAGGTTCCATCGATATCAAAAAAGACTGCTTTTATTTCCATGTCTACTGTTTCTTTCTTTTTATGATAAAATAAATTATATCACATATTCCAAGGAGCTTCACATGTTTAAGAAAATTTTAGCACTACATACCGGAGGGACCATTTCGATGGCAGCAGATGACTCTGGGGCAGTGATTACCAATGAAGTCAATCCCATGACCCAAGTCACTTCACCAATTGAAGGAATTGCAGTCACCTCGGAGGACTTCTTCAACCTTCCCAGCCCTCAAATGACCCCTCGTCACATGTTAGCCCTATTTCAAAAAATCAAAGAGGAAGCCCACAAATACGACGGCATCGTTATTACCCACGGAACAGATACGCTGGAAGAAACGGCTTATTTCTTGGATACCATGGAGTTACCAGAGATCGCTGTGGTCATTACAGGAGCTATGCGAAGCTCCAACGAGCTAGGAAGCGATGGCGTCTATAATTTTCTGACAGCCCTTCGAGTGGCTGCCGATCCAAAAGCACGCGATAAAGGCGTCTTAGTCGTCATGAACGATGAAATTCATGCGGCTAAGTACGTCACCAAAACCCATACCACCAATGTCAGTACCTTCCAGACACCAACCCACGGTCCACTAGGTTTGGTCATGAAAAAGGAAATCCTCTTCTTTAAAACAGCCGAGCCAAGGGTGCGCTTTGATCTCGATACCATCGATGGGTTCGTTCCGATCATCACTACCTATGCAGGGATGAAAACCGATCTGCTGGACATGCTGGATCTTTCAAAGCTTGATGGCCTCATTATCGAAGCCTTTGGAGCAGGAAACATCCCTAAAGAAACGGCACATAAACTCCAAGAGTTCATAGATGCAGGCCTTCCAATCGCTTTAGTATCCCGTTGCTTCAACGGAATCGCTGAACCCGTCTACGCATATGAAGGAGGAGGCGTCCAACTCCATCAAGCAGGTGTCTTTTTCATCAAAGAATTAAATGCCCCCAAAGCGCGCATCAAACTCCTCATCGCCCTCAATGCCGGCCTAAAAGGACAAGAACTCAAAGACTATATCGAAGGGTAAAATAAGATACAAAGGGCGTAGCGGATACAGTCAAAATAGGGAATACGACGAAGAATCCAAAAGATTCTAGGAGGATTCATCTTTTTGATACAATCCGCAGCCCGTGTTCAATTAATAAGATACAAAGCCCGTAAAATGCCAAGTGAAAATAGGGAGTAGGACAGAAGTGATACTTTGTCGGACGCTTCGTCGTCCTACCCCCACAAGGCTGATTAGGATTCTTCCGAGCTGATAGGCGAGAGAAGAGTCCAATCAGCTACTGTGTCTTGAAGTTAGTACTCGTATAGTTGGCGTTTTTTCACACAGCATTTAGGGCGTGTTCAATTCGTGTAACGGCAAGCACTATGGTGCCTTGCCTAAACGACTCACTAACTCCTCAGGTGGATAGTATCGATCCACCTTCGTCCTGTCGCATTTCATCAAGATACAAAGCCCGTAAAATGCCATCTTAAAGGGAGTAGAGTGGAATCCAAAGAATTTCCACTCTACTCCCTTTTTTGCGTCTAGTCTAAATGTTCTTTCTTTTCTAAATATAGCGAGAGCAAATGCCAATCTGGGTGTTCGCGCCAATCTGGCGTGGCTACGATCTGGCTGGCAACTTTCCTTGCTTCTTCCAGAATGGGATAATCTTCTACCAAATCCGCCACTTGAAATTCTGGAATCCCAGATTGACGGGTTCCAAAGATTTCACCTGAACCCCGCATTTTCAAATCTTCTTCCGCCAGCACAAACCCATTGGTTGTCTCTGTCATGATTTTCATGCGCTGCTTGCCACTATCTGTCTTAGGATTGGCTACTAGAATAGCATAGGATTGCTTGTTTCCCCGACCAACCCGACCTCGAAGCTGGTGAAGCTGGCTAAGACCAAACCGATCTGCATCCATAATGACCATAACGGTTGCATTGGGTACGTTGACTCCTACTTCAATAACGGTCGTAGACACCAAAACATCGACTTGGTGCTCTTTAAAGGCCTGCATGATGGCATCTTTTTCTTCACTTTTCATCTTCCCGTGAAGAAGAGAAACGCGTGCTCGCTGTCCAAAGAAGGTCTCTAGCTCTTCTTGGAGGGCAAGGGCGTTTTTCAAATCTAGCGCCTCTGATTCCTCGATCAAGGGAGAAATAAAGTAAGCTTGAGAACCTTTGCCAAGTTCTTTGACTAACCAGTCGAGGACCACTTCTAACTGCTCATGCTTGACCCAGCGCGTCATGATTTCCTTGCGTCCCGCAGGCATCTGGTCAATGATGGACACATCCATATCTCCAAAGGCTGTAATAGCCAAGGTCCGGGGAATAGGGGTAGCCGTCATCATCAGGACGTCTGGATTTTGTCCTTTTTCTCGAAGGATACGGCGCTGGGAAACCCCAAAACGGTGCTGTTCATCAATAATGACCAAGCCTAGATCTTGGTAGTGAACTCCCTCTTGAATCAAGGCATGTGTCCCCACAATCAGTTGAGCAGTTCCTGAGGCGATCTCTTCTAAGACTTCTCGTTTCTCAGCCGCCTTTAATCCTCCTGTTAGAAGGGCAATTGGCAAATCTGGAAAAAGATTTTGCAAGCTTTCCTTGTGTTGCTCTGCCAAAATCTCCGTTGGAACCATCAAGGCAGCTTGCTTACCAGCGCTTAAGGCTGCATACATGGCAAGACCGGCCACGACTGTCTTCCCGCTTCCCACATCCCCTTGTAAGAGGCGGTTCATATGATAAGGAGAGGCCATATCTGTCAAGATTTCATTCAAGCTGTTTTCTTGAGCTTGCGTTAGCTCAAAAGGAAGCTGTTTTTTTCGTTCTGCTAATTTTTCTGGATCCCAGCCCAAGGAAATCCCTTGGCTGGCATCGTGATTTTCTTCTTTTAGCACTTGGAGTTGCAGCTGGAAAAAGAGGAGCTCTTCAAATTTTACCCGGCGAAGGGCTTGCTTGTACTCTGCCAGCTCCTTAGGAAAATGCATAGCTTGCACTGCTTGGGAACGAGACATAAGTTGATAACGATCCCGCAAGACTTGGGGTACATTCTCTTCTAAAAGCTGGTCCAAGCCCTGGTCGAACGCTATTTTGATCAATTTCACCAGGCTGTTTTGGCTCACTCCTTGCGTCACTCGATAGACCGGCTGCAAATCATCTTCCACTTGAGCCAGGAGTTTCATCCCTGTCAAACTGCCTTTGGCTTTGTCCCATTTTCCAAAAATCGCCACTGTCTGCTGGACCTCAATTTTGTCTGCTAGATAGGGTTGGTTGAAAAAATTAACCGCAATCACTTGGTCTCCCTGTTTGATCGAAAAACGCAAGCGATTTCGTTTGTAGCCATAATATTGGACATTGGCTGGTGTTGCTACCAGCCCAGAGATGACGGCTTTTTCACCATCTTCCAACTCTAAAACATTGCGCGTTTTGAAGTCTTCATAGCGAAAGGGAAAATACAAGAGCAGATCTTCTAAAGTTTCAATCCCTAACTTTTTAAATTTTTCCGCCGATTTTGGACCAACTCCAGGCAGTACGGATAAGGGTTGGTGTAGATTCATTTCTCCTCCTTTCTTTTATAAAAAAGCAGGTCCATCCGGGAAAATCCCACCTGCTTCTTCTTATTCTTCACCTGTATAGTCACGAGGAATCCGATCACTCAAGAGACAGACCACTTCATAATTAATGGTCCCACGGTAGTCCGCAACCTCTGTTGCCGTGATTTCTTTCTCGCTCTCTCGTCCAATCAGGGTAACCTTGGTCCCCAGAGGCAATTCTTCTGGAAGGCGAACAGTAATCTGGTCCATCGAAACGCGACCAACAATGGGACAATAGTCCCCCTTAATCAGCACATGAAAGTTTTGCATCTCTCGTATCCAACCATCCGCATAGCCAATAGGAATCGTCCCAATCCATTGGGATTCTTCTGTCGTATAGGTTGCTCCATAGCCAATATCTTGACCAGCTTCTAACTGTTTCACATGAACTAACTCACTCACCAAACTCAAGGCTGGCTTGATTTCATAAGGCAAGGCTAGCACAGAACCACTCGGATTCAAACCGTACATGACATCTCCCAAGCGCACAGCTGTGAAGATCGTATCCGCATGCCACAAAGAGGTGGCAGAATTACTCGCATGGACAATGGGAGGAAGGCTTTCAAGAGCAGCCAATACTTCTTTGAAAAACTGGTATTGCGCTTGAAATTTTCGATCATCTGCCTCATCTGCTGTCGCAAAATGAGTAAAGATCCCTTCAATTTCAGCTCCAGCTGCTAAGAGGAGGCGTTCAGCCTCTTTGATCTCTTCGATCTTTCGGAATCCGATCCGCCCCATTCCAGAATCCACCTTGATATGGACCTTCAATCCTGAAAGATCTGCTTCTTGTCCAAGCAATTGATCCAACCAAGCAAGACTCGCCACCGTTAAGCGGATGTCATGCTCTTTGGCTAGATTCACTGTTTCACTCGGTACAACTCCCAAAATCAAAATAGGGTGTTGCAAACCTTCTTCACAGATTTCGAGGGCTTCATCCATATTAGAAACACAAAAGCCATCAACCTGAGGCGCCAATTTTTTGGTTACTGCAACGACCCCATGACCATAGGCGTTGGCCTTGACGACTGCATATTTCAAGGCTTGACTCGGAATATGCTCACTGACTTGTTGCACATTAAAGGCAATGGCATCCAAATCGACTCTTGCAACAGTTGGTCTATGTTTACTTGCTTTCATTTTCTTCCTCCAAAATGACACTGGTCGACACTAGGTCTCCCTTATGACTGATCGAAATCCATACCTTCCCAGAAAAAGGAGACTTGGAAAAATAGGGAGCTCCGTGGGCATCATTTAAAATTTCTAAATCTTGAAAACCAACTGGTCCAATCCCTGTTCCCATTGCCTTTGAAAAGGCTTCTTTGGCGGACCATCGGCCCGTTAAATATTCCATTTTCCGTTTTCCAGACAATTCCTCAAAGCGCTCTTTCTCAGCCTCGGTTAAGACTTTTTTAGCGAATCGGGTATTCTTCTGATAGGCTTTTTCAATCGCAGCGATCGATTCGATATCGATGCCATGTCCTTTGATCATCTTGTTTTATCCTTATTTATCGTTTCAGTATCGTTTTACTGTCAAAAGAGAAGGGGCTAAAGAATCACTCCTTCCGCCCCTGCCTTTTACTTATTCATCGTTGCAATTTCTTTGACCAAGGCCTGTGTTTTTTCCCAACCCAGGCAAGGGTCTGTGATGGATTGACCATAAAACACTGGTTCATTTTGACGACCATCTTCTAGATAGGATTCAATCATGAAACCACGAACTAAAGTTGCCAAATCCTTGTTCCAAGCACGGTTCATCATGGTTTCTCTCACGATGCGTACTTGCTCTTCGAATTGTTTGCCAGAGTTGTCATGGTTGGTATCCACCAGGATGAAGGGATGTTGCAAGCCCATTTCGCTATAGCGTTTTGCTGCCGCTAGCAAATCTTCATAATGGTAGTTTGGAATATTCTTACCACTTGCATCCAAGCCCCCACGAAGGATCGCATGAGCTAAAGGATTTCCTGATGTTTCCACTGCTTGGGCATTGAACAAAAAGTTTTGGGGATGTTGGGCTGCATAAATCGCATTGAACATAACAGAAAGATTCCCAGAAGTTGGATTCTTCATACCTGTCGGAGCAGAGATCCCACTAGATACAAAGCGATGCTCCTGGTCTTCAACTGATCGCGCTCCAATGGCATGATAAGAAATCAAATCTTCAACATACGGAAGACTTGCTGGATAAAGCAACTCATCCGCAGTTGTCAAACCAGTTTCTGTAATCACACGGTAGTGGAGATGTCGGACTGCTTTCAAACCGTCCACAAAGCTTGGTGCTGCATGTGTATCTGGTTGGTGCATCAAGCCTTTATAGCCATCCCCATTGGTCCGAGGTTTAGCCGTATAGACCCGCATCACAATGAAAATCTGATCTTTGACTTGCTCTTGCAAGTCTGCCAAACGACGGGCATAGTCCATCACAGCTTCTTCATTATCAGAAGAGCAAGGCCCGATCACAAGAAGGATCCGTTGGTCTTCTCCTTTGATAATAGCTTCCAATTCTCGATCACGCGCTTCTTTGCGCTCCAAGGCTGGACCTTCCAAGCGGTAAAGCGAAGCGATCTCTTGCTCATCAATCTTATTGCTCTTCGTAATGAATACCATACGGCCTCCTTATGCTACCTAGCCCCATCCTCTTTCTATTTCAGAGGAGCTCTTAAAATTTACGTCCGTGACAGTTTTTGAATTTCTTGCCTGAACCACAAGGGCACAAATCGTTGCGTTTCACTTGTGATAAGTCAATATCTGCTGGAATATCTTGTTGTTGCGCTGCAATGTTGCGAGTCGCAGTTGTTGAAATACTGTGTTCCGTACGTGGACGTTCTTGTTCGTGAATTTGGGCTTTCATCATGAGACGAGTCACATCAAATTCAATCGATCCGATCATATCGTTAAACATACGGAAACTTTCTGATTGGTATTCTACCACTGGGTTATTTTGCGCATACCCACGGAGTCCAACCGCATTTCGCAATTGATCCAAAGCATCGATATGGTCCGTCCACTTGCTGTCCACCACACGAAGGATCAAGACTTTTTGGAATTCTTGCACAGACTCTTCGTCACGCAATTTAGCTACTTGGCTAGCATAGATTTCTTCTGCACGTGCATACAAGTAATCGATAACTTCCTTGTCAGATTTTCCTTCAATATCGCTTGCAGAAATCGTATCTTCCGGAACCAAATTGTATTTGGCAAAGTTCAGAATCGCTTCAACGCGTTCTTCCTTGCTTGAGTGGCTGGCTCCTTCAACAATCCGTTTGATGGTCCGTTTGATCATGGCCTTGATTTCAGGCGCCAAGTCACGGTTAGCTGTGATGACATCATAGCGTTCAGCGTAGATAATTTCCCGTTGTTCCCGCATCACGTCATCGTATTGAAGGACTTGTTTACGGGTATCGTAGTTGTTTCCTTCAACCCGTTTTTGTGCACCCTCTACCTGACGGGTGAACATATTTGAACGGATCACTGATTCTTCTTCGCTCAACTTGAAGCGATCAAGCACTGCTTTGATCCGTTCAGAACCGAAACGACGCATCAATTCATCTTCAAGAGACAAGTAGAATTGAGATTCACCTGGATCCCCTTGACGTCCTGAACGTCCACGAAGCTGGTTATCGATCCGACGGCTTTCGTGACGTTCTGTCCCGATGACACAAAGTCCACCGAGTTCGCGAACACCTTCACCAAGTTTGATATCGGTACCACGTCCGGCCATGTTGGTCGCAATGGTAACAGCACCACGTTGACCAGCGTTCATGATGATTTGCGCTTCTTTGTAGTGGTTTTTCGCATTCAAAACTTCGTGAGGGACACCTGCTTGAACCAACAATTGAGAAAGGTAATCACTGGTTTCAACGGCAACGGTACCTACTAGGACTGGTTGACCTTTTTCATGACGAGACTTGACATCTTCCACAACAGCTTTGAATTTTGATTTCAAGCTTGGGTAGAGAAGGTCTGGATGATCAATACGGGCAATCGGACGGTTGGTTGGAATTGGAATCACGCGAATGTTATAAATTTCACGGAATTCTTCTTCTTCGGTTTTCCCTGTCCCTGTCATCCCTGACAACTTCTTGTACATACGGAAGAGGTTTTGGTAAGTAATCGACGCAGATGTTTTGGTTTCTTCTTGAACTGGAACACCTTCTTTGGCTTCAATCGCTTGGTGAAGTCCATCAGAATAGCGACGTCCTTCCATGGTCCGACCAGTAAATTGGTCGACGATCAAGATTTCTTGATCTTCGCTGACCACATAGTCGATATCCAAAATCATGATGTAGTTGGCACGAAGGGCATTGTCGATAAAGTGAGTCAAAGCTACGTTTTCAATATCGTACAAGTTTTCAAGATTAAAGTAGCTTTCTGCCTTATCAATCCCTGAATCAGACAAACCGATGGTTTTAGATGGGACATCGATAATGTAATCGTCCTCTGTCAAGGTCTTCACATAAGCATCCGCCATGTGGTAGAGCTGGCTCGTATCAGAAGCTGTCTGACCAGAAACGATCAACGGAGTACGCGCTTCGTCAATCAAGATGGAGTCTACCTCATCGACCAAGGCATAGTTCAATGGACGTTGAACCATGTTTTCTGCACGCACAACCATGTTGTCACGCAAGTAGTCAAAACCAATCTCTGAGTTGGTTGAGTAAGTGATATCACAGAGGTAAGCTTCTTTTTTCTCAGCTGGAGATTTTGCTGCAAGGTTGATCCCTACTGAAAGGCCAAGCCATGAGTAAAGTTCTCCCATCTCTGTTGCATCCCGCTCTGTCAAGTATTCATTGACGGTAACAACGTGCACCCCTTTACCAGACAAGGCATTCAAGTACACCGGCATGGTTGCTGTTAGGGTTTTTCCTTCCCCTGTACGCATCTCTGGAACGTCACCATGGTGAAGGACGATTCCCCCCATGACCTGAACCTTGTATGGGAACAAACCAAGAACCCGTTTTGCAGCTTCACGAACAACTGCAAAAGCCTCGTACAAGAGATCATCCAAAGACTCACCATCTTGGTAACGTTGCTTAAACTCAACTGTTTTCGCTTTTAATTCGTCATCCGTCAAAGCTGCCATTTGGTCTTCATAAGAAAAGACCTTATCAGCCATTTTTTCAAGGCGTTTGATTTCGCCTCGATCATTTTCAATAATTGTTTTTAATAAATTTGCCATTTTTTTCCTTACTTTGAATTTTTCAAAATCTAAAATGTTCTTTTTATTCTAGCATTTTTTAAACATTTTTTCAAGATCAAGGCTGTATCTTACAAGACTTTCGAGTGGTTTTTTTCGTGTAAGAAAATCCAAAAAGATGCCTGCTCAAGCAGACATCTTTTCTTTAGGCGATCGTTATTCAGACAAATGGTAAGAATAGCTTGCCACAACCACTTCTTCATGCCAACGAAGTGCATACTTCAATTTCAAACTCATTTGGTTGTGGAGAATATTTTGCCAATGTTTTTTAGGGATAAATTGAGGGACTAGGACTGTAACGGTGTTGCCTTTTTCCTTGGCCTCCTCAGCCACTTTTGAGACAAATTCAACTGTTGGCTGGATAATATCCCGGTAACTGGTCATGACATTTTCAAAGCGAATATGAGGGAAATAGTGCTTAAATTCTTCTGCTACCTCAGCGTCTTTAACCTTGGTTTCTTCCGTTGAGACGTGCA
Source organism: Streptococcus parasanguinis (assembly GCA_032560535.1). GTDB lineage: Bacteria > Bacillota > Bacilli > Lactobacillales > Streptococcaceae > Streptococcus > Streptococcus parasanguinis_AF. The sequence goes on along the minus strand of JAWGIA010000009.1, from coordinate 31,710 downwards.
TAGCTATAACATCGTTTCCTAGGCTATTTGCATAACTCATAGCTCCCACACTTACTTGAGTGACATTCCCAACAAGGACAATCACGGTATTGCCCGCATAACTTGTCTTTTCGATCTGACCTCCCAAGCGCAATTGAGCCGCAACTTTATCATAGTGATTACGGATACTCAAGAACATCCAAAGCAAGAGACCAATAATAGGGAAGAAGGGCCAGATCTCACGCAAACGGAATAATAAGAGGATCAAGACAATTCCATAACAGATGGCTGCCCCCAGGATATTGGCAAGCGAATACTTAAGAAATCCTTTTTGATATTGGCGTTTCCAGTGGATCACCATCCCTGTTTGAGATAGGGCAAAAGGAATAAAGACCCCAATGGTATAAAGCGGAATCAAGCTTTCTGTTTGCCCATCAAAAATCAAGAGCAAGACGATGGCACCAATCGCCAAGGTCAAAATCCCATTAGAATAGCCCAGACGATCCCCTTTTTCCATATACATGTGTGGCATGTATTTATTTTTAGCCATGTTAAAGGCCAACATTGGAAAGGCAGAGAATCCTGTATTAGCCGCAACTGCCAAAATCAAGGCTGTTGACAATTGGAAGACGTAAAAGAAGGCTTGTCCGACTGGGGAATTCCCTAAGATGGCTTGGGCCATTTGGGCTAGAGTTGTTATCCCTTTAGCTGGAACGACACCCACCCAGTAATTGAGGAAGGTAATCCCTGCAAACATGATCCCCAAAATCAAAGCCATAATGGTCAAGGTAGAGGCTGCATTCTTTGCTTTTGGTTTCTTAAAGAAAGGAACCGAATTGGAGATGGCTTCAACCCCTGTTAGGGAAGCGGATCCACTCGTAAAGGCCCGCAATAAGAGAATGACACTAACCCCTGAAATGGTTTGACCCACATGAGCAGTTGCGTTATAGGCCAAGTGACCCGTCAAGATTTGGATCACGCCATAGCCGATCAAGGCAATGGTACTGACAATGAAAAGGTAGACCGGAATCATCAACGATGTCGCTGATTCGCGTAGCCCCCGAAGGTTCATCAGCATCAAAATCAAGACCAACAAAATGGAAATGTGAAGATTATAAGGATGAAGAGATGGAATCGCTGACGTGATGGCATCTGCACCGGAAGACACAGATACTGCTACTGTCAGCATGTAGTCAACCAAGAGACTACCACCAGCGATCAAACCCGCTTTGGGAGACAAGTTCTCCGTAGTCACCATGTAGGCCCCTCCCCCTTGAGGGTAGGCATGAATGACCTGGCGATAAGAAATCGTTAAACTGGCTAGGAGAACCAGGACCACAATCCCAATCGGAATGGACCACCAAATAGCTCCTGCTGATACGGTCATCAAGACCAAGATAACTTGCTCTGGACCATAGGCAATAGAAGAAAGTGCGTCACTAGAGAGCATGGCCAAAGCCTGCATTTTCCCTAGCAATCCGCCTTCACCTTCTGCACCAGATTTCAACGGACGGCCAATAAACCATTTTTTCAATGTTGAAAACATAAAAAACTCCTTGAAAAAAGATCATGAGGCCGGGAATTCCCTGCCTCTTTTTCATAAAACTGGGGTTATTCTACTCTTTTTTTTCAAGACTGTCAACTGAAATTGTGAAATCTTCGTAAAGTTTTCATTGTGTTCATTTATCCAACCTCTCTTAGATCAGCCAGCTTCTTTTCAAATTGATCCAAGCAAAAAACGAGGCTAGGACAAAAATCCTAGCCTCTCAATTATTTTTGGATTGTCGAGCAAGACGCAGTGGTTGAGTGGGCTCTACTGCGCTGATTTCATCAGCTTTTACAGTCCTACTCAACTGTGCGGAGGTAGGACGACGAAATCGAATTCTAACGAATGACCGATTTCTGTCCCACTCTCTCTTTTTTATTTGGGTTGATGTGCCACATAGTGGGCAATGACATCCGAAGTGTACTGGGCTGTGCCAACTCCAAACTTGTCGATGTTTTCCTTGAATTCTGGGTTATAGACATAGCCTTTGCCGATATGGCCAAAAACCTCTATAGAGCAGTCAAATCCATACGTTCGAATTGCTTCTAAAAGTTTAGCTGCCTGATTTTGATTTTCATTTGCGGATACGGATAGACCATCTTTGAGATTTTGCGCCAAAGTTTGAAAAACTTGGTTGAAGGCTTCCGTAGCCTCATCTTCACGCCCCTTTTGGCGCTCAAGCGCTTGGTCCATGACTTCTTGACCGTACTTCTCTACCGCCTCTTGCTGGTATTTTTGAGTATCTTGATAGCTAAATCCAGTGAATTTTTCCTCAATGGTCATTTTTCTTTCTCCTTTTTGTTCTTGAATGGTTTTTTGCAAGGTAGAAATCAAGGTATCCAGACGTTGTCTTTCTTGAGTCAAATAGTCCAACTGTTTGGTCAAATGGGGCAATAAGTTAGCTTTTTCTTCAGCTAAGAGTTCTGCTATTTGGTCTAAGGAAAATCCTAGATACTTGTAGTAGAGAATCACCTGTAATCGTTCTAAATCTTCTTGACTGTATGTCCGATAACCATTTTCAGATTTCACAGGAACGAGAAGTCCTATCTTGTCATAGTGGTGCAAGGTCTTGACAGAGACACCCGACAGCTCTGCAGCTTCTTTGATATGGTACATGATTTCCTCCTTGTACTCAATGAAAATCAAAGAGCAAACTAGGAAGCTAGCCGCAGGTTGCTCAAAGCACTGCTTTGAGGTTGTAGATAGAACTGACGAAGTCAGTAACATATATACGGTAAGGCGACGCTGACGTGGTTTGAATTTGATTTTCGAAGAGTATTACAAGGATAGTATAACCCCTCCCCTTAGGTCAGAGTCAAGGCTTAACATAAAAAAAGTTTTCAGATAAAAAAGGCTTGAGTTGTTTCACAACTTTTAACTCAAACCCTTTCTTTTTTATGGATGACTCACGATCAATTCTAAACCTTGCCCTTCCAAAGTCCAAGATTCAACATCGCTCGGTAAGATAAAGTGACTTCCTTTTCGAATAGGATAATCCTTTCCATCTACCGTCAATTTTCCTTCTCCGGCTAAGACGCTTAACAAGCTGTAATCAGCAGTCTTTTCAAAATCAGCTTTTCCAGTCAGTTCCCACTTATAAACGGTGAAGAAGTCACTTGCAACCAAGGTGGTCATTCGAAGATCATCGACAACAACTGTATCTGGATGACTATTTGCCGGCTCACCGATGTTTAACACATCAATCGATTTTTCCAAGTGAAGCTCCCGCAAGTTTCCTTGAGCATCCTTGCGGTCAAAATCATAAACCCGGTAGGTGGTGTCACTCGACTGTTGGGTTTCAAGAATCAAAATTCCAGAACCAATGGCGTGCATGGTCCCGCTTGGCACATAGAAGAAATCTCCAGCCTTGACTGGAACCTTTGTCAGCAAAGCATCCCAGTTCTTGTCCTCAATTTGCTGACGGAGTTCTTCTTTTGACTTGGCATTGTGTCCATAGATAATCTCAGATCCTTCATCAGCCGCAATCACATACCAACACTCAGTTTTTCCAAGTTCTCCTTCATGTTCCATTGCATAGGTATCATCTGGGTGCACCTGTACACTGAGCCAATCGTTGGCATCCAAAATCTTTGTTAATAAAGGAAAGACAGGCTCTTTACGATTACTGAATAATTCCCGGTGCTCTTGATAGAGCTGATCCAATCCCATTCCTTCGTATGGACCATTGGCTACTTTAGAAACACCATGTGGATGGGCTGAAATCGCCCAAAATTCACCGACATGGTCGCTCGGAATTTCGTAACCAAATTCTTCTTTCAGACGAGTTCCTCCCCAAATTTTTTCCTGCATGACTGAATGTAAAAATAATGGTTGTCCCATAATATCCTCCTCGCATTTCATGTTTCTATTATACAAAAAAAAGAAAGTTTTTGAAAGCCCTTTCCATCATTTTCCTCTCTCGCCAGAAACTTCATTTTTGTGTATAATGAAAGGGATGACACTAAAAGAAAACATTATCCAACTGGCGCATTCTATTGGGATTTCAAAAATTGGCTTTACAACCGCTGATGACTTCGCTTATTTGGAAAAATCGCTCCGCTTGGCCGTTGAGGAAGGACGGAATTCTGGATTCGAGCATAAGAATATTGAAGAGCGCATCCAACCCAAATTAAGTCTCTCCTCCGCTAAGACCATCATCTCAATCGCTGTCGCCTACCCCCACAAACTCAAGCAGCAACCTCAAAAAACAGCCTATAAAAGAGGAAAATTCACGCCCAACAGCTGGGGATTAGACTACCATTATGTCCTTCAAGACAAGCTCAACCGCTTAGCTGCTGGGATTGAAGAAATGACGCAAGATTTTGAATACAAGGGCATGGTCGATACTGGAGCACTGGTTGATACGGCTGTCGCCCAACGAGCTGGTATTGGCTTTATCGGAAAAAATGGCTTGGTCATTTCAAAAGAATACGGTTCTTACATGTTTCTGGGCGAATTGATTACCAACCTCGAAATCGAACCGGATCAGCCAGTCGACTATGGTTGTGGAGACTGTCGACGTTGTTTAGATGCATGCCCAACCTCCTGTTTAATCGGAGATGGCTCTATGAATGCCAAGCGTTGTTTGTCCTTCCAAACCCAAGACAAGGGCATGATGGACCTAGAATTTCGCAAGAAAATTAAAACGGTCATCTATGGATGTGACATCTGTCAGATTTGCTGCCCTTATAACAAAGGGCTAGATAATCCCTTAGCAACAGAAATCGATCCTGATCTGGCTCATCCAGAGTTGATTCCTTTTATCGAGCTGTCCAACGGACAATTTAAGGAAAAATTCGGACATGTTGCTGGAAGTTGGCGAGGCAAGAACATCCTCCAGCGCAATGCCATCATTGCATTAGCCAATGCCAATGACCGTTCGGCCATCCCTAAGCTCCTGAACATCATCGAAACTTCACAAAATCAGATTCATATTGCAACGGCTATCTGGTCCTTAGGGCAACTGCTTCGTGAAGTCACGCCGGACCTTGTTGAGCTCTTACGGAATATCAAACATCCGACCGATGCTATCATAGAAGAACGAACTGCTTTCTTTGAAAAATTCGGCATTCAAGCAGATTCACAGCTACAATGAAAAAACACTAAGGTTGTCACCTTAGTGTGAAGGCGTATACAAATTGCTATTTTATACAAATCTATTAACTTCTGTAAAGGTTGTTAATGGTATTTTAGCACTCTTTAAACGTCGTCATATCAACGTTTTTAGATTGTTCTTTAGAAAATGTAGTCATAAATGTAGTCATTTTTCTATGCTGTCAATTTTGCAATTTCTTTGAGATAGATTTCAACTGCTTCTGCCTTCTTTTTCGGTGCCAATTCAGCATAAGTATCCATTGTCGTTTTAATCGACTTATGGCCCATTCTTATCTGGAGCTCTTTCCAGTTTGCACCAGCATTCAGCATTAAAGAAGCATGTGTATGGCGGAAAAGGTGAAAACCATAGTTTGGTAGTCCTAACTCGGTTAAACGCTTTTTAAGCGTTGCACGTTCATTTCTGTCACACATATAGTTCCCGTAAATTGTAGGGAAAATTAAGTCTACAGTTGGTAAATCGTGACTCACAAAATAATCACTCATCTCAGCATGAAAAGCTTTCAAGTCATCTAAGACTTGTCTCGGGACTGCAACTCTTCTGTTACCAGCATCCGTTTTGGCACTGTTCTTACAAACAATCTCGCCCTTAATCCCAAGTTTCTTATTTCCAGCTTTCCACATTAGCGTTTTATTGACGATAATTTCATTAGCATCAAAATCTAAATCATTGATCGTCAAAGCTAGAAGCTCGTTGATTCGAAGTGCAGAAGCTAATAGTGTATCGCATATAACCTTAAATCTTCGATTTGCTCGAGTATCAGGAAGAGTATCAAGATAGTTCAGCCAAATAGCCAAGTCATCTCCATGCAATACCATGATTCTCTCCTTTACCACCTTCGGTTTTGGAGGGATTTTTACTGTCCTAGCTGGATTATGAGAAAGTTCGAAATTCGTAATCCCATAATCGAAAATATCACTAAGCTTATAGATAACTGCACCGAAATCTTTGGCGTGTCCCTTTTTGGATTTTTTAACACCCGATTCAACAGACTTTTTAGATTGTAGAGCTAGCTCGTTAACCCAAATCTGAATATCAGCAGATTTTATCTCTTCAGGCTTATATTCTCCAAACTTAGGGATAAGATAGGTATCAAGATAGCTTCGAACTCGGTTGATCGTATTCTGAGAAGTCACCCAAGTTACAAAACTGACAAACCACGCTTCTGCTAATTCCTCGAAGTTATTAATCGACAAGGTCTCTTTTAGAGTTGATCCCTTCGCTTCAAAATCAATCCGAGCTTGAATGATTTTCCTATCCAGACTTTTTAGAGTTTTAGCAGTTATAGATGATGTAATTTTTTTTCCAGTCTTAACATCTACACCAATATACACACCACGTTGCGTATAGCTAATAGTTCCATTATTCTTGATACTTTTAATGACTTTTCGATTGTTATGAATGATAGTTTCTTTCTGCATAGTAGCCTTTCACGTTCGGATATATAAAAGGCTAAAATAACAACCTCACATTATTCTATGTGATATTACTATTTTAGCACATTTTAAATATTATGGAGTCAAATAATCTATTACATCATTCATCTTATAATAGACTGTTCGAGTTCCTTCAATGGGTGGCTCAAGTCTTTTGAGTCCTGTATTTTCCCAAGATTTTAAAGTGTTTGGGGAAATCTTAAAAAGCGAAAGTAAATCTTTTTGAGTGAGAATATTGTAATGCTTATTTTCATAATTATGACTCTGAGCCAACGTTGTCAAAGAAATTAATAATCTCTCAATCTGAATTAATTTCGTTAATTCACTAGAAGTCATCGATCCAGATCTCCATCTCTTTTTTTATTATTTTTTTTAGGTTGCATGAGCAACTTACTTTTTTCCAGATCTTTAAATTGTTCTTCTCTCTTGCTATATCTCATAGAATCAAGAAGTCTCGAGAAAAAGTAAGTTTTTTGTATAATCAGACGAAGCAGATCAGGGTCATTTTTACGAGCATAACTTACTAAACTGCCAAATTCAGTGAATCCCATTGTATCAATAATATCAAGGGCGTAGGCTAATAGAGACTCATAATCATTTTCAAGTAGAAATTTTTTGCGATCAAATCCACAACCCGACTCAATATCATTTGGATCATACTTAGTTTTCTCTGGATTCTCAGCGTGAGTGAAGTAATTATACAATCCTGAAGCAGACATGACAATTTCGACATGTTGAGGAGTATGTAGTTTTTCAGTCAACAATTCAGAAACTTGTGAATAACTTTTTAGAGAATCAAAGAATAAAACACCATGTTTGTGAGGTTTTTTCAGTTCTCCTGTTTCTTTGTTAACATCTTTATCATGCCAAGGACTTAGCACGTAAGGAATTTGCGTCCCATCAAGAATATCTAAATAATCTGTTGGTGCACTATCTCGATACATTATGAACGTCCATTTATTTGAACGTCGATTTTTCACCATGATTTTTTACCTCTTAAATTACTAATTTAAAAATTTTCGATAGATGATTTTCGGTATATGTGGACTTCCTTTGTTTAACAATAATAAACATTTGATTGCTTGTTGCTTGAAATTTAACATCATTTTTACCTCTGCCTAATTCATTTTTTAAAAAATTTGTAAAAATTTCAGTGTAATGCCTAAAACTTTTGATTATTGATTATTGATTCAATGGGGGTCGTAGTAGCCCCATTGAATGTAAATTGTTTAAGAAAATAGAGTGTGTTTGACTTTCACGATGTGAGTCAAACACTCTATTTTCACTATCTTTTTGAACCTTTGTAAAACAGTCTATTTCCAATTCTCTCTGGAGATGAAAAATAAAATTTAGGATTGTAATTCGAGATTTCTTCCTTAACATGTGATTCCATGTTTCTAAAAATTTGTTGTGATTGTTGAGAAGTAGGATACTTTAGAACAACTACTACATTTTCATTTCTCACATCAACAATACTGTCAGAAACAGATTTGTTAAAATCTTGTGTAATTGGATTTCTTTGGAGACTATTTACACTAGAGATAGTCTCGTGTTGTATTAAAAAATAACGTAGTCTTATAGTTTGTTTCACTGATTCAAAATAGTTGGGTATTTTGTCTGTTTTATATCTATCCGTCAGCTCAATTGTTAATAAAATTGTAAGAAGGATAAACAACATAATAGCAACTAATAGAAATATCATAGAAATCAGATACAATTTATTTTGGATTATGATAATTTTTCTTGAAAAAACTTCATTATCAAACAAAATTATTAAAAGACGAGAAGTGATACTCAAGATAGCATTAAAAATTACAAAAACTAAAAGATATTTAGATAGATTGAATGTCTTCTGAAAAAATGTCTTCTCCATTACAAAATACCTTTCTTTGTATAATAAGTCGGACAGAGCAACGGAAGCACTTGGTAGGGATGTTCATTGTCAATGATTTGAATTAAACCTGTACCTTTGCCAATAGGAATCACAATCCCTTCTGGATCCAAATCTGGAAACAGAAATTGAGTTGTCTTCTTGTTGATATTACCAATTTGAATAAGCACATTCAGCTGTTCGCGAACGGAAACCGGTATTGTGTTATGATCGAAACGCTGACTAACTAACAGAAGATGAACTCTAGTCGCTCGCCCAAGAAGAGCAATCTGGGATAAGAGTGAAAAGAAGGATTCTTTTATTGTTTTATTCACACCTTCGGATAATGCCAAAACTTCATCTATGACAATAGTTAAATGCTTAAATTTCTCATCAGGATTATCGTATAGTGCTTCTTGTCGTTTTTGAATAAGATTCAAACACGAACTAAGGTTTTCATTAATTTCAGACACAAAGTCTGACTTAGAGCGATTGCGTTGAGGATGAATGACTGCAATACTATTTTCGCGTGCCCAGCGTGAAGGGGTGTCAAATTTAGGATCGACAATGATTAAGTCCGAAAAGTTTTTAAGTAAACTTAGAAAATAAGTCAGAGCATACGATTTACCAGATCCGCTGTTTCCTGCAATAGCCATCGAAGTTACTTTGTTAAAATCAAGAGTGAGATTCTTCATAATCGGGATAATATTTTTTTCTTGTTTCAAAACAAACTGATCTAAATCTGAAATTAAAAGCCGTTTGGAAATCCCTTGCTTCCAAGGGAAGAACAACCCTCGTTGAACATGAATATCATCTGTTTCAAGAGCAAGGAAATAAGCAGAATTTTGTTTAAGTACTGTATATCGTGGATAAAGCGCAGCGTTAGCAATCAGAAAAATCTTCTGATAGAGATCATCATCAATGATGTACCCAGCTGGCAATCGTGGGATAAATAGAAAACCATCTTGCAAAATCCTCGTTGAAAAACTGTTCGTGTAACTACTTTCTCCCTGCATAATACTGCCAAGCCCCATATTTAGGGCTTGGAGCAAGTATTGAGCGAGCTCTTTATCATTCATTATTTAACCTCTTTAAGATTATTAGCTCGAAAATAAACATTGTAACCAACTTCGCAAGCTTCAAGATTGTCAAAATCAACCATTGCTAAATAAGACGGAAGTGCAACTTCAGATTCAAATTTTACTTGAAACGGTGGTAGCCCTTTTTGAGTAAACCATGCTTTGTGTCCAATAATCTCTCCAGTTGGTTGACCGTCTTCAAATTTGATTTGCGCTTCGAATTCAGTACTTAGACAATGAATTGGTTGTTTCTGATCAACATATTGTTTAGCTGTGTTAGCTGAGTAGCCATTTTTACGATTATTTGTACGCATAAACGTACCTCCTTTATTTTTTCTTAGCTAAGATAACTACAGTTTATCAAAGAGATTATTGATAGACCGTCAAATTTTTTGACGGTTTAAAAAACATTATTGTGATAATAAACAAGCTAATTCACTAAGCCAGTCGCAGATTTTCTCTGAAATTTCATAGGATGTTTCTTCAACTGGAAACGTTGGAAAAAGATCTAACAAACTTACGATAAATTTGTCAATAATATGTTTTTCAAAATTTTCAAATTTAACTTCATTATTTCCATATCTCCTGTTCAAAAATTTAAGTAGTTGTAGTCGGAGCAATGAATTTTCAAAATGTGAATCTGTTTTTACAGCTTCTAAAATTTCTGAAATAAGTCTTGTACAAAACTCTTCGTTTGGGAAAAAAAGATTTTTAGGTATATTAATTCCCAAGCTTTCTTGAAATGCATCTGCTACTTCACTAGTCATATTTCGATTCCCTTTTAAAATTTCTCTAATCGTAGTACTACTGATCATTTTAATATCATCCTGACCACATGTTAGACCTATTTCATCTTGTTTCAATCCCTTGTTTTTCATTTCCTCTTTCAAATACTTACCTAATATTTTTACATATATTGGACAAATGATTTGTTTATTTCGCATTATACTACTCTCCTTTTTTGGGCAAAAAAAAAGAGCCATCTGAACGATGACTCTGATGGCTCTTTCATTTTTTAATATATAATAGTAGTATGCCATAAAAAGGTGAACTTAAAAAACAGCTTGGAGCACATTGCCCCCTATGTCAGATTTTAAATATAATAAATGTTTTATGTACAAACAAATACCTACTGAAGCGCTATACTTCAGTAGGTATTTGTTTGTATCAAAGTTTTAGAAAATAGTCTAATTCAACCGAGACTCTTATTACATGGATTGTTTTGTATGAGATTACTGTATAAAAGACATATAGTTATTTATTGGATTTAACCCGCTCTCCAAGACTAGGTGTATCATTATGATGAGGACGATTGCACCTTTCAACTTTTATATATAAATTTTTAAGTAAATTAATACTAGTCAGGACTGCTTCACCGGTATTTAACTTTTTAATTTGATTAATTTGATTCTCCATAAGATGGTTTTGAATAGCTTTTATTTCATCTGGAGAAGTTAGCCTATGAACTAATAAAGTGCCAACTTGCCCTAACAATATTTTATCAACATCATTTGGATTCTGAGTTGTCAAAAATAGAAATATACCTTTCTTTCTACCCTCGCGAGCAATACTATTTAATCCCGTGTAAAATGTAAAGCCCTTATTATTAATACCTTTTGTATATCTATGAACTTCATCAATAAACATAACAAACGGTTTTATTAATGATGAACTTAAATTTACTAAATGATTTGAAACGATGTCAATAATCATTCCTCCAATTCCATCAGTTGTTCCAATCTGAGAAACATCTATATATAATGATTTGTTAGTTTCTCCAGCTGAAAATCTATTGATAATATCAATTAAACTTTGACCATCTGAAGTAAAAAAATTTACAAGCGATGTGTTATTTAACTTATAATTGACCTTTTGAATGAGGTACTGGTTCACATTGAAGTTGAATAAATCCGCCTCAAATTCTCCCTTTTTATTCTGTTTAGTCGTTTCAACGGCTATTTGTGCAGATAAAAGATTAATATTAAAATTCTTATCTTCATCCGTCAGACTTGAAAGCTCTACTTCTACAGCACTAACAGATTTTCCTACTTTATGATATATTCCATCATTATTATTTTTATATTGAAAACGCAAAGAACGTATAGCTTCAGCCAATACTGCTGGTTGTGTTCCATCATTTGTTTCAAATAGAATTGACCATTGATTGATTGACATTTGTGATAAAGGTAAAAAAGCAGTTTTTCCAAGTACGTATTTATCTACTTCATCGGCTGTAAATGAGTCTGAATACTCCCCTGTTGGATCTATTATTAAAGTCCTTATACCATCATTGATTAGTTTATCCAATATACTCAAAGCTGATGTAGATTTTCCACTATTTGTAGTACCAACAGTCATTAAGTGTCTATTAAATAATGTTTTAGGCTGTAATTTAACAGAGTAATCCTGTGGACCAAAAGCAAGATTAGCAAAAGATGACAACTGTTTTTCAATACCAGGATCGACCTCTATTGATTGAATAAAAAGCTCCACAGCATTTTCATTTGCGATATAAACCTTATCAGTGATACCAACTGTCTTAGTTCCATTTAATTTAAAATACTTTTCACCAAGTGGTATATATCCCAATACATCAATACTTATGTCGGGAAATATTTTTTCCTGCTGACCATTTGTCAACATCTCATGAACACTATCTGAATTCGGTACCTTAGATTGAAATATTTCTCCGAAGAATAAACCATTGCTTGAATCAATTAAAACATAGTAATTAATCGTATTAGGTGAAAGTATATCTTTCCTTAACTTCCTATATGAGAATAAAGATAAGTTCTCAATTTGAATTGTTGCATAGGAACGATTTACTTGTGAAATCATTCCAAGATAATAATTACTCTTATCAGCTACTTCATAAAAAATATCAATCTTTGGCATTTAAGTACTTTCCTCTCAAGAAATCAACTAAATCACTGTTCATGGTCGCCTTTAAAAATGTAATTGGATATCCTTCATCCATTAAATCTATAAGTTCTGCCCAATTTTGATTGTATTTCGAATCAGTATCATTAATTAACTTGAATTTTCCCTCATCCTTGCTGTACTCTCTATTTGGATCAATATTAAAATCAGTAATCAAAAGTTTTAAACTTGTGTTATTTTTCAATGCCTGAGTAATCATTTTGGAAATGTGAACATCCGCGAAACTGAATCCAGATGAAATTAACAAGGTGTTTGGACGTTTTATAAGATCTTGAAATTTTGTAAAGAGTTCAAAATATGGTTCTTGGTAACTTTGGGCATATTTATCAGAACTTGGAAAGACCATTACCATTCTATCTGTATCTGTTATGCTATCTTTATCTTTTCTCAGAATGGTTCCATCATCTTGTTTTTCCCAGGTAAGTGAACCATGTATTTTTAAAAGATTGAATGTCTTATCCTTATATTCAACTTCTCTGGTGTTGATATTCTGAACCTCCTTTACAAGATTCCATTCAAACATACTGCTGTCAAACTTCGGTATTGGAGTGAAATTAAAACCATCAAAAATAACAAAATTATTTGCAGCAGCAGCTTCTTCGATTAAAACATCATAGTTTGTCGTAATAACCGAAAACTTATTCCCCTCCTTGCCTGATAGACTTGACAAAAAGTTTAATAACGTACCGTGTTTCAATTCCTTACTGTCATATGAATAGTTTGTATTTTCTTTAATTAGCTGTAAAATCTTTTTGATACTATTATTAAATTTATCTTTATCTGTATCCGGTACATATGGTCGATAATGGAATAGTGTTGATAAGAAATCCTCTAGGTTAAAATTGTCTGCCAATTTATATGTCTCAGTTTCCTCAGATTCTTTATCTAATATATTCCCATCTTTGTATCTACATTGACTAGCCAATTCCTTTAGTGTATATAATTCATCCGATTTATCTAGTTTTAAAAACACATCATCAGCAATCATTTTTACTGTCTTTCCAAAATTTGGATTTAAATCTTGTGTCACTGATGCTCCTGCACCTACTAGAAAAACAATGTTTGAATATTTTTCACCGTAAACTATTTTGTGAATTCTTTCGCTAATCATACGTTGAAAGTCAATTTTTGTAAAGACTTTTGGCTGTTCTTCTTGAGAGTCAGGAAGTTCCAGTTTTCCGTTAGAATCATAAAAAAAAGAATTTCCATCTTCATTTTTCTCTATACCGTAGGAAATTGTATTAGATAGATAATGCAATTCAATTTTCTCATAATCTTTTTCTTTGTCGTAAAAGAAATCCATGTTCTTATTCCTCCACCTCAAATCTAGGTAAGCTATTGATTAAATCAACTGTTTGGACAGATACATTAATGATTCTCAATAGCAAATTGAAGATATACTTTTCATCCTCACTGTAGTCATTTGGATCATCTGTAATTCCAGATTTTTTATCAGTTTTAACTTGATACTGATCTATTATCCATTCAATAGCCGAGCGACCATTAACAACGTATTCATATGCTTTTTTTGGAATATTGCTAATTGTGATATCACTGTTAAATATTATTGTAGATAAATCATTCACCGATTTACCATTTTCATCACGTTTCTTTGCAAATTTCATCTTGGTTACTTTGTAGCTCGGATTAACAAGAGGTGTAATTTCAACTCCATCATAAACAGGAACCTCTTCATAGTTGAGATGTAGATCCATTAAAGCTTTACCAACTTCAACATATCTATCTGTATTTTTTACAATTGGAATTCTTGCGAAATCTTTCTTCAAATCGTTAGCATACTTTTCTTGATATTCTTTAGAGTTGAGTAACCCATAGACATAAGCAAAGGTGTCATCCAAATTTAAACCTAACTTATCAGCAAATTCCTGATTCATATTATCGTTATTTTGGAACAATGATAATTCGTCAACTTCATTGTCATAACGCATAAAGCCTTGTCCTTTCTCTTGCAAATCTAAATTTGGTATTTGAGTTGAAACTAAAGCAGAAAAATCTCTAGAAGCTCCACGACCAGTAGTGACTATAACTTTATTACTTTCACCAAACTTTTTGTACCATTGTCCTGGGCTTTCCACAACTTCATTTTGGTAATATATCCATTTTTTAGTAAAAGGTCTATACATTATTGGAATTAAGTTTTGTTCATCAAATTCAATTAATTTGCATTTATCTAATAATTGCTCTAATTTTCTTGTCCATTTAACAAACGACTCATTACGGTTGATGTCAATTGTAGCACTTTTACTAAGACGTTCCACCTCGCTATTATAGTTGGTTATCAATGTTCTTGCTTTACTCAATGTGGCTTTATTATTAAAACCAATTACCCATGAGTCACGATTTGTACTTACACCGACTGCACTATTTGTAAAAATAGCTCTACTTTCTCCAGCAAGTTTAGTATATTTCTGATAATTCGGGTCTCTTTGATTGAGCCAATCGTTGTTTTCATCTGGTTGAATAGTATTCCAAGTAATGTACGATATATCAGAGAAATTTTCAATAATATTTAACTTTTCCTTTTGCGATAAATAATCACCAATATCATAATAATGGAGTTCATGACTATCTGAGCCATCTTTAACCAGAATTGAAATTGCAACGGGTGTACGACTACCCGAGCCAAAGATTTTCCCACCCTCTCTTCGAGATTGTTCTCCTAGTGTTCTCTGGTCACCACGGAGATTAAAAATATAAAGATGGTTAAACTCTTCATAAAGTCCAGCACGTAAACCATCAGCTGAATTTGTATTAAGATAGTTACCATTCGTTACAAATCCAATCACTCCTTGACTTGTAAGACGATCAGATGCCCAACGGAAGGCTTTAATATAGGAATCATAAAGACCTTTAGACAAAGTTGTACTAGATCTGGAAACATATGTTTCTTCTAGTCTTTGCTCTAATTTAGGATATGAAATATTTTTGTTGTTATCGTTAGCGTTTGTTTGTCCAATAGAATAAGGTGGATTACCTATAATAGCAGTGATCGGTTTTTCTTGTTGGCGTTTCAAGCGTTTGTCATTGGTTCCAAAGAAGGTATCATCAAGAGTATCTTCTGTTTCAGTTGATTCAAAAGTATCCGTTAAGACAATCCCTTCAAATGGTACATACGGTTCATCTCCGTTAATTTCATCAAAGACAGCTTCGATATTGATAGCAGCAATGTAATAGCTCAGAAGAACAATCTCATTTGCATGCAGTTCTTGTGTATATTTTCTTAGAATGTCATCAAAGGTAATTTCACCATTATCCATCAGTGATTTCAAGTAATGCAATGTTCTAGTGATAAATGTTCCAGTTCCAGTAAATGGATCTAAAATATGAACATTTTCACTCGCTAAAGTCTTACCAAAGTGCTTTCTCAAGACTACATCGACTGATTTGACAATAAAATCTACAACTTCTACAGGAGTAAAGACGATACCTAATCTTTCTGTAGTTGATTTGAATCCTGTAGAAAAGAATTTATCGTATAGAGTAATAATGATTTTCTGCTTAGCCTGAGCGTTATCAATTCCCTCTGCACGTAGACGAACCGAATCATAAAATGGTTGCAACTCTTTCTGCTCTTTTTCAAAACCAAATTGTGATAATTCTTCTACAATTTGTTCCATCGCAGAACTTACTGGATTGTTCTTAACAAAACTGTATTCTCCAAAGAGTGCATCAAAAATTGGTAAAGTGATTAAGTGTTGCGCTAACATCTCAATCGCTTGACTTTGGTCAATTGATTCATTGATATTGTGTTGAAGGCTTTGAAGAAATTTTTCAAAAGCAGATTTACTATCAGGATTTTGTTCTAAGATGAACTCAATTCCTTGAATGTGACGTCTCGCAATATCAGCTACATCTTTAGACCAATCCTCTAGATAACGTCTATCACCGACTTTTTGGACAATTTTACCATAGATTGCCCCTTCAACAGCTTCCCAGTCTAGTTCTAATTCTGTCTGATAAGCCACTGTCGGCTCTTTCACAAAACCGTCATTAAAATTAGGGTCGTCTGGTGCCGCACCCACTCCAATAACTTGGATATTTTTAGGCTTCTGTTTGTTTAATTCCAGTTTATTAATAGTTGCTTCAAAGCGTTCATCAACTGAACGCAATGCGTTTAACACCTGCCAGATAACATCGTATGTTTTATTATTGTCTAAAATTGATTCTGGCGTTGCGCCCTCAGGAACTACAATAGGTAAAATAATGTAGCCATAATCTTTACCTTCAAATTTACGAATGATTCGACCGACAGCCTGAACAATATCCACTTGGGATTTTCGAGGAGACAGAAAGATAATAGCATCTAGGTTAGGAACATCAATTCCTTCTGTTAGGAAGCGGACATTTGATAAAATACGTGCTGAATCTTCTGGTATATCATTACTTGCTAACCAATCTAATGCTTCATTTTTTTCAAGGGCGTTCATACTGCCATCTACATGACGAACATTTACAGAATAACCTTCATCACTATTTAGATAGTCATTAACAACATTCTCAAACTGTTGTGATAGGCGCTTGCTATCTTCAATGGTTCGTGAGAAGGCTATAGCTCTTTTCATTGGTTCTCCAGAAACTTTATCCGAAAAACTTTCTCGTTTAATCATTCCATTCCAAACACCAATGATACGTCCCACATCATCAATATTTAGCCCATTCTCTGAATCAGCCAGAGATTTTTGCATGTCTTTCTGAACAACTGTTTCATCAACTGCCAAAACCATCAGTTTATAATCAGTTAGGATATCGTGACTAATAGCATCTCCAAAACCTAAACGATAGAACACACTGCCGTACAAGCTTTCATCATCCATACTAGAAATAACAATTGAATTTTCTTCAGCTTTTTTCTTAGCATCAGTACCATATAATTTTGGTGTTGCTGTTTGGTAAAGG
Organism: Streptococcus parasanguinis; assembly: GCA_032560535.1. Lineage (GTDB taxonomy): Bacteria > Bacillota > Bacilli > Lactobacillales > Streptococcaceae > Streptococcus > Streptococcus parasanguinis_AF. The sequence goes on along the minus strand of JAWGIA010000009.1, from coordinate 14,330 downwards.
CGCTTTGTCCCCTTTACATTTAGGTTACTATGTACCTTCGTAAACGCTGATGCTTCATCTCCTAAAGCTTTTGCTCCTGTAGTTCGGTGAGCTTCATCTGCAATAATCAAATCGAATTCTGGGAAACCGTCCTTTTGAGCTTTTCCAAGAACGTCAATTGACTGGTAAGTTCCAAAAACAACTAATAGTTCTTTTTTGGGTCTAGTCATTAATTCCAAATAGTTCTCAACAACCTTTTTTGAAGAAGTTGTTGCTGGATATCCAATGTCACTGGCTTTGATAGCTATATTGGACTCATCTTGCTTGACACTACCACGACTTGCATTTCTATCGCTAGTAACTGCCATAGAAGACATGGTCATTTCTGTATCATTATTCCAACCTCTCAATGTTTGAGTAAGAAGTTGAATACTTGGTACTAAATAAAGAATAGTATATTGTTCTTTTTTCGCTTCCTCTGCCATTGCTTCAGCAATTTTTAAACTTGTAAAAGTCTTACCTGTTCCTGGAGCCATTATAAGTTGTCCACGATCATTTTCTCTAAAATGATTCAATGCAGACTGAATCGCACTTTCTTGATAATATCTTAATTTCTTTTTAGCTTTAACAGTGACTACTTCTGGTGATTCAAAAGAGAATTTTGACCAATCAATCTGAGAATTTCTAAGATCTGAAAGACCAATACGAATAACATCACTACGATCTGCTAGAGCTTTCTCAGCATTTTTGCCCCATTTATCAGTCGAAGCAACAATAATACCTGATTCATAATAGTCTTTCCCAAGTTCCCCTAAAAAAGAATCAATATTAGATTTTTGTATTGTATGGTTATAGAATTTTGCCTGAATTGCCACCAATTCACCAGTATACTTTTCAGCAACTAAATCTACTCCGAGATCAACTTTGGGAATCCCATATTCCTCTGGAACATTAGCTAGCATCCATACATTCTTGAATTCATTTTTGTATGTGGGTTCATTTTGAAAGTATGCACGTGCTAGATACTCAAAATATGTCCCCCGGTCTCTTTGAGTTTCAGCAAGTTCATTAATTTGATGTACTAAATTATCAAAAGTCATTTAATTTCTCCGTTTTGAAATAAAAACTGGTATTAAATTGATAGCAGATAAAAAGCTAACAATAACTGTTTTTTTGTTACTATTATACCATACTTAGATACTTCATATTATTGCTATTTATATCAGAAAAATAGCAACTATAAGAATAGTTGCTACAGGATTTTATGAAGAAGTTAAATTTATAGTTGAATTACCTTTAATAGCTTAGAATGGGTTATTTTTCCATCAAAAAATGACGATTTTTTCTCAATTGTAGAGATAAAAGCTATTCTTGCAAGAACGGAATTTTCCATAGAGTTATTTACATCTAAATCTTTTTCACAAGGAATAAAATTAATTTCATCTGATAAGTAATTGAAAACATTTTTTGGAATTTTTAGACTACATAGAAAATTGGTAGTTTCATCATTACGAAAAATTCTCAGATAGAAGTTGTCCCACTTACCTTGCGCTATAAACAATCTGCATTCTCCATAGTACATTACTAAATGATCAGATTCTTCCATTTTTCTTAACTGTAATGACCTTCTAGGTAAGTATTTTCTAGTCCCGTTTTCATTTGTCAATTTGTAGTTGTCACCCTCGTCTTTGTTAACATCATCATTAAGATTCTGATTATGAGGTGGATTTACCACAGCTACTCTGTCTTCTAAAATATGTTCTAACATTTTTTCAGCTCTATCAGGAGAAATTTGATCATAGAATACTTTTAATTCTCGTTTAGTTGCAGGGTTAAGTAAATACTCGCAATTTTCAGAATGATGAGAGTTTGGATAAGCAGCAAGATAAATACTATTATTATTACTATTCTCTTTTATAGATAATCGTACTTGTCGGCACCCAGGGCATAGTAGTTGACCTCTGTACCTGTTTTTTGTTTCTTGCTTGTTTCTGTAGAATTCTTCTTCTAGTACGTGAAGTTCAAGCATTTCATTGTTGTTTATACAATACTGATATTTATTTGTTTCGGGCATAATTATTCCTTTCTAGTCATATGAATAAAATAAAAACTTTATAGATTAATATATATAGTATATCATAGTAAATAAAAAAAGTCTAACAAATAGGTAAGGTGTTGCTGCCATTCAATAAAAAGTATATGAAATGCTAACCAAAAGATCATAGTGATTAATATGTTTAGGATATCTCTCGTACGTTCTAATATATTAAGTTTGTTCCAGAAGATTTTATTATTTTTGTTATTAATAATTTTTTAAACGACGTATAATTGATTAATTAGAAATAATTGTTTATTATTACCAAAAATCTAAATCTTGACATATTAATGGTATAATAACATAGAGGAATTACTATGGAAGAAAATTTAAACCCTAATATTGATCCACGAATAAAATTTAAACTGCTGCCACCAGCTACTATTATTAAAAATTTTGTTGACGGAGAACCTGATTGTAATTATGAGAACTATTTGCTAGAGCTACTTAATAAGTCATCTCATTTTAAAGAAAAAGGTCAATCTCTTTTCTCTAAACCGTTAAATGAGAATAATGGTCAATGTGATGCAATATCGAAAAATTATGAAATAGACTTTAAATTATTATCATCTAGCACTAGATTACAAGCTAGTCATTTGTTTTCTCCGGGTATTAGCAATGATGGTGACGGTATAATTGGTATTCATGAAAGTAAAAATAAATTCGGTGAAGTAAAAGCTACTCAGATCCATGTGGCATTCAGAACAAGAGATATATCGGAGCTTACTCAATTAGGGGGAAACTCCTTAAATATTAGAAAGTATGGTATTGAAAGAGATATCATAAAAGTGTTGAAAATGCTTGAAAAACAGAAAAACCTTTTATTATTTTTTCCATATTCGTTTGAGCTGATTGATATACTAGAGACTGATAATCCGGATGATATTATTGTAAGCGCGTTAAATTATGATTTCAAATCATTATTTGAATACAGAGATTTAAAAGCGAAGGAATTTGATACCTATTTTGTAACTATATTTCAAGATAGATTTTATATTTTTTCTATTCTAGACGATACCCTCTGTTTAATCGAGAAAGTAGATTATATGTCACTGCCTACATTTATTAAGTTAAAGAATTACCATTTATAAGGAGAACGAACTATTGATCAATCCAGATTTTTACAAAAGACTAGCAAAGATATTCTGTGGGGATGAGATGGAGCTGTTTACTTATAAATCAGGACCTCAGCTAGTTTCTTTTTTCAATACCCATTTCCATACTCAAGATAGTTATGGTCATGGTTTTCCTACAAGATGGATATATGTGAATGACAAGCTGTTGGACTTTTCATCTAGAGGTATTATCAATTCATTTTTCAACCTTATACTCAGCAAACAATATCTTTTAACAGAGCGTCAGATAAGCGAAGTGGATGCTCTAGAGCAGCAGCAGAAAATAATAAATGAATTAGATAAAATTTGTTCTGTTTATTCTTTAAAAATCTCAAAAAAGGGGAATGAGTTTTATTTAGTGGAAATTGATGCAGATTTAGTTGAGATTGGGAAAGGGGGCTTCGCTGATATTTATTTCCAAAAATCTACAGGATTGGTGTTAAAAAAGTTAAATGAGGAATCTGTTAGACGTGAGGCTTTGAGAAGTAGATTTAAGAGAGAGTATGAAATAACTAAATCTTGTTCTGATATTGAAAATGTTATCAGAGTGTATGATTTTGATAGTGGTAGTTACTCTTACACAATGGAAAAAGCTGATTATACATTGGCTGATTATATTGAAGAAAGTGAATTAACAGGGGATTCCAAAATCAATATACTACGCCAGATACTTCACACTATGTCTCTTGTCCATCAAAAAGGAGTTTTGCATAGAGACTTAAGCCCAACCAATGTTTTTTTCGTGAATGGGATAATTAAGATTGCTGATTTTGGTTTAGGAAAAAACCTAAACACTCTGACATCTCATCAAACAATGGACACAACTTCCTTTGGTCAACTCTTTTATTGCGCACCAGAGCAATTAATGCTTTTAAAAGATGCCGATAAACGAAGCGATGTGTATTCGCTGGGACGTATTATTAATTTTGTTATGACTAAGTATCCTAATATTTCTTCTCATTCACTTCGTTCTGTTAGTGAAAAAGCTACGAATTTAGAACCTGATTATAGGTATCAAGATGCTACTGAAATGTTGAGTGCATTAAATGCATGGTTGAGAATTAGAAGCGACGATGCTTTTAAGAAGACAATATGGGAAAAAATTAGCAACGGTGTTTTTGATGACGACATAGAAAACTATATCTATGAAATGCCAGCAAGAGAGTTATGTCAAGCATGTATAAAAAAAAGTAATGTTTTTATTGAAAGCTTAATGATCTTTATGAAGTTAGATGATACACATGCGATTTATATCATTCAGACGATTCATTCTAACTATGAGCAATATTTGAAACGATTTGAAGATGCAGACTCTTTTGCTACCCTTTCTTATAGAGTTCTAAAGGAACAATTTTCATTCAATGTTAAAGAAGTGGCTGCTCAGATTTTACACTATGTAGCCTACGAAGTTGGGCGCTTTTCTGCTCAGCGTAAGATAGATAACTTGATTGAAAAGGGGATTGAACCAATGATTGAATCCATATTAGAAAGATAAATTAGGAGGAAATGTAATGACAAATGATGAATATTTCAATGAAATAGAGACATATTTCAATAAATTAAGAGAATATCGTGAGGAATCAAAGTCAATAGCTGCTGGTATTATTGGTGAAAATCTTACTGAAGATGATTTATTTTTTATTTCTGCGCTTAACAGACGAGTTCAATTTATTGATGGAATAATGAACTTATTAAGAACGAGAAATCTGACTTGTGCAGGAATTATAGTACGAACACAACTTGATAACCTTATGAGAGTCTTTGCGGCTTTTATATCAGAGGACAGAAGATCATTTATTAAAGAAACATTAAGTGGTACACCTATTAAGAATATGAAAGATAATCAAAATAGAAAGATGACTGATGCCAATCTTAAGAAAAGGATGTCGAAGTATTATCCCGAGATTGAAGAAATTTACAATAAATCATCTGGTTATGTTCATTTGTCTGAAGTCGCATTTCATCAGGCTTTTTGGACAGAATGTTTTGAAAAAGGAGACAAAATTAAATTTTCAGTTGGATTGCCCCCAAGAGAAAAACTAAATCCTATTTTAATTGAGTGTGCTGAAGTATTCTGTCACTTTACAGAGATTGAATATGATTTTTACCAAAAAATCATTGATTCAAAAAAAGTTTTTGATAATAAACAAAAAGAGATTTTAGAATTAATGTGAGCTATATTAAACTATCAATAATGACGAAGATAAAAAATAAATAATAGGGGAGAAAATGAATTATGACAACAAATAGTAGTAACTCAGATATCACATTGATATCGATTGCTCATAACCAATATGGTGATGAGTTGAACATTGATAATTGGAACTGTGAGTTTAAAAATTGGGAAATGCAGTCAATTTCAAATGGTAAATATTATAATTTTTTGAAGAAAGTAGAAATAGATTGGAGAGTGACCCAAGAACCTATATATCGGGAAAACCCAATAATGTGGAAGATTATACTTAGAAAAAATCCTAAAACTAACTATTTCGTTGCTGCTCTAAGTAATGTTAACCATGTTAAGGAAAGAAGTCATAATGCTGATGACCCATCCATTCCAGGTAAGAATACAAAAGATCGAGGTCATTTTATTGCTGACTCATTTGATAAGTATTTACTTACAAGTGATGAACGTAATGCTAATAACTCACAATCCAATCAATTTTTTGGTATAAATAATAAAAGCAATATCTCACCTCAAGATTTTAGAGCAAATCGAAACTCCAAGGAATATGCTGGACAGTTGAGATTTGAGCAACAAGTGAAAAATTATCTTGAGAAAAGTACTAATGCAAATGAAGAAGTTTATTATGAAATTGAAGAAATTAAGATAGAAGAAAAGATATTAGGTCGCAGAATATTCATTCATTGGAATCAAAGTGATGAAGCTGATATTCATGTATTTATTCCAGAAGACCGTGATTGAGAGTTTATACGTATATTAAAAAGAGCAATATTGCTCTTTTTTGATTTTAGACGTATTGCTTATTTGTAATTTTTCCATTGGGCTATAAGCTATCTTTTTCAATTATTTTTACATCAATTCGAGGTAGTAATTTTGTAATTTCATCAAAAGCAGACTCTTTCATATCCATAAATTTTCTATAGTTTGGAACTGATATCACATTTCCATCGGTTATTCCTCCTCCTATTGGTCGTAACTGACAGTAAAAGAAATTATTTTCTAGTTTTTCCATAACTTTATTAGCAAAATCTTCATCCTGTGCTTCTTTAAATAATTTTCTAAACAATTTCTCCCATGCTGCATCATATTTACGAAAAACAAAAACTGGTTTTTGTGATTTCTTATTATTTAAATATTTATATATTCTTCTTAGTACAATGAACGCAGCCAACTTAGATAAGTCTGAATTGAGAATAATTTTTTCACCAATGCCATTTTCACCTAAATCAGGTTGAGCACATGAAAAAGGATAAATTTCTAAATTACATATTTGTTGAGCGATCTTTTCAATTTCCTTTTGCTTTCCTTCCAGTTCTATAAAATCTAATACCTTATTTTTCTGAATGAGTTGAGAATAATACTCTCTTAAATAGTAATAATTTTCTAATAGATTTTTTTGACTTTTTTTAGACTTGTTTTTGAAATCAAACTTAGATTCTAATTCAAACATATGTTTAATTTCACTCATTAAATTGCTTTGATTACTATAAATGATATCTTTAACGTCTTTAATACTTTTTAATTTATATCTTCTTTCTATAATTGATTTAATATCAACTTCCTTTTCTTTATATCCTTTTAAGATCTTTTTAATAGTTTTAATAGTTTTCTTTTTTTCAGTATCTGCTATCAAAATCTCGGTTTTTCCATAGTATCCTTTTAGGCTTGTTTCCTCAAGACCTTTATCAATTTGATTATCTTGATAATCCCCTAAATAGCCTCTAGGATTTTCCAAACAGTGGAAAATAGTAGCTGTATCTATATCTCCATGAAAATGAGTTGGAATTTGGTAGCGCATATTTAAATGTCTACCTTCTTTTTCTATTTCTTTTTTTAAGTCATCCGGTAGAATCTTCAGCCAAGAGAAGTCCTCAGTTGTATTAGAAGTCTCAACTTGTTTTATAAAGTCATTAATCAGATTGCCACCTTTATCTTGATGCCAAGGGCTAAACTGTTCTAAAAATTTTTTCTTATCTTTAAAGTAAAAAATCTCTACGTCTTTTTGGGGGATAATTTCTTTAAAATAATTTTCTAAATCTAATTTTAAATCTTCATCTTCATAATTTTTCATGATATGTCCATCCTACTTTATTGATTTTTCACTATGAATTCTTTAAACCCATTATACTACAGTATTTCTACATTAGTTCAAAATCAATTTTCTAGAAATTGAAGGGGTTACTACATTTAATTTTGTTGTGAAGTTAGTTCTTCCTGTTTATTATCTCATGATCTAATCTAATAATTCATTTATCTACATAAGAAAATTATTGATTTAGCTTATAAAAAACACCCTAGTTCATTTGAACTAGGGTGTCTCTTATATATCCGAACATCTAATTTATTTCACAAAAAATGTAGTCAAAAATGTAGTCATTCGGTTGATTTTTATTGCAATACATTGAAATTCGAAAATTCAAGAATCGCGTTAAATCAAGGCTTTTTCGTTTCTACTGAAACGTAATGACCTATTATTTAACTTCTGTAAAAATAAAAAAATTTATTCGTTAGAATTATTCAATCATCAACTGAAACTTTCCGACGTGAGAAAAGCTCTTGAAACTTAATAGTTTCAAGAGCTCGGGAGTTTTGAGACCTTAGGCTCAAAACTAAGTCATGGAACTTCTTCGAAGTTCGCTGACGTCCGTAGTCACCTAAGGAAAGTTTCTAAAATGACTTTGTCATCAATCTGACACTAAGGTTGTATCCTTAGTGTTTTTTTAGTTCTTTCAAGAAATACCAACTACCCATCTCTACTTGGTTAAAGCAAATCTCACTTGAATAGACTTCCTTGTAACCATTTTTCGTGTAAAAATAGACATTTCCTTTGGTATTGGTATAAAAGGCTAGTTTTTTTCCTTGGATCTCTTCCAAGAAAGGCTCAATTCCTTCTATCATAAAGCGACTGCCATAGCCCTGCCGTTGGTGTTTAGGGGCGACTGCAAGAAGCATCAAATACCAATCAAAATCTACATTTTGCTCCAATTCCTTATCCGTGTCCTCCATAAATTTAAAGTAGGACAACATATTCTTCAAGGAAATAAACTTGAGCAAACCGAATCCCCCATTTAAGAGATAGGCCCGAAAAGGGATCGGTTCCTTTTGCAACAAGGCAACTGCATAAATTTCATCATTTTTTTCTGCCACAAGGCAAATATGGTGCTTAAGAAAAACCTTTACCAGGATGCGCATCATTGCCTCAACAAAGGATGGGTATTGCTTGGGATCCCGAACCAAATCCTTGATAACTTTTAAAAATAGATAGTCCTCAAAGGCTGTACTGGCTACTCGAACCACCTGATCCAGATCTGCTTTTTCTGCTTTTCTGTACTTCATCTTCTCTCCTATTCTAAGTCCACTTTCCAGTATACACTATCCCTCGCTCTTAGACAAAGGTCAATTTTCAGCAATTTGTTCATTCAAGCCAGCAAAAAGAGTCCTCCCCAGACGAGTCCCAATCCCCAAGCGACGAGGACATCCTTGGGATAATGAACCCCTCCAAGAACTCGGACAAGGGCTAATAGAAGAGATAGGAGCATGGAGCACATTCCAAGCGGAAGCGACAACTGGCAGACACACATGGAGATAATGGTGGCCGAAAAAACATGTCGGCTAGGAAAGGAATGACCGGATGAATTTTTTTCTAATAAGGGTTGAATCTCCCATTTTTCATAAGGTCTTGGAACATTGACCCAATGGCGAAAGAGGCTAAACAAGACAAAACCCGAAGCAGGGATCCAGATAAAAGGCCAGATTCCTCCCATTGAAGTTTTCTTAAAAAACAGCCAACAAAAGACCAGGCCGTAGATGCCTGGCATCACGAACGTCAAGATTCGATTCGTCCTTTGAAGGACCTGCACACGATGTGGCTTTCTCGAAAAAGGCAGGGTTAGCCAACGATAAAATTTCGGGTAATCTTGAAGATTGGGCTTCATGTTGACACTCCTGTCTGTCATCTCATTTTTGTACTACTAGTATACGCGATCCTAAGAAATCCTGTCAAGCCAGGCTTCTTTTTTATCCTTTCTTTCTTCTTTTTCACATTAGAAGCGATCTATTTTTGACGCTTTGTCATTTTTCTGTACCTAAGAATCGTCTTTCCCATCCCTTCTTCCAGCATAAAAAATAGGATAGAAGCACATAGAATTGCCTTCTATCTTATTATTTTACTTTACATTTCACAAGCCTTGTATCTTGATTTCATGCCACTTCTTCTGTGAATTGGCTATTGTAGAGATCAGCATAGAAGCCATTTTGGCTCATGAGTTCTTGGTGATTACCCTGCTCGATAATATTTCCATCTTTCATCACGAGAATCAGATCCGCATTACGGATAGTGGACAAGCGATGGGCAATGACAAAGGAAGTTCGGCCTTCCATGAGTTTGTCCATAGCTTTTTGAATCAACTCTTCTGTACGGGTATCGACAGATGAGGTTGCTTCATCCAAGATAAGAAGCGGAGCATCCTTCAAGAGGGCACGCGCAATGGTCAAGAGTTGCTTTTGACCCACGGACAAGGTCACTGAATCATCTAATACAGTATCATAGCCATTCGGCAAGGTCCGAATAAAGTGATGGACCCCAACCGCTCGGGTTGCTGCTTCCACCGCTTCGTCTGAAATATCCGTTTGATTGAAGACCAGGTTTTCTCGAATGGTCCCCTCAAATAGCCAGGTATCTTGCAAGACCATCGAAAAGGCATCATGAACTTCTTCTCGGCTCATGGCCTTAGTATCCACACCATCGATGGTAATTTTACCAGCTTGAATGTCGTAAAAACGCATCAAGAGATTGACCATGGTCGTCTTACCTGCACCTGTCGGACCAACAATGGCCACCTTCTGTCCTGGCTTAGCTTCAGCTGTAAAGTCATGGATAATAGTCTTATCTGGTGAATAACCAAAGCGAACATGTTCAAAGGTAACATGACCTTTTGGCACTTCCAATTGGCGTGTTTTTTGGGATTCATCTTCCATTTCTTCTTCGTCTAAGAATTCAAAGACACGCCCCATAGCAGCACTAGCTGATTGCAATTGGGTAATGCCTTGAGCCATTTGACTAATTGGTTGGGTAAAGATGCGGACATAGGTCATAAAGGCAACAATGGTCCCGATGGTAATGTCTCCATTAATGGTGAGGACAGCCCCAACGATACAGACCATGACATAGCCGAAATTCCCTACAAACTGCATCAAGGGCATCATGATCCCAGAGAAGAATTGGGATTTCCACATGCTATGGTACAAATCTTGGTTGATGGCATCAAAATGATTTTTGGCTTGGTGACGGCCATTGTAGGAAATGACGATATTGTGGCCACTATAGATTTCTTCAACATAACCTGAAACTTTGGCAAGGTTGTCCTGTTGTTGCTTAAAGAGAGGCTGGCTCTTGACCATAATGATGCTGGAAAGAGCAAAACCTGCAAAGACGGACACAATCGCTGTCACCGCCAAGTGCCAGTCCGTCTTAAACATCATAAGGATGGAGCCAATCAATAAGACAATAGAAGAGACCATTTGAACCAAGCTTTGGTTAAAGGATTGGGTCATCAAATCCACGTCATTGGTCACACGAGACAAGGTATCTCCTTGTTCATGGCTATCAAAATATTGGAGGGGCACGCGATTGATCTTCTCAGCAATGGCATTGCGCAAGCGTTCTGCAAAGCGCTGAATCATGGTTGAGATAATGAAACTACTGCTGTAGGACACCAGTGCTCCAACTCCATAAAGGATGGCTAAGGTCAGGGCAATCGAAGTGATCTTATCAATATCAATGGCGCCTCCCATCCCTTTTGTAATGGTATCTGTAATTTCTTTTAACTTATCCGGTCCAATAACCGTGATTACACTCGATACGATCGAAAAGAGGATAGCAATTAGGAAAAATAGGTGGAAGCCCTTCAAATAGGGAGAAAGTTGGCTCCAAAGGGATGTTTTTTGTTTTGTCTTATGCATGTTCCAACTCCTCCTTAGATAATTGTGAATAGGCAATTTCTTGATAGACTTCATTGGTCGCAAGCAATTCCTTGTGGGTACCTTGACCGACGACCTTCCCTTGATCCAAGACCAAAATCAAATCTGCATCCATAATAGTCGAAATCCGTTGGGCAACGATCAATTTGGTCGTATCTGCAAGCTCTTCTTTCAAGGCTTGTCGCAGGATCCGATCTGTTTTATAATCTAGAGCTGAGAAGGAATCATCAAAGATGAGGATCTCAGGTTTGCGAGCCAGGGCCCGTGCAATGGCCAAGCGTTGCCGTTGACCGCCAGAGAAGTTGCTTCCTCCTTGCGCTACTTCTGTATCCAAGCCTTTTTCTTTTGCGGCCACAAACTCTTTGGCTTGGGCCAATTCAAGAGCTTTCCAGATGGCTTCATCCTCTAATTTTCCTTGACTACTTTCTCCAAATTCCATATTGGAGCGAATAGTGCCGCTAAAGAGCACTGCTTTTTGGGGAATATAGCCGACTTTATTATTCAGTTCTTGGTGGCTATAATTCTTGACATTGATGCCATCCACTAAGATCTTTCCTTCTGTTGCATCGTAAAAGCGCGGAATCAAGTTGACCAAAGTGGATTTCCCAGAACCGGTTGATCCGATGAAGGCAACGGTTTGTCCTTTCTGAGCTGAGAAGGTCACATGTTCAATCACAGCACGGGAAGTCCGTCCATATCGGAAGGAAACATCTTGAAATTCAACGGTACCCTCTTGGCCTGTTGTTTCTTTTGACTCACTTGGGAAGGCTACAGACGGCTCTAAAGCTAAGACCTGGTTGATTCGTTTGGCAGATACCAAGGCACGAGGAAGAATAATCAAGATGGCCACCATCATCATAAAGCCAACGACAACCTGCATGGCGTAAGAGGAGAAGGTGATCATATCGGAGAAGACCTTGGTCCGATCCGCTAATGCAGGACTGGTGAAGATCTTTGTAGGATCTTTTGGCATGGCGATATCATTGATCAAGTGCGCCCCAATCCAGTAGATAGCAAGGGTCAACCCACTTGATACCACTGTCATGACAGGGTTCATCAAAGACATCAAACGATAAACAAAGAGATTTAGACGGGTTAAGCCCTTGTTTTCAGCCTGGAATTTCTCATTTTGATAAGCTTCTGCATTGTAGGCGCGAACCACTCGCACCCCAGTCAAACTCTCCCGTGTCGTCGCATTCAAAGCATCGGTCAAACCTTGAACCTTTTGCTGGCGCGGAAAGGCAATAAGAACCAGAACAGAGAGAAGAATCAAGACCATCAAGACCGCAATCCCAACAGACGTTGTCCAGGCACTGCTCTTCCCCCAAATCTTGGTCAGAGCCCAAATCGCCATAATGGGACCACGCGTCACAACTTGCATCCCCATGACAATCATGATTTGTAACTGGGTCAAATCATTGGTTGTACGAGTCAAGAGAGAGGGAACGGAGAATTTCTTGATCTCGGCATCAGAGTAATCCATCACTTGATGGAAAATCTCTCCTCGAAGTCGCGTCGTAAAGCTGGCAGCGACTCTTGAAGCCAAAAAGCCCACAAAAACTGCCATCAAAAAGCTTCCAAAAGAGAAGAGCAACATCTTGCTTCCCGGATCCATAATATCAGAAACCTTGGTCCCATCCTTGGCTAAGAGGGTCGTGATATCGGATAAGTATTCAGGAGTCTTTAAATCCATCCAAACAGCCAGACAGATAAAGACCGTACTAAGGGCAATCATGCCCCATTCTTTGGCAGTTAACCGCCGAAATATATTGATCATTCCTCGCTCCTTTTTTTCATATTCTCATAAAATTGATGCATGACCCTGAAAAAGATGGCCAATTCTTCTTCTGATACACCAGCCATCATATCCTGGTCCACTTCTTCAAAGAATTGTTTCATGTCATTCAATTTATCTTTTACACTGTCTGTTAGGTAGACATACTTGGCCCGTTTATCGGTTGGACTAGGCTCTAGATAAATAAAGCCATTTTTCTCCATGCGCTTGATCAGGTTACTCGTCACGGATTTTGAGATATGAAGTTCCTGCTCAACATCCCGAATCAAGGTCACTTTCCCCTCCTTTTCACGATGAGATAAAAAGCCCAATACCTGACCTTGGGGTCCTGCGCTAAATTCAAGCCCTCTCTTCTTGGCCTCTCTTTCTACCATGAGGTGAATGAGATGACCGATTTTTTTAAATTCTAGTAAAGGTTTGTCCATCATTTCCTCCAAATAGTTCTCTTAAGAACTTTAAAGTTACTATGAGAACTATTTTAACACAAAAAAGATCCCTGTCAAGAAAAAAGTTTCCATAAGAACTAAAAAAAGGAGCCGAATCGACTCCATCCTTCATCTTTAGATAATAATGCCTTCTAGATGATCCATTTCATGCTGACAGATCTGGGCCGGAAAGCCTGACAAATGAATTGTTTTTGCTTTCCAATTCATATCTCGATAGGCCACTGAAATCTCCTCATAACGAGTGGTCGGCCGACTCCCCACCAAGGACAAGCATCCTTCCTCTGTTTGGTAAGGCTTTTTCTTTTCAAGGAGAACCGGATTAAACAGGACCAAATTTTCACTTCCCATTCGGATGATAATCGCTCGCTTTTTCACCCCGATCATATTGGCTGCTAAACCGACACACTCAAGGAGATGAGCATTTAAGGTGTCCTGCAAATCCAAAGCCAAGGTGCGATCCTCAGGTGTCGCTTCTTCTGACTTTTGACCCAAGAATAAGACATCTTTTACAATATTCTTTTTCATTCCTTCCTCACTTCTTGATAGATAGACGAAAGAAGAGAGTGGGACAGAAATCGGTAATTCGTTAGAATTGGATTTCATCGTCCCACCTCCGCACAGTTGAGTAGGGCTGTAAAAGCTGATGAAATCGGCGTAGTAGAGCCCACTCAACCACTGCGTCTTGCTCGACAATCCAAAAATAATTGAGAGGCTAGGACTTTTGTCCCAGCCTCCT
>JAWGIA010000008.1:0-68443 GCA_032560535.1 Streptococcus parasanguinis | reverse complement strand
GCTGATTTCATTAGCTTTTACAGCCCTACTCAACTGTGCGGAGGTGGGACGACGAAATCGAATTCTAACGAATTACCGATTTCTGTCCCACTCTCTTTTGTGTAGGCTCGATTTGAAAAATCCCCTATTTCGTGGTAAAATAGGGCTAATGAATTTATAGTAATCGAGGTATTAGCAGTGGCTTTTGGAGATAACGGAAAACGTAAAAAAACACCATTTGAAATGATCACGATGGTGGTTATTGTGATTATGTTGATTGTAACGGTTGGTGCAATCTTTGCAACCGCAATTGGTGCTCTTTCTTATTAAGACGCACGCAGAAATAAAGGAAATCATCTATTTATGAGTATGTTTTTAGATACAGCCAAGATTAAGGTCAAGGCTGGAAATGGCGGCGATGGCATGGTGGCCTTTCGCCGTGAAAAATATGTCCCTAATGGCGGACCTTGGGGTGGTGATGGAGGTCGTGGTGGCAATGTCATCTTCGTAGTAGACGAAGGCTTGCGCACCTTGATGGACTTCCGTTATAATCGGCATTTCAAAGCCCAAAATGGGGAAAAAGGAATGACCAAAGGGATGCACGGACGGGGAGCAGAAGATCTCTATGTACGAGTTCCCCAAGGAACGACCGTCCGAGATGCTGAAACGGGCAAGGTCATTACTGACCTAGTTGAAAATGGACAAGAGTACATCGTTGCACACGGTGGCCGAGGAGGGCGTGGAAATATTCGTTTTGCCACTCCTAAAAATCCAGCACCAGAGATTTCTGAAAATGGAGAGCCTGGTCAGGAACGTGAATTAGAGTTAGAACTGAAGGTCTTGGCAGATGTTGGTTTGGTTGGCTTCCCTTCTGTTGGGAAATCGACCCTTCTCAGTGTCATCACTTCAGCCAAACCAAAAATTGGGGCTTATCATTTCACAACCATCGTTCCAAATTTGGGAATGGTTCGGACTCCATCTGGGGAATCCTTTGCCGTAGCAGACCTTCCTGGATTGATTGAAGGGGCTAGCCAAGGTGTTGGACTAGGAACCCAGTTCCTTCGTCACATTGAGCGTACCCGTGTTATCTTGCATGTTATTGATATGTCTGCCAGTGAAGGACGCGACCCTTATGAAGATTATGTTCAAATCAATAAAGAGCTTGAAACCTATAATCTTCGCTTGATGGAACGTCCTCAGATTATCGTGGCGAATAAGATGGACATGCCGGAAAGCCAAGAAAATTTGAAAGAATTCAAGAAGAAATTGGCAGCCAATTACGATGAGTTTGATGAACTGCCACAGATCTTCCCGATCTCTAGTTTGGCTCATCAAGGTTTAGACAATTTGTTAGATGCAACGGCAGAATTGTTAGACAAAACACCAGAATTCCTCTTGTATTCAGAAGACGACATGGTCCAAGAAGAAGTTTACTATGGCTTTGATGAAGACCAGCCAGCCTTTGACATCAGTCGTGATGACGATGCCGCATGGGTCTTGTCTGGTGAAAAACTTGAAAAACTCTTTAATATGACGAATTTCGATCGGGATGAAGCGGTCATGAAATTTGCTCGTCAATTGCGTGGCATGGGTGTTGATGAAGCTCTCCGTGCACGTGGGGCAAAAGATGGCGATATCGTCCGGATCGGTAAATTTGAATTTGAGTTTGTAGATTAAGGGTGGTCCCGAGCGGATCAAGGATTCCAAATAAGAAATGAGGCTCTTTCAGTGGGAGATAAACCAATATCTTTTCGAGATGAAAATGGAAATTTTGTTTCAGCAGCCGATGTTTGGAATGCTGAAAAACTAGAAGAACTCTTTAATACGCTAAATCCTAAGCGCAAATTGCGCTTACAAAGGGAAAAATTAGCAAAAGAAAACCAGCAGAAGTAAATAGACTTGGAGAATACTATGGCAAAAACAATTCATACAGATAAAGCACCTGCAGCAATTGGACCTTATGTTCAAGGGAAAATCGTAGGCAATCTTCTCTTTGCAAGCGGACAAGTTCCTTTGTCACCTGAAACAGGAGAAATCATTGGCGAAACCATCCAAGAACAAACAGAGCAAGTCTTAAAGAATATTGGGGCTATTTTGGAAGAGGCTGGGACAGACTTCGACCATGTGGTGAAAACCACTTGTTTCTTAAGTGATATGAATGACTTTGTACCTTTTAATGAGGTCTATAAAACAGTCTTTACCACAGAGTTTCCAGCTCGATCTGCTGTTGAAGTAGCACGCCTGCCACGTGATGTGAAGGTTGAAATTGAAGTTATTGCGGAAATCAAGGCCTAATAACCATTCAAAGACAAAAAGACAGAGTGGAAAGCAGGAAACTGTAGGTCACTCTGTTTTATTTTGGGAGGAGAAAATGACAGAAAGTAAGATTCAACTAGTCATGGTAACCGGGATGAGCGGTGCTGGCAAGACCGTCGCTATCCAATCGTTTGAGGATTTGGGTTACTTTACCATCGATAATATGCCACCGGCGCTCTTGCTGAAATTTATTGAGCTCATGCGTCATAGCCCGGATAACAATAAATTAGCCGTTGTTGTGGACATGCGGAGCCGTTCTTTTTTCAATGAAATTCGCACCATTTTGGATGAATTGGACAACCAAGAAGACCTCGATTTCAAGGTTTTGTTCTTGGATGCTACTGACAGTGAGTTGGTAGCACGATACAAGGAAACACGTCGTAGCCACCCACTAGCAGCAGATGGCCGTGTTTTAGATGGGATTACCCTAGAGCGCGAGCTCTTGTCTCCTTTAAAAAATATCAGTCAAAATGTGGTGGACACGACTGAGTTGACGCCCCGTAATCTGAGAAAAACGATTGCAGAGCAATTTGCCAGTCAAGATAATCAGCCAGATTTTCGGGTTGAGGTCATGTCATTTGGTTTCAAATACGGCCTTCCGATCGATGCTGACCTCGTCTTTGACGTGCGTTTTCTTCCAAATCCCTACTATAAATTGGAACTTCGGAATTTAACCGGTCAAGATCCAGCTGTCTATGATTATGTCATGGATCACCCTGAATCAGAGGACTTTTACCGTCATCTCCATGACTTAATCGTTCCTATTTTACCGTCTTATAAACGAGAAGGTAAATCCGTTCTCACCATCGCCATGGGCTGTACTGGAGGTCAACACCGTTCAGTAGCCTTTGCAGAGCGCTTAGCGCATGATTTAGAAAAAAATTGGCAGGTCAATTGCAGTCATAGAGACAAGGATAGACGGAAAGAAACGGTGAATCGCTCATGAGAAAACCTAAAGTAACCGTTATTGGAGGAGGGACAGGGATTTCTGTTATTCTCGATAGTCTAAGAAAGAAACCGGTCGAGATCACTGCCATTGTAACTGTTGCAGATGATGGCGGTAGCTCAGGTGAATTGCGGAAGAACATCCAAAAATTGACACCACCTGGGGATCTTCGAAATGTCTTGGTTGCCATGTCAGATATGCCTCGTTTTTATGAAAAGGTCTTTCAATACCGCTTTGCAGACGATGATGGACCTTTGGCCGGACACCCTTTGGGAAATTTGATTATTGCAGGAATTTCAGAGATGCAAGGTTCAACTTATAATGCCATGCAGTTGTTGACGAAATTTTTCCATACAACCGGTAAGATCTATCCGTCGAGTGATAGTCCCTTGACCCTTCATGCTGTCTTTCAAGATGGAAAAGAAATAGTAGGAGAAAGTCACATTGCCAACTATACCGGCATGATTGATCATGTTTATGTGACCAATACCTATGATCAAGAGCGCCCAAAAGCTAGTAGGAAAGTAGTGGAAGCTATTCTTGAAAGTGATATGGTCGTCTTAGGCCCTGGTTCGCTCTTTACCTCGATCCTTCCTAATTTGATGATCGATGAGATTGGGAAAGCTATCCTTGAAACCAAGGCCCAAGTAGCCTATGTGTGTAATATCATGACCCAAAGAGGAGAAACTGAGCATTTCACAGATAGTGACCACGTGACCGTACTCCACAAACATTTGGGAGAAAAGTTCATCGACACCGTCCTTGTCAATATCAATCAGGTTCCCACATCTTATATGAACAGCAATAAATTTGATGAATATTTAGTCCAGGTAGAGCACGATTTTAAAGGGCTACACTCACAAGTGCCTCAAGTGATTTCTTCTGATTTCTTGAAGTTGGTCAACGGGGGAGCTTTTCATGATGGTGAAAAAGTGGTCGAAGAGCTGATGCAGATCGTGCAGGTGAGAAAATGAGTTTTACGGTTCGTGTCAAAGAAGAATTATTGTCTCTCAAGCGATTTGAAAAGAGTGAATTAGCTGCTATTATCAAGATGTCTGGGAGCCTCGGAATTTCAATGGGGGGCTTGACGCTCTCGGTGACAACAGAAAATGCCAAGATCGCTCGCCATATCTATGAATTATTGCATCATTTTTATGAGGCCAAATCAGATATTCGCCACCATCAAAAAACTAACTTGAAAAAAAATCGTGTCTACACAGTATTCTTGGATGAAAAGGTAGAAGAAATTTTAGCTGACTTGCATTTGGCAGATGCCTTCTTTGGGATTGAGACAGGCATTGATGCTAGTGTTTTAGAGGATGAAGCAGCTAGCCGTGCTTATCTTCGAGGGGCTTTTCTGTCGAGTGGTTCCATCAAGGATCCTGAAAAAGGGAAGTACCAGCTGGAAATTCATTCTGTTTATACAGACCACGCGGAAGGAATTGCCCTTCTCATGCAAGGATTTTTACTAGATGCGAAAACCATCGAGCGGAAAAAAGGAGTGGTGACCTATCTGCAACGAGCGGAAGATATTATTGATTTTCTCATTGTCGTAGAGGCCATGCAAGCCATGCAGGAATTTGAGTCCATCAAGGTCATGAGAGAGACGCGCAATGACCTCAATCGGGCCAATAATGCCGAGATGGCCAATATCCAACGCACGGTCACAGCTAGTATGAAAACCATCAATAATATCAGTAAAATTGTGGATACAGTCGGTCTAGGAAGTTTACCAAGTGACCTACAAGAAGTTGCTTATATTCGAATGAACCATCCAGATTATTCCATCCAGCAGATCGCTGATAGTTTGCAAAAACCTATTTCAAAAAGTGGCGTTAATCACCGCTTGCGTAAGATTAATAAGATCGCAGACGATTTAGACAAATAAAAAAGGCCAAAGGCCTTTTTTATTATAAACTGGTTGAGTGCGTTGGTTGGACTTTCTTATCTGGATAGATGTAGTTAATGGCATTGTTTACAGCTGTTGGAGCTTCCCCCAGACCTGTAGCGATGAGATCGATCTTTCCTTCATAGAAGCAGCAGTCTCCACAAGCATAAATTCCAGGAAGGCTAGTTTCTTGTTTTTGGTCGACCTTGATTTTATGGCGTTGCAATTCTACACCCCATTCTTTCAGGTTTCCAATAGAAGATTTAAAGCCATAATTGACGAATAAGTGATCAATCGGAATGAGTTCGGTTTCATCGGTTTTAACTTTTGTGATTTTAAGATGAGTGGCATGACCATTTTCGCCAATCAAACGACTAGGAATAAATGGTGTTTTGATGCTAACAGAAGATTGTTTGAGTTCTTCTACACTATGTTCTAAAGCACGGAAGTTATCCCGACGATGAATGATCGTAGTTGGAGCAATCTTGTCAAAAGCAAGAGCCCAGTCTACAGCAGAGTCTCCACCACCAAGGACGGTCACCTGCTGTCCTTCATATTGTTGGATGTTCGAAACATGATAGTGGACGTTCTCAAAGTCTTCAGCTCCCTCAATGTCAAGGGCGCGTGGCTTAAAGGCACCACCGCCCATGGCAATAATGACTGCTTTAGACTGATGCACTTGGCGAGAAGTAGTGATGGTGAAGAGATCGCCTTCTTTTCGGATATCCTCTACAGTTTCATTGAGAAAGATCGGTGTATCAAACCGTTTAACTTGCTCGATCAAGCGGTTGCTCAATTCTTCACCAGTCAAATTGGTAAAGCCAGGTACATCGAGGATACTCTTTTCTGGATAGAGAATAGCTGGTTGCCCTCCCAGTTGAGGTAAGGAATCAATCAGTTTGACTTTTACTTGGCGCATATTGCCATAAAAAGCAGCAAACAGACCAACTGGTCCGCCCCCAACAATTGTAATATCATAAATTTCTGACATGGTATCTCCTTCAGGGTTTTCTATGTTTCCATTGTATCATAAAATAGAAAGAATGAAAAAGTTGGAAAAAGAAATGACATGAAGGCTAGGAGGGCTAGAAAAGTTTCAAAAGATCTTGACAGCGTCCTTAAAGTGTGATAAAATTATTAAGATTTTAGGCTTGAAGGGAGTGAAAAATATGTCAAAAACAGTAGTACGTAAGAATGAATCTCTTGACGATGCTCTTCGTCGTTTCAAACGTGCGGTTACTAAAGCTGGTACTCTTCAAGAAACACGCAAACGTGAATTCTATGAAAAACCTTCTGTAAAACGTAAACGTAAATCAGAAGCAGCTCGTAAACGTAAAAAATTCTAATTGAATACAAGAACAGACCTCGGTCTGTTTTTTGTTTTTTTCATCCGTTAAAGACAAAAAAACCGATCTTCTAGCTAGAAGATCGGATCTTTTTATCTGATTATTTGTTTGCAAGCAAGTCGCGGATTTCAGTAAGCAACTCTTCTTGAGTAGGAGCAGCAGCTTCTTCTTCGACAGCTTCTTCTTTTTTACCAAGGTTTTGAGCTTTTTCAGCAGCTTTCACTACGAAGAAAAGAACAGTACCAACAACAAGGAAGTTGATCACAGCGCTCAAGAAGCTACCGTATGCAACACCGTTCCATGACAAATTAGCAATCTTATCAACACCAGCAGCTTTCATAGCTGGTTTCAAAATAAGTGGAGTGATGATATCGTTAACAAGTGATGTTACGATAGCTCCAAATGCAGCTCCGATAACGACTGCTACAGCAAGGTCAACAATATTCCCACGAAGGAGAAAAGCTTTCAAATCTTTTAACATATCCTAAATATGTCCTTTCATAATAATTTTTTACTATGATAGTATAACGGAAAAATATTCGACTGACAAGGAATATGCCTCATTTTTAAAAATTAGTGATAAAGGTTGAAAATCTTTTCTTTTATGTGTGAAATCGGTAGGAAAAAATTTACTTTTACTAACTTTTAGTATAAAATATAAAGTGATAATCTATGGTAAAATGGAGGCACTGTTTATGGTTGATAAAGAGCTGATTGCAGAGATTAAAAACAGTGTAAACATTGTTGAAGTCATTGGAGAAGTTGTTTCTTTGACCAAGGCGGGCCGTAACTTTTTAGGCCTCTGTCCTTTTCATGGTGAAAAGACTCCTTCCTTTAATGTCGTTGAAGACAAGCAGTTTTACCATTGTTTCGGATGTGGTCGCTCTGGAGATGTCTTTAAGTTTATTGAGGACTACCGTGGAGTCGCCTTTATGGATGCGGTCCAGATCGTAGCAGAAAAAGCTGGCATTGCGCTTCAGTACCAAGTAAGGCCGGCTCAACCAGCGTCTGTCAATCCAAACCAAGAACTTTATGAGATTCATCAGGAAGCTAGTAAGTTTTATCAGGCGATTTTGATGACGACTAAGATGGGGGAAGAAGCGCGACACTATCTGCATGAACGTGGTCTGACGGATGAAGTCATCCGACATTTTCAATTGGGTTTAGCACCTGCAGAAGGAAATTACCTCTATCGCAATCTCTCTGAGAAATTCTCTGAGAAAGTGATTACCGATTCGGGTTTGTTTACAATCTCAGATGCTGGAACGGTTTTTGATGCTTTTCAGGATCGGATCATGTTTCCCTTGACAGATGATAGTGGACGTGTCATTGCCTTTTCTGGTAGGCTGTGGAAAATGACGGATGATGGCAGTCATCAAGCCAAGTACAAGAATAGTCGTAGTACCCGTCTATTTAATAAAAGTTATGAACTCTATCATTTAGATCAGGCTAAGGCAAGCGCCAAAAAGCAACATGAAATGTATATCATGGAAGGCTTTATGGATGTCATTGCGGCATATCGAGCTGGGATTGAAAATGCGGTCGCTTCTATGGGGACAGCCTTGACACCAGAGCATGTCCAGCACCTGTCTCATTTTACCAAAAAGGTCATCTTGACCTATGATGGGGATAAGGCAGGGCTTGAAGCAACAGCTAAGGCCTTGGATGTCTTGCAGGATCTGGAGTTAGAGATCGTCCGTATCCCAGATCAGATGGACCCTGATGAGTACCTCAAAAAGACGTCCCCAGAAGATCTTGCTACCCTCTTGAAGAATTCTCGAATCAGTAAGGTTGAATTCTTGATGCACTACTGGAAACCCCAGTATATTGAGAACTTGCAGGCGCAAATTGAGTTTGTCGAAAAGCTGGCACCGATGATCGCCCAGACGCGCTCCATTACAGCGCAAAACACCTATATTTATAAGTTGGCTGATTTATTGCCGGACTTTGATTACTTGCAGATTGAGCAGATTGTCAATAATAGTCGCTTGCATCAACGGCAAGAAGCGCAAAAAGGTGGACGATCAAAAACGTCGAATTTTTCAGTAGAGCTCTTGCCGAATCGTGGGATGACGCGCTTGATCAAGGCGGAAAATCATTTATTAAGTAGGATGAAGGATTTTCCAATGGTGCTCAATGATTACCGTTTGCGACCTGATTTTGCCTTTGACACGCCGGAGTTACAGATCTTGTATCAATTGCTCTGTCAAAATGGAGAAGTCACCTCTCAGGATTTATCCGAGCAGCCTGAAGGGATCCAGCACGCCTGGTACCGGATGTTAGAAGAAGATTTACCAGAAGAGATAGCAGATGGTGAGTTAGAAGAAGTAGAAGCGACGCGGAATCGTGAGCTTCTTCGCAAAGAAAGTCAACAAATTGGAAATAAAGTGAAGGAAGCTTCCTCAATAGGGGATGCGGAAAAAGCTTTATTGGAACTCGAGCGTTTAATCGCTCAAAAAAGAAGAATGGAGTAAGAATGGCTAAAGAACAAAAAGATATTACAACATTGGACGTTCAAATTGCAGAATTTATTCGCAGCCACAAGAAAAGCGGAACTGCAACAGATGATGAAATTAATGACCAATTGGTTATTCCATTCACGCTCGATGCAGATGGGATTGAAGATCTTTTGCAACGCATTCAAGATGCAGGGATTTCGATCACTGATAAAGACGGCAACCCAAGTGCGCGTGTGTTGAACAATGAGGAAGAGCCAGAGTTGTCAGATGAGGAATTGCTTGGAAGCAACTCTGCTAAGGTCAATGACCCAGTACGGATGTACTTGAAAGAAATTGGGGTTGTTCCACTTTTGACCAATGAGGAAGAACAAGAATTGGCTATCTTGGTGGAACAAGGTGACTTGGAAGCCAAGCAACGTCTAGCTGAGGCTAACCTTCGTTTGGTTGTTTCCATTGCGAAACGCTACGTTGGTCGTGGGATGCAATTTTTGGACTTGATCCAAGAAGGAAACATGGGCTTGATGAAGGCGGTTGATAAGTTTGACTACACCAAAGGGTTCAAGTTCTCTACCTATGCTACTTGGTGGATCCGTCAGGCCATCACTCGTGCCATTGCAGACCAAGCGCGTACTATTCGGATTCCTGTTCACATGGTGGAAACCATTAACAAGTTGGTTCGTGAACAACGCAATCTTTTGCAAGAATTGGGACAAGATCCAACACCTGAACAAATTGCTGAACGCATGGATATGACACCAGACAAGGTGCGCGAAATCTTGAAGATTGCCCAAGAGCCTGTTTCTTTGGAAACGCCAATCGGGGAAGAAGACGATAGCCATTTGGGAGATTTCATCGAAGATGAAGTGATTGAAAATCCAGTAGACTACACCACTCGTGTTGTTCTACGTGAACAATTAGATGAAGTCCTCGATACCCTGACAGACCGTGAAGAAAACGTCCTTCGTTTACGTTTCGGTTTGGATGATGGAAAAATGCGGACCTTGGAAGATGTGGGTAAAGTCTTCAACGTGACCCGTGAACGGATCCGTCAGATCGAAGCCAAAGCCCTCCGCAAACTCCGCCACCCAAGCAGAAGCAAACCATTGCGTGATTTTATTGAGGATTAAAAAGATCCTGTGGATCTTTTTAACCCGAGCTGAGAAATTCGGAAGCGAGGAAGGTCTGGGGGACATTTTTAACGGCCACCCAAAAATAAGAGAGTGGCCCAAGTCCTGCGGACCTTTTTAATCCGAGCTAAGCAATTCTATCGAGAGTAACATAACAAAAAAAGGAAGTGTCATATGGCATATACAACTGAGCAAATTGAAGAAATTAAAAATAAAATCTTAAATGCTTTGGAAGAGGTAATCGATCCTGAGCTTGGGATTGACATTGTTAATTTAGGTCTTGTTTACGAGATCCATTTTGATGGTGAAACTGGAGCGACCATTATTGATATGACGCTAACGACCATGGGATGTCCATTAGCGGATCTTCTGACAGATCAGATTCATGATGTTTTAGCAGAAGTAGAAGAAGTGACATCTGTGGATGTGAAGTTGGTCTGGTATCCTGCTTGGACGGTAGAAAAAATGAGCCGCTATGCACGGATTGCACTTGGAATTAGTTAAAAATTCTATTCATCAAAACAAATCAGAGGTTGGGGCTTCCCTAACCTCTGATTTGTTTACACCTGTATTTTTGAACAACCATTTTCAAATTCTTAGCAAATTTTCAGATAAAGTTGCAATCATCAAGAGGACAAGGTATAATAGCATAAATAGAAAATAAAGGAGATTTACATGAATCAGTATCCTTTGGTCTACTTGGACCATGTGACAAAGAATTATGGGCATGAAGTTGCTCTCATGGATGTTAGTTTGAACATCCAACCTGGCCGTATTATTGGCCTTTTGGGGCCTAATGGTAGCGGGAAAACAACCATCATTAAATTGATTAATGGTTTGTTGCAACCAAGCCTTGGAAATATCTATATTCATGGGCAATTACCATCCCCAGCTTCTAAAAAAGTTGTTTCCTATTTGCCGGATACGACTTATCTGAATGAAAATATAAAAATTAGTGATGCTATTAGCTATTTCCAAGATTTTTATTCAGATTTTAATGTCCAACGAGCTTACCAATTGCTCAACGATTTGCATTTGCATCCAAATCAAAAATTGAACAGCCTTTCAAAAGGGAACAAGGAAAAAGTACAATTGATTTTGGTGATGAGTCGTGAAGCTGACTTGTATGTCCTTGATGAACCAATCGGTGGGGTCGACCCAGCAGCGCGTGATTATATTTTGCGGACCATTATTCAAAACAGACGTCCAAACTCTTCTGTCTTGATTTCTACTCACTTGATTGCGGATATTGAGCAAGTTTTGGATGAAGCGATTTTCATCAACCAAGGAAGAATCCTCTTGCATGAAAATACGACTGTTTTGCGCAATCAACACGGAAAATCTATCGATGAGATCTTCCGTGATCAATTCCGTGTTTATTAGGAGGACTCCATGTTAGGTAAATTATTAAAATACGAATTTAAGACAACAAGTAAATGGTATCTGTTGATTACTTTGATCGCACTTGGTTTGTCAGTGATTACAGGTGTTATTGGTGGAAGTGCTACAAACGGTTTTGTGAATATGGAAACCGATAGTATGCAAATCATAACGGGGACTCTTGGGATTCTCATTTTTGGAGGAGTCATTGGTCTTTATCTTAGTAACTACTATATTATTATTCGTCGTTTCTATTCCAACTTATACGGACGTGAAGGTTACTTGACCTGGACCCTTCCAGCTAGCCCTCATGCGATCATTTTGTCTAAATTTGTGGGAGCTTTAGTAGCGAGTCTTTACTGCCTATTCCTTCTATTTTTTAGTGGTTTTATCACAATGCTTGTGATGGGCGCTGTCATTGGACAAGACCTCTCTCCTGTATTTAGTATTATCGCTGAGGCTTTTAGTCATTCTATTGCTTATTGGATTATCATCTGGTGGATTTTTACCACAGCTTCAGGAATCTTACTATTTTATGTATCAATCGCACTTGGCCAACTGTTCCAAAATCGTCGTGGATTGAAGGCTATTCTGTTTTTCTTTCTCTTGTGTATTGTGTTAAGTATCATCGGTACAGCAGTCAATCCATTAAAAGATTCATATGCTGTCGGATATGCATTGGTTTATGGAAATATTGATGAATTTGGACCAAACTTCATCCCAGGTCTCATTTATGAAGTTATTAAGATTGTTTCTATGTACTTCACCATTCACTACATCAGCAAGTACAAGTTGAATCTTCAATAATAACAGCAAATTGAGCAAGGAGCTCCCCAGTGGAAGCCTTCTTGTTCAATTTTTTTCTTTTGCATTTTTAGCTACATTTTGATATACTAATTGTACTCGTTTTGGGGTCGTTACGGATTCGACAGGCATTATGAGGTATATTTTGCAACTCATCTAGCGGATGTAAAACGCCAGTTAAATATAACTGCAAAAAATAATAATTCTTACGCTTTAGCTGCCTAAACACCAGCAGGCGTGACCCGATTCGAATCGCTCGTGTTTGATGACAGGTCTTTATTTTAGCGAGATACGATCTAGCTTTGTCTAGGAGTTAGATAAGAGATTGATAGACTCGCAGGTACAGGGCTTGAGTTATGTGTCATGTAGCTGTTAAAATAAGACATAACCTATGGTTGTAGACAAATATGCTGGCAGGTGTTTGGACGTGGGTTCGACTCCCACCGGCTCCATATATACTTTCTAAAGTTTTCTAAAAGTTTCTAAAACGTTGTAAAAACAACGTTTTTTGTTTTATACTTTCTATTCTTTTTTGAACCTTTTTGGAACTAACAGACCCAAAAACAGACCCTTTTTTATCCAAAGGGTCTGTTTTTTTGTTATTTGTTTAAAAATCAATATAGTTTGCGAATTTCTCACCAATATCATCCTTAGCCTCTTTGGTGATGTGCGTATAGATGTTCATAGTTGTTTTTAAATCTGAGTGTCCAAGTCTATACTGGACCTGTTTGAGTGTCATTCCAGCTTCGAAGCATAGGCTGGCATGTGTATGTCGGAAGCCGTGGATCTTAATCGGACGCACATCCGAATCTTTGACAATTTGTTGTAGCCATTTCCGTGGTAGTGTTCCTGGTATTGGTTTCCCAAATTCATTCTCAAAGATAAAAGTAGTAGTAGGATTCATTTCTCTCCACTCTGCGAGTAGTTCACTTGTCTTTTCGTCCAAGCTGATCAATCGGTTGCTACTTTTGTTTTTTGTAGGACCAACAGATTCCCCGTCAAATCCTCTCGTAATGGCTTTGTTTATGCTCAGAGTGTTATTGGTCCAGTCTTCCCATTTAAGGGCTAAAACCTCCCCTTTTCGAGCTCCTGTGAAGGCTAGAAGACGAAAGAGGACTTTCTTTCTCAGTTCATCTGTTTGGTCTACTAATTCAAGGAAAGATTTCAGTTCCTCCTTATCGTAAAAATCGCTTTCTGTATCTACTTGCTTTCTGACAAGCGTTGTTACACTCTCAATCGGATTGGTTGAGATGTAGCCATGCCTGATAGCGTACTTACATATGTTATTCATCAAGCCTTTCATCTTACGTCCGTAAACAAGTTTTTTTGACCAGTCATTGACTTGTTCCTGAAGTTGAAGAGGAGTGAGAGAAGAGATTTTTTTATCTCCTAAAGTCGTATAGATATGATTTTTTATATTCCGTTCGGTCTTGATGTAGGTACTATCCTGTACTGTGTCAGCATATTCCTTGAGCCATTTTTCAGCGACTTCCTTGACAGTGATTTCATTGACAGTGATTTCATCACTATTTTTAAGGTCAGTTTGAAGTTGGAGAAGTGATGCTCTTGCTTTGGCTTTTGTCTGAAACCCCTGACGCTTTACATACTTATCCTTCCCATTTTCTTTACCGACATAGATCCTAAACTTATAGGCTGTATCGCCATTTTTCTTTTTGTAAGACTTTATTTCCATTGTGTTTCACCTCATTTCTTGATAAAATGAGTATAAGAAAGTGCCCTTTTTAATGGCTTTTCTTATACAGCATTCCTCACACTCAATTTTTGGCGAAGGCGAGTGTGGGGAGTTTTTTGTTTTATTCTAACTAATTAGTGAATTATATTCGTCTTTGACCATTGTTTCATCAGCAATGGTCTTTAATTTGTACTTTTCCATAAATTTTATGTAATTGAAATCCCTGACATCTTCCATTAATTGTAGCTCTTCTTCTAGCAAGTGATGAATCATGCTTCTATCCGCTTGCAATTCGCACAACTCTCTATTTAACTCATATTGAGCAGGAGTATGCTCCTTGTGACCCAATTCGTGCAAAGCAACTTGCTTTTGATCTTCAACCGATAAATTAATATCTAACGCTAAAATGTTCAAAGTAGGATTAAAGAAACCAGGACTATGCCAATCACTTCCGTCAAAGTAGCATAGGTTTACACCCTCTTGGGCGCAAAGCTCTCTTACAGTCATAAGTGCACCTCTATTTATTTTTTAAATGTGCCTCCAAAACTGCTGTAATAAAATCAATATCTTCTTCTGTAAGTGGTTTACCATCGAATAACATTGATTGTGCAGCAATATCTCTGAGGTCCAATGGTGCAGAAGCATCACCATCTTTCGCAATGTTTGGATTTTCTGTGCGTCCCAAGAGGTAGTCGGTGGACACATTAAAATAATCAGCGATTTTTTGGAGATTATCAGCTTTCGGATTTCCCTTTTTCATACTATAAAGATAATTTGTACTAAAATTTAGTTTTTCTTCTAATTGGTTAAGCGAAATCCCTTGCTTTTGACAAAGTTCTTTAATTTTATCGAACGTCGAAAACATTGATATATCAACCTTTCTAAGATACGACAAAAAATATTTAAAATTAATTCTAAAAACTATTGACAAAAATTAGAATTAGTTTTAAAATAGTTTTTGTAAAGTAAAAGAGTTAGCAAAACAACATATAAAAACTTTTTCAAAAATGACGGCTTTGGCGAGCGAGAATCATTAAAGATAAAGGTTTTTAAGATGTCTTTTAACTATGCCTTAATTTTAGAATTAATTTTAAAAAATGTCAAGGAATTTTATAAAGTTTTTGACTAATTCTTTTACTGTTTCACAAAAAAAGCAGAAAGGAGGGACGATATGATGAGCCAACAACATAAACGATGGAATTCATTAGTAGAGGAAGCTATCGAAAAAAGAGGGTGGTCACGATCAGACTTAGCGACTGTCGTCGGTGTAAGTCCAGCTACAATAACTCAACTTTTTAAAGAAGGAAAAGGTAGCGATGACTTAAAACTTCGCGTTAACAAAAAATTGCGAATCAATGAGTCATGGGAGAAATTTGAGGAGTAGGAGAAAAGAATGAACGAACTAGAAAGAACAGCCCTCAATGAAATACTGAGGACCGTGACGTATATTGCTGAAAAGTTGGATGAGTTGGATATTAAGGTTTCTCAATTGGGAGAGGTAAAAGACAATGCTTCATCTGCGTCGTAATCTGCTGCTATAAATTGAGCCGCTGAGAGAATGAATTTCTTTAAATCTTGGATATCTTTGTCGTCATGTCTGCGGACATAATGAGTCTCATCATTACCGATCCAGGCAACAGATTTTGCCAAGGCTTGAATTTTTGGAAAATCGTTTAAGTATGTAGCAATTACTTGCCCAAGCATAATTGTTTTGATTTTTTCTTCGTCGTCTTTATTTTTAGATATTGCGTAATCTTTTATGAGAAATTCTGCCGCTTTACGATAGCCGACGCCTGCAATTTGATTCAATGCCTCAGATTCAGCGACGGTTGCTTGGGAATAGATTTCGACAAAAACAGGAGAAACTTTTTCTATATTTTCAGGGAGTTTTACTTTGATAGGTGGACGGTAGCTGTATTTAGCAATTGAACAAAGTTTAGATGTAGATGTGAAAATATACTCGACAGCAAAGTATTTTTTACAAGCTGAGCGTGAGCAACGAAAAGTAACAACAAAGCGAGCATCTCCACTAGAGAAACTGTCCTCGATATCTGAAACGTATATTATTTCAGGCGAGATATTTTTTCCACAATGTGGACAATATTCAGGGTATTCAAATTTTACTGTCTGGTGACCTGCACCATGGAACGAAACGCTAGCCGTTTTCATATTTTATCTCCAATCATTTTATTATCTTTATTATATCAAATTTAGAAAGGGAAAAACGTGTGAACGAAATCACTTTATCAAATAATCTATCTCAGATAGAACTGGAAATTAGTCACCACAAGCAAATAGCTGGCCAGTCAATTTGGGAAATTGGCAGACGATTGAATCATGTGAAAGAACATAATCTGGTTCATGGTGAGTTCAGAGAGTGGCACGAAAATCTTGGACTTGACAAAGATTTTGCTTACAAATCAATGAAAATAGCAAAAGAACTTCCAAATGTCGAAACGTTACGACATTTAGGAACAACAGCACTTCATCTGATCGCAACTCTTCCGGAAGAAGAGCGAGAGGAGCAGATCCAGCGCATCGAAGATGGTGACACCCCAACAGTACGTGAGCTTCAGGAAGTTAAGAAAAAACTTCAACTCAGCCAACAAGCAAACAAACTTCTAAGGGACGAGAATGAGAAAATCAAGTCTTCCAAGACCGAAGTCAAGGAAACCATCAAGGAAGTCGTCCCAGACGATTACAAGGCCACACAGGACCTTAACAGGCAATTGCTGGAAAAGAATAAGGAACTCTCTAAAACCGTGAAAGCCATGGAAGAACGCTCCAAATTTATCGAAAAGCAACTTGCTGACACACTGGCTCAGCGTGAAGAGGTCGATAAGAAATCTGCACAGTATGACGAATTGACACGAGCGATTGAAGAATCGCAAGGGCAACTCAACAGCGTACAGAAGCAAATCTCAGCCTACAAGAATATCACAAGCCTATTGCAAAAAGGGAACGATTTTTTGGCAAGCATGGGAGGTCTAATCTATGCAGATGAGGAGAAAGTCCTCAAAGCAGACGGAATCATCCGAAATGAATTTGATAGTTTTATCAGTCGAGGACTTCGTTTCTTCAACGACCTGAACGATATCCGCAAAGAAAGCAACATTTTAGAAGGAGAATTTGAATAATGAATGAAGTGACAATTCAGCCTACCGAGTTAGTAGTAGAAGACGCAATGATCCATGCGCTCCAGGAATTAAAAAAGCTGAAAGAAGGCCAGTCCATCTTATCAGCCGATGTTGATTATCTGAAGAATGAGCAACCGGTCAACCCTTCGGTTTGTCTGGCATTGGAAAAAATGCGTAAGAAAAAAGTTGTGGCGTTGCTAGGTGGTAAAGACAGCCAAGCATACCGTGACCGACATTTCGCACAATCTGTATTTTCACAGGCTGCTAAAGACTTCAAAGACTACTTCCGTATTCCACGCTACGACTTATTGAAGCGCAAGGACGAGGAAAAAGCTTTCGACTATTGGGATAGTTGGGAGCCATCAGCAAATACCAAGTTAGAAATTAAAGCCCGGAATGGACAAATGAGTTTAGTCGGGTAAGGAGGAAAAATGAGCGAACCTTTTAAAAATACATTGCAAATTGAAACTCTAGAAATTAAGATCAGCAATGATTCTAGCATACCTCACGTTATTTTAAATGGAGTTGATTTTCAAGCTGAAGATATCGGTTTACAAGGAATAAACATTGTTTGGGAGACAAGCAAGGACGAAGTACCTGAAACTCTGATCCAAATCGACTATATTAATGGTCGGGAGCATCCTAAAGAGATATCAATTAAGCAATCATTTCCTAATACTCTACTTAAATAAATTGTATAAGGAGAAATAAATGAAAATGAAATTTAAAAAAGAACTTGTTAAAAAACAAGTCCTTATATCAAAAGACGGGAAAACTACTGTAATACTTAGTGATTCGACTATTCACTTTCAAAAGTAATTACAAGTTTACCATCAACAGTATTGGAAATTGGTTTTCTATTAGACCACACTTCATTTTCTTCACTTTTAACTAATAGAACTAAACCATTTTCATGTACCGACAATAAATCAATAAATTTCTCGTTATCTACTGTTGTAGCAAATTTCAAAACAGATTTAGATGATGGATCAACACTGTCTACATCTGAGGTTGAAAAAACGATATGGCAAGAAACTTACTTCATTAGGCAACATTTCATTAATGTAATTCATAGATTCCCTCCTTTCATAAAAATTGACAGACGATTTTCATAAGGAGTAAGAGGTCTTATTTAATCGTTTTTTGTCAGTAGTAAGTTAACACAATAATATAGAAAGGTCATCGGTCTTGAGATGGATTTTGAAGATGAAATTATAAAGTTATCTGACTTGCTAATTGAACAATCAGAAACTTATAGTGAAGCTTTGATTAAGTTACAAAAGCTCACAAAAGATATAGCTCATGAAGTAATTTTAAGAGCTATAGAACAAAAGAAAAATAAAGAATAGAAAGGATTAAAAAAATGGTCCTAGAACTATTTGGAACTGAATTTAAAGATAAACTCTTTGAAGAGCTGGTTTCAATCAACATCAAAGCTATGGAAGAAGCTAAGCGTAGATCAAGCAGAAATATTACATGGGTGCCGATCAAACAGCTACAGGAAGCGACCGGATGGGGTAGAACTAAACTAGAAGAATGGAGAGATCAAGGGAAATTCCAATTTCAACAGTCCGGAAAGGGCGGGAAGTATCTCTACAATTTGGAAGATGTTCAGCGATTCTGTCGAAGCTTACAAAAATAAAAAAAGCGCCTTGAGAAAGGCACTTTGAAAGAACTATAAACTAATTATAACACAATTTGAAGGAGAAAAAATGGATCCTATTAAAAGATTATTAAAATTGATGGAATGGCAAGATGCCAATCGTCCGCTGAAAGTAGAGGAAAAAGCCAGATTGATGAAATTGCCAGACAATGAATTTGAAAACAAACTTCATCAGATGGCTCTGGATTTTAAGAACGATGGGGTGATTAGAGTATGAGTTTAAAACAATTAAAATTTACTGTTCTATCACTTGCAACACTATTATTATTATTTGCAGGCGCAACAATGAAAATCATGTACGATCAAGAACAACACATCAAAGAACTAGAAAATTCAGTCCAAATGAACTTTGAAAGTACAGGTCATTGGGCTGAAAGCATCGAAAAAATCAAAGAGAGCAATAAGGCTCAAGATGTGATGATCAATAAATTCAACCGGGAACTTTTCCCGCAAAAAGAAACAAAAGAGGTAGAAGAAAATGACAACAACTGAAATTATTTTAGCAGTAGCTTTTGTAACATACATTTTATTTTCAGGATTCGCAATCTATGTGATGCGTGAAGTAATCGTTCGCCAAAAAGCCAAAATGAAGCATTACAAATCAGCAAAATATCAGCGTGAAATGTGGAATAAGAGAATGTCAGAGATTCATCAAAAGAGAACAGTGAAAGGAATGTCTGAACTATGAACGACAATGTAAGAAATCCAAAACATTACCAAGGACGGAATGGCTTAGAAGCAATTGATGTTCATCGCAACTTCATGAATGATGAACAGCTAACAGGTTATCATTTGGGCAATCTCCTAAAATATATCCTTCGTTATCGCCAAAAAAACGGGATTGAGGACTTGGAAAAAGCAAAGGTTCACATGGATTGGTTGATTGAAAAAGAGAAGGCAATTTTAAAAAATGAAAAGGATTTGAGAGGAGTGGGAAATGATTAATAATGTTGTACTTATCGGGCGCTTAACTCGTGATGTAGAACTACATCGAACACCTCAAGATCAAGCGGTTGGACAATTCACGCTTGCTGTAAATCGAAATTTTAAAAATCAAGATGGTGGATATGATGCAGATTTTATCAATTGCGTGATCTGGCGGAAATTAGCGGAGAACTTCGCAAGCTGGATCAAAAAAGGAAATCTTGTAGCCATCACTGGCCACATCCAAACTCGTAATTATGAGAATCAGCAAGGTCAACGTGTCTATGTGACTGAAGTTGTTATTGATAGTTTCAGAAGTTTAGAAAAGCGTGACAATTCAGCCAACCGGAACTCTATGGATGAGCAAATGCCTCCTTCATTTGAAAGTAATCAAATGAATATCCCTGATGACGGTCTACCATTCTAGAATGGAGGAATGAAATGTCAGATAATAAGAAATACTACTATCTGAGAGTGAAAGAAAATTTTTATGATAGCGATGAAATGATTATTTTAGAAAGTATGCCAGATGGCTTTCTATACTCTAACATTTTGATCAAGCTCTATCTGAGATCTTTGAAAAACAATGGTAAGTTGATGTTCAATGATCGAATCCCATTCAATTCTGAAATGCTTTCAAAAATCACGAGACATCCTGTGGCAGTAGTAGAAAAAGCTGTCAGCATTTTTAAGGAAATGAACCTAATTGATGTTTTGGACAATGGTGCCATTTTCATGCTAGACATTGAATCATTTATTGGAAAATCGAACACGGAAGCTGATAGAAAGCGTGACTATCGCAGAAGAATTGAGAAGGAAAAACAAAAAATATTGTTGGGACATTTGTCCAGACAAATGTCGGACGAACATCCACCAGAGTTAGAGATAGAGAAAGAGAAAGAAATAGAGATAGATATAGAGAAAGATTTAGAGAAAAATACGCTCAAAATCATCGTAGACGAATATCAGTCTCGTATTTCACCAATTGATGGAATCCAATTTGAAACTTTAAAAGAATTCATCACTCTGGATGGTATGGAACCAGATGTGGTTTTAAAAGCTATCAGTTTAGCCGCTGACAATGGTAAAAGAAATTTTAGCTATATTAGAGCTATTTTGCAAAATTGGAAAAATGATGGCTTGTTATCAATTGCAGCAGTAAACGAACGAGAACGGAAGTTTCAGGAAAGCAAAACAAAAGGACAACCAACAAAGCAACAATCAAACGTTCCAGATTGGTCAAAACCAAATTATACCAATCAAACAAGTGAGCAAGAAAAAAAAGCTTTGGAGGAAGCAAAAAATAAAATGCTACAGAATTTAGAAAAGGATAGGAAGTAATGTTTATTTTAAAGCATGGATCAAAAGAAGCAAAACCATTTTTAAAATCTGTAGCGATTGGAACAACTGGTCTAGATGTCTCTTTTTCTGAAGAATCGAAAGCTATGAAGTTCGTATCTCGTGGGGCAGCTATCCAGTTAGGAAATGCTTTAAGAAAGTCATTCGGTACATTCTATCCAGTAGAAATTGATAATTAAAAAGGAGCTGCAATGTATCATGCCAGGCTATACCAAAAATCAGATAGAACATTTCAAGGAACAACTAAAGCTCTTAATGAAAAGCCATAACTTAACAGCTAGAAAATTGTCCGAAGAAATAGGCTACTCAATGACTACAATAAGCAGTCTATTAACCGGCCAAAAAAAAGTACACGAACGCCACATACAACTGATTAGCGAATATTTTAAAATTGGAGAGAACTCTCTCATGGGTGATGCGGATGAGTTGGCTGATTATAAGCTCTATGAAAACGGGCATTATTTATGTACTGGTTCGTTAAAGAAATTAAGCAAAATTACAAGGAAAGATAAATTGCTATTGAAATTCTATGCAGATCTAAATAGGAGAGGCAAAGAAACTGGTAATTTAAAACTTGTAAAAAAATAGAAAGAGGTAAAAATGGAGAATTTAATTTTAAACAAAGTGAAAAAATGGTTTATTGATCGAGATCTAGAAAACGGGGGAAGGCTAGATAAGCAGTCGTTGAAATTAAGTGAGGAATTTGGTGAGTTATGTGCAGGATTCTTGAAAAAGAATGAAGCACTAACAAAAGACAGCATTGGTGATTGTGCTGTTGTTATCGTAGGGCTTGCATTATTAATCAAGGAAGATGTGCACAGTATCTTTAAGAGCGCAGATAGTGTTAGACCAAAAGAAGCAATGGACTGCTTCAAACTGCTAAATGCCAATATTAGTGAATTTCAGCTATCTCAAGATTTAGCAAGTAAAAAAATGTGTCGTCACAACCTTGTGCGCATTGTAGCCTACTTGAAATCAATCAGCAATATTTTGGGCTATGAATTTCTGGAATGCTTCACTGGGGCCTATAACGAAATCAAAGACCGAAAAGGCAAATGGATTGATGGAAGTTTTGTTAAAGAGGAGGACTTATAAAATGAACAAGAAAGTTATTTTGACAACAGCAGCAGTATTGGCAACGGTGGCAACAGCAGGAGGAGTAAAAGCAGATGAACTTAATGGCGATCTCACAAAAGATAGCATCGGACTTACAGCGGAAACTGGAAACAGCACAAGCGCAACAGAAGCGACTATTTCAAGTGCGCAGGGAGAACACGAAGGAGATCCTGGAAAACTCGAAGGAGATCGAGCAGTTAACGAAGAAAATTCAAGCCGAGGAAGAAATGCAACAAATATTGCAAAAGACGGGGACACTATCCGAGTAGAGAACCCAGAAGTGGTTATCGACCAACCAGAAGGAAATGGACGATACACACCTTTCAAGGTTAAGTATGAGGATATT
The DNA here is from genome assembly GCA_032560535.1 of Streptococcus parasanguinis. GTDB lineage: Bacteria > Bacillota > Bacilli > Lactobacillales > Streptococcaceae > Streptococcus > Streptococcus parasanguinis_AF. The sequence continues at coordinate 45,960 of JAWGIA010000008.1, read as the reverse complement.
AAAATCCCAGATGAAATTGAAGTTAATGAAGGTGATAAGGTTACTTTTGATTTACCAGAAGAGGTGAAATTTCAAACCTCTTACGAGTTTGACGTGCATAACCCAGAGAAAGCAGTGGTCGGTAAAGCTACAGCAGATGCAACTACGAACAAGGTGACAACTGTATTTAATGATTACTTTAAATCACACCCTCTCAATAAGAGCATGAGTTTAGAATTAGATGCAAGTTGGACAGATAAAGTCGTTCCAGGTAAACCAGTAACAGCCAACTTTAATGGCACTCTAGTAACAGCCAATGTTGGCAATGAGGGAGTGATTGGCAAGGACGAATTGATCGCTAAATGGGGATCACAAGATAAAGAAGATCCCACTGTGATTAACTGGACAGCACGGGTTAACTATGCCAAACGTGTGTTAAATTATGTGACAATCATTGATGAAATGTCAGAAAACCAAAAGCTGGTTGATAATTACTTTGAACTCAAGAATATTGTGAGTGTAAATCCTTGGGTTGAAAAAGGATCAGCAATGGATCTTGTTAAGTCTATCAGCAAGTCAGATCATGGTTTTGAAATTAAGATGGATCGCTTGGATCACATGATCTATCTGTATTACAAGACCAAACTTGTAAATGCTGTTAAGGACTCAACTAATCCTACTAACAAGATTGAGCTTAAAGCTGAAAATGATGGTGCTGTTTCATATCAGAAAATCCAACTTGTTGGAGGTAAAGGCGATGCTAGCGGTGAGAATAAACCAGTCTTTGAATTGCCAAACGATGCGCCGGTTTTGGACAAGCCGGAATGGAAAGGTGGGGTGACACCTCCAGACTCGCCAGTATTGGACAAACCGGAACTAGTGATCGATATTCCAGAGCCTAAACGCGACGAACCAAAACCACAACCAAAACAAGACCAGCCAAACACACCAGCGCCAAAAGCCGAAGAAGTGAAAATCAATAATCGCGCGGAAAATCACGCGAAAATCACGCGAAACGAATCTGAAGAAACAGTCGAAGCATACAGCGCCCCAGCAGTCTTGCCTGCAACTGGAACAGACCTTGGATTGTCACTTGTGGCCCTTGGCATCTCAGTAGCCACGCTGGCATTTACTTTGAAGAGAAAGGAAAATTAAATCAAGGGGGATATTCCCCTTGATTTTGGAAAAGAAGCGAAAAATGAATAAACAGGAATTAATAAAAAGTTATGAGGACGATCGCTTTGGTATGGTTTCAGTAGGTAGAGTTTTGAAAGATTTACGGCAATTAGACGAATCACAAAAAGTCATAATACCGCAGTTTGTAGCGGATTGGATTGAGACGTGCAAAGAAAATAATATAATTTCATTGTCTGGCGCTTTTGAATATGCAAAAGAAGAAGTTGATACATGGTTATCAGATTGGAAAAATCAAGAAATATTCGCCAGTGCTTGGATTTTTGGCTACGAGGTCGAGAAAGAAAAGCGGTATTATGTAAGGCTAAAAGGTGTTGATGAAAATTATAATTACTTTAACTGTATTAAACATCTTAATGCTTGGTGTTTAACAGAATTAAAAACAGATAAAAAATTTCGTATGACTCATACCCGTAAACAATTAGAAGATGCCGACTTCGGCTGGGTGTTTGATTGTGAAGGAATTGAATTAGAGGAGGTGACGGAATAATGCCAAATTGGGCCAAAGGATCTCTTAAATTAAGGGGAAAAAGCGAAAATATTGCATCAGCATTGAATGAAATGCTATTAAGCGACACTGTAACATTAGAAGATGAATATGATGGCACTCTACTTAGATTCAACAACACAGCTCCCTATTTTTACATCAATGGAACAAGGCGAGCGTTTGTTGATCAAAAACAAATAGAAGTTTGGCTTGAACTTGAAAAAGAATTTTGTATCGTTGAACTGGATAATTTTAAGCAAGCATGGAGTGCTATTCCAGAAAATTATCAAGAAATTTCAAGTAAGTTTGATGTTGATATTAAAATTTTTACGTTTGAGTGTGGCATGGAATTCACACAGGAAATTGAAATTTCAAAAGGTGAAATTATCAAAAATATTTGTTATGAATACGATGATTATCAGTGGGAAGTCCCATTTAGCAATTTAGGAGGTTGAGGGATGAAACAACTTGAACGATACCTATCTAGACATTTTATTCCTGAACTTATTGAAGACGAAGATATTATCTTCAATAAAGACAGTGAATATCACAAGCAGAAGAAGAAGGAAAAGAAGAATCCTATTTTTAAAAGAAATAAGTCCAAAAAAAGATGGGCGCTTTGAGGAGGTACAGAATGATTCCAAAATTTAGAGGTATATCTATTGCTGACGATAGCAAAGGTAAAATGCAATATGGTTATCTGATTGCAGATGGTGAACAAGCATTTATTATCAATGAAGTGGTAGAAGCTAATGAACAATATATCACTATCGGCTCTTGGTGCCCTGTAGATCCAAAAACAATTGAACAATCCACAGGCCTCAAAGACAAGAATGGCAAAGAAATCTTTGAAGGGGATATCATCCGAACGAGTGCTTATGGTTGTATTGTAGGTTTTGGTGAATATACTTATTTTGAAGATGAGAATACACCAACAACAGAAATTGGTTTTTACTTATCATTTCTAAACGTGACTCCTGCTACTTATGCACCTTTTGATAAATATTACTGGAATAATTGCGAAGTGATAGGAAATATTTATGAGAATGAACTAGATCTGATAATGTATGAAGCCTATAAATATAATAAAGGAATGAGTGAGGTAACAGAATGACAGTAGAACAATTTCTAAAGTCACTTTCAGACCTAATGTGGTCTTGCTTTTGGGTGGGAGTGATATTTGTAGGCAGTAAAAATAACAAAAGGTAGGAGGTAATAGAATGACACGACCAAACAGATATCCGTACTCAAAAAGTCAGTGGGAAGAGACAGCAACGGCAGTTTATTCGTATAACAACGGAGAATATGAACTGTTTAGAAATCTTGAAAACAAATTCACAGGAGAAAGAGTAGAGTTGAAATAATGGAAGAAATTATCATGGCTTCATTGCCCAATAAAGAATTAAATCGTTTGATTAAAATTGAAATTGCTGTTGAGAATTTAATTGAAAATGGAGTTCTTGACAAAGGTGTATTTAACCAGTATCTGAATGAAGCATAAGAGGAAGAGGTAGAAATATGATAAAAAAATTATTGATCACAGTTTTTGTTTGTTTGTCTTTTATAACACTATCGGGGTGTGGAAATAAAGATATTCTTGGAACAACTTTTACTTTCAAATACGCAAAAATCAGACTAGTTGACGGACGAATTGTCGAAGGTGAAGTAAAGCAATGGGCAAAATATAACAACCAAGATAGCATTCATGTAACTTTTGAAAATGGCGAGGAATATTACACTCACTCAAGCAATGTAATACTGTATAACAAATAGATGGGAATTAACATGAACTTACAAAACTTCATCTATTTACTATTTGGTCTAGTCTGGCTCTCTGGTCTGATCTGGGCTAGTGTGATTGCGTTTAAAGATAGGAAGGATAAGCGATGACTTTAGATAACGTACATATACCAATGCGAGCGAACAGAATTTTATCTATTGCCCAAATAAATGGCAAGCTAGAGATAGCTATACTTGGGGAAGAATTTTTTGAAACAGATGTATACTTTGAAAATCTGCACGATGCAGTGCTGCCATTTGACAATATAAGAGATTTAAAACGTATTATTGATCATATCATCGATGTGGAGGACAATAAATGAGGGTATATGTTGTTAGGAAATACCATGGACGCTCAAGTTGGAGCGATCCTAAACATTCAGCAAAGTATACAGAGAAAGAATTCCATGCTAGATCCGAGGCACTTGCTTATCGTGAAAGTTTAGGATTGAATGGAATTATAGAAGTATACTGCAGGGAGGATAGTAAATGAATCTAAGAAGTCGGTTTGGGTATTTAATTTTGGCTTTGCAACAGTATCCGTTTGAAAAAGAAATCAAGGAACGAATCGAAGAAATCGAAGTGCCTTGGAAACCAACCGATCCAAATACAGGGATCAAAAGTAATAAGGTAATGACGCCGAAAGCCCTGGCCGATATTATCAAAAAAGAATCGGATCCAGAACTACATCGTCTCGAACTACTTCGAGAAGCAATCAGCACTATCAAAATTTTGACACCCGAAAAACAATGGGCAGCAATCAAAGAAGTATACATTGATGGGACTCTAACTGTGGAAGGAGCATCAATCAAATACTTGCACTGTAGTAAGTCTCTTGCCTACAAGGAGGTGATCGAACCATTCTTCAGCAACCTTGAAAAGAAAATCTACGAACTATCTGTAAATACTAAGATCAACATTAATTTGGAAAAAAGTCTAAAATAGGTCCAAAATCGTGGAAAAAATTTAAAATCAAGGTGGTAAAATTGTATTATCGGGTAAAACCGAAGAGAGGTCTCTTTATAGAAAATTGGTTGAGAATTAGTTCAGAAGGCAAGAATACTGGACAATTATCCAGGGACACAGGTTCGAATCCTGTATTCTCAATAAGTGTAAGTCAGCAATGCTGGCTTTTTTATTTTAACGTGAAGGGAGGTGGTACTGTGAACATTGTGGATCCTATTCGTGACAAAGATGATATCCAGGCAATGAAGGAGTATTTGCGAGAATGGAATGAGCGGAACTACTTGCTCTTTTTATTTGGCATCAATTCCGGACTGCGTGTAGGAGATATCTTGAGGATACGAGTAAAAGATGTGCAAGGTTGGTATATCAAAATCAAAGAGCAGAAGACTGGAAAAAGGAAACAGATCAAGATGACAAAGAATCTGAAAAAGGAAGTCAGAGAATACATCAAAGATATGCCACTGCATCATTATCTGTTTCAAAGTCGCATCGGGAAAAACAAACCGCTGGACAGACGGACAGTCGATTGGATATTGAAGACCGCAGCTATCGAGTGTGGGATTGAAAACATCGGCACCCACTCGATGAGAAAAACATTTGGCTACCATTACTATAAAAAGACTAAAGACATAGCAATGCTCATGGATCTATTTAATCATTCATCTCCTGCGATTACGTTGAGATATATCGGGATTAGACAAGATCAACGAGACAAAGCCATGTCTAATTTTGATTTATAGTTATCAATTAGACACAACGAGTAAAACGCTAATTAGTTTTATTAGTTACCTGCTATCAATTTATTTCACTGGCTTTTTAATGCCGGGGCGAATCAGACAGAATATAAGATATGTCTAATTCAAGAGAGAAAAACAATATAGTTTTCAGAAATAATATAATGAATTTCAGAAATAGATAATTGAAAGTATGAAATGTTACAGAGGATTTGAGAATTGAAAGTAGATGTTTCGACAAGAGAAAGTCGCAGAGAGTTTTATCTTTCAAAATCATGGAGACAATTAAGACTCGAAGCAATGAGTCGAGATCATTTTGAATGCGTCTGGTGTCGAGATGAGGGGAAGGTGACTACAGATAACCTCGAAGTCGATCACATCAAAGAGCTGGAATATTATCCAGAGTTTGCTTTAGATATAGACAATCTTCGTACTCTGTGCAAGGAGTGTCATAACAAGCGACATCATCGCTTTCAATTTCGCAAATCATCCAAGTTGCAAAATAAAAATTTTCGTTCTGACGAATGGTGGGGATGAAAATTTAAAATTTTGAAAAATTCAAAGACCCCCCGGTCGAAAAAAATCGAAAAAAATCGGTCTCTGGGAACCGGTGGGAGGGGTCGATTGTCCAAATGCAAAGCACTATTTTTTAAGGGGGAGGGGGCTCATGGAAGAATACTCAGAAAAAAATATAAAAGAATTGGAAAACCAGTTACTTTCCAAAATCGGCAATTTCAGCACACGAAAGAAAGATGCGATTCAGTACGAGAAAGTTCATCGCTATCTCTATCTGGTCCGTCTACTGTATGAGTTGAAAGAACGGCTCAAACAAGATGGATTAGTCATCACCGTCCACAACGGTCAGCAAAGATTTCAAAAAGCAAACTCGTTGATCAAAGAAATTAACACAACCAGCAATCAGCTACTAGCGATTGAGCGATCATTTGACTTTGAGGTTGAAAATTCACCAGTGGAGAAGAAACCACCATCAGACGGAAGTGATCTATTGTGATTTCTCACCCTCTGATTGATGAATACATCAAACTTGCCGAATCAGGAAAAATCAAAGTCAACAAAGAACGCTCACTCTTATTCAAAATCATCAAAGAAAAAATCTATCCGAGGGATGATTTATATTTTGACAATGATTTGATTGAGAAATATATTAAGTTCACCGAGAAGAATTTCTTTCCACTGGCTAAGTATCAAAAGTTCATCACGCCGCTTATCTTTCTTTTTCGGAAAGAAGATGGTGAACCTCAATTTGATGAATTTCTTCTTACTTTGGCCCGTGGTGGTGGTAAAAACGGGTTTATGTCTAGTCGAGATGCGTTTTTTATCAGCCCACTATATCCAATTCGAGATTATGATGTGACGATCACAGCCAATTCGGAGAAGCAAGGGAAAGTATCTTTTGAGGAGGTTTATGAAACCGTCCAACGAAGAGGATTGGAAGATCATTTTTATTTAACAAAAATGTCTATTACAGGCCGAGGGAACAACTCGGTCTTTTCTTATCGGACGAATAACCCGAAGACAATGGACTCGGCCCGTGATGGCTGTCTTGAATTTGATGAAATTCACCAATTTGAAAATGATTCTGCTGTTAAAATCCAGCGGTCAGGGCTTGGTAAGATTGCCCACGCTCGCACCTTCTACAATGGTACCAATGGACACGTCAGAGAAGGTTTTTATGACAAGTTGATTGAAAAATCAATGAAAATCTTGAATGGTGAACTTGATGAGTTCCGTTTTTTCCCGTTTATCTGCAAATTAGATGATCCGGAAGAAGTGGATGATATGACCAACTGGCCAAAAGCGAATCCTATGCTTGACGAAACAACTCCCTATGCCAAACGTCTATTAGCTAGAACGAAAGCCGACTATGATGATTTGGAATTGGAACCGTCAGGCAGACAAGAGTTTATGACAAAACGGATGAACCTGCCAGAAGCAGACATCGAAAAAGATGTAACAACTCGTGAAAAGTTAATAGCTGCATTGAGAAGCCCTGGCATAGATCTCGCAGGAAGATCTTGTGTCGCTGGTTTTGACTACGCAAGCATCAGAGACTTTGCAAGTGTGGGACTACTTTTTAAAAATGGTGATGAGTTCATCTGGAAGCAACACAGTTTTGCCAGAAAGCAATTCTTGGATATGTTTAAAATCAAGGCTCCAATCCGTGAATGGCAGGAGCAAGGGCTCTTTACTATCGTAGACGGCCCTAGTATAGATCCAAGATTACTGGTTGATAAATTGATCCAGTGGCGCAAGCTGTACAATATCGAAATTGTCTGCGCAGACGGATTTCGAATGGACTTGCTAAAACCATTGCTGGAAGAAGCTGATTTTGAGTATGAATTCTTGCGAAATCCAGGAGCGATACAGTCGAAGGTAGCTCCAATCATTGAAGATGGATTTGCGAATGAAAGATTCATTTTTGAAAACGACAAATCAATGCTCTGGTATACCGATAATACCTTTGTCAAAGAAGACAAAGACGGAAACAAGAGATTTTTGAAAAAGGAACCGTTGAGGCGAAAAACTGACGGATTCCATGCCTTTATTGCTGCTCTCTACAAGAGAGAAATCATTCAGGAGAGTACTGTTGGAGACTTTCTTGATGTGATCGAAGATTGGGAATTTTAGAAAGGACAACAAAATGAACAAACGAATGAAGAAGAAACAACAACTCGAACACAAGATCCAAGGCCTTGAATGCGAGCTTGCTGTAGTAAGCAAAGAAAACATGGAACTATTGAACAAGATTAGTTCAATCAGTGTTGAATTGAATACTTTGAGCCAGTCCGTGAAACGACATGAAGATATTTGCGGTCAAAATGTCGAACAAACAAATAAAGAGTTTGAATCAATAAAAAAGGAATTGAAACGCTCCAAAAAGTCTTTCTTTAAACGATAAAAAATATCCGGGTGGGTGGTAGGCATAAAATTTTAGAAAGGAGGAGGTGCCTTGGGATGGCTAAATTTATTCAAGCGAGAAGTTCCGGAACCAAGTTTTGAATTTGATGAGCTGGAGCGGATCTTTGGAAATCTGCAACTAAAGAGCCTGTCGATTGACAAGGCTGCTGAATTTGTAGCCCGCATCTTTGCGAGATCTGAGTTCAAATTCATCGATAATGGGAAAAAGAAGGCTACTGATTGGGATTATCTGCTAAATGTAAGGCCCAATAAGAATGAATCGGCTTCTGAGTTTTGGCAAAAGGCGGTTTATCGCTTATTAACCAAAAACGAAGTACTAATTTTCTTGTCGAATGATGATCAGTTATTGATTGCTGACTCGTACATCCGACAGAAATATGCTGTGTTCGACGATACATTCACATCTGTGAGTTGTCAAAATTATACTTTCCAGAAACCATTCAAGATGAATGAAGTCATTTTCTTGCAATACAACAACAATCGTCTTCAAGAATATTTCACTCAACTCTTTAACGATTATGAAAAACTACACACCCGACTAGTCGAAGCACTTGCACGAAACAATCAGATTCGTGGAGTACTCAGCACTAGAACGAATGCAAGTTTTGATTCATCAAAACGAGAAAAGATGCAACGATATGCAGACGGCCTCTTTAAATCATTTACGACAAAGACAGTAGCGATTGTCCCAGCTCAAGAGGGAATGGAATACTCTGAGCTGACAAACACTACTGGTACATCAAATCTATCCGTAGATGAACTCAAAAAGCTGCGTAGGCAATTTGATGATGAGGTAGCTGACATCTTAGGAATTCCCACTGCGCTGATGCATGGGGACATGGCTAATCTGGAAAATAGTCAGAAGATGTTTAATAGCTATTGCTACCAGTCGCTTGTGAAGAAAATGAGCGATGGTTTGAACTTTGCTTTGCTCAGCAAAAGTGAATACAAAGACAATAAGCGCCTTGTCATTGTCGGTGAAGGGCAAAGAGATAAATTCTCGCTTGCTCAAAGTATTGACAAGCTGATTTCTTCTGGTTCCATGCTTATCAATGAGGTCCGTGAGGAACTTGGCCTTGAAGCTGTACCGTGGGGCGACAAGCCTCTGATCACTAAGAACTATCAACTTGGTGAGGATGTAGAGAAGGGAGGTGAGAAAGAAGATGAAAGTGATTCCGATTAAAGGAACAATCGTGTCAAACGATGATGTTTGGCTCTATGATTGGTTTGGTTGGGACTGTACCGCCCCTAAAAATGTAGTATTACCGGAAACTGGTGAGGACATTGAAGTTCACATCAATTCAGGGGGAGGAGATGTATATGCAGGTAGCGAAATCTATACTGCATTACGGGCCTACTCAGGGAAAGTAGTTGTTAAAATTGTGGGAATTGCTGCAAGCGCAGCGAGCGTTATCGCAATGGCTGGTGATGTCGTAGAAATTAGCCCTACTGCTCAAATCATGATCCACAACGTGTCATCACGAGTTGATGGAGACCACAACGCTCTACTTCATGAAGCTGGGGTGCTTGAAGGTTTTAATAAGTCAATCGCAAATGCTTATGTTGATAAAACTGGAAAAGCATTAGATGATTTATTGGATCTGATGAACAAGACTACCTGGTTCGATGCTGAATCAGCAGTAAATCAAGGCTTTGCTGACCGTGTCATGTTTAGCGGAGAGATTGCTCCGACGTTTGCCGCAAGTGAAACTCCAATGATCCCACATGACTTTATTGACAAGATGAAATCAGCAATGACTCCTGATGTTGATAAAATCGCTGAGCTGGTGGCTAATAAGCTAGAAGCTCGACAAATCGCAAGTGAGACTTTTAAAAATAGCGAATTTGTACAGAAAAAATTCAATATTCCAGAAAGTCCAGAAAATAACACAAACGAGGCTGTACCGAAAGGGTTCGGTCTTTTTGCATTTTAGAAAGGAAAAATACAATGACAATGAAATTATCTAACAAATTCAACGAAATTCGTCAGAACTTCTTGAACGCTGTAGCAAATGGTGCACCTCAAGAAGAACAAGCGAAACTCTACAATGAAATGATCGAGTCGATGACAAATGAAATGATGGAACAAGCTCGTCATGCTGCTCATGAGGAAGTTTCAGCAATGAACCCTTATGATGCTAAATTGACTGCGGAAGCTCGTGAATTCTTCAACGACATCGACAAAACTGCCCCTGTGGGAGTAGAAAAACTCTTCCCACAAGAAACAATCGACCGTATCTTTGATGATATGGTGAAATCTCGCCCACTCTTGCAACACATCGGATTGCGGAACGCTGGCATCCGCCTTAAATTCCTCAAATCAACTCAGACCGGAACAGCTCTTTGGGGCAAGATCAACGGGGAAATTCAAGGCCAATTGAAACAAGCCTTCAACGAAGAAGAAGCAATCCAAAACAAATTGACTGCATTTGTAGTCATCCCTAAAGACTCTGAAAAATTCGGACCTGCTTGGTTGCAATCATTCGTATCTGCTCAAATCACAGAAGCGTTCGCTGCTGCTTTGGAAGCTGCCTTTTTGAACGGTGACGGAGACGGCAAGCCCATCGGTCTTTCTCGTACCCTCACTGGAACTGCAGCTGTCAATAAAACAACTTTTGCAGAAAAAGAGGCCCAAACTACAAACCTTACATTTGCTGACTCTGCGACAGTTGTTAAAGAATTGACTGTGGTGTACAAACATCACTCTGTTAAGTCTGACGGCAACCCAGTAGCAGTTGAAGGAAATGTCGTGATGGTAGTCAACCCAGCGGATGCGTGGGATGTCAAGAAACAATACACTTCCTTGAACGCTCAAGGAACGTATGTAACTGCAATGCCGTACAACTTGATCTTGGTTGAATCAGTTGCTCAAACCGCTGGTAAAGTGACTACATTCGTCAAAGGTCGCTACGATGCCTTCGTAGGTGGTGGAATCGAGTTTGGTCGCTTCACTGAGACTTACGCTCTCGAAGATTTGAACCTCTACACTGCTAAGCAATTCGCTTATGGTAAGGCTCATGATGAAAAGACTGCTGCTGTCTGGGTATTGAAAATTAAATAATAGGTGGTGACACCGAATGGAAGACACAAAACAATTTCATCCGCTTCTAGGAACATTCAAGGAGCGGATGAAAATCTTTCATGATGCAGAAGACGGGAATCTTTCAAGGATGTTAGTCTCATCCGAAAAAGCAATTCTCGACTTAACAGGAGCTTTTGATTTGTCAGATTCTCGCACTGAAGAGCTTGTCTTGGAACGTGCAAGATATCTGTACAATGATCAGGTCGAGTTTTTCTTTGCAAATTTTCAAGGAGAACTCCTTGAGTTATCACTTCAAAACCACCCAATAGGAGGAAAAGAGTGCTAGAAACAATCCAAGATTTCTTTGACTTGAAAGAAAATGTTGTCCGACACGTTGGAGACATTTTTGAAGTTGATGATGATCGAAAAAACGAATTGATGAAGAAATTACCTGATTTTGTTAAAGAATACGATTTAGTAGCTTCGAACAATCTAAGCAAAGATGTAGTTGTGGAAGATGAATAAGCCTGAGTTTAAATACAAGAAACCAGAAACCAATACAAGTGAATTAAGAACTCCTGTGGAGTTTTATAACTCAAAAGTACTTGAAGGATTAGATGGCAGGGATGTGAGCTTTGAAAAAGTATTTTATACATTTGCTAAAGTTTACTCACCTAGTTTAAAGGATATCGAAATTTCAACAGGAAAATCAATGACTGCAAAGATGACCTTAAAAATAAGAGATCCTTTAACAAGTTATCAACCTGACAATAAGCATTTTGTACAAGTGAATGATCACCGATTAGAAAATAAAAAATGGCAGATCATTGATGTTCGTCCCGATTATGACAACCGTGATTATTTAATTGTTGTTATTGGTGGATCAAATGACTAGTGGCGCTACATTAAGAGGCTTCGATGAAGTCATCCGAAATTTAGAAGCAAAGCTTGGCGATGCGAAAGTGAGAAGGTCTGCGAATAGAGCTTTGAAAGGCGCAGCAACTGAAACGCTTGAAGACTTTCAAGTAGCTCTAGAGGTTTTCAGAAAAACCGGAGAAACAATCGAAAGCGCAACAGTCGGAAATGTAACGGGTGCTTTTGAAGGAGTGCCAATGGTTAAGCTTGGTTTTGGTGCTGGTTCACGTTGGAGGTTGGAGCATTTGAATGAATTCGGATATGCAAAAAAGGCCCATCCAAGGGGATTCGGTGTTATCCGAAGATTTTCGGAAGCCAACAAAGAAAAATTCAAATATAGGTTAGCAACTAAATTGAAAGGAGAAGGGCTTGGATGATTAAAGACAAGATATCAGAAATATATGATGCTCTGATGAGCGATGAGGAACTTTCTAAAATCACTATCAAATCATTTGAGCGTCCTGAAACTTTACCAACAGATCAGACGAGTATTGTTATTATCCCACTAGGGCCACCTATCCAAAGTGACCAGGGAAGTAATACAAGCTTTTCAAAAACATTTCTTTATCAAATCAATGTCGAATCGACAAACCGAATTGAATGCAAAAAATTGCAAGGGTTAGTCGAAAAGGTGATGGAGTCACAAGGATTCTATCAAATCGCTGGGGGTCTAGATGAATGGATCCCTGAAATCAAACGCTATGCAGATGCTAGAACTTACAAAGGGAAGAGCAAGCTGTATGACGATTATTAGAAAGGAAATTTAATATGACACAACAAAAACAAGGAACTGCTACAGTTGGTTTTAAAAGCCTTACAGTTCGAATTTTGGATGGGAATCAAACCATCACAGAGGGAGAAAACCTCTTTATCATCCAAGGTAAAAAAGGAGAAGGTGCGACTCAAACCGCAAAAATCTCCGGTCTTGCTGTTGACCCTACAAAAACATTCGGAAGCAACATCGCTTACCATGTAAACAACCGTGGGGTTGGAGATGTCAAAGTAGATCTTGGTCTCTTGGACATTCCAGTAGCGCTTTACGTTAAAGCTCTCGGCTATGAAAACGATGATGACATCCTTGACTTTGGGGCTGACACAGTTTCAAAAGATGTCGCTATCTTGCTCGAATCAAACACTCCAGATGGTGGTGGAGCTTACTATGGATTCTACAAAGGAAATCTGTCAATGGATGCAATCGATCTTAACACGATCAAAGATAAAGCTGATGAGCTTGCTACTACAGATGTATCATTCGCTGCAGGCGCAAGCACTGATGAGCAAACCAAGAACAAGTACGGTACAATGTACTTTGGTAGCGATGAAGCAAAAATCAAGAAATTGAAAGCAAAACTCGGTATGGCAGCAGCAGGATAATAATTGGGGCATTCAGCCCCTTTATTTATCTTTATATCGTTGTAAACCTTTACAATTATTGATATAATAAGTTGTGGAGGTTTTGTTATGAAAAATAAGAAAAATACAGTTTTAATAACATTAACAATTATGATCACTCTAGTTTCCATTGTACTTGCTATTATGCTCGTAAATTCCAACAATCAACTTTCTAAGACACACAAGGAATTAGAGAGCGTAAAGGAAGAGAAGGACAGAGCTGTCATGGTAAAAGATAAGCTCTCTACATACGTATCAAACGTAGATCACGATTTATTTCTGGAAGCAAATGATTTCGTTCTTGGAATGAATTCATTGACTAGCTACAAATTTGGGGACGGAGTTCTTTTCGACAAAACTCAAATCACAATCAACGAACCAAAAAAGCAAACGTCTGGCATGCTGGCTATGGAACATGATTCAAACAGCTTTATACCAGTCACAGTAACGCTAGCCATTACAAACAATGATTCTTCGAACATTGAAATCAATCCAGGTAAAATACTTGTAAGTGATGATAAAGGGAATTATCTTGCATACGATTCTGTAATCACTAATGACGACACTGTTGCAGTCCAATCTAAAAAAAGTGTTGTGATTAGAGCTGGAGGAAAGGCAACTATCGCAATAGTCTATGCAATGAACAAAGATAATTCCAATAATGATGTTAATAAAATTGAATTTTTAAATAAAATTTGGACAAAATGAAATAAGCACCATTCGGTGCTTTTTTAATTATAGAAAGGCAAACAATGTCAAAAATTACATTTACCATGAAGAATGATGCTGGAGAAGATGTACTATACTCTAGTAAAGAAATTACTACTCGTGATTATCGTGATTACCTTGTACTAAACGACTCACTCACATCAGATAAGACAGAAGTTGAAAAATTGGATCAACAATTAGGCTTCATTGCGTCACTATTTGAAAATGTGACAGTAGAGCAATTGCTAGAACATACTGATTTCGCAAAAATCATTGAAGTGTTCACTGAAATCTATGCTCATCTTGTGGGTGATGTAGACCCAAAGGGGAAAAAATAGATCCTAAAAACGCATTAAAACGTTTCTACAAATTCGTTAAGGAAGTTGCTGATGGACCATATAACATGAATGTCCATGATGTGATGGAATTAAGCTGGGAAGATCTGATCGGAATTATTGATCTTGATAAAGATCAAACCGAAAATGCGTCTTTAGATCTGGCTGACATTTTTGGAGAAATGGAAGCATAAAGCCTCTTTGGGCTTTTTTGTTTGTAAAAGGAGGAAAAATGGCAGGTGGAACGCCACTAGGACAAATGTATATAGAACTAGGGCTGGACGTGTCAAAGTTCAATCCTAGCTTAACAAGTGCAAAGAACGCTGTGAAGTATTTCCAAAATAATGTCAAAGCGCTCGATAGCACATTGAAAAACAATGGTAAGAGTACAGAACTCCTAAAAGCAAAATATAAGTCTTTAGGACAGGCCATTGAAGCGCAAAAAAAAGTACTCGATCAGATGAAGCAGAACTTCGATAAACTTGATCCTGGATCTGCTAAATTTGACAAAGCCGCTGCTGATATTGAGCGAGAAAATGCAAAATTATCAGCAATGGAAGGACAACTCTACAAAGTAGAGCAAGCCTTGAAAGCTGTTGGACGTGAAAATAGCTTTTCAGGTAAAATGGAAGCCCTTGGGAAGAATTTGGTTAAAAGTGGAGACAATATCCAAAAATTTGGAAAAAATGTCTCTGACTTTGGAGGGACACTAACCAAAGGAGTAACAGCTCCATTGATTGCAAGTGCTGGATTTGCCTTAAAAGCTGCAATCGACTATGAAACTGCATTTGCAGGAGTCAAAAAGACTGTAGATGGAACACCGCAACAGTTCGATAAACTATCTGCTAGTATTCGTGAGATGGCAAAAGAAATGCCATCAAGTGCAGTTGAAATTGCAAACGTTGCGGAAGCAGCTGGACAATTAGGGGTACCAATTGGAGCAATCAAGGACTTTTCTAAGACCATGATCAATCTTGGTGTCTCTACAAACTTAAGTTCTGAAGAAGCAGCATCATCAATTGCTAAAATCGGGAATATCATGCAAGTTTCTGGGAAAGATCTGGGTACCTGGTCTGCGCATTTTGGATCAGCAGTAGTAGATCTTGGCAACCATTTTGCCACAACAGAGCGTGATATTGTCGAAATGACCAACCGTTTGGCAGCAGGCGGTAAGCTAGCTGGTTTGACTACACCAGAAATTCTTGGTCTTGCGACTGCGATGAGTAGTGTAGGTATCGAAGCAGAAGCAGGGGGAACTGCGATGAACCAGACCCTTACTGGTATCGGTAAGGCAGTAGCTGGTGTTGGTAAAGGTGCGAAAGAGAAATTAGAAGTGATCGCACAAACTGCAGGAATGACGGCAGAGCAATTCTCTACAGCTTGGAAACAAAAACCAGCAGATGCATTGCAAGCCTTTATTAAAGGTCTACAACGTGCACACGATGAAGGCAAGAATATGGACGGTATTCTTGATGAACTTGGAATGACAGGTATTCGTCAAGGTAATATGCTGAAATCTCTTGCATCTGCATCGGATAAGATGGGAGACGCTGTCCGTAGGTCAAATAGTGCGTGGAAAGAAAATACAGCTCTCACAAACGAAGCTAAGAAACGTTACGAGACAACAGAATCCCAGTTGAAGATCTTTAAGAACCAGGTGACTGATCTGGCAATTGAATTTGGTGGTCCATTGTTAAAAGCTATGAATTCAGGTTTGCAGGCTGTGAAACCATGGATTTCAAAACTGGCTGACATGGCCAAGGCTTTTAGTGAAATGAGCGAGTCTCAACAGCAAAATATCATTAAATGGGGATTGCTTGCAGCAGGCGCAGGTCCAGCCTTATCAATCCTTGGCAAAGGTATCGGAGTTATCGGAGGAATCACTAAAGGTATCGGCTTCCTCACTCAAGGTATTGGTAAAGTCGGTGGTGGGCTTTCTGTATTAGGCAAGACATTCCAACTATTTAAACAAGGTAGCAGTCTTTCTTCTGCATTTAAAACTGCAACAACCGGAATCACTGCAACTAGCACTGCTGCAGAAGGTGCAGTAGCTTCTACTGGTCTATTAGCAAAAGGGATCGCACTGCTTGGGAACCCTGTCACCTGGGGAGTCCTAATAGGCGGTGTTGCTGTTGGTGTGATTGCTACAGTAGCAAAAGAAATGGCAGACGCAAACGAACGCACTCAAACGTGGGGTACAAGCGTAAGCAAGCTACAAGACCAAGAATTATCACGGTTAAAATCCAAAGTCGATGAAGTGCATCAAGCTACCGTAGGCTTTGGGCAAGGTGGCGCACAAGCGGTTGAAAATGTACGTAAGAGTGTGCAAGGGCTTGCCGATGATATCCAGAAAGCGATTGACAAAGACCTTGAGAAAACTCTTAAAGGGCTTGAAAAGGTTGGTGCGAATGAAACAATCCAAAAACGTGCTGTAGCGCAAGCAGAACAGCAAAAGAAAAACATCCAGTCGATGACAGATGAGATTGTACAGATTTATCAAAATGCATCTGACCAACACAGAAAGATTACTCGCGAAGAACAAGCGATTATTTCTGACTACGAAAATCAATTTATTGATAAGCAATTGTCATTGCAGAAGTATTCTGCCGATGAACGTACCGCAATTGTGAAAGCCATGAATGGCCAGATCAGTGATCTGAATGAAACGCAGTTACGTAAAGGTACAGGAGTCGTAGCTAAATGGCTCAAAGAGGAACAGAAACTCTACGATGAGCAAGTGACTGCATTGAAAGATGCTCACGAAAAGGGAATTTATAGCCAGTCCGAATACAATAAGGAAATGGAAAAATTAAATGCCCAACACAAGACCAAAATGGAAGCCTATGGCCGTGAGTATGCAGAACTTCAAAAAGAGTGGAGTAAGAAAGTACCTCTTAACTTCGGTAACGATGAACAACGTAAGATGTACTTTGACCAGATGCGCAAGGATTGGGCAGAGCTTGGACTTGATTATGACAAGATGATGGCCAAGGCAGACCAATTTGCTGACATCGTAGGTCGTTCATCTGGTATGGTCGCTAAAAGCGTACAAAATATGTCGCAGGAGACCAAAGATGCTAACAACCTATGGAATGGATTGGTATTTGATGCTAAGACTGGGCAAGTCAAAACCAATGCACAAGAGGAAGTAACTAAAGCACTCCAAGCCGAAAATGGCTGGGAGAATATGCAGTTTATCCTCAAGCACGCAAACCTTGAGACTAACGCTAAGATGACGATCGGACAAGCGCTGGTTGAGGTTGGTAAGTGGGATAGCTTAACCCCACAAGAGAAAGAGTTAGTAGTCGGTAACAACCAAGGTATGAAAGCCGTCCTTGACAGTAAAACATTGCTGGAACAGTACAACGCAATGCCAGCGGCAGTCAAGGAACTCTTGATGAAGAACACTGACTTTCTCTCATCTGGTGAACGTGCTACAGCAATCATCGAACGCTGGAACACACTCACACCAGAGCAGAAAGAACTCATCTTAAAGGATGCTGCGAGCGACAAGGCTGAACGTGTACGACTAGCAGTCGACTCACTAACTGGTATGGCCCACGTAGTTAATTTAGATGCAGAAGATAAGACCAAGAGCGCTATCGCTAGTGCGATGTCTAGCATCTTAACGTTACCAACTGACCACAAGACGGATTTGATTGCAACTCCAGACGGTGTTACCCTTGGAACTAACCAAGCTATGGGCGCTTTGGGATTGTATAACGGATTCGCAGTACCTACAAAACAATTTACTGCCGATGCAAGTAACGCAACTAACGCTGCTAACCAAGCAATTGCTAAACAGCAAGAGTGGAATAGTACACCTAGTCCAGTTAAACCGCAGTTGGGTGATCCAACTGGTGCGATAACTGCTGCACGGCAAGCTATTGAAAATCAAAACGCTTGGAATAGCACTCCAAGTCCTATCAAGGGCATCAATGCACAAGATAATACTGCAGGCCCTGTTTGGAGCGCTCAATCAAATATCAATAGCGTTCAAGGTAAGACAGTATACATTGATGTCGTAAGGCGGATGATTGGTGGAGCAGCAGCCGCGATTGGTTTTAAAGATGGTACAGACTACCACGAAGGTGGACTTGCAATGGTCAATGACCAACGGAATGCGGTCTATAAAGAAATGGTAACTTTACCAGATGGAAGCTCGTTTATACCAGATGGACGGGATGTTGTCCTCAACCTGCCTCGTGGATCAAAAGTATTGCGAGCTGATAGAACTAAGCGACTGATGAAAAATCTTGGCTTCCCAAGATATGCAACAGGGGTCGGAATTCCGGAAGATGCCAAATTCTTGCGAGAAATGAAAAATGCAAGCCAGCAATTTTTATTTAAAGAAACATCCACAGGAAACAGCTACACTGGTGAAAATATCGTTGCTGAGATCGCAATTCTGAGAGCAAGTTTAGAAAAGATCCTTACTGCTATCCTTGAAAAACCGTCAGAAACCTATCTGGACGGTGATGTTTTAGCACAAAACAGCTATCAAAGATATTCTAAAATCATGGCTAGGGAGGGAATCTAATGTTTAACATGATTATAAATGGATTTGACACTGGATCAATCCCAAACTGCTATGTGACGGATTTCGGAGAAGACCAGACGGCCACACCAAGGGTCGAATCAAATACGATTTATGGAGCCAATGGAGATTATAATCTCTACGATGGAGCTTATGATGGGTACGATAAGACAGTAAGCTTATACGTTGTCAAAACAAGCGAAATCGAAATGATTGTAAATCAATTCAAGCCGGAAGAAAATAAAATAGAGTTTAGTCATCGGCCAGGCTCTATTTTTTATGCTGATTTCCAGAGCGCATCATTTAAACAAAACGGCTTGCATGCTTGGACTTTAGAAATCAAGTTAAAGATGCATCCATTCCGTTACTTAAATAATGATGCTGCAGTCATTTTAGCAGGTAACGGCACAGTAAACAATCCAGGAACGGTATATTCTGAACCTGTCATTACAATCGAGGGCAATGGTGATGTCTCTCTAACCATTGGGAAGCAAACCATGCAACTCACGATTGATACAAAGGCAACAATTGACTGTCGTCACAAAAAACAAAATGTTTACGACAAAAATGGAAATCTGAAAAATACATTGAGAAAACGAGGCGGTTTCTTCGAAATTGCTCCAGGTATGTCTGGGATTGCAGTTTCAGGAACGGTTTCAAAAATCACAATCAAAGGGAACTGGAGGTATAAAGTATGATCTATCTGCAAGAGGGTAATTTCCCTCTTAACGAAGCTTTTAGCTCTGAAATCGTCCAGGAAGCTAACAGCACCTATCAGCTTACCTTTAAATTTCCCACATCAGACCCCAAATGGGCATTGTTAATTCCGGAAACAGAATTAGTTGCTGATGACTTGCACGGAGAACAGTACTTTACTATCTTTGAAGTCGAAAAGCAACACGGATATGTCACAGTATACGCCAATCAAGTAGCTACATTGTTAAATGGTTATTCTATCAACAAGATCAATGTCGATCGTGTTAATGGAGCAACCGTAATGAATGCGCTTGTTGCCGGATTTAAACGAGAAACACCATTCACATTTTTTTCCGATGTGATGTCAAAACACACCCTCAATCTTAAAGATATCTCAGCGATGGAAGCCTTGGCCAAAGACAAGCACTCTATCGTTGGGCAGTGGGGTGGAGACCTTGTCCGGGATAAGTACAGTGTCCGATTGCTAGAAAATGGTGGAATCGAAAACGAATCATTGTTTGCCTACAAGAAAAACATGAAGTCGTTTCAAGAATCGAAATCCACTAAAGAGTTGAGAACACGGATCCATTTTAAAAAGGTTATCGAAGCCCACGAGGAAGGAAAGAAAGATCAGATCCTAACTGTGACCATCGATAGCCCACTGATCAATAAATACAAACATATCTATGAAGCAGATATGGAAGTACAAGATCAGGATGTAGTGGATCAAAAAACACTTGAGGAATACGGAAAGCGCTATTTCCGTGAAACTCTGTGCGACATGATCGAAGAAAGCCTTGAGATTGATGTTGTAGGTCAGGCAGATCAACCAGTACACATGTTTGACATTGTGAGCCTCTTCCATGAGGACTATGATGTAGACTTGCGTAAAAAGATCACGAAATACAAGTTTAATCCAATGAGCATCAAACTTGTCAGCATCGGTTTCGGTGAAGTTGCCAGAACTTTAGCAGACTCTATTTCGGGAATGGTCAACGATTCCGTTGATAAGAAAATGAAGTCTTATGATGCTGAATACGAAGCGAAAGTGCAGAAGCTTGTAGATAATGCTAATGCTGAGTATGACAAGCAAGCAAAAGAGCTGGAACATAAAATCACAGATGGGATCGAACAAGCCAAAGCGCAAGCTGAAGTAGTCAAGCAAGAAATTTCAGCACAAGTCACTCAGAAGATCGCAGCAGCAAACCAAGCAAACAAGAATGAAATTGTAGAAGAGTTTAAAGCTCAGTACAATGGCATCGAAGTTAAGATGCAAGGTTTGAAAACTACTACTGATCAATTAAAGACTAGCGATGCTGATATCCAGAAGTTGATCAATGATTTCAAGGCTCAAACGCAAAGCCAATTTGTTGGGATCCAAGGCGCGCAATCACGCTTTGAGCAGACCACAGAAAAAGCCATCTCTGACCTGACCAATGTCACAAATGGCAAGGCAGATCGCTCTTATGTTGAGCAGACAGTGAATGGTATCAAAGAAGAGTTCACCACAATTGGTGTCAGTGGTGGTCCTAACATGCTCCGAAATTCCAGAGCAGATGAGGGGCTGAAATATTGGACTGAAACAAATGGACGAATGAGCTTCTCTGCTCACCAATTCTATTTCAACGGACAGAAACGCATGTTTCTATTGAGTAATGGCGCATCTGTTCACAGCCCACGCTTTATCATCAAACGAAATACAAATTATATGCTTAATTTGATAGCTTTTGATGCCAACACTGCAAGGGTCAAGATCACTTTTTGCAAACGCAGAAAAGGGTCTATTAGTGACTTTGACGAAAAGCAGGTAATTTTTGACAAAACTGGATCACCAGCGTTTAACTCATACAGAGCTATCAAAAAAACATTCAGCTTTAACACAGGAGCTTTTGATGAAGGTTATCTGCTCTTTGAATACCAAGGCAATCCATCTGGATGGTCCGGAATGTTCATGACTGAACTGGATTTTTACGAAGGAAGCAATGACCGCAAATGGCAACCTGCTCCAGAAGATCAAAATTATCTAGTTGAGCAAGCACAGGCCACTTTTGAGAAGACAGTTGAAGGCCTATCCACTCAATTAACTAAATTAGAGACAAAGACCGGTCCAAGTGGTGAACTTGAACAGCGCATGTTGACATACTCTGAAAAGGCTGCTGTGGACGCTGTAAAATCAACCAGACAGATTTTAGAACAAGGATATGTTGCCAAGTCTCAATATACGGAAGATGTAGCTGGAATCACAAGAAGATTCGATGAAATTGTGCAAGCAGGAGAGAACCTGCTAAGAAACAGCGGTAATCCCCAAAATGTAGAAGGTTGGGGGTATTATGACCCAGGATTGATTCCAATAGTAACGGTTTCAACTAATCCACTCTACTACAATGAATCCAGAAAACTCTTTAAGATTGAAAATGCAAGTGACACTACTAAAGTAGCAGCATCCCAACGCTTTAACATCAAGAGGAATACCACATACACAATTTCATTTGATGCAATTGGATCAGACAATCTTAAAAATGCCACATTCTACTTTTTGGCACGAAAAAAAAGCGAGACGGCAAACTTTTCAAAAGTTTTCACTCTTGCTGACAAGATCGCTATCCCACAAGATCGAATCACACGCTACTATTTCACGGTCAACTCCGAAGACTACGATGAAGCTTTTTTGCGATTTGACAACGCTGGAACCTCAAACGGACAGCCAGCAAGTCTCTATTTTGGGGACATTGATGTGTATGAAGGATCTATCAAGAGAGCCTACCAACCGCCAACAGATGATGGCTCATCCGTGATTGAAACTAAACTAGCTGAATACAAGCAGACAGTGGATGGACAGTTCACAACAATCACTAATCAAATTGGTGATATGGTGAGAAAAACAGATATCCAAATCACACCAAGTCAAATTTCCTTTGGCACCGGCAAGAGCATCAATGGGAAAACAATCAGCTCCCTAATGGTCCAAGAACCAGACTCTATTGCTTTAATCGCTCAATTGATCAAGGTGAAAGGGGACATGGTAGTCGATGGATCTATTTTGGGTCGTCACATTGCAAGCGAGAGCGTGGAAACTGGGCACATGAAGGCTGGATCAGTCACCACACCGATTTTAGCCTCAAACTCAGTAACGGCTGATAAAATGCTAGTAGATTCTGCCATGATCAACAAGTTGGTAACTAATCAGGCATTCATCAGGGAATTAATGGCCCAAAAAGCCTTTATCACACAACTTGATTCGATTGATATTGCTGCAAATCGTTTTACAGGAGATCGTATACAGTCATCAGATGGCTCTCTTGTATTTGATCTAGTTAAAAATCAATTAACTATGTCAAATAACACAGCGGCTATCATACGAGAAGATGCAGGATATCCAGCACAATTTATAAGATATGAGTCCAGTGTCGAACAGAATCAGAAGCATTCAAAGACAATCATTGGTAGCAATCGGAATGGTTCAAAAAATTGGAATTCTACCTCTTTTGCAGGAATTGTGATCGACAATAATTCGAACAATGGAGTTGATAAAATTTTTCAATATGGAGACTACAACCACATGCGTCACGCTTCGGGCGACGATGGCTGGAATTTTAGTGTAGTAACACAGGGATTAACCCCGGGTACTTGGAGCAAAAACTCAGAAATTTGGTGCAGGCATTTTGTTATCCCTAAAAAAACAAAGTCAGATACAGACACCCCGACCGAATTTATCCGTCTAGATGATAGCGTTGCTGCTCTATGGAAATTATGGGCGCATGCCCTTGGCCAAATAGGTATGACAGAGGCCATGAAAACCGTTATACAAGGGTTTCTTAACAATTTTGGTTATAGTAGACCTCATATTTAATAATTACGGAGGAACAAATGAACGAAAACATTTTACTGTCAATGGTTGCTGAATTGAATAAGCAATTGAGTGACAAGACGCTTGGTGAAATCGAGTTTAAGGCTCGTTTAACTGACCTGCAATCACAAGTAGCTCAACTTGCTAAGGAAGTTGAAAGCTATCGCTCTGTCCTAGAGTCTGACAAAGATTTGAAGGATCTATTCGAAGAAATTAAAAACAAAAACGAGGTAACTAAATAATGGATTACAAAGTACAATTTAAATCATACGATGCAGTAGCTAACACTACCAAGGTAGCAATCAAGCAAGGCTTCCCGTACCGTGTCTTTGAGGAAATTTTGCCAACAAACCGCATGACCGAAGATGATGCTGCATTGATCGAAGCAGTATTGAACATCGTCCGCATGGAACTTGACACATCTGGCGCAGTAGTAGCCATCAAGAAAGAGTTAGACAAATCTGTCGAAGCTAACAATGATGCTATCGCCAAGATTCAAGCTCTTACTAAGGATAACGAAGAAAAAGCCAATCAAATCCAGAAGATCAAGGACGTTGCTGATTGGAATCTTTTAGCTCGTGTAACAGATATTGACAATCCAATGGATCCTACAATCTTTAAGCGTGGACTTGAGTTAGTAGATCTTGGACAAGTTGGTAAAACATATCAACCACAAGAGATCTTTACGATTGAAGATCCGAACCACACAGAAGCATTTGGAGAAGGTAAGCGTGTCATGATCCAAGTGACCGAACCATTTACTTACCAAGGCGAAACCTTAGATCAATTAAACAGTCTTTACCAAAATGGTAAAATCGGTATCTGGAAATGGACTAAACCAAAAGAAGAGAAGGAAGAAAAGCCAGCACAACCAAGTGGAGATCTTGAAACTCAACCAGTGGCTACAGCCGCACCACAACCAACACTTTAATCAGAGAGGGGCGTGATCTATGATCCACTTTACACCAGAGGACATCAGCATGATCATCGGATTTGTCGGTGTCCTCCTTGGAATTTATGGAAATTTTAAAGGAAGTGTCGTTGCACAAGAGAAACGCATGGTCGTTATCGAGAAAGATATCGAAAACATGCGTGACTTCCGTCTGACAGCAGTGAGACGACTCGACAACCATGATGAACAAAATAAGTCTCTATTAATCCTCGCAGAGCAGGTCAAAGCCTTGAGCGAGGATATGAAAGAGCTTAAAGCACTAATTCAAAACAAAAAATAATTAAGAGGTAACATTATGAAAATCAACTGGAATGTACGTTTGAAAAACAAAAACTTTTGGCTTGCCCTTGTGCCAGCCTTGGCTTTGCTATTCCAAGCTTTTGCTGACATTTTTGGCATCAAATTGGAATTTGGCCAAACGATTGATAAAGTCCTTGTATTTATCAATGTACTATTTGCCTTCCTTGTGCTTGTTGGGATCGTCAATGACCCTACTACAACAGGATTGAGCGATAGTACACGAGCTTTAGGATATGAAGAACCTAACCAAGATTAATAAAAGGAGGCGGTCTTTTGACTACTCGAAAACAATTGCTAGACACGCTAGATAGCGTAGTCAATCAACGTGTTACCGTTCCGACCAATCCTTATGGCGGGCAATGTGTGGCATTAATTGACAACATTCTACAATATCAAGGATTGTACAATCTCAATTTTAGCTACTTAAACGCTATCAACGGACTGGACAGAGCTTCTGCATTAGGACTTAAGGTAACACGCTTTAACGGCTCTAATAACCCTCCTGTCGGCTCAGTATTCGTTTCTGATTGCTCTCCAAATCATGCATTTGGGCATATCGGCTTTGTGGTCGCAGAACACGCAGACGGTACTGTTACCACGACAGAGCAAAATATAGATGGAAATTCAGATGCCTTATATAATGGCGGATGGGTTCGCAGAGTACGTAGGAATTTATCGAGCGATGGGACATTTAGCTATGTCGACTGGAACGCACCAAGTCAGCGGATGGTTGGTTGGTTTGAATTGCCATTTGATGATTCTGAAAGTGAATCGGGTGGACTTGGTAAGGGTGATTACTTTATCGATGTATCGGCTTATCAGTCATCAGATTTGACTGGTATCTGTCAGGCATCGGGAACTAACAATACCATCATCAAGGTAACTGAGGGTGTCGGTTGGATTAGTCCAGTAGCAACACAGCAGACAAATACAAGCAACTGCATTGGTTACTATCACTTTGCCCGTTTTGGTGGCAATGTAGCGACAGCACAAGCTGAAGCTAACTATTTCATCGCTAACCTGCCATCACGTCCACGCTACCTAGTGTGTGACTATGAAGATGGGGCAAGCGGTGATAAACAAGCCAATACCAACGCTGTATTGGCATTTATGGATATTTGCAAGTCGAACGGGTTTGAGCCTATCTATTACAGTTATAAGCCGTACACATTGGCTAATATCTATGTAGAGCAGATTACCGCTAAATATCCTAATAGTCTTTGGATTGCAGCTTACCCCGATTACGAGGTACGTCCAGAGCCTTATTGGGGTGTGTATCCAAGTATGGATCATACCCGCTGGTGGCAATTTACTAGCACAGGTCTAGCGGGCGGCCTGGATAAAAATGTGGTTATTATTGGAAGCGAATTAAGCAAGAAAGAAGAGGAAGAAGATATGAATTTTGTAGTACGAAGCACAAGCGGAAAGCAAGGATATGTCGGAGTTGTTAATGGTCGAGTATTCGGTATTGGTAGCATGGGGACGGTTGATGAATTAAAATCAAACGGGGCTAAGCATTTGAAGCTTGACGATGGAGATTTTATACGTTTCCTTGACAGCCAATCACGAGATAGCGCAGAAGTATCTAAAGCGATTGAAGAAGCCAGTGCATCAGTGGTTAAGGCTATTGAAGAACGTGCACAAGCTACACAGGGGCAAACAGGAAACTAAAACTAAAAGGAGGTAGACAATTGAGATTAAACTCTACAAACCTCAAACAATTCGAAGGAGGGGCGGTCGTCAAGCAAGGCGACTCCGCCTCTCTATTTGGTTATGAGCTACTAGATGAGCAAATGCAACCAATCAACGATCTAAACGGCAAAAATGCTACAATCCGGATCTTTAATCAAAAAGGAAAGGCTACATTTGAAAGTACAGTAGACAAATCAAAAATTACTTTTAAAATAAGCAAGCCCCTCCCGATTGGGTCTTATCTGGTCGAAGTTGTTTGCGATGGCTATATCTTCCCAAGTGACCGCTCGACACGCTTGGACATTACCCGTTCAGCAGACGAATTTACAAGCGAGGAAGTCCTTTCGCTTGTAAGAAACGATGTCAAAACTGAAATCGACAAATATATCGCAGAGCATCCAAACGGTCCACAAGCGGAAGAACTACCAGACCTTACTGTACTATATAATTTAGCTAAAATTTGAAAGGATAGAACATGACTTTAAACACAGAAAAATTAACGCAATTTGCACAAGCTGTCGGTGCTGATGTCAAGGAAATCAAGACTACGCTTGCCAACAAGGCTGACAAGTCAGAAATCGGACAAGGCGGAATCACACAACAACAACTGGACACGGCTATCCAAGGAGTGAAAACGGCAATCCTTGGTGAAGGTGTACCAGAAGAACTCGACACGCTCAAGGAAATCGCAGATAAGATCAAAGCGGGCGAAAACCCAGACAGTGCGATTGTTTCAAAAATGACAGAGCTTGGCCAAAAATTCACTGACCTTGAAAATACTGACTTCGTACAAATCTATACAACGGCTAAAAATACCCTCTAAGGAGGTGCTGAATGGATAAATTAAAGAAAGCTATAGAATCCATTGGTCGTGATATTGGGACGCTTCAAGCTAATCAAGGCGGAGCGTTGCAAACTTCCAAAGCTTACGAGTTGTTTCCAACCTATGCCACGTTACAAGCGCAGATGACCACGAATATCAAGGAGAAGCACGTAGACCTCGGTCTGGACGCTCTCATCGATACAAAATTGCAAAACGGTGGTGATCCGTTTGTCACACGCTCAAAATTGCCAACGATTGACACTAGTCAGCTCGCAACCAAGAATGACTTGGAAGAGCTGAAACGCTCAGTCGGATCTGGAACTGGCACAAGCACAGAGCTAAAAGGCCAAGGCTTCCCATACAATCTAAATGCTGATATTGGCACAATCTATACGGACACCACGGCCAAGAACGGAGCTATCAAGTGGATAAAAAAATCCGCTGGGACTGGGCAAACTGCTTGGACTGTTTTATATGGAGAAGTGAAACATAGACCGAGAAATATAAATTCTACACAAGGGGCATCGTATGTCGAGTTTAGACGTATTAATGCTACGGTAGAAATTAGTTTTGGTGGTCTATCGTGGGGCTGGTTTGGTATCAAGCGCAGAGGCGCACCGGGGTATGTCCCACAAGGTTCTGATAGAGAGCGAAATGTCGTAATCTTAAACGTCGGTGGATTGCCGACTGGCTTTAGACCTACAGGATCAAAGCTGGGAGTTATCACAGACGATCACGGTAAGCGCTACGGTACATACTATGTTGCTGGCTCGTCTGACGGTAGTCAAATTCGCTTACAGTTTGACGATCCAGTGCCGACGGATCGCGATATCGGCGATATACGATTTACCAGTATGTCCTATACCACGGACGATCCGTGGCCTGAAACGCTATAATCTATAATAATAAGACACACACCCTCCCAAATCTGGGAGGGCTTTTTTTATTGTGCTTATAACGGCAATTATTAAAATTGTCCGTTGTAACCTCAATCGAATGACTATGTTTTTTTGATTCTCTGCTATAAGCAATGGGTCTTTACATCAAAAAAGTGATGATTAAATAACCATCACTTTTTGTTTTTTAACTGATTGGCGTATTCTGTCATTTTAATTGCGTGTTTCAAACGCATATTCATAATATCAGAAATACCATTCTTATATTTGTCTACAGCTTGGGTGGATAATCCACAATTTTTACTAATAGAATAGGCTGTGGCATTTTCTAGCAGCCATTTAATAGCATTGATATCAACTAACATATTTACCTCACAAAAAACCAAATGATCACTACGATCAACAGAAGCCCTAAAATAAACTCAAGTTTTTCTCTAGCTGTGGTTTTTTTAACATTAAATTTTACTTTCATCACGATACCTGTTATAATTAAAGCAAGCCCCACTAAGGGGCGGATAGTGATTGCTCACTATCCGAATTCGATGTGCCACTCAATGCTTATGATGAACAAGTTGATTTTGACTACTAGCTTATTCGTCTTAGCTTTGATTGGCTTTTTTCTTCGCCTTAACATTTATTTTTCCTTTCTTTAGTTTCCTTGTCTAAGGTTTCCTCCTTAACCTTATGTATATATTATACAACTAAAGTTGTATTAAATCAAGAGATTTTACTAACTTTTTTTAAAAAAAATAAAAGATTTTTTCCTATTAAATAGCTTCATTCTATATCTCTTTTATAATTAAGCTTGAACTTTCTTGGAACCTATGCTAAACTAGTAATACAAATGATGAGCCGTGAAAGTTTTAGAAGTCAGTACCTAAAACAGACCCTAAAACCTAAAAACAGCGATATAATTGAGTTTTAGAAACTCCCACCGGCTCCATATTTTTATTCATGGAAGATTACTCAAGAGGCTTAAGAGGCCGTGTTGGAAACGCGGTAGGCGTGTAAAAGCGTGCGTGGGTTCGAATCCCATGTCTTCCGTTGTTGAGACATCATTGTGTAGCAGTGGTGTTTTTTTGTACAAAAAAGAGTCCCAAAAATAGACAAGTGAGGGAGGAGAAAACAGTGATTGCACAGCTAGATACCAAATCAGTCTATACTTTTATGGAAAGCCTTGTGAGCATAAAAGACTATGTCCAAGTGGCTAAAAGCATGGGGTATGACGCATTGGGAATCATGGATGTAGATAATTTGTATGGAGCTTATGAATTTATCGAAGCCTGTCAGGCCCACAAGCTCAGCCCCTTGGTCGGTTTAGAAATTGGACTAGAGGTAGACAATGAAACAATTCCGTTTCGGATGATCGCTCTGTCAACGAAGGGCTACCAGAATCTGATGAAGATGTCGACCGTCAAAATGATGGGGAAGAGCAATTGGGAGGATGTGAAGCACCTTACAGAAGGAGTAGCAGTCATTGTCCCTGCACCTTTTGCTAGTGGAGACTTGCCGCTTAGTCTAGATTACTTCATCGGAGTTTTTGCGGATACGCCGGTCCAAGAGTTTAGCCACCCTGTGCTCCCTCTTCATACTGTGCGTTTTTTTGAGGCGGGAGATATGGAAGCCATGCAGATGCTAGCAGCCATTAAGGACAATCAAAGCTTAACGGAAACAGGACCAATTGATCCGACAACAGTCCTAAAAGCCCCTCAGGATTTAAAGAATGATTTTGCAGAGCGATTTCCTCAAGCCATCACAAATCTGGAAAACCTTGTACATGGAATTCAATACGACATTGATACCCAGTTGAAATTGCCTCGCTTCAATCCTCAGAAACCAGCTGTTGAGGAACTGAGAGAATTAGCCCAAGCGGGTCTTCTTCGAAAGAACTTGACTAGTCCGGTCTATCAAGAACGTCTGGAGCATGAATTAGACATTATTCACCAAATGGGCTTTGATGATTATTTCTTGATTGTCTGGGATCTTCTTCGTTTCGGACGAAGTCAGGGATATTATATGGGAATGGGGCGTGGGTCTGCTGTAGGCTCACTGGTAGCTTATGCCCTGGAGATTACAGGGATTGATCCAGTGGAGAAGAACCTCCTCTTTGAACGCTTTTTAAATGTGGAGCGCTATACCATGCCGGATATTGATATTGATATTCCTGATATCTATCGTCCAGAATTTATCCG
Source organism: Streptococcus parasanguinis (assembly GCA_032560535.1). Classification (GTDB taxonomy): domain Bacteria; phylum Bacillota; class Bacilli; order Lactobacillales; family Streptococcaceae; genus Streptococcus; species Streptococcus parasanguinis_AF. The sequence continues at coordinate 15,574 of JAWGIA010000008.1, read as the reverse complement.
TTATGTGAGAGACCGTTATGGGAGTTACCATGCGGCTCAGATCGTGACCTTTTCAACCTTTGGGGCCAAACAGGCCATTCGAGATGTTTTTAAACGTTTTGGGGTACCAGAGTACGAATTAACCTCCATTACCAAGCGGATTGGCTTTAGGGATACGCTGACAACCGCGTATGAACAGAATCTAGCTTTTCGACAAGTGATTCATAGCCGAGCAGAATTTGAACGTGGCTTTGAAATTGCCAAAAGAATTGAGGGCCAACCTAGACAGACCTCGATCCATGCGGCGGGTGTTGTGATGAGTGATCAGGATTTGACGGATCACATTCCTCTCAAGTATGGAGAAGACATGTTTGTCACCCAGTACGATGCTCATGCGGTTGAAGCCAATGGTCTATTGAAGATGGACTTTTTGGGTCTGCGAAACTTAACCTTTGTTCAGAAAATGAAGGAAGCGGTCTATGAAAAGTACCAAGAAGAGATCGTGATTGAAGCCATTGATTTAGAAGATCCAGAAACCTTGGCCTTGTTTGCTGCTGGGGATACCAAGGGGATTTTCCAATTTGAACAGGCTGGAGCCATTCGCCTCTTGAGACGTGTGAGACCCAATCATTTCGAAGAAGTGGTAGCGACCACCTCTCTCAATCGTCCAGGGGCTAGTGATTACATTGATAATTTCGTCAAAAGAAAGCACGGCCAAGAAAAAGTTGAGATTTTAGATCCAGCTATTGAAGAAATCTTAAGGCCCACTTATGGGATCATGCTCTACCAAGAACAGGTCATGCAGGTTGCCCAGCGTTTTGCAGGCTTTAGTCTAGGGAAAGCCGATATTTTACGTAGGGCTATGGGCAAAAAAAATGCAGCTGAAATGCATCAGATGGAAGACGATTTTGTCTCAGGTGCTCTTAAACTTGGGCATACGGAAGAAAAAGCCAAAGAGGTCTTTGCGATCATGGAAAAATTCGCAGGCTATGGGTTTAACCGTTCCCATGCCTATGCCTATTCTGCCTTGGCCTTTCAGATGGCCTATTTCAAGGTCCATTATCCAGATGTTTTCTTTGATGTCATGCTCAATTATTCGAGCAGCGATTATCTGACAGATGCTCTCCAGTTTGATTTTAAAGTCGCGCCATTATCCATCAACACCATCCCTTACAGAGATAAGTTCCAGGATCGAAAAATCTACTTGGGAATGAAAAATATCAAGGGACTCCCGAGAGATTTAGCGTATTGGATCATTGATAATCGCCCCTTTGAAAGTGTCGAAGATTTTATTTTACGACTCCCCAATCAGTATCATAAATTGCCTTTGTTAACACCTTTAGTGGAACTTGGATTGTTTGACATTTTTGAAAAAAATAGGCGCAAGGTGATTCACAATTTACCGAATTTGTTTGTCTTTGCTGATGAGCTAGGTAGTTTATTTGCAGATTCTAACTATTCCTGGACAGAAGCAGAGGACTTTAGCCAGGCTGAAAAATATGAGAAGGAAGAGGCCATTATTGGGATCGGACTCAGTACCCACCCATTGGTTGCGATTGGGCAAACGAGTCCCTACGAGATCCAACCAATTTCTCAACTCATACAAGGAGAGCAGGTACGCATTCTCATTGAGGTACAAAACATTCGAACCATTCGAACCAAGTCAGGTGATCTCATGGCTTTCTTACAAGTCAGTGATACCAAGAAAAAATTGGATGTGACCCTTTTCCCTGAAACCTACAATCGATTTTCCTCCTTGATAAAAGAAGGTGGCTTTTATTACTTGACAGGGAAAATACAAGAGCGTGATGGGCGCTTGCAGATGATTCTAGCAGAGGCACAACTGGCAACCAATGAAAAGTTCTGGATCCAGTTGCTCGATCATCGTCAGGATAAAACGATTCTTTCTATCTTGAAAAAATATCCGGGCCCATATCCTGTGATATTACGCTATGAAGACGAGAAAAAAACTCTTCAATTGAAGGGCTATACCGTCCAGAAAAACAAAGAATTGGAAGATGAATTAAAGAATCTCGTTATGAAAACGATTTATCGGTAAAAACTGCGAAAAATACGAGAATTTTAGTCTTCTTTGTGTTATAATTACGTAGAATGTAAAAGAAAAAAAGGAGCAAACAACGAAATGAAACGTATTGCTGTTTTAACTAGTGGTGGAGATGCCCCTGGTATGAATGCTGCCATCCGTGCAGTTGTTCGTCAAGCAATTTCAGAAGGAATGGAAGTTTTCGGTATCTATGATGGATATGCGGGAATGGTTGCTGGTAAAATTCAGCCCCTTGACGCCTCATCTGTTGGAGATATTATTTCCCGTGGTGGTACCTTCCTTCATTCAGCTCGTTACCCTGAATTCGCACAACGCGAAGGTCAATTAAAAGGGATCGAGCAATTGAAGAAACACGGGATCGAAGGTGTTGTCGTTATTGGTGGAGATGGTTCTTACCATGGTGCGATGCGCTTGACTGAGCTTGGATTCCCAGCTGTGGGTCTTCCTGGTACGATCGACAACGATATTGTCGGAACTGACTTTACAATTGGTTTTGATACGGCAGTCACAACTGCAATGGACGCGATCGATAAGATCCGTGATACTTCATCTAGTCACCACCGTACTTTCGTTATCGAAGTGATGGGACGTAACGCTGGAGATATCGCTCTTTGGGCAGGGATTGCATCTGGTGCAGATGAAATCATCATCCCCGAAGAAGGATTCAAGATCGAAGAAGTTGTTGAGAGCATCAAAGAAGGTTACGCAAAAGGTCGTACCCACAACATCATTATCTTGGCTGAAGGCGTGATGTCTGCAGATGAATTTGGTAAAGCGTTGAAAGAAGCTGGTGATGAAAGTGACCTTCGTGTGACTGAGCTTGGCCACATCCAACGTGGTGGTTCACCAACTGCGCGTGACCGTGTTCTAGCTTCACGTATGGGAGCACACGCTGTTAAATTGTTGAAACAAGGAATCGGTGGTGTAGCCGTTGGTATCCGCAATGAAAAAATGGTGGAAAATCCAATCCTTGGTAACGCAGAAGAAGGAGCCCTCTTTAGCTTGACAGAAGATGGTAAGATTGTGGTAAACAATCCACATAAAGCTGATCTTGGTCTTGCCGAGTTGAACCGTAGCTTGTCTTCAATTTAATTTTATTTCATAAATTCGTTAACCTTGTCTTAAAAAGACAGATATATTTAAAAAGGAGTCATATATATCATGAACAAACGTGTAAAAATCGTTGCAACTTTAGGTCCTGCGGTAGAAATCCGTGGCGGTAAAAAATTCGGTGAAGATGGATACTGGGCTGAAAAACTTGACGTTGAGGCTTCAGCACAAAACATTGCTAAATTGATCGAAGCTGGCGCTAATACTTTCCGTTTCAACTTCTCACACGGTGACCACCAAGAACAAGGTGAACGTATGGCGACTGTTAAACGTGCAGAAGAAATCGCTGGTAAAAAAGTTGGTTACCTTCTTGATACAAAAGGTCCTGAAATCCGTACTGAATTGTTCGAAGGCGAAGCTAAAGAATATTCATACAAGACTGGTGAACGTATCCGCGTTGCTACAAAACAAGGTATCAAATCAACTCGTGAAGTGATTGCTTTGAACGTTGCTGGTGCGCTTGATATCTTTGATGATGTTGAAGTTGGACACCAAGTATTGGTTGATGATGGTAAATTGGGTCTTCGCGTTGTAGAAAAAGACGCTGCAAAACGTGAATTCGTTGTTGAAGTTGAAAACGATGGTATCATCGCTAAACAAAAAGGTGTAAACATCCCTAACACTAAGATTCCTTTCCCAGCACTTGCTGAACGTGATAACGACGATATCCGCTTCGGTTTGGAACAAGGTATCAACTTCATTGCGATCTCATTTGTACGTACTGCAAAAGATGTTCAAGAAGTTCGTGCTATCTGTGAAGAAACTGGTAACAGCCACGTTCAATTGTTTGCGAAAATCGAAAACCAACAAGGTATCGAAAACTTGGATGAAATCATCGAAGTTACTGACGGTATCATGATCGCTCGTGGTGACATGGGTATCGAAGTACCATTCGAAATGGTTCCAGTTTACCAAAAAATGATTACTTCTAAAGTAAATGCTGCTGGTAAAGTTGTTATCACTGCAACAAACATGCTTGAAACAATGACTGAAAAACCACGTGCAACTCGTTCAGAAGTATCTGACGTCTTCAACGCTGTTATCGATGGTACTGATGCTACAATGCTTTCAGGTGAGTCAGCAAACGGTAAATACCCACTTGAATCAGTAGCTACAATGGCGAAAATCGACATGAACGCTCAAACACTTTTGAAAGAATATGGTCGTTTGAACCCAGCTTCATTCGAACGTAACTCTAAGACAGAAGTTATGGCTTCAGCTGTTAAAGATGCTACAAACTCAATGGATATCAAATTAGTTGTAACATTGACTAAGACAGGTCACACTGCACGTTTGATCTCTAAATACCGTCCAGATGCTGATATCTTGGCATTGACATTTGACGAATTGACTGAACGTGGATTGATGTTGAACTGGGGTGTTATCCCAATGTTGACAGATGCTCCTTCATCAACTGACGATATGTTCGAAATTGCTGAACGTAAAGCAGTTGAAGCTGGTCTTGTTAAATCTGGTGATGATATCGTTATCGTTGCTGGTGTACCAGTTGGAGAAGCTGTTCGTACAAACACAATGCGTATCCGTACAGTACGTTAATAGAAAATTATATCTAAAAGCCTTGCTGGTTGGTCCGAAAGGATCGACCGCGAGGTTTTTCTTTTTCTTCTGGTGTGTGTTGATAAGAATTCTCACTAATGCTTACTTTCTCTTTTTTAAAGATCAAAAACATGGTATAATAAATAAAAAGGAAGGGAGACATACATGCCAAGGAGAGATTTAATTAGAAATGTCATCATTGTCGGTGTACTGGTTTTGGCACTGATTTTGCTTCGAATCTTTGTATTTCATCCATTTAGTATCAATGATAAAATGGCCAATGCTTCTGTGAAAACTGGAGATCTTGTGGTAGCGACTAGAAACGCTCAGGTAGATCGCAATGATTTGGTCTTATATAAGGTCGGTGGAAAAGAATACCTTGGACGTGTCATTGCCAAAGAAAACGATGAAGTCAGCTACGTAGATGACGTCCTCTATTTGAATGGACAGGCAACACCAGAACCTTACCTAAATAAAATGCTGAATAAACACCTAGCTGCTCCAACGAGTAATGGGTATTATACGGATGATTTCTTCTTATCAGAGTTAAAAGGGACCAAGGCTGGTCGTGTACCATCCGATACTTATCTAGTCTTAAATGATAACCGTGGAGATACAGAAGATAGCCGTGAGTTTGGTTATATCCATAAAAATCAGATCGAAGGAGTCGTGAATCTGCGTCTCTATCCCCTCAATAAATTTGGATTTATAAAAGTAGAAGAATAGCCGAAAGGCTATTTTTTCTTACAAAAAAACTACTGCAAAAAAGAATTGCAGTAGCTTTTTATTCTGGTTAGATTGAGGTAGAGGGTTCTATTTTTTCTGTTTACTGGTAATTTGGTGAAAGACCTTTTGCCAGTGTTCATGACGCCGCCAGAGACTGGTATGGATCTGGTCATTTAACTCATAGCGAATCAATTTGGTCTTTTGACTGATAGATTCAATTTCGAAATTCTTAAAGGGAATTTGATGTTCTTCCTGCAAACGGACCAGGTCCTCTTTGTGGCTTTCTTGGCCATACTCATTGATGAGGGTGAAGTTGTCTGCTAGGAGGGTTTGGTATTCCTGCTGAGCCTGCAAGCGTTCCTCATAGGTCTTTAATTTGAGAAGGACATTGTCCAGAATCTCATCTTCAGGGATAGAACTTGGCTCCACATGGACATCGATATCAAAGACGCCAAACTGTTCCTTGAGAAGGCGCTCGACCTCTTCGGTAATAGCATGGCTCTCATAAACAGAGAGGTCTGGATTCATTTCGATGACGATATCTAGGTAAATGTTGCTTCCGTAAGTCCGTCCCCGTTGGGATTTGACCCGGCTGACCTTTGGCAATTCCAGAATAGCCGCCTTGTATTTATCCAGGAGACTTTCATCAAAACCATCGGAGAGGCTGAAGGAGGATTCAATGAAAATGTCGTAGGCAGTTTTTAGGATAAAGAAGGTAATAACGATGGCCACTAATTGGTCCACAATCGGATAGTTAAGAGCACTAGCTCCAATCGCAACAGAGGTTCCTAAAGAAGTGACCACGTCAGACAGGTTGTCTTTGGCAGCTGCCTTGAGGGCCTTGGATTGAGCTTTCTTAGCTAAAGTCCGGTTATAAAGATAGACCGCAAACATGACAAGGGCTGATCCAACTCCGACAATGGCCCCTAAAGGATCAATGACAGTGGTTTCCCTACTGAGGATTTTCTGAACGGTATCTCGTAGGACATCGAAGCCCACATAAAACATGATGATGGAAGTTACCAGGCTAGCTAGATCTTCAATCTTCCAATGACCAAATCGGTGGTCGCGGTCAGCTGGCTGGCGGGCCATGCGAATGCCGATGAGAAGGGCGACGTTACTGATAATATCGGATAAGTTATTAAAACCATCCGCGACCAAACTGGAGGAGTGAAGGAGATGTCCTGTTGCTAATTTAGCTGCGGAAAGAATCAGGTAGGCGACAATACTGATCAGGGCTCCACGTTCGGCTAGTTTTAAATTACTTTGTGATTGATTCACTGATAACTCCTCCAGACTTCTGTAGATTTCCTCCTAAGCGAAAAACTTGGATCGTTGTTGATGAGGAAATATTCGTTCTTCTTAAGCCTTTATTATAGCCTTTTTGAGTGCAAAATTCAAATGATGCCAACTGTTTCCAAAAGGAGAAAGGGCGAAAATGTGGTATAATAGAACGATTGAATGAATGAGGAGTATGAGATGAATCCTTTATTGAATGGTATGAATGATCGCCAGGCAGAGGCGGTCCAAACGACAGAAGGTCCCCTTTTGATCATGGCGGGAGCTGGTTCTGGTAAGACACGTGTCCTGACCCACCGGATCGCTTACTTGATCGATGAAAAAATGGTCAATCCTTGGAATATTTTGGCCATTACCTTTACCAATAAAGCCGCTCGGGAGATGAAGGAGAGGGCCTATCAGTTAAACCCAGCGACTCAAGATTGCTTGATTGCCACCTTCCACTCCATGTGTGTGCGTATCCTCCGTCGAGATGCGGATCATATTGGCTACAATCGCAATTTTACCATTGTCGATCCAGGTGAGCAACGGACCTTGATGAAGCGGATCTTGAAGTCCTTGAATTTAGATCCTAAGAAATGGAATGAACGAACCATTTTGGGAACTATTTCCAATGCCAAAAATGACTTGATCGATGAAGTGGCCTATGCTGCCCAAGCGGGAGATATGTATACCCAGATCGTCGCCAAGTGTTATGAGGCTTACCAAAAGGAACTCCGTCAGTCAGAAGCGGTGGACTTTGATGATTTGATCATGTTGACCTTGCGTCTTTTTGATCAGCATCCAGATGTACTGACTTATTACCAGCAGAAGTTCCAATACATCCATGTAGATGAGTACCAAGATACCAACCATGCCCAATACCAATTGGTCAAACTCTTGGCTTCTCGCTTTAAAAATATCTGTGTTGTTGGGGATGCGGACCAGTCTATTTATGGCTGGCGGGGAGCGGATATGCAGAATATCCTGGACTTTGAGAAGGATTATCCTGATGCCAAGGTCGTCTTGTTAGAGGAAAATTATCGCTCCACTAAAACCATCCTCCAAGCAGCTAACGATGTGATCAAAAACAATCGGAACCGCCGTCCGAAGAATCTTTGGACCCAAAATGAAGACGGGGAAGAGATTGTTTATTACCGGGCCAATGATGAGCAGGATGAAGCGGTCTTTGTTGCCAAAACCATTGAAGAGCTGAGTCGCGAAGCTGGCTATAAGCATCGTGATTTTGCGGTTCTCTACCGGACCAATGCCCAGTCACGGACCATTGAAGAAGCACTGCTCAAGTCCAATATTCCCTATACCATGGTAGGGGGCACCAAGTTCTACAGCCGGAAGGAAATTCGAGATGTTATTGCTTATTTAAACTTGATTGCTAATCTCAGTGACAATATCAGTTTTGAGCGGATTATCAATGAACCCAAGCGTGGAATCGGGCCAGGTACAGTGGATAAGATTCGTGATTTTGCCCAAATGCAAGGGACCTCACTTCTGGATGCTTCAGCCAATATCATGCTCTCTGGCATTAAAGGAAAAGCAGCTCAGTCTATCTGGGACTTTGCCAATCTCATTCTTGATTTGAGAGAAAAATTGGACCAGCTGACCATTACAGAGTTGGTCGAAGAAGTCCTTGACAATACAGGTTATATGACGGCCCTAACCAATCAGGGAAATCTGGAAAGTCAGGCCCGCATCGAGAATATCCAAGAGTTCCTATCTGTTACCAAGAATTTTGATGAAAATGGCGATTCTGTTGAAGACGAATCAGGTGTGGACACCTTGAGTCGTTTCTTGAACGACTTAGCCTTGATTGCCGATACAGACGATGGAGCGCAAGAGACCTCAGAAGTCACCTTGATGACCCTTCACGCGGCCAAAGGTTTGGAATTCCCAGTGGTCTTCTTGATTGGGATGGAAGAAAACGTCTTTCCTCTTAGTCGAGCGGCAGAGGATCCGGATGAGTTGGAAGAAGAACGTCGTTTGGCTTACGTGGGGATCACGCGGGCAGAGAAGGTTCTCTTCTTGACCAATGCCAATTCTCGTTTGCTCTTTGGGCGGACCAGCTACAACCGTCCGACGCGCTTTATCAATGAAATTAGCTCAGATTTGTTAACCTACCAAGGATTAGCGCGTCCGGCCAACACTAGCTTTAAGGCTTCTTATAGCAATGGTGGCGGAACGACCTTTGGAAAAGGCATGAGTCTGTCACAAGCCCTTCAAGAGCGCAAGAGACAAGCAGCTCCAAGTGCCCTCACATCATCAAGCCTCCCCTTTGGCAATAGCAACCGTTCTAGTGACAAAGAGAGCGTCGCTTGGTCTATTGGCGATATTGCTATTCACAAGAAGTGGGGAGAAGGAACCGTGCTTGAAGTATCAGGCAGTGGCAATACCCAAGAGCTTAAGATTAACTTCCCAGAAGTGGGTCTCAAGAAACTCTTGGCCAGTGTCGCGCCGATTGAGAAGAAATAAGTGGAGATCAGGAAGCTAAGTTCACTGTTTCAGATTATAAACAATCAACCTCTATCCAGCAATCTTAAGTTATTACTGAATGAGACTATTGAAAAAGATATTTTGTAACTAGTGCAAAATAGATTGAGACTTTTCGCCGTGAGGAAAAGCACCAGAAACACATTAGTTTCTGGTGCTCGGTAGATTTGAGACGTAAGGCTCAAATCTAAGGTATGGAATCCCAACGGGAGTCGCTACCGTCCGTCCTCACTTAAGGAAAGTCTCTATAGAGAAATGAATATTCAGTTAAAACCAGCAAGCCTCGTTTGCTGGTTTTGATTTTACAGGTGACATGATATAATATACTAAGAATAGAGAAAGAGGCAGGCTATGAACGAAATCAAGTGCCCCAACTGTGGGGAAGTTTTTACAGTTAATGAAAGTCAATACAGCGAGCTCTTGTCACAGGTACGGACAGCTGAGTTTGACAAGGAAATTCATGAGCGGATTCGGCAAGAATTGGCTTTGGCAGAGCAAAAGGCCCTAAATGAGCAGCAAGAGAGGTTAGCTAAGAAGGACCAAGAAATTGCCCAGTTACAGAACCAGATTCAACAGTTTGATACCGAAAAAGAATTGGCCAAAAAAGAGGTGGAGCAAACCGCTAGCCAAAGTCTGCTAGAGAAAGAAAAAGAAGTTCAACAACTTGAGAATCAGCTGGCGACCTTGCGCTTGGAGCATGAAAACAAACTGCAAAAGACGCTTTCTGACCTAGAGAAAGAAAGAGACCAGATCAAAAATCAGCTCCTTTTACAAGAAAAAGAAAACGAGCTTTCTCTGACTTCGGTGAAACAAAACTATGAAGCCCAGCTTAAAGCGGCCAATGAGCAAGTTGAGTTTTACAAGAATTTCAAGGCCCAACAATCAACCAAGGCCATTGGGGAAAGTCTGGAGCAGTATGCGGAGAGTGAGTTTAACAAGGTTCGTAGCTTTGCCTTCCCTAATGCCTATTTTGAAAAGGACAACAAGGTCTCTGCACGTGGGTCTAAAGGGGACTTTATCTTCCGTGACTTTGATGAAAATGGGCTGGAATTCATTTCCATCATGTTTGAGATGAAAAATGAAGCAGATGGAACTGAGAAGAAGCATAAGAACGCTGATTTTTACAAAGAATTAGACAAAGACCGTCGGGAAAAGAACTGTGAGTATGCTGTTTTGGTAAGTATGCTTGAAGCAGATAATGACTACTTCAACACAGGGATTGTCGATGTTAGCCACGAGTATGAGAAGATGTACGTCGTTCGTCCTCAGTTCTTTATCCAGTTGATTGGTCTCTTACGCAATGCGGCTCTTAACTCTCTAAAATACAAGCAAGAACTAGCACTTATCCGTGAGCAAAATATTGACATCACCCACTTTGAAGAAGACCTGGATGCATTTAAAGTTGCCTTTGCTAAGAACTACAATTCGGCTTCTGTCAACTTTGGCAAGGCTATCGATGAAATCGACAAGGCCATCAAACGGATGGAAGAAGTCAAGAAATTCTTGACTACGTCAGAAAACCAACTCCGCCTCGCTAACAACAAGTTGGATGATGTTTCCGTTAAAAAATTGACTCGGAAGAATCCAACCATGAAGGCTAAGTTTGATGCCTTGAAGGAAGACTAGGAGGCTCCTATGCAGATACGAAAAGCAACCATAAAAGATGCTGAAGCCCTACTGTCTTTATACGAAGACTTGGGCTATCCAACAACCGCTTCTAAGCTGTCTCGACGTTTAGAAATGATACTTTCTCAGCCACATTATGGCTGTCTTCTAGCTGAAAGAAACGGAGTAATTTTAGGTTTCTTAGGTTATGCAAAGCTCTTCTTTTTTGAAGCAGATGGGTCTTACTATCGAATTTTAGCTTTGTCAGTTGCAAAAGAAACAAGACGACAAGGAATTGCTAGTAGGCTAATCGATGAATTGAAAAAACAAGCGGTAAAAGAAGGGGTTAAGGCGCTGGCTCTAAATAGTGGATTAACCGCTGAACGAAATGCTGCACATCAGTTTTATCAGGCAGTTGGATTTGAAAAAGTAACTGCCGGCTTTGCTCTGTATTTAAAAACTCAACATGAATAAACATGATAAAATAGGAGAGAAAACGAAGTAATGTCTTCAACAAAAGGGAAAACCTTATATTTGAACAAAAAGAGCATGGACTATGTAACATTTGGAAAAGGTAAACAGCCATTAGTGATCATACCAGGATTGGGGGATGGATTGCAGACGGTTAAAGGTATGGCTATGCCTTTTTCAATCACATACCGTATACTTGCCAAACGTTACAAAATCTATGTTTTTTCTCGAATCAATGAGCTGAGACAGGGCTATACAACGCGGGATATGGCAGCAGATGTAGCAGAAGCAATGGAGGCGCTGAACTTAGATACATCTTATGTTATGGGGATTTCGCAAGGTGGAATGATTGCCCAATGGTTGGTGGTAGATTTCCCTGAAAAGGTTCAAAAGCTCATCTTAGCCGTGACTACTGCAAAACCTAGTCAACTTGCTAGAGAGCGAATTGAGCATTGGCAAAAGCTTAGTCAATCTGGAACTTTTAAGCATCTCATGCTGGATATCGCAAAGCACTCCTATACGCAAAAGAGCTATCAAAAGTGGCGGTTCCTTTATAATATCATGGGTCGCTTGGGGCGAATCAAAGATGAAAATAGAATTGCCATTCAGTCTCAGTCTTGCCTTACTCACGATAGCATTGAGGTCTTAAAGGAAATTCAGTGTCCAACCTTTGTCCTTGGTGCGCTTGAAGATGATGTGATTGGTGTGGACGGATCCAAGGAACTAGCAAAAGCGATTTCGGATTGTCAACTCCTCATTCTTAAGCATTCTGGGCATGCTCTTTATGAAGAAAATAAAGCATTTCAAGAGGCTGTCTGTGGATTCTTAAACTAAAAAACGCTGGAAAAATTCCAGCGTTTTTATTCTAGTTAAATCGCAAAGAGATCGTTTAGGTTTTCTGCCATGGTTGGGTGGGTAAAGATTTGTTTTGCGATGTAAGTATAAGGGATCTTGTTGTCCATCGCCATGGTGATCAGGTTGATGATTTCGCCTGCAGCTTCTCCAAAGAGCGTCACTCCAAGAATTTCTTTAGTTTCTGGGTTGACCACGGCTTTGAAGGCACCTCGAAGGTCTGCATTGACGTGTCCGCGTGGCATAGCAGCAACTGGCAATTCTTTGACAGCCACTGGAAGTCCTTTGTCGCGTGCTTCTTGCTCAGTCAAGCCGACTTGGGCCAAAGGAGGAGCAATGAAGAGTGTTGTCGCATAGTTTCCGCGTGTTTCGAGATTGTAGCTACCATCGCCTGTGAGGTAGTTGAAGACGATGCGGAAGTCATCGAGGGACATATAGGTGAATTGAGGACCACCATTGACATCCCCAACTGCAAAGACACCAGGGACGCTGGTTTCCAAATGACGGTTGACTTGAATCGCTCCACGATCAGTGACTTGGATGTCTGTGTTCTCAAGACCAAGACCAGCTGTATTTGGCTTACGTCCTGTTGCGTAGAGGAGGATATCGAACTCGAAGTTTCCTTTATCGGTTACAAGGGTTAAGCTGTTTTCGCCATCCTTAATTTCTTGGGTATGAACGCCTTGCAAGAATTGAATGCCATCTTCTTCAAGGTAGCCTTTTGCAAGAGCTGCAATGCTTGGCTCGATCCGTGGCAAGAATGCTTCAGAAGCGTCTAGTACCGTTACTTGGCTGCCCAAGGTATTGTAAAGGTGGGCAAATTCCAATCCGATTGGTCCACCACCAAGGACACCGAGGCGTTTAGGTAGGTTTTCCAAACGTTGAATACCGGTTGAATCCACGGCAAATTTACTTTCAGCTAATCCTGGGATCGGAAGGACATTTGGCACAGCACCAGTATTAATAATAATGGTTTCAGCTGTCAATTCTTCCTTTTCCTCACCAGCTTGAATTTCGATGACCTTGTTAGAAACGAAACGAGCCGTCGCATCGATAATGTCTACACCAGTTCCAGCAATCGTTGCGTAGTTCTTACCATTGAGACGAGTAGTGACTGCATTTTTCTCATTCATGGCTTGCTCAAAATCCAAGCCTTTTTCTGCTGCAACAATCAAGGTCTTGGTGGGAATACAAGCGATATTGATACAAGTACCACCGTACATAGATTTGCTCTTTTCAATCAGAGCGACTTTTTTTCCTTGGCTTGATAATTTCGCTGCGAGTGTTTTACCAGCTTTACCAAATCCAATCACAATAACATCATACATTAACATATGTTACACCTTCTTTCGCTTTCTATTGTATCAAATCCATTTTAAAAAGTCTGAAATCTGCTACGGGATTTTTTAGGAGCTCATGAGAAGGGGGAAAGAGGGACAAGAAGTCTTGTTTCATGGTATAATAAAGGGTCGGTGGACCGGATGGTCACACAATCAGTTAGAAAGAGCAAATCAGATGGACGGAATTATCAATGTAAAAAAGGAAGCAGGCATGACCTCACATGATGTGGTATTTAAACTGCGAAAAATCTTAGGAACTAAGAAGATCGGCCATGGGGGAACGCTGGATCCGGATGTGGTGGGAGTGCTTCCAATAGCAGTTGGCAAGGCGACCCGGATGGTCGAATTCATGCAAGATGAAGGCAAGGTCTATGAAGGAGAAATCACTCTGGGATTTTCTACCACAACGGAGGATGCCAGCGGGGATGTCGTGGAGCGGACCCCAGTGGAAGTGCCTTTAGATGCAGAAGAGGTCGATCGTATGATTGCCCAAATGGTGGGAGAGATCGAGCAGGTACCGCCTATGTACTCCGCGGTTAAGGTCAATGGGCGTAAGCTCTATGAGTATGCACGGGCAGGAGAAGAAGTGGAACGCCCTGTCCGACAGGTGACGATTTATGAATTCACGCGTACCAGTGAGATTGGCTACGAGGAAGGACTAGCCCGTTTTCGCTTCCGGGTTAAATGCAGCAAGGGCACCTATATCCGGACCTTGTCGGTGGATTTGGGTCAAAAACTGGGTTATGCAGCCCATATGTCTCATCTGACACGGACCAGTGCTGCCGGTTTGTCACTGGAAGATTCCCTGACCTTAGAAGAAGTGGCTGAAAAAGTAGCACAAGGAGATTTGAGCTTCCTTCACCCACTTGAAATTGGCACCGGGGATCTGGAAAAAGTAGAGCTGACAGTAGAAGAGGTTGGCGAAGTTCAAGTGGGACGCTTTATTCCAGTTGAGAGTGACTCCAAAGAGTTAGCTGCTTTTTACCAAGGAAAATTGGTAGCCATTTTAGAAAAAAGAGAAGAACTTTACAAACCTCGAAAAGTCTTTCTAACAGAAAGTGTGTTACAATAAATTCATGAATATTCGTACGATTACTACTGCTAACCAGATCCATTTGGAGAATGAGACAGTTTTGGTTCTGGGCTACTTTGATGGCCTGCATCTGGGGCATCAAGAACTCTTTAAAAAGGCGCGTCAGATCGCGGATGAAAAAGGCTTGAAGGTCGCTTTGTTAACCTTTCCTGAATCTCCTAAGTTAGCCTTTGTTCGCTACCAACCAGAATTACTGCTTCATTTGCAGAGTCCTGAGGATCGGTTCCAAAAATTAAACGAACTAGGAGTGGATGAGCTCTTCCTCATTGATTTTACGACCGATTTTGCTTCTAAAACCGCCAAAGAATTTGTTGATCAATTTGTCAAAGCCTTGAGGGCCCGAGTTTTAATTGCTGGATTTGATTATAGTTTTGGCTCTGATAAGAAAACGGCCTCTGACTTAGCTGATTATTTTGATGGTCAAGTGGAAGTCATTTCTCCTGTATTGGATCAGGGGGAAAAGATTAGTTCAACCCGCATTCGTCAAGCTATCCTAGAAGGACGCGTCCAAGAAGCTGCCCGTCTACTTGGTCACCCTTTATCTAGTCGAGGAATCGTCGTGCATGGGGATGCGCGTGGTCGCACCATTGGCTATCCTACCGCCAATTTAGCGCCGATTGACCGGACCTATCTCCCATCAGATGGCGTTTATGTAGTTGATGTCGATTTTAAAGGGCAGACCTACCGTGGCATGGCTTCTGTCGGGAAAAATATTACCTTTGATGGGAAAGAGCTTCGTTTCGAAGTCAATCTCTTTGATTTTACAGGAGATATCTACGGTCATACTTTGACTATTCATTGGTTGGATAAGATACGAGAAATGGTCAAATTCGATGGAATCGATCAACTAGTGGCGCAACTAGAAGAAGATGAAGCAGTTTCACGAAACTGGACCAAGAGAGTGGGACAGAAATCGGTAATTCGTTAGAATTCGATTTCGTCGTCCCACCTCCGCACAGTTGAGTAGGGCTGTAAAAGCTGATGAAATCAGCG
>JAWGIA010000007.1:0-112566 GCA_032560535.1 Streptococcus parasanguinis | reverse complement strand
GCTGATTTCATCAGCTTTTACAGCCCTACTCAACTGTGCGGAGGTGGGACGACGAAATCGAATTCTAACGAATTACCGATTTCTGTCCCACTCTCTTTTCTTTGCTATAAAACGGTTATTCGGTATTCGTCCGTCAAGTACTTGGAAAGATCTTGCCAATCTTCTTCCTTAAATTTACAAAGATTGACGAAGAGTTTTACGGTATGGTGCTCTGTGTTAATGATGACATTCGATTTTGAGAGATTTTCTAGTGCTGTATTGTCCCTCAGTTGAAATTCGATGAAATAACTCTTACTATTTTGGTGATCGGGGTCACTAACATCGACCTCTTTATAAGCTGCAGTTACCAAATCTTCCTTGGGAATAAAGATATCTTTTGTCAGAATCACTCCCTGATAAGCATGGATCCCATCAGAAGTCAGTTCAAAGGCGATCTGACGATTAGTCAGCCTTTTGATCCCAGCAATGGTTGCATAGACCGCAATTAACAATAAAAGGATCTGAATGAGAGTGATAAAAGTGATTTTTGGAAAACCCTCAAAACCTAGGACCGATAAAAAAGCTAAGTGGACAAAGATCGCACAGGCAAAAGCCAAAAAGCCATATCCGACATATTTTGAATAATAGATTTTCATTTTGGACTCCTTACATTTAAGATGTAACGAAAACTTGGAATTTCAAGTACCCTTATCATAGCGGATTCAGGCAAGAACTGTCAAATGTTTGCTAGGGTTCAAAGGTGCTTTTTTATTTTAAATGGAATAACAATGATGCAGGATGTTCTAACTTCGTACGCTACATTATAGTGTATAAAAATATGAGCCAAATACTTTTGAGACAAGCAAAAAAGCCTTGTAAACCAAGGCTTTTACTGTTGAAGTTTGATGTCCCCTGCATGGATTTGGAAAGAATTTTCATACTGATAGTAATTAAAAATATTGAAATATAAGTGATTTTAGGGAAATACTTTTAGGTATTTTCAATGTCATGATTTAAAAATGGGGCAAAAGTGTGGCAAAAATTATTTTATCAGTAACCTAGGCCCGATAAATTGCTTACATCATCTCAATGTTTCTTATTCCAGACGAATCCCGTATATACAAGTGCGGACATTAACATGATCCAAAGTAACAATGTTAAAATTTGTATATTATAAAGATTGAAGGCAGAGATATCATTAAAATATTGATTATGCGCTCCTAATAGAGAAAAATCTGTTAATAATTTAGCAAATTTATTTATGCTCGAAAACATAGGGAGAGTCATAATGACAAGATAGAATATTAGACTCACGGCAGAGGCTTGTGTTTGATTTTTACAGAACAAAGCTATAGCAAAGTTGACCAATATAAAACAAAGTATCGTAAGGAAGGTTACTACTGAATATAGAGCAAGATTAGGTATTGAGATACCAAAAGTAATAGGCATCACCCAAACACCTATAATTGAAAATAGAAATGGAAATAAGACTGTAGAAAAAATATACTCTGGAGTTTTGACTCCTGTTAAAATTAACGTTCTTAAATTCTTTTTATCTTTTTCTTCACTGATGATTAGTGTAGTAAAGGTTCCAGCGGTCAGACTATAGATGGTAATAATCGCCATATTCATTAAAAAGATTGAACCACGAACGTCTGGCACAAAGTTTAAAAGTGAGAAGTCGACTATTGGTGTGAATACACATACAAATAGAATGATTTTGTTATGAAGAAGGTATCTATACCGTAACCATAATAAACTAAAAAATCGTTTAAGCATATTATAATTTGTCTCCTGTTAATTGAATAAAGATACTCTCAAGGCTTGTTTCCAGAGTATTAATTGTTTTAGTGTTCTCTCCTAGATATTTATAAGCCTCCTCTTTAGGAACAATAATCTCTCTTCCATCAAAATAGCTTATTTTAACCTTATCAGTCTGGCTGTACTTATCAATAATCTCTCGAGGCGAACCTTGTTCGACGATTTTTCCTTCATGAAGTAAAGCGATTGAATCACATAACTTGGTCGCTTCATCCATGTTATGAGTTGTTAAAAAAATAGTTGCCCCAGAGTTTTTTATTTCAAGTAGTAGTTCATGAACGATTTGAGATAGGGTTGGATCCATTCCAGAAGTTGGTTCATCTAAAAAAATTACTTTTGGTGAATGTAGAATCGCCCGAATTAACAACATTCTTTGTTTCATTCCGGTTGATAACTTCTCTGCTTTATTAAATCGATCATCATATAACTTCAATCGCTTTAATAAATGATCTAGATATGATATTTCTACACTGTGGAATTTAGCAAAAAATAAAAGATTATCATACAGAGACAGTCTATCATAGAAACCTACATTATCACTCATAATTCCCAATTCTAAAAAGTCGTCAGAGGTTAATTGGGCGCAATCCTTTCCTAATATTTTAACCTCTCCTTCATCAGGTGGTAACTGACCAGTTAAAATATTGATTGTCGTAGTTTTGCCAGCACCAGATGGTCCTAAAAAACCAAATATTTCTCCACTATTTATTGAGAAACTAATTTCTTTGAGTGCTGTTTTGTCTTTAAATTTTTTGGTAAGATTTGAAATTAAGATACTTTCGTTCATTTTATATCTTTCTTTTAGAAAATTATTACGTAATTTGTTACCATCACGATAAATTGGAATACGGGAATTTTATTTGTCAGTACATAGGCTTATTCCTAAAGTTTTAAATCTATAATACTAAGATTTAAAAGATAAAGCAAGATATATTCTTTAGTTTGTTAATTTTTGAAATGTGGTTTACTCGCAGATAGTTTTTACACTTATCGTATTAAAATCTCTGAATGAAAGTAAAGATGTATTTTCTAGTTTATACAGAAGAGGTGGTACAAATCCATTTGTCTTAAATAAACAAAAAAGCCTTGTTTTCATATTGAAAATAAACAAAAATGTTGAAATATAGCTGATTTTAGGGAAATACTTTTAGGTATTTTCAATGTCAGGATTTAAAAATGGGGCAAAAGTGGGGCAAAAACGAATGACTCACATTTGGTTTGAAAACCTATAATACCTAATGATTATGCCATACTAGATATATAGTGTTGTTATAAATAAATGTCAGTGCGAGTTCAAATCGGAGGATAAAATGGAAAAACAAATTAATGAAAAAAAAGCCTTGGTTCCCAAAGCTTTTTAATGTTATAAACTCATTAAAATATCCCCCAGTTAGATTTGGAATATTTTTTATTCTGTGTCATATAAAAATAAATAAAATGAATGGCTATAGCTAGAGCTAAAATGGTTGCAATACTCAACACTGTTATAGGATTAGAAGCGAAAAGCAAAGAGAGAATCAAGGCAGCCAGATAGAGTGTCGCTTGAGCACAGTAGTAACTTCTCGGATAGCGAAGATAGTTTTTGTTATAGGGCCCATTTGCTAGGACAGCAGCTTGGAAGAGGCCAATTCCGATATAAAAGAAGCTGATTGCAACGAGAAGATTAGCCTCGGGATTCAGGAGATAACCCATCGAAACTGTCATCAACATAAGCCCGATGAAAATAGGATAGTGACTATAAATTACAAATAATCCCTTTTGACTAGATCCTTCATCAATAGCATGGTCAAATTCGCCAAAATAAAACAAGAACAGGGAAAGCATGATAACGAAATTGAGAACCGAATAAATCGAGAAATTCTCGACTGTAAAGAAGCTAGCTAGCCCAACAACCATCTCTCCAAACGTAATAATCACAAGAAGGGAGACGCGCTCGATTAAATGGGGAAGATTTACCTGGAAATGCTCATCTTTAGTAATCAAGAAAATTGGCACAATAAATGTTAGCAGAATACTAGCAATAAAGATATAGACTCCAACGTAAATAGGAAAAAGAGCTGCCAGATAGACTCCTAAACTTCCTAGACCTGTTAACCATAGAAAACCTTTGATACTTTCCCGATCAGTATTATCGGTTGATTTTCTAAAAAATTCAACCAAATATTGAAAAAATAAGGTAAGGGTCAATGTACCAACAGCCCAACAGGTATAATAGAACCATTGTTGCCAATTGTATCCAATCATATTGGACATAAAGAGCATAAGTCCCATGTTGATAAACATGATTACCATGTTAAATAACGAGTTTGTTCCATAGCGATTGGTATAAATGGTTTGAATCATCCAGGAATTGATGATAACCATGACAGAGATGAAGAAATCAAGTAAAGAATCCCAAGCCACAACACCGCTATGAAGAGGGTGAATTAAAGCAGTTGCTTTTGAAATTGCAAAAACAAACACTAGGTCATAAAATAGTTCTGAAAATTCTACACGTTTATGCTTAATAAGAGTTGTCATATTAATACCTATCTACTTTAGAAATACAATACATTATAACAGAAAATGGTAATGAAAGAAAAGGATATGCTTAAATAATTTCATGTGGCGCGAATTGTCAAAATCTTGACTTCTTTTGTCATTTACTTGAAAAAGCAACCCTGACGAGTTGATTAAAATCCTATTAAAAATTAACTTTGTCAGGATCATCCTGAGTTTTGATGCCTTGAATCTTATCCAAGACCGCCATATCTTCCTCTGATAAGTCGAAGTCGAAGATATCCAAGTTACCTTTTATATTTTTAGGTGTCACAGACTTAGGTAGTGGCAAGAAACCTTTTTGGAGGCTCCAACGCAGAGCAATTTGTGCCACAGATTTACCGTTACGTTCAGCCACTGCTTCAACATCTTCATTTCCAAAAATGCTACCTGTACCTAGTGGACTATAGGCTTCAAGAAGGATATCGCGCTCTTGGCAATAGTCAACTAAGTCTTCTTGGTCACAACCTGGAGCCAAGAGGATTTGATTGACATGTGGAACAATTTTAGCTGTTTCAAAAAGAGCTTCTAGGTGATGTTGCATAAAGTTTGACACACCGATAGCACGCACCTTACCTTCTTTGTAGGCTTCTTCCATAGCCTTCCATGCACCCGCATTGCCAGCCTTCCAAGCATCATTCTCACGAAGCGCCTTTGGATTAGGCCAATGGATAAGCAAAAGATCCAAATAATCCACACCAAGTCTTTCGAGAGACTCATCGATAGAAGTCTTAGCCAACTCGTAATCGTGCTTATCATTCCAAAGTTTGGTAGTTAGGAAAATATCCTCACGTGCCAAATCACTATCAGCAATCGCCTTACCTACAGAAACCTCGTTACCGTAAATTTGTGCGGTATCAATATGTGTGTAACCCGCCTTAAGTGCGAAGCTAACGCTGTTATAGGCTTCTTCGCCTTCAGCAATTTGCCAAGTTCCAAAACCAATTTTAGGAATAGCAACCCCATTTGCAAGTGTATATGTTTCCACGATTTTCACCTTTTCTTTTTTTTAATAGTACTATCTTAAAAAAGATAAGGCAAAAATGCAAAGATTTGCTACGGCTTTTTCATATTGAAAATAAACAAAAATGTTGAAATATAGCTGATTTTAGGGAAATACTTTTAGGTATTTTCAATGTCAGGATTTAAAAATGGGGCAAAAGCGGGGCAAAAACGAATGACTCGTATTTTGTTTGAAAACCTATAATACCTAATGATTATGCTATTCTAGATATATAGTTTTGTTATAAATAAATGTCAGTGCGAGATCAAATTGGAGAATAAAATGGAAAAACAAATTTCTACGTAGAATGGAATGCGAAAAAGTGATAATTAAAGAGACGAAAAAGCTGAGAATATGATTTCCCAGCTTTTTTGAATGCGATAGAAATAGCAACTAGACTATTTACGAAAGGCCTCAATAATGTAGGTGAAGCCAGTAACTAAAAATGAAAAGGCAATGACATAAACGACAAAGACACCTGTAGCCACTGGATTGAACAGAATCACTAGACCTAGTAAAAATTCAAGCAAGGCTACCCACATGATATTGCTACCAATAATAGGGAAAATCAATCTTAGACGATTGCCTTTAAAGAAAGCAATAATGGCTTCTACAATTAACCAAATTCCTACAATGGTCGGAATGACGACCGGCAGGGTCACAAAGCCATAAGCAACGAGGTAAAGAGCTAAGAGAAGACTAACAAATCCTTGGAAAAGATAAACAGGTGAGCGAAGCTCTTTTGGTGCAGAGAAATAGCCTAAAATAGCTGCTATAGAAGAAACCAGTAAACCAAATGAAATCCACCAGCTGTAAGCAACAAGATTAGCTACTGGGTTTGTAAATAGGAAAAGTCCTAAAAGGACAAAAACAACTCCTGCAAGGAATAGCAGTAAACGATTAGAAAATTTCATTTCAATACCCCCTATATAGTATAGTTTGCTAATAAAACTATTGTACTTATTTTTATAGAAAATGTCAATAAAATAAATAAACAATTTGGAAGTTTCAGTCTGACTTACAAAAAGAAAAGGAGTTTTCACTCCTTTTCACAGATTGAAGACAAAGTCCTTATAAAAGTGTCTTCTAAAGATTTTAACTTCAATCTGAAGCGAGGTTATCCTCGCTTTTTCTATTTATCAAACAATTCCTTATTTTCAATTAAGAGTTCTAGTGGAGATTTATCCCTTGCTTCAATAAAACCAGGTTCATATTGGTTATGAAGTGTTCTTTTCTGAGAAGTTGGATCAATATACAACTCATCTCCATCTTCTGTGTATAGTTGGTTGCCTCTTGTTAAGTAAAGTAAATCCTCTAAGTACTGTCCATCAGTTTCTAGAAAATCTTCGATGTATTTGACAGCTTTTAAAATCTCACTTACTTTATCAGAGTATTCATTAGATTCAAGAACACTCTTTTCTAACTCAATCTCTTTACTAGTTCCAAATAGTTGGGTTGGAGTTGCATTAAAATATTCTGCTATCTTATCCAAATTTGCAAAGGTAGGATAGCTTTTTTGTTTTTCGTAATCAGAGATGTCTGGAAAGATTGCTCATAAAAAAATGTGGGGCAAATGATGGGGCAAATCAGTTATAGACAAGCAAAAAAGCCTTATAAATCAAGGCTTTTTCCTGTTGATTTAGATGCCCCCTGCATGGATTTGGAAAGGATTTTCATATTGAGAGTAATTAAAAATATTGAAATATAAGTGATTTTAGGGAAGTACTTTTAGGTATTTCCAATGTCATGATTTAAAAATGGGGCAAAAACGAATGACTCTCATTTGGTTTGAAAACCTATAATATCTAATGATTATGCTATACTAGAAATATAGTGTTGTTATCAATAAATATCAGTGCGAGACTAATCGGAGGATAAAATGGAAAAACAAATTAATGAAAAAATTATCGAAATGGATAGGGAATATCCCTTTTTATTTTGCTTTAAATCAGATTTTTGGATGGAATAGTAGATGATAAGACAAAATATCTTTGAACATACAAAAAGACAAACGCCAAAAATGACGTCTGTCTACGTTCTGAGGTAGCCTTTAGGCTCCCTTTTTTCTTAGAAAATACCGATGAGTAATTGCATGCCAAGACTAGTCAGGATGATAGCAATCCAGCAAAGGGCTCCAAGAAGAATGGATTTTCCACTGGATTTGATCATAGCAACGAGGTTAGTTTTGAGACCAATAGCACTCATAGCCATGATGATGAGGAATTTGGAGAGCTGTTTGAGAGGTGAAAAGAAGCTATTGCTAACACCAAAAGAAGTAAGGACGGTAGTTAGCAGAGAAGCTAGGATGAAGTAGAGAATGAAAACGGGGAAGATTTTTTTAAGCTTTACTCCTTGGTTGTTGTCTTGTTGACGGCTTTGCCAATAGGAGAGGAAGAGAGTAATAGGGATAATAGCTAAGGTACGAGTCAGTTTGACAATGGTTGCAGATTCTAGAGTATTGGTATGATACAGACTATCCCAGGCGCTAGCTGTGGCTGTTACAGAGGAAGTATCGTTGACCGCAGTACCCGCAAAGAGAGCAAAACCTTCGTTGGAGAGATGGAGCCAAGAACCTAGAGTTGGAAAGATAAGAGCTGCCAAGACATTGAAGAAAAAGATAACAGAAATGGCTTGGGCTACTTCTTTTTCCTTGGCGTGAATAACAGGAGCAGTCGCTGCAATGGCAGAACCGCCACAGATAGAAGAGCCTACCCCAATCAAGGTAGCTAGCTTTGTATCCATGTTAAAAAATCGTTGGAAAAAGAAAGCAATAATTAAAGCGATAGAAATAGTCGAAAGGATGACAGGAAGGGAAGATTTTCCAACTGCGAAAACTTGAGAGATATTGAGTCCAAAACCAAGTAAGATAACAGCATACTGAAGCAATTTTTTGGAGCTATAAGTCAAACCAGCATCCAGTTGTTTATAGGGAGTGAGAAAGGGGTAGAGAATCATTCCGATAAAAATGGCGAAAACAGGTGCTCCCACAACAGGCAGAAAGCCTCCTAAAACCCAAGAGATGATAGAAATGATCAGACAGGCTAACAGTCCTGCCCAATTTTTTGATAGAAATGACATAAAAACCTCCGAAAATAAATACCCCTTATTATAATCTTATTTATCAGAAAAGTAAAATAGAAAATAGAAAGTAGGAATAAGGTAGTAAATTAACGGAATTTTGCGGTCAGAGAGCTTTTTGTAATATAATAGATATATGTTCTTTGATCAATAAGGATGCAAATGTGGCATATGTTATTGAAAAAAATGAATTTGATGAGCCTGGACATGTGAAGTAATTATGTGAGATAAGAAAATAAATAAGAGAGTTGAAAATGTACTGATCCCAAAAGTTAGATTTTTTTCTGTCTAACTTTTGGGATCAGTACATATCCTCGCTTTTTTAATCTAATAGGTCCTTATTTTCAATTAAGAGTTCTAGTGGGGATTTATCTCTTGCTACAATAAAACCAGGTTCATATTGGTTATGAAATGTTCTTTTCTGAGAAGTTGGATCAATATACAACTCATCTCCATCTTCTGTGTATAGTTGGTTGCCTCTTGTTAGGTAAAGTAAATCCTCTAAGTATTGTCCATCAGTTTCTAGAAAATGTTCGATGTATTTGACAGCCTTTAAGATCTCACTTACTTTATCAGAGTATTCATTCGATTCAAGAACACTCTTTTCTAATTCAATCTCCTTACTTGTTCCAAAAAGTTGAGTTGGAGTTGCATTAAAATATTCTGCTATCTTATCTAAATTTGCAAAGGTAGGATAGCTTTTTTGTTTTTCGTAGTCAGAGATGTCTGGAAAGATTGCTCATAAAAAAATGTGGGGCAAATGATGGGGCAAATCAGTTATAGACAAACAAAAAAGCCTTGTAAATCAAGGCTTTTTCCTGTTGTATGTAGATGCCCCCTACAGGGCTCGAACCTGTGACCCATAGATTAAGAGTCTACTGCTCTACCAACTGAGCTAAGGAGGCAAATATAAAAAGCTGTATTGGTGCCGATACTTCACGATTTGTATTGAACCCGCGCAATTAAGCAGGTGGGCAACTCGCTCTGACTTAGCTGCTTCCGCGTGAAACGGCCTGCATACTGCCAGAAGTCTTTTGTTTCCCTAATAATACAAAAAATAGTCGGTCAACACTTAAGTGTGAAGTCGTACACCACAGCGTTTCTATATGTATATGATACCACATTTTGAAAATATTTCAAGGAAAAATCTCAATTTTTTGAAACCGATGTCACTTTTTCTTAAATTGATCAATCTTCTCCTTGGTGGCTCCGAGAGCACGCTCGTACTTGCCATTTTCATTGGGAATAAAGTAGGAAGCGTGTTTGAGCTTGTCTGGCAAGTAGTCCTGATTGACCCAGTTGCCAGGGTAGTTGTGAGGGTATTTATAGTTTTGCGCATTTCCCAGTTCCTTGCTTCCAGCATAATGACCATCGCGGAGGTGGCGAGGAATGGGAAGGTTGCCAGATGTCCTTAGATCAGACAGGGCCTTGTCCATGGCAGCGTAGGCTGAGTTGGACTTAGGCGAAAGGGCTAGATCGATGACGATGTTAGCGATGAGAATGCGGGCCTCAGGAAAGCCGATGCGCTCCGCTGCCTGAAGGGCTGTTACGGTATGGATCTGCGCATCTGGATTGGCCAGACCGATATCCTCATAAGCGATGACAGTCAAGCGACGAGCTAGGCTGGGTAGATCTCCGGCTTCGATCAAACGAGCTGCATAGTGGAGACTAGCATCGACATCCGAACCACGGATAGATTTTTGCAGAGCAGAGAGCACGTCGTAGTGGCCGTCTCCATCTTTGTCCATGGTGATGTAGCTGCGCTGGAGACTGTTTTCCATGATCTCTAGCGTAATATGGCGAATTCCTTCTGCATTTTCAGAGGTCGACAGCACCGCCAGATCGAGAGAATTAAAGGCAGAGCGAAGATCTCCATTGGTTGAGGTAGCGATGAAATCCAAAGCGTCCTCATCGAGCACGACTGGAAAATCAAAGCCACGGTCGGGATCGTCCAGCGCCGTTTTTAGAGCTTGCTTGACCTCCTCCGTCGTCAACGGTTCCAGCTCAAAGATTTGTACGCGGCTACGAATAGCGGGTGTGACAGAGAAAAAGGGATTTTCAGTCGTTGCACCGATCATGATGACCAGACCACTTTCGAGCAAAGGCAGGAGAAAATCTTGTTTAGTTTTATCGAGGCGATGGATCTCGTCCAAGAGCAGGACCAAGCCACCAGAAAATTTGGCCTCCTCTGCGATTTCTTGTAGGCGTTTTTTACTGTCAACTGTTGCATTAAAGGTCCGAAAAGCATACTTGGTCGTTCCTGCGATCGCAGAAGCAATACTGGTCTTTCCGATCCCCGGAGGTCCATAGAGAATCATAGAGGACAGACGATTGGCCTCGACCATGCGACGAATGATTTTGCCTTCTCCAACCAGGTGCTGTTGACCGATGACTTGATCGATCGTTCGTGGTCGCATACGGAGTGCGAGATTGTCGGGCATTTCCTTCTCCTTTCTAGCTTTGTCTCCTTTCAAAGAGACGGTTTTTATGGTAAGATTGTAGTAACTATTGTATCATATTCCGCTCTAAGAGTGGGAAATTAGAAAGAGGACGCTATGTCTAAATACGGATTTTTGGATGTTTTAGAAGAGGAGATGGACAAGGTTTTTCCCTTTGATTTTGAGATCAATTGGGATAAGAAAAACCATGCGGTAGAAGTGGCTTTTCTCTTGGAAGCGCAAAACACAGGCGGGGTTGCACTGGTTGATGAAGCCGGTGAAGAGTCTGATGAGGATATTTTCTTTGAAGAAGCCGTGCTCTTCTACAATCCAGCCAAGTCTCATGTGGAAGAAGATGCCTATTTAACGGCGATTCCTTATGAGCCTAAAAAAGGCTTGTCTCGTGAGTTTCTAGCCTATTTTGCGACTTTCCTCCGAGATACAGCTGAGTTGGCCTTGGATGAGCTCATGGATTTCTTAGCAGACGAAGAAGCAGAGAGCTTTGAGATCGTCTGGAACCAAGAAGTTTTTGAAGAAGGCAAAGTTGGCCTAGAAGAAAGCACCTTTTATCCTTATCCGAGATATTAGGAGGGAAAGCTCATGCTTGAGGATTGCTTAGAAGCACGATTCGAATTTACGGGTTGTAAAATTGCTTTGATTTGTGAGGGGCAAATTTTGACCATCTTGCGCGATGATAAAGAAACGATTCCTTACCCTAATATGTGGGACTTGCCAGGTGGTGGTCGGGAAGGAAATGAGACACCTTTTGAGTGTGTGGCGCGTGAAGTCTATGAAGAATTGAGCATCCAACTGTCGAAAGAGGAAGTCATCTGGTCTGGGATCTATCCAGGCATCTTGGATGAGAAGAAACAGTTCGTTTTTCTAGTTGGCAATCTAGCCCAAGAAGAGTTTGAACACATTGACTTTGGAGACGAGGGCCAGGGCTATAAGTTAGTGAGCTTTGAAGAGTTTTTAACTTCGGATCGGGTAGTTCCCCAATTACAAGAGCGAGTGAGAGATTATGTGGAGAAAAGTTTATGATAACACTTGAACGAGCAGGAGCAGAGGATTTAGAAACCATTATTGCCATTCAAAGAGCTAGTTTTAAAGCGGTTTATGACAAATACCAAGATGAATATGATCCCTATCTAGAAGATCGCGAGCGAATTAAGTGGAAACTAGTCCAGCGTCCCAATAGCTATTACTACTTTGTAAAAAAAGATGAAGAAAACATCGGATTTTTACGAGTTCAGACCAATGAAGAGTTAACGAAAGCTTGGTTGGGAACGGCAGCGATTTTGCCCCAGTATCAAGGAAAAGGTTATGGCTCTGAGGGATTGCGCTTGCTAGAAGAGGAATTTCCAACCATCACACAATGGGATTTGTGTACGGTATTACAGGATGCAGGCATGGTCGCCTTTTACGAGAAAAACGGCTATCGTCAAACCCATATCGAGCCTGAAAAAGAAGGCATGGATATGGTCTACATGAAAAAATTGATAGAGAAATAGAAAGGATGGTTCGGTTAAATTTCTAAACTGAACCCGCCCTAAACACTGTGCCAAAAAGATAAACTTCTCTTAGACACAAGCGTCTTCAGAGAATTTCCTATTTTGGCTTTATGTTTTACGGGCTTGGTATCTTAATGATGGAAACATGGCAAGAGTTAAAAGTTACAGTCAAGCGTGAGGGAGAGGAGCTGGTCTCTAATCTCTTGATCGAGTTAGGTGCCCAAGGGGTCGCAATCGAAGACAGCATGGACTATGTGGGCAATGTGGACCGCTTCGGTGAGATTTTTCCTGATGTCGAGCAGCAGGAGGAAATCGTGGTGACGGCCTACTACCCGGAAACGGTTGATGTAGCAGCGGTTGAAGCGGACTTGCAGGCTCGCTTGGCAGAATTGACGGATTTTATGGATCTGGGTGAGGTCAAGATGGGGACGACTGCTTTGGCTGAGGAAGACTGGGCCGACAACTGGAAGAAATACTATGAACCAGCTCGCATCACCCATGACTTGACCATCGTGCCGTCATGGACAGACTATGAGGCGACTGCTGGAGAAAAGATTATCAAGCTAGATCCTGGTATGGCCTTTGGAACAGGAACCCACCCAACCACTAAGATGAGCCTCTTTGCCTTGGAACAGGTCCTTCGTGGTGGGGAGACAGTGCTAGATGTGGGGACAGGTTCAGGGGTTCTTTCCATTGCTAGCTCTCTTCTGGGTGCCAAGGAAATCTTTGCTTATGACTTGGATGATGTGGCAGTTCGTGTGGCTCAGGAAAATATTGAGCTCAATCCGGGAATGGAAAACATCCATGTAGCCCCAGGCGATTTGCTGAAAGGCGTGGAGATTGAGGCAGATGTCATCGTGGCCAATATCTTGGCAGATATCCTTATCCATCTGACAGAGGATGCTTATCGTTTGGTCAAGGACGAAGGTTACCTGATCATGAGTGGCATTATCAAGGACAAGTGGGACATGGTGCGTGAGTCGGCTGAATCGGCTGGATTTTTCCTTGAAACCCACATGATCCAAGGGGAATGGAATGCCTGTGTCTTCAAGAAGACCAAGGATGTCTCCGGTGTGATTGGAGGCTAGCATGCAGCAGTATTTTGTAAAAGGTTTGGCTAGCTCACCTGTCGCCATTGAGGACAAGGAAACCAGCAAGCACATGTTTCAGGTCATGCGCCTGAAAGAAGAGGATGAAGTGACCTTGGTCTTTGATGATGGGATTAAACGATTGGCGCGCGTGGTAAATGTAGAAGCCCGTAAGTTGGAGCTAATCGAGGAATTAGCTGACAATGTGGAACTGCCAGTCCAAGTGACCATCGCATCAGGCTTTCCCAAGGGAGACAAGCTCGAGTTCATCACTCAGAAAGTAACGGAACTCGGTGCCAGCCAAATCTGGGCCTTCCCTGCAGACTGGTCCGTTGCTAAGTGGGACGGCAAGAAATTGGGTAAAAAGGTCGAGAAACTAGAAAAAATCGCCCTCGGAGCAGCCGAGCAGAGTAAGCGAAATCTGGTCCCAAGCATTACCCTTTTTGAGAAAAAGGCAGACTTTCTGGCTCAGTTCGACCAGTTTGACCGGATCGTGGTGGCCTATGAAGAGTCAGCTAAAGAAGGCGAGGCGGCCGCTCTGATTCAGTCGCTGACAGGCTTAGAAGCTGGATGTAAACTACTCTTTATCTTTGGACCAGAGGGCGGTTTATCCCCTGCAGAAATTAAAAGTTTTACAGCTAAAGGAGCAGTCCTTGCAGGACTTGGGCCTCGCATACTTCGAGCAGAAACAGCGCCACTCTACGCCCTCAGCGCCGTGAGTGTTGTCACAGAATTAATGAACTAACGAAGTGAAGGAATCGCTTCGTTAGTTTTTTTACAAGAATGATGAAAGCAAGGTGGATCCCAGAATGATCTTCTAGAAGTATCCGTATATTAAAGTAGCTTCATTGGTTCCCATCTGCTTCTAAAAGTGTTAAAATAGTATCCAAGAAACTGGAGAAAATACATGCCGAAAGAAGAGAATTTAACAGGGGACCAAGTCGTTGCCCTTACAAAAAAATATTTATCACCTGAAGATGTTGCTTTTGTGCAAAAGGCTTTGGTCTATGCGGTTGATTGCCATAATGGGCAATTCCGTCAGTCTGGCGAGCCTTATATCATCCACCCAATTCAAGTGGCAGGAATCCTTGCCAAGCTGAAACTGGATGCTGTGACGGTCGCCTGTGGCTTTTTGCATGATGTCGTGGAAGATACGGATGCGACTTTAGATGATTTAGAGCGCGAATTTGGTCATGATGTGCGCGTGATTGTCGATGGGGTGACTAAGCTCGGGAAGGTCAAGTACAAGTCCCATGAAGAGCAGTTGGCGGAAAACCATCGCAAGATGCTCATGGCCATGTCTCAAGATATCCGTGTCATTTTGGTCAAATTGGCAGACCGCTTGCATAATATGCGTACCCTCAAGCATTTGCGCAAGGATAAGCAAGAGCGCATTTCACGTGAGACCATGGAGATCTATGCGCCACTCGCCCACCGTCTCGGGATTTCCAGCGTCAAGTGGGAGCTTGAGGATTTGTCCTTCCGTTATCTGAATGAAGTTGAATTCTACAAGATTTCGCATATGATGAAGGAAAAACGTCGCGAGCGAGAAGAGTTGGTCGAAGAGGTTGTCCACAAGATCGAGACCTATGCTGGGGAACGCCATCTGCATGGGAAAATTTATGGTCGACCAAAGCATATCTATTCGATCTATCGCAAAATGCAGGATAAGAAGAAACGCTTCGATGAAATCTATGACTTGATTGCCATCCGCTGCATCCTGGACACTCCAAGTGATGTTTATGCCATGCTGGGCTATATCCATGAGCTCTGGAAGCCAATGCCGGGTCGATTTAAGGACTATATTGCCAACCGGAAGGCCAATGGCTATCAGTCCATCCATACGACTGTATACGGCCCTAAAGGACCGATTGAGTTCCAGATCCGAACCAAGGAAATGCATGAGGTTGCTGAGTACGGGGTTGCGGCTCACTGGGCCTATAAAAAAGGGATCAAGGGTCAAGTTAACAGCAAGGAATCGGCTATTGGGATGAACTGGATCAAGGAGATGATGGAACTCCAAGACCAGTCAGGCGATGCTAAGGAATTCGTGGAAAATGTAAAAGAAGACATCCTGGCAGAAGAGATTTACGTCTTCACTCCAGATGGAACTGTGCGCTCGCTTCCCAAAGATTCCGGACCGATCGATTTTGCCTATGAAATCCACACCAAAGTTGGGGAAAAAGCGATTGGTGCTAAGGTCAATGGCCGGATGGTGCCCCTCAATACCAAACTTCGGACGGGAGATCAGGTGGAGATTATCACCAATGCCAATTCCTTTGGTCCGAGTCGTGACTGGTTGACCCTTGTTAAAACTAGCAAGGCACGCAACAAGATCCGTCAATTCTTTAAAAATCAAGACAAGGAATTGTCTATTAACCGTGGCCGTGACCTCTTGATGGCCCAATTCCACGAGCATGACTTGGTAGCCAATAAGTTCATGGACAAAAAGCACATGGACAAAGTGCTACAAAAATCAAGCTATAAGACAGAAGAAGCCTTGTTTGCGGCGATTGGTTTTGGAGAGATTGGGGCTATTACCATCTTTAACCGCTTGACGGAGGATGAACGCCGAGAAGAGGAGCGGGCTAAGGCACGCGCAGAAGCAGAAGAGCTAGTCAAAGGTGGCGAGGTCAAGGTTGAAAATAAAAAAGACACCCTCAAGGTCCGTCACGAAGGTGGCGTGGTCATCCAAGGTGCTTCTGGGCTCTTGATTCGGATTGCAAAGTGCTGTAACCCAGTTCCAGGTGATGAAATCGTCGGCTACATTACCAAAGGGCGCGGTGTTGCGATTCATCGTCGAGACTGTATGAACCTACGTGCCCAAGACAACTACGAGCAACGCTTGATTGATGTGGAGTGGGAAGATAACAACACGACCAAGGACTATATCGCTCACATCGATATTTACGGGCTCAACCGTGCAGGCCTTCTGAACGACGTGCTCCAAGTCCTCTCCAATACAGCTAAGATGATCTCAACTGTTAATGCCCAACCAACCAAAGATATGAAATTTGCCAATATACACATTTCCTTTGGGATTCCAAACTTGTCTATGTTGACAACAGTTGTGGATAAGATTAAGAGTGTGCCGGAGGTGTACTCTGTTAAGCGTACCAACGGCTAATTCGGCTGCTCAGAACTCTTTTATTGCTTGGTTAGCTCGTCTCGCCGTACTTAAGTACTGTCTTCGTCTCGCTGCCTTGCACTAAAAGCAACTGAACAGCCTTTACTTTTCAGATAGTGTGCCTGCGTCTCACTGCCTTGTCTGGAGCCGATTTTCTTTGAAGTAAGTAAGAACATGGTCAGAATTCTTTTATTAGTTGGTTAGCTCGCCTTGCTGCCTTGCTCTAAAAGCAACTGAACAGCCGTTGCTTTTCAGCTAGTCTGCCTGCGTCTCACTGCTTTGTCTGAAGTTGATGTTCTTTGAAGGTTAGTAGTGAATGCCCAATAGATTTATAAAATAGGATAGTAAAATGAAATTAGTGATTCAACGGGTTAAGAGTGCCTCAGTTTCCATTGATGGTCAAGTCTACAATGCGATCCAGCAAGGCTTGTTGCTCCTAGTGGGAGTGGGGCCTGAGGATGACCAGAAGGATTTGGATTATGCGGTCCGCAAGGTATCGCAGATGCGGATTTTCTCAGATGAGGAAGATAAGATGAATCTTTCGGTCAAAGATGTCCAAGGGGAAATCTTGTCGATCTCTCAATTTACCCTCTTTGCGGATACCAAAAAAGGCAACCGTCCTGCTTTTACAGGGGCTGCCAAGCCAGATATGGCCAGTCAGTTATATGATGCCTTTAATGATCAATTAGAAAAAGAAGTCCCTGTCAAACGAGGGATCTTTGGGGCCGATATGGCGATTGAATTGATCAATGATGGTCCAGTGACGATTTTGTTAGATACAAAAAATCCATAAGTAAGAAAACATGCAGTCGGTTTAGACTGCATGTTTTTCGATATAGAGTTGTTGGGCGATCACTTGGTTGATAGAAATTTCTTGTCCTTGGATGACTAAGTGATAGAGGCCTGTGTAGTCATCATATCGTTGAAACGCGATAGTATCCCCAATCTGGAGATGGATCTGGTCTAAGAATTTTAACAATTCATAGGTGTCATGGACCCTTTGCAGAATATACAGACCAGGTTGGGTCGCTTCGCTGAGACGGTCTTGGTAGGCTTCGACAAGCCTTTCGCCTTTCTTTGGAATTGTCCCACCGTGAGGGCAGGTCTTAGGAGTTCCAAGCATGTGATCCAGCTGGTCAATGAAATGTTCAGAAACGGTATGCTCGAGAACTTCTGCCTCTTCATGGACTTCTTCAGTTGTATAGTCAAGTTTTTCCAGAAGAAATACTTCGATCAAGCGGTGCTTGCGGTAGAGATCAGAGACCAACTGCGATCCTAGATCCGTTAGTAGATACCCATGGGTCTTATCCTTCACCAAGAGACCCTCTGAGATCATGCGCTTAATCATCTCGGTCACAGCGGGTGGAGAGACCTGCATGCGACTCGCGATTTCCTTGTTGCTAATTTTTTCTACTTCTGTGCCAATTTCATAAATGCACTTGAGGTAATCTTCTTTGTTTGGTGTCATGCTTTCCTCTTTTCTTCGCTCACTTCTAGTATATCAAAAATCTCCTCAAAAACGCTAGTGGAGTAATGAGAATTGTCTCAAGCTCCAAAAGATGGTAGTATAGAAGCATAGAAAGGACGGCACTATGAACAGACGGGAATTAGTGAGATTAGGCTGGAGAGAGAGTAGTTTAGCCTATCTAGAGAAGCACTTGCAGGGATTGAAAGATCCACAAGCCTACCAAGAACAATACCAGTCTGTCTTTTTCTTTGCCAGTCCTCTGTTTCAAAATATGTGGTTTCAAGAGATCAAAGATCTAACGGAAACGGCTGCCCAAGACTTGCTGAGGGGAGTCATGAAAATTCTTCTTATGCCAAGTGACCTGTCCGGAACTTGTGAAGAAACAGCCTTTCTTCTGAGTAGGATGGCTCCAGATTGTCCGCCAGGTTCCGACTTTTGGAAGGCTTTTTCACACGTCGTGCAAATCGCCTTTGAAAAGGATCCCTTAGCAGATCAGTCGGGAGATCAGCTCTTGAAACGCCAGGTTCACCAGTTACGCTACCTACTTTCAAGTTACCAAGCCCAGTGGATTCGGACGCATGAGGCCAGAGCTGGACAGACTGACGAGGAGGCCTTACAAGCTTACCTACAGGAGGCTAGAGCGGTCACGGTGGATGCTTATGCGGCTGCTCGCCTTCACAATAAGGTCTCCCTAGGGCCAGATGGTCACCTTCATTATCCATCAGGGACCTCCCAACAAGTCAATTTCAAGGTCTTGTTAAATTTCCATACGGAGTATATTCTCGATCAAGCCGGGCGTTTTCTCAATGAAGTCGATCCAGTAGAAGTTTCTGAAAATGGCATTGTCAATGGGGCTAGTTTTAACTACGGGCTGGCTAGGGGACGGACCCATAAGGACTTAGATATTGACCCCGTCAAAGCTTGGGATCCAGCCTTTCGCAAGCATGTCCTCTATCAGCAAGATGTTCGCTATCTAGCCCCTAAAAATGATCGCAGTGTCGAAGGCTACTGGAGTCGAAAAGGAGTCTTTGCACAAGGAGGCAAGAGCTACAAGCAACAAGTGGCACAGCGCGTGCGGAGTTTCCTCAGAGGCATCCCTCGCTTACGCTGGCGCGTCCTCCTACAGAATGGACTTCATCGGATTTTATAGCAACGATAGAACTGTTATTTTACATAAAATAGCCTAAGAGATTCTTAAAAGAAGTTAAAACAGTTAAGTTCTTAGAGCTGATCTATCAGGTGATGAGCCTTTCCGCTGTGAGAAAAGTGCTTGAAACATTGTTGTTTCAAGTACTCGGGAGTTTTGAAACGTTAGGTTCAAAACTAAGTCATGGAACTTCCTAGAAGTTCGCTGACGTCCGTACTCACTAAAGGAAAGGTTCTGAACAGATTTTGTAGATATAGAAAAGAGGTCGCAGACCTCTTTTTATGTTTATCCAAGTGCTTTGACGGCTTCGATTGCAGCGTCGTAATTGGGTTCGCTGTTGATGTTGTCTAGGTATTCAACGTAAGTCACCTTATTATCTGCATCTAAGACCAAGACAGCGCGTGCGAGCAAATGCCATTCATTGATCAAGAGGCCGTAGGCTTTTCCGAAGGAATGGTCGTAGTAGTCTGAGAGCATGATAGCATTGTCGAGCCCTTCAGCAGCGCACCACTTACCTTGAGCAAAAGGAAGGTCGACAGAGACCGTCAAGACGACAGTGTCTTCCAAGTCCGATAAGGTCTTGTTGAAGTGACGTGTTTGCATCGAACAGATCCCTGTGTCGATGGATGGGATAATGCTGAGGACTTTTTTCTTGCCAGCAAAATCAGCTAAAGATTTCTTCTCAAGAGCTGGAGTGATCAATGAAAAGTCATGAGCAGTATCGCCAACTTGAAGTTGAGATCCAGTAAAGGTAACAGGGTTTCCTAAAAATGTTGTCATAGCAAAGACTCCTTTTTTCTTTTCATTGTACATCAATGAAGGGGGAAGAGCCACTGATTTGTTTGAGAATCTAATCAGTTTGGAATCTTATTTGTTCAAACCTTCTGCGATCTTGTCTAAGTTCCATTTCATCATGCTGTAGTAGCTATCACCTTTTTCTCCCTCTTTGGCAATGGAATCAGTGAAGATCTTTGCATAGATCGGGATATTGGTATCTTTAGACACAGTTTTCATAGGACGTTCATCGACGCTAGATTCAACAAAGAGGGCAGGCACCTTGGTTTGCCGGAGCTTTTCTACCAGCGTTTTGATTTGGTCAGGTGTGCCTTCTTCTTCCGTATTGATTTCCCAGATATAGGCGGATGGGACGCCGTAGGCTTTGGAGAAGTATTTGAAGCAGCCTTCGCTGGTTACAATCATCTTCTTCTCTTCTGGGATATTGTTGAATTTTTGTTTGGCTTCTTGGTCGAGCTTGCTGAGTTTTTCAGTATAGGCAGCTAGATTTTTTTCGTAGAAGTCCTTGTTTTTGGGATCTTTTGCGATCAATTGTTTGGCAATGTTTTTAGCGTAGAGGATCCCGTTTTCGAGATTGAGCCAAGCGTGAGGGTCTTCTTTTCCAGCTTGGTTTTGGCCTTCCAAGTAGATGACGTCGACTCCGTCGCTAGCTGCGAAATAGTCTTTGTTTTCAACTTTATTGGCATTTTTGACCAATTTAGTAAACCAAGCATTGCCACCGGTTTCGAGGTTGATCCCGTTGTAGAAGATGAGGTCTGCTTGCGAAGTCTTTTTGACATCTTCTGGAAGCGGTTCGTACTCGTGAGGATCTTTGCCGACAGGAACGATACTGTGCAGCTCGATCTTATCCCCAGCTATATTTTTGGTGATATCTGCAAGGATGGAGTTGGTGGTGACCACTTTCAATTTATCAGAAGCTCCAGAAGAAGAGCCTTTGCTACAGGCCAACAGACCAAATAAGAGCGCCACAAAGAGGGCGAGGATAGAAGTGAATTTTTTCATGGTTTTCTCCTTTAATGAGATGAAAGAGCGTGCTTATTCTTTCTCTGCTTAGGAGCGATAAAGAAGCTGATGAGAAAGAAGACAGCAGAAGTGAGGACAATACAAGACCCGACGGCGATGTTTAAGCTATAGCCAATAAAGAGTCCCAGGATGGATGCAAGAGCACCTAATCCGGATGAAAGGAGCATCATGGACCAGAGACTATTGGTATAGAGATAGGCCGTCGCAGCGGGTGTAATGAGCATGGCGACGATGAGAATGGTTCCGACACTCTGCATAGCAGTGACAGAAACCAAGGTCAAGAGCACCATAAGGAGGTAGTGATAGACCTTGACCCGGACGCCCATGGATTGAGCCAGAACAGGATCAAAAGATGTGAGCAGTAAGGGTCGAAAGAGTAGGACAATCACCAGCAAGACCGCAGCACCAACACCGATGGTTATCCACATATCCCGGTCTTGGACGGCCAAGATATTCCCAAAGAGGATGTGGAAAAGGTCGGTGGAACTTTTAGCGACTCCAATCAGGATGACTCCTAAGGCGAGGAAAGAAGAAAAGGTAATCCCAATTGCAGTGTCGCTCTTGATGATGGAGTTGCTCTTGATATAGGTGATAAGGACGGACGCCAGGAGGCCAAAGACAATAGCGCCAATAAAGAAATTGATGCCCAGGATAAAGGAGAGAGCCACACCAGGAAGAACTGCGTGTGAGATAGCGTCTCCCATGAGAGACATGCCTCTTAAAATAATGAAGCATCCAACGGCTCCAGCGACAATCCCGATGGCGATGGCTGTGATCAGGGCATTCTGTAAGAAGTGGAATTGCTGTAATCCATCGATAAATTCTGTAATCATCCGACGCCACCTCCTATAAAGAGTTCATGCCCATAGGCTGCATGCAGATTTTCTTTGGTAAAGGTTTCCTCTGTTTTCCCAAATGCAATCAGTTTACGATGAAGGAGGAGGACCTGGTCGAAATAAGCTGGGACCTTGCTGAGGTCGTGATGGACGATCAGAATGGTCTTGCCTTCTTGTTTCAAGGTCTGGAGGGTCTGCATGATGATGTCTTCGCTGACAGAGTCAATCCCTGCGAAGGGCTCATCCAAAAAAATGACATCCGCTTCTTGGACCAAGCAGCGGGCGATCAGCACCCGTTGGAATTGCCCTCCTGAAAGCTGGCCGATCTGGCGATCCGCTAGATCAAGAAGATTGACAAGTTTCAAGGCATTTTCCACTTTTTGGAGATCTTCTTTGCTTTTTCTCTTGAAGATAGAAAGGTGGGGATAAAGACCCAGTGAGATGCACTCTCTCACCGTGATGGGAAAGTGGAAATCAATAGCGGATTTCTGTTCGACGTAGGCCACCCGTTGAAGAACTTGGCTGAGATCTTTTTGATCGATCTGGACCTTTCCCGCATGAGGGAGAAGTCCTAGCATGGCCTTGATTAGGGTTGATTTTCCAGCCCCATTGGGGCCAAGAATGCCTAGGATGGTTGGACCCTGGATGGTGAGGGAAAGATCCTCCAAGGCCAGTGTTTGCTGGTAAGCAACACTGAGATGTTCAATTTGAATCATGATTTTGCTCCTTTACCATTAATATACATGAATAAAAAAATTAAGTCAAGTTAATTTTTGAAATAATTATACACGAATAAAAAGTTAAGTCAAGTTAATTTTTAAAATAATTCAACTTAAATCTCTTGAAATCATTGAAAAAAGTTCCTATTTTTGATAAGGTTATTACAAAAGAATGAAAGCGAGAAGATCATGGTACGTTTACAAGATGATTTTTATGATTACGTCAATGGGGCATGGGCTGAGACAGCTGTGATTCCAGATGACAAATCGTCAACCGGTGGTTTTATGGACTTGATCCAAGATATCGAAAACTTGATGTTGGATATTACCGGAAAATGGCAAAGAGGAGAAGAATTGCCTGAAGATAGCATTCTGCAAAACTTTGTCAAATACCACAAAATGGTGGCAGATTTTGATGCACGGGAAGCAGCTGGTGTGGCTCCAGCTATGCCCTTGATCAACGAAATCAAGGCCTTATCTTCCTTTGAAGACTATACCAGCAAGTTGGGCACCTATGAGCTAGCTGGCAAACCAAATCTCTTGCCATTTAGCGTGTCACCAGACTTTATGAATGCCCAAATGAATGTCTTGTGGGGAGAAGCACTCGGTTTGATTTTGCCTGATACAACCTACTATGAAGAAGACAATGAAAAAGGACCAGAGTTATTAGCTGTTTGGCGTCAAATGGTTGAAAAACTCTTGGCAAAATTCGATTTCTCAGAGGAAGAAATCAAAGATATCCTGGATAAGGTCATTGCGGCTGATGCAGAATTGGCCAAATATGTCTTGTCAAACGAAGAAAAATCAGAGTACAACAAACTCTACCATCCTTATGAGTGGGCAGATTTCAAGGCCTTGGTCCCAGAATTGCCACTCGATGCCTTCTTTACTGAAGTGATCGGACAAAAGCCAGATACTATCATCGTGCCAGAAGAGCGTTTCTGGAAAGAATTCGCACCAACATTCTACTCAGCAGCCAACTGGGAAAACCTTCATGCTAAATTGAAACTCGGCGCAGCTCTTTCTTGGACTTCCTTCTTGACCGAAGAAATCCGTGTCCTGTCTGGTGAATATGGACGGACCATCACAGGGACACCAGAAGCACGTCCGAAAGAAAAGGCAGCTTTGGCTTTGGCAGAAGGACCTTATAGCCAAGCGCTTGGGCTCTGGTATGCGGGCGAAAAGTTCTCACCAGAAGCAAAAGCAGATGTAGAGCACAAAGTAGCGACCATGATTGAGGTCTACAAGGATCGTCTTGAAAAAGCAGACTGGCTCGCTCCTGAAACCCGCGAAAAAGCCATTGTCAAACTCAATGTCATCACACCGCATATCGGCTACCCTGAAAAATTACCAGAAACATACGCCAAAAAGATCATCGACGAGAGCAAAAACTTGGTAGAAAATGCCCAAAAATTGGCTCAAATTTCCATTGCCCATACTTGGAGCAAGTGGAACCAACCAGTCGATCGGAGCGAATGGCACATGCCAGCTAATATGGTCAATGCCTACTATGATCCGCAACAAAACCAAATCGTCTTCCCAGCAGCGATTTTGCAAGCACCTTTCTATGACCTTCACCAATCATCATCAGCCAACTACGGTGGAATCGGTGCGGTCATTGCCCATGAAATCTCCCACGCCTTTGACACCAATGGTGCTTCCTTTGACGAGCACGGTAGCTTGAAAGACTGGTGGAAGCCAGAAGATTACGAAGCCTTTACCGCTCGCACGCAAAAGGTCATCGATCAGTTTGAAGGGCAAGACTCTTACGGTGCTAAGATTAACGGGAAATTGACCGTTTCTGAAAACGTGGCAGATCTAGGAGGAATTGCTGCAGCCCTTGAAGCCGCTAAGAAAGAGGAAGATTTCTCAGCAGAAGAATTTTTCACTAACTTTGCTCGCATCTGGCGCATGAAAGCTCGAGCAGAGTACATGCAACTCCTCGCAAGTGTCGATGTCCACGCACCAGGAAAACTCCGCACCAATGTCCAATTGCCAAACTTTGACGAATTCTTTGAAACCTTTGATGTCAAAGAAGGAGATGGCATGTGGCGCGCACCAGAAGACCGCGTGATCATTTGGTAGTCTAAGATACTAAGCCCGTAAAAAAAGCGAGAAGAAAATAGGAGATTGACCATGTGGGCCAGCCCACCAGTCAATCTCTCTTTTTCTCGACGGTCGTAAAAAAAATAAAAATCCCCAAAGCCAAGTTTCAATCTACTGAAACTAGTTTTGGGGATTTTTGAGTGGATTAGAAATAACAGTGAATGTCATGATCTAAAAAAACTTGCTGGTAGTCATATAAATCTTCTGGATGCAGAGCTTTTATTCCTTCCATTTCATAGCGACGTCCTAAAAGCTTGTATTTGTTTTCTCCAAACTGGTGAAATGGGAGAAGTTGTACTTCATCGATGTTGAGAGAATTAAAAAGGGAAGCAAATTCTTCAGCATCAGTTAAAGAGTCATTGAAATTAGGAATGACTGGAATACGTAAAACGATTGTTTTGTTTTGAGCAAAGGCATAATGAATATTTTTAATAATCAGATGATTGTTGACTCCGACAACCTTCTTATGTTTAAGTGTATTGTAATGTTTAAGGTCTGTATAAATAAAATCAACATACTGAATGAGATCGACAAATTTCTCATGTTCAACAAAAGCTGTCGTTTCGATTGCAGTATGAAGTCCAACTTCTTTCGCAGCTTTTAAGATAGCTTTGGCAAATTCAAATTGAGCGAAGATTTCTCCACCAGACAGGGTAAGGCCACCACCAGATTCTTCGTAGAAGTCAACGTCTTTTAAGACATCATCTATGATCTCGGTAACTGTTTTTTCTTCTCCTGTGATGGTTTCCTTTTTAGTAACAGCATCCAACATTTTTTCAGGATTTGCACGCTGGGATTCAGGATTGGAGCACCATGGACAACGTAGGGGACATCCTTTTAAAAATACAGTAGTTCGGATTCCAGGGCCATCATGGATACTAAAGTGTTGGATATTAAAGATTATGCCGCGATTTTGTTCCATATTTTTGCTCTCCTATCAATCTAGTAAGTCCATTATACATTATTTAAGAAACTAATTCAATTACGAACGAAAGTTTATTTTGTTTTGAATTCACTCGGAAATTTGCTAAAATAGAGAAGAGGTAAAAACAATGCAACGTTTAGATGAAATATTGAAATTAGTATCGGAATTTGAAAAGATTGATGTT
Source organism: Streptococcus parasanguinis (assembly GCA_032560535.1). Taxonomy (GTDB): domain Bacteria; phylum Bacillota; class Bacilli; order Lactobacillales; family Streptococcaceae; genus Streptococcus; species Streptococcus parasanguinis_AF. Next base: position 86,780 of record JAWGIA010000007.1, on the reverse strand, counting down.
AATAGTTTGTCTGAGAAATTACAAGTCTCTAAAGTGACCATTCGAAAGGATTTGGACAAGCTAGAATCCAAAGGATTATTGCATAGAGAACACGGCTATGCTGTTTTAAATAGTGGAGATGATATCAATGTTCGACTGTCCTTTCAATATGATACCAAGAAAAGAATAGCCAGGGAAGCTGCTAAATTAATTAAGGATAACGACACGGTTTTGATTGAATCGGGCTCTACATGTGCCTTGTTAGCGGAAGAAATTTGCCAAACAAAAAAGAATGTCAAGATTGTGACAAATTCTTACTTTATTGCAGATTATATTCAGGAATATGATTCTTGTAAAATCATCCTACTTGGTGGTGAATTTCAAAAAGAATCGAGAGTGACTGTAGGTCCGCTTTTGAAAGAATTAATCCGCTCGTTTAGAGTTCCCTTTGCTTTTGTAGGGGTAGACGGATATGATGACGAACTTGGCTTTACTGGGAAAGATATGATGAGAAGTGAAGTTGTTCAAGCTATGTCCGATGTTTCTAAAGAAGTGATTGTCTTAACAGATTCAAGTAAATTTGGGAAATGTGGAACTGTCAGACGATTTGCACTTTCACAAGTTTCGAGAGTCATAACAGATAAGAATATATCTCAAGAAGCGAAAGAAAAACTTGAGGATTCACAAACAATTTTAACTTTAGTATAAGAAGGAGAAGCCAATTGAAAGATGAACGGAAAAAGTTACTTGCTAAATTAGCCTATCTATACTATGTTGAAGACAAAAGTCAATCGCAAATCGCAGCAGAAACTGGAATCTACCGTACAACTGTCAGCAGAATGCTAGCAGAGGCCAAGAAAGAGGGCGTAGTAAAAATTGAAATCGAAAACTTTGATACTCGCCTCTTCCGTTTAGAAAATTATATCAAACAAAAATATGGCTTAAAAGCTATCGAGATTATACCGAATCTAGTTGATGAACCTCGAGAAAGCCTTGAAAAGCGACTGGCGCAAGCAAGTGCGGTCATGCTTCGTAATTTGATTGAAGATGGAATGACAGTCGGATTTTCATGGGGCAAGTCTCTCAGATTAATGGTAGAACAAGTTGGAACGAAGCGCTTGGATGGTGTACAGTTTTATCCCCTAGCTGGAGGTCCCAGTCATATTCATGCTCGCTACCATGTCAATACGCTGATCTACAGTATGGCGAGTAAATTTCATGGGGAATGTCATTTTATAAACGCGAGTGTCATTCAAGAAAATTCTGAGGTGACGGAAGGCATCTTATCTTCTAAGTATTTTGAGGATTTGAAAGCTAGTTGGCGTTGTTTGGATGTTGCGGCTGTAGGGATTGGTGGCTATGCAGATAGCAAGAATCCTCAGTGGTTTGATATGCTGACATCAAATGATTTTAAGAAATTGGAGTCAGAACATGCTGTAGGAGAAGTATGCTGTCGTTTCTTTGATCAAGAAGGTATCCCCGTTTATCCTGAATTACAGGAAAGAACAATATCTATCACATTGGAGGAATTGAGAGAGGTACCAAACACCATCTCTTTAGCCTACGGTGATCAGAAAGCAAAAGCACTTTTATCGGTTTTGAAAGCCAACTATATCAATCATTTAGTCACAGATGAAGCAACGATCTTAAAAGTCTTAGAATTAGATGGTGATCAGCAATTTACTAAAAAATAGGACAGCAGGAATGCAGTCCTTATTTTTTTGAGTCGAATAGCACAAATGTGCAAAAAACAAAAACAATAATCAAATGTTGTGATTTTTATTGACCGGCAAAAATATAAATGGTATATTGACAATAGAAAAAGCGCTTTCAGTAGATTGATAAAGGAGTGTAGTGCACATGGAAATAATTGTTGCAGACCAAATTATTATGGGATTGATTTTAAATGCGGGTGATGCTAAACAGCATATTTACCAAGCTTTATCATATGCTAAGGAGGGCGATTTTACATCTTCTGAAGACGAAATTGCGAAAGCAGATGCAGCATTGCTAGAAGCGCATAACTTGCAAACACAATTTTTAGCCCAGGAAGCAGGTGGGACAAAGACAGAGATTACAGCTTTGTTTGTGCACTCACAAGATCACTTAATGACTTCAATCACAGAGATTAACTTGATCAAAGAAATGATTGACTTACGTAAAGAACTTTCAGCGAAACAATAAGGAGGAAAAGAAGATGAAAATTGGATTGTTTTGTGCAGCAGGATTTTCAACAGGAATGTTGGTAAATAATATGAAGGTGGCGGCTAAGGAATTAGGGATTGATGCTGAAATCGATGCCTATTCTCAAGCGAAATTAGCAGATTTTGCTCCTGAAATCGATGTCGCTTTGTTGGGCCCTCAAGTAGCTTATACTTTGGATAAATCAAAAGCGATTTGTGAGGCAAACCATATTCCTATTGCTGTCATCCCTATGGCAGATTATGGGATGTTGGATGGTAAGAAAGTACTAAATCTAGCTCTAGAATTGCTAGGAGAAAAATAAGGAGGCTTCCCATGTCTAATTTTAATTCTCAGAAAATTATCGCTCCAATCATGCGGTTTGTAAACTTGAAAGGAATTATTGCTCTTAAAGATGGGATGTTAGCGATCCTTCCATTAACGGTAGTTGGTAGTTTGTTCCTGATTATTGGGCAATTACCATTTGAAGGCCTTAATCAGGCTATTGCTAGTGTATTTGGCGATACGTGGACAGAGCCATTTATGCAGGTTTATTCAGGAACATTCGCCATCATGGGCTTAATTTCATGCTTCTCCATTGGTTATTCATATGCTAAAAACAGTGGAGTAGAACCCTTGCCAGCAGGAGTTTTGTCCCTATCTTCATACTTTATCTTGTTAAAATCTTCTTATGTACCAGCTAAGGGAGAACCAATTGGTGATGCCATTGCAAAAGTATGGTTTGGTGGTCAAGGGATTATCGGGGCTATTATTATAGGTCTGGTAGTTGGTGCGATTTATACTGTGTTTATCCAAAGACACATTGTTATTAAAATGCCAGAACAAGTACCTCAAGCCATTGCCAAACAATTTGAAGCGATGATTCCTGCTTTCGTGATTTTCTTACTATCAATGATTGTCTATATCGTATCAAAAGTAGTGACAAGTGGCGGTACTTTCATTGAAATGATCTATGATGTCATTCAGGTTCCTCTACAAGGTCTAACAGGATCACTTTACGGAGCGATTGGAATTGCCTTCTTTATTTCGTTCTTGTGGTGGTTTGGTGTGCACGGACAATCAGTTGTCAATGGTGTAGTAACAGCCTTGCTACTTTCTAACCTGGATGCCAATAAATCAATGTTGGCAGCTGGGAAGCTATCCGTTGAAAATGGTGCTCACATTGTAACTCAACAATTCCTAGATAGTTTCCTTATTTTGTCTGGATCAGGTATAACCTTTGGTTTGGTTATTGCTATGTTATTTGCTGCTAAGTCAAAACAATATAAGGCACTTGGGAAAGTTGCAGCTTTTCCTGCAATCTTCAATGTTAATGAACCCGTCGTATTTGGCTTCCCAATTGTAATGAACCCAGTGATGTTCCTTCCATTTATTATCGTTCCAATTTTAGCAGCGATAATTGTTTATACTTCAATTGCTATTGGGTTCATGCATCCATTCTCAGGTGTGACCCTTCCTTGGAGTACACCAGCCATTATTTCTGGATTTATGGTTGGAGGTTGGCAAGGTGCTTTCGTTCAAGTGCTGGTTCTTGCAACCTCGACTGTCGTATATTTCCCATTCTTCAAATTCCAAGATAATCTTGCCTATAACAACGAATTACAAGCTGAAAAATAGTGCGTTTATTAGGAGTGCACAGATGTGCGACTAGAATAGAATTTATAGGTATTATCCATAATTCATTGAAATTCGTAAAATTTAATGCTACTATAGTTACGAAAGAAAACAAAATAATTTCAAAAGAAAGGTTTTGAAAAAATGAAACAAGTAGAAGTAGCAAGTACAAGCATTAAAACAGAATATTTTGGAAGCCTCACTGAACGCATGAATAAGTATCGTGAAGATGTCTTAAACAAGAAGCCTTATATCGACGCTGAACGTGCCGTTCTTGCAACTAAGGCATATGATCGTTATAAGGAACAACCAAATGTTCTTAAACGTGCCTATATGTTGAAAGAGATTCTTGAAAATATGACAATCTATATTGAGGATGAATCCATGATTGCTGGAAACCAAGCATCCTCTAATAAAGATGCTCCGATCTTCCCAGAATATACTTTAGAGTTCGTTCTGAAGGAATTGGATCTTTTTGAAAAGCGGGATGGTGACGTCTTCTATATTACGGAAGAAACGAAAGAGCAGCTCCGTAGTATCGCACCGTTCTGGGAAAATAATAACTTACGTGCAAGAGCTGGAGCTCTTCTACCTGAAGAAGTATCTGTCTATATGGAAACAGGATTCTTCGGTATGGAAGGGAAGATGAATTCAGGAGATGCCCACTTAGCAGTCAATTATCAAAAATTATTGCAATATGGCTTGAAAGGTTTTGAAGAAAGAGCCCGCCAAGCTAAAGCAGCCCTAGATCTAACGGATCCAGCTAGCATTGATAAGTACCATTTTTACGATTCTATCTTTATCGTAGTTGATGCTGTTAAGACCTATGCTCAACGATTTGTTGAACTTGCTAAACAACTTGCTGAGACAGCAACTCCTGAACGTAAGAAGGAATTGCTTGAAATTGCAGAGATTTGCTCAAAAGTTCCATACGAGCCTGCAAGTACATTTGCAGAGGCTGTTCAGTCTGTTTGGTTTATCCAATGTATTCTTCAGATTGAATCAAATGGACACTCACTTTCATATGGCCGTTTTGACCAATATATGTATCCATACGTTAAAGCTGATTTGGAAAGTGGACGGGAAACTGAAGAGAGTATTGTTGAACGCTTGACCAACCTTTGGATTAAGACTATTACAATTAACAAAGTACGTAGTCAAGCACATACCTTCTCATCTGCAGGTAGTCCGCTTTATCAAAATGTTACGATTGGTGGTCAAACGCGTGATAAGAAAGACGCTGTTAACCCATTGTCTTATTTAGTGTTGAAGTCTGTTGCTCAAACTCACCTTCCTCAACCAAACTTAACTGTTCGTTACCATGCTGGTTTGGATGCCCGCTTCATGAACGAATGTATTGAAGTTATGAAGCTCGGATTCGGTATGCCTGCTTTCAATAATGATGAGATCATTATTCCATCCTTTATTTCAAAAGGCGTGCTTGAAGAAGATGCTTATGATTACAGTGCAATTGGTTGTGTAGAAACAGCTGTTCCAGGTAAGTGGGGATATCGCTGTACAGGTATGAGTTATATGAACTTCCCTAAAGTTTTGCTCATTACGATGAATGACGGAATCGATCCTGCTTCTGGCAAGCGCTTTGCACCAAGCTTTGGTCATTTTAAAGACATGAAGAGCTTCGATGAATTGCAAACAGCATGGGACAAGACCTTACGCCACTTAACCCGCATGAGTGTGATCGTAGAAAACTCTATCGACCTATCTCTTGAAAGAGAAGTGCCAGATATCCTCTGTTCAGCTTTGACAGATGACTGTATTGGACGTGGAAAACACCTAAAAGAAGGTGGGGCTGTCTACGATTATATTTCTGGTTTACAAGTGGGTATTGCAAACTTATCCGATTCGCTTGCAGCGATCAAGAAACTGGTATTTGAAGAAGGGCGCTTAACACCACAAGAGCTATGGCATGCTCTGGAAACCGATTACGAGGGCGAACGTGGAAAAGAAATCCAAGAGATGCTTATCCATGATGCACCGAAGTATGGAAACGATGATGACTATGCAGACAGCTTAGTTCGAGAAGCATACGATATTTATGTGGATGAAATTGCTAAATATCCAAATACTCGCTATGGACGTGGGCCAATCGGTGGTATCCGTTACTCAGGTACATCTTCTATTTCAGCCAATGTAGGACAAGGTCGTGGAACATTAGCTACTCCGGACGGTCGTAATGCTGGAACTCCACTAGCAGAAGGATGCTCTCCATCCCACAATATGGACCAACATGGCCCAACATCTGTTCTAAAATCAGTTTCTAAATTGCCAACAGATGAAATAGTTGGTGGTGTTTTACTGAACCAAAAAGTAAACCCACAAACTTTAGCCAAAGAAGAAGATAAATTAAAACTTATTGCTTTACTCCGTACGTTCTTTAATCGTCTACATGGATACCATATTCAATATAATGTGGTTTCTAGAGAAACGTTATTAGATGCTCAAAAACATCCGGAAAAACACCGTGACTTAATTGTACGTGTTGCAGGCTACTCAGCTTTCTTCAATGTACTATCAAGAGCTACACAAGATGATATTATTGGACGGACAGAGCATACTCTATAGTAAAGAGGTATGTATATGGAATTTATGCTTGATACTTTAAATATAAATGAAATAAAAAAATGGGCTCGAGTGTTACCTCTTGCTGGGGTAACCTCTAACCCAACAATTGCCAAAAAAGAAGGAGAAATCGATTTCTTTAAACGGATTCATGAGGTTCGGGAGATCATTGGTGAAGCTCCTTCTATCCATGTGCAAGTTGTTGCGAAAGATTATGACGGTATTTTAAAAGATGCTGCGAAAATTCGACAAGAATGTGGCGGAAATGTTTTTATTAAAGTTCCGGTTACTCCTGAGGGGTTGGCAGCTATCAAAACATTAAAATCAGAAGGTTATAAAATTACTGCAACCGCAATTTATACTGTATTTCAAGGTCTTTTGGCTATTGAAGCAGGCGCAGATTACCTTGCTCCCTATTATAATCGAATGGAGAACTTGAATATTGATTCAGCACAGGTAATAGCACAATTGGCAGATTCAATCGAAAAAAATCATTCATCAAGCAAAATTCTAGCAGCATCCTTTAAGAATGTCGGTCAAGTCAATCGAGCATTCAAAGAAGGGGCACAAGCTATCACTGCTGGGGCTGATGTCTTTGAAGCGGCTTTTGGAATGCCGTCAATTGAAAAAGCGGTGAATGATTTTGCAAATGATTGGTCAGCTATTCATCATCAGAATATAATTTGATAAAGGAGGAGTATATGAGAAATTTTGCAAGTCCGTCACGTTACATTCAAGGGGAAAATGCCTTATTTGAAAATGCAAAACCTATTTTAGAACTGGGGAGTCATCCTGTATTACTATGCGACTCAGTAGTCTATGAAATCGTAGGAGAACGATTTGAAAAATATCTCCTTCGGTATGGATTTACAGTCTTGCCAGTCTTCTTTAATGGAGAAGCTTCTGATAACGAAATCAATCGTGTGGTTAGTTTGGCAGAAGAAAATGGCTGTGATTTGGTCATTGGACTTGGTGGAGGAAAGACCATCGATAGTGCGAAAGCTATTGCCGATCTTTTAAAATCACCAGTTGTGATTGCCCCTACCATCGCCTCTACAGATGCACCTGTTTCCGCCTTATCTGTTATCTATACAGATGAGGGTGCCTTTGAGCGCTATATCTTCTATTCTAAGAACCCAGAATTGGTCTTGGTGGATAGCAAAGTGATCTCTCAAGCACCAAAACGCTTGCTCGCTTCTGGTATCGCAGATGGCCTAGCAACTTGGGTCGAAGCGCGTGCAGTGATGCAAGCGAATGGAAAAACCATGTTGGGTCAACGACAAACCTTAGCGGGTGTCGCCATTGCACAACGTTGTGAAGAAACCTTATTTGCTGACGGTCTTCAAGCCATGGCTGCTTGTGAAGCCAAAGTTGTAACACCTGCTCTTGAAAACATTATTGAAGCTAATACCCTTCTCAGTGGTATTGGATTTGAAAGTGGGGGATTAGCTGCTGCCCATGCCATCCATAATGGCTTTACAGCCCTTACTGGGGACATCCACCATTTAACTCACGGTGAAAAAGTAGCCTACGGAACGCTCGTTCAATTGTTCTTGGAAAACCGTCCGAAGGAAGAATTGAATAAATACATTCGTTTCTATCAACAAATCGGTATGCCAACAACTCTGAAAGAAATGCATCTTGAAACTGCAAGTTATGAAGATCTTCTCAAAGTTGGTCAACAAGCCACCATCGAAGGAGAAACCATCCATCAAATGCCATTTGAAGTGAAGGCTTCTGATATTGCCCAAGCCATCGTAGCAGTAGATGCCTACGTTCAAGGTTTAGACTAAATCAATATCTGTCATTCACAGATAATGTAGACAAACTGATTTTTTACATCAAACAAACTAATGGATGCCTAAAAAATTAAAATTAGATACTTTTTAAGGCTCATTAAAAAATACTTAGGAACTTTCCGCCGTGAGTTTTGAGACCTTAGGCTCAAAACTAAGTCATGGAACTTCTTCGAAGTTCGCTGACGTCCGTACTCACCTAAGGAAAGTTTCTAAGATGACTTTGTCAACAAACCAAGAACTCCCATACCTTATGGTAATGGGAGTTCTTTTTCTATTTTCTTCTTTTTGGATCGGTTTGTTTAAAGATCAGGTATAAAATTCCGGCAGGCAGGAAGCAGAAGAGCCACATAACATCTAGTCCCTTGCTTTTACTGCTAAAGGTCGTTGTTTTAGACTCATTGACGGTCACTCCCGCTTTAATACTTGGAGATACCTGTTGCAAGCCGTTCTGAACGACTAGGCGGTTGTCTTCCAGTTTAAGGGCTGGCTTCGTCCCCTTCTTAACGGTCGCATAGAAGTCTTGCTTCAAGTGAATGGTCTGCCCGTCGATGGTATGATCGCCTGCAGAAAGGATTTTTTTATACTGGTAGTCTGCGAACATTTTCTCAGCCAAGGTATTCCCGATTTGATTGCGGTAACTTTCGGCGATCTCGACATCGTAGTTTCCAACCCCCAAAATGACTTCGATAATCCGCTGTTTACCCCGCTTGGTTGTCGCGGTGTAGTTGTAGTCAGCAGTCGGGCTGGATCCAGTTTTGAGTCCATCTGTTCCTTTAAGGGCGAACTTTCCACCTTCGAGGGAAGTATTGTAGTTATCGTAGCTTTGCTCGTAGGGGGTTCCTTCCATGATCGTAGTGTGAGCTTGCTTGGTGTATTCCAACATTTCTGGCAGGTCGTTTACGATGTGATAAGCCAGAATAGACATGTCCCGCGCTGTGATTTCGTTATTCGCATTGACATCGTAGCGCTGAGGATTGTAGTAGCCCTGAAGGACCGAAATCATCGCCCCATTTGGATTGTGCCATTTGGTATGGCTCATCCCCATTTCTTGCGCGTACTGATTCATTAAGTCCAAAAACTTATCGGGATCATTGTCAGTGACGGCGTTGGCGAGCATAATCACGGCTGCACTAGAAGATGGAACAAAGAGCATCTTGATCAATTCAGATACTTTGTAGTCTACACCAGCTACAATAGGTGAGTTACTTAACAGATTGTTTTCTGAGATGGCTTGGTCTGCCTCTGTTGCTGTGACTACGGTATCGTACTTGATCTTGCCTTCTTTAAGAGCCCGAAAGACCACATAGGCACTCATGAGCTTGGCCATGCTTCCTGAGTCCCGGACCGTGTCGATATTGTCTCCGTACAATATAGCTCCAGTATTGGCGTCGATGACGATGTCAGCCTTGGGCTTGTAAAAATCGTCCAATACCAGTCCAGCGTCGGCTGCGATTTTCATGACATCTTCTTGCTGGTAGATGTCGTCCGCAAAAGCAGTGGAAATAGGGCCTAATGCCAAGACTCCTACAAGGAGGGACAAGAGGCTGTGTTTTAGTCGTTTGTGTAAATGTCTCCAATAATTCATAGATTCAATTATATCATACAGGCCAGGGATTCAACTTGAAAAAATTTTAGAAAAAGTAGAAATTGAAAAAATAAAGAAAAAATAGAATAATTTCGCAGTAAAAGCGTTTACATTTCCCTAGAAAGTGCTATAATTTAAATTGAGTATAACATTTTTTACAATGAGGTGATTTATATGAACAAAGGGAAGGTACTCTTAGCTACCAGCGCTCTGCTTTTATCAGCTGGTGTACTGGCAGCCTGCTCAGGAGGAAAATCTGGAAGTTCCGGCGATCAGACTTTTAGCTATGTCTATACCCAGGATCCGGATACTCTCGACTATTCGATTTCTAATAAAAAATCGACTTCCGAGTTTACAGGAAATGCGATAGATGGCTTGTTGGAAGTGGACAAGTACGGGAACTTGATCCCATCGCTTGCTAAAGACTGGACTGTTTCCAAGGATGGCTTGACCTATACTTATAAACTCCGTAAAGGGGTCAAATGGATGACTTCTGAAGGGGAAGAATACGGAGAAGTCAAGGCCAAAGACTTTGTCACAGGTCTCAAGCACGCAGCAGACAAGAAATCACAAGCGATTTACTTGGTCCAAAAATCTGTCAAAGGCTTGGATGACTATGTTTCAGGGAAAACATCTGATTTCTCAACCGTTGGTGTGAAAGCGATTGACGATTACACGGTTCAATATACCTTGAGCCAGCCAGAAAGCTTCTGGAATTCTAAGACTACGATGGGGATCTTGATGCCGGTTAACGAAGAGTTCCTGAAATCTAAAGGAGATGACTATGGTCAAGGAACTTCTCCATCTAGTATCCTATACTGCGGTCCTTATTTGATCAAATCTATCACTTCTAAATCTTCTGCGATATTGGAAAAGAACCCAACATACTGGGATGCGGATAATGTTAAGATCAGTAAAGTGAAGCTGACCTATTATGATGGACAAGACTCAGAATCCTTGATTCGTGGGTTTGATAACGGCGACTATACAGTTGCCCGTGTCTTCCCAAATGGTTCCAACTATAAGAGTGTAGAGAAGAAGCATAAGGACGACATTGTCTATACTGACCAAGGTTCCTCTACCTACAACCTTTCCTTCAACATTGACCGTCAGGCCTATGAAATCACAAAGAAGACCACGGATGCTCAAAAGACTTCAACTAAGAAAGCAATCTTAAATAAGGACTTCCGTCAAGCCATTATGTTTGCCTTCAACCGCAAGGCTTATGTAGCGCAAACTAACGGGGAAGCGGGTGCCAATAAGGTTATCCGTAATACCTTTACGCCACCAAACTTTGTCCAAATCGATGGCAAACAATTTGGTGATGCAGTAGAAAAAGACTTGGAAGCTTATGGGGATGAATGGAAAGGGGTCTCTGTCGCAGATGGAAAAGACACCCTCTACAATCCAACCAAGGCCAAAGAAGAGTTTGCCAAAGCCAAGGCAGATTTGCAAGCTCAAGGAGTTGAATTCCCAATTCATTTAGACCTTCCAACTTCTTCGACTTATACGGAAGGGATCAAACAAGCTCAATCCTTTAAACAGTCAGTTGAATCTACACTAGGAGCAGAAAATATTGTCATCGATTTGAATATGATTTCTGAAGATGATCTGCAACGGGTTACCTACTTTGCTGAAAATGCTTCCCAACAAGACTGGGATCTAAACAATAACTTGGGCTGGGGACCAGACTATACGGACCCATCTTCTTACATCGACATCACCAGTGGTAAATCTGGTGAAAATGCCAATTCTTACTTTGGATTCGATGCTGGTACGGATAATGCTGCCGCAAAAGCAGCTGGCTTTGATGAGTACGATCAATTAATTGAAGACGCTCAAAAAGAAAACACAGATGTCAACAAGCGTTATGAAAAATATGCTGTGGCTCAGGCTTGGTTGACCGATAGCGCCCTCTTGATTCCGATTCATTCGGATGGAGCTTCTCCAGTCGTTCGTAAGACTGTACCATACTCTGCAGCCTTTGCTTGGACAGGCCACAAGGGTCAAACCTTTAACTATAAGTATTTAGAAGTTCAAGACAAGGTCGTAGCGGCGAAAGACTATGACAAAGCGCGTGAACAATGGAAGAAAGAAAAAGAAAAATCCAATAAAAAAGCGCAAGAAGAACTTGAAAAGCATGTGAAATAGACTTTTCTTAGCGAAAACAGGATGGACAGGTCCCGTATGGGACCTGTCTTTTTCTTTGTCTGAACCTTTAAAAATCGCCTAAAAATGGTATAATAGGAGCATCACGAAAATTGGAGAGACGCTATGAGTTTTTACGATCATAAAGAAATCGAGCCTAAGTGGCAAAAATACTGGGCTGACCATCATACTTTTAAGACAGGAACAGATGCTTCAAAACCTAAGTTTTATGCATTGGACATGTTCCCTTACCCATCTGGAGCAGGTCTACACGTAGGACACCCAGAAGGCTACACAGCGACTGATATCCTCAGCCGTTTCAAACGTGCACAAGGCTACAATGTCCTTCACCCAATGGGATGGGATGCCTTTGGTTTGCCTGCAGAGCAATATGCGATGGATACAGGGAATGACCCAGCAGAATTCACAGCGGAAAACATTGCCAACTTCAAACGCCAAATTAATGCCCTTGGATTCTCTTACGACTGGGACCGTGAAGTTAATACTACAGACCCAAACTACTATAAATGGACACAATGGATCTTCACTAAGCTTTACGAAAAAGGTTTGGCCTATGAAGCTGAAGTACCAGTAAACTGGGTTGAAGAATTGGGAACAGCCATCGCCAACGAAGAAGTCCTTCCTGATGGAACGTCTGAGCGTGGAGGCTATCCAGTTGTCCGCAAACCGATGCGCCAATGGATGCTCAAAATCACTGCCTATGCGGAACGTTTGCTGACTGACTTGGATGACCTTGACTGGCCAGAGTCTATCAAGGACATGCAACGCAACTGGATTGGGAAATCAACTGGTGCCAATGTCACTTTCAAGGTGAAAGGTACTGACAAGGAATTCACAGTCTTTACCACTCGCCCTGACACCCTTTTTGGTGCGACCTTCACTGTTTTGGCTCCTGAGCATGACTTGGTAGATGCTATCACAAGTCCTGAACAAGCTGAGGCTGTAGCGGACTACAAACACCAAGCTAGTCTTAAATCAGACTTGGCTCGTACAGACCTTGCCAAGGAAAAAACAGGGGTTTGGACGGGTGCTTATGCTATCAACCCTGTCAATGGGAAAGAAATTCCAATCTGGATTGCAGACTACGTTCTTGCTAGCTACGGTACAGGTGCCGTTATGGCCGTACCTGCCCACGATGAGCGTGACTGGGAATTTGCTAACCAGTTTGGTCTTCCAATTGTAGAAGTGTTGGAAGGTGGAAATGTTGAAGAGGCTGCTTACACAGAAGATGGCCTTCACGTCAACTCAGACTTCTTGAACGGTCTTAACAAAGAAGAAGCAATTGCTAAAATCGTGGCTTGGTTGGAAGAAAAAGGCTTCGGTCAAGAAAAAGTCACCTACCGTCTCCGCGACTGGCTCTTTAGTCGTCAACGTTACTGGGGTGAGCCAATTCCAATTATTCATTGGGAAGATGGAACTTCAACTGCTGTTCCAGAAAATGAATTGCCACTTGTCTTGCCAGTCACCAAGGACATCCGTCCTTCAGGTACTGGTGAAAGCCCATTAGCTAACTTGACAGACTGGCTGGAAGTGACTCGTGAGGATGGCGTCAAAGGTCGTCGTGAAACCAATACTATGCCACAATGGGCGGGTTCAAGCTGGTACTACCTTCGCTATATCGACCCACACAACACTGAGAAATTGGCTGATGAGGACCTCCTCAAACAATGGTTGCCAGTAGATATCTACGTAGGTGGTGCAGAGCACGCTGTGCTTCACTTGCTTTACGCTCGTTTCTGGCATAAATTCCTCTATGACCTCGGTGTTGTTCCAACCAAAGAGCCCTTCCAAAAACTCTTTAACCAAGGAATGATTTTGGGAACAAGCTACCGTGACCACCGTGGGGCACTTGTGGCAACTGACAAGGTTGAAAAACGTGACGGTTCCTTCTTCCATGTGGAAACAGGAGAAGAATTGGAGCAAGCACCAGCCAAGATGTCTAAATCCCTCAAGAACGTGGTTAACCCAGACGATGTGGTGGAACAATACGGTGCTGATACCCTTCGTGTCTATGAAATGTTCATGGGACCACTTGATGCTTCCATCGCTTGGTCAGAAGAAGGTCTGGAAGGAAGCCGTAAATTCCTTGATCGTGTTTACCGTTTGATTACAAGTAAAGAAATCGTTGCGGAAAACAATGGCGCTCTAGACAAGGTTTATAACGAAACCGTTAAAGCTGTCACAGAGCAAATCGAGTCTATGAAATTCAACACAGCCATTGCCCAGCTCATGGTCTTTGTCAATGCAGCTAACAAGGAAGACAAACTCTATGTAGACTACGCCAAAGGCTTTATCCAATTGATCGCCCCATTTGCCCCTCACTTGGCAGAAGAACTCTGGCAAACAGTCGCAGCAACAGGTGAGTCTATCTCTTACGTAGCTTGGCCAACATGGGACGAAAGCAAATTGGTTGAAGACGAAATTGAAATCGTCGTTCAAATCAAAGGAAAAGTCCGTGCTAAACTCATGGTCGCAAAAGACCTTTCTCGTGAAGAATTGCAAGAAGTCGCTCTAGCTGACGACAAAGTCAAGGCAGAGATTGATGGCAAAGAAATCGTGAAAGTGATTGCGGTACCAAATAAATTGGTTAATATTGTTGTAAAATAACCAATTTATTTGCTGATTTCCAACCTCAAACAGTTTCCCAAACTGTTTGAGCCAACCAAGCTTGTAAATATCGTAACGAAATAAATTTAAAAGTCCTTCAGAGCTAAGCTCTGGAGGATTTTTGTATTGCTATATGCTATAATAGTTCCAACTAAGATAAAAACACAGTTCTGGTTGGTAGTCCAGACGTAGGCAAGCCTATCAGTAACCTTCCTCCGGTTGTCCATTCTTAGGGATAGATTTAAGGAGGTGCTGTCGTGGAAACAATTTCAATTGGATTGACAGTTTATTTTGAAGATGGATTTTGGCATGGTTTGTTCGAACAAGTGTATCGAGAAACTTATCAAGTTTGTCGTGTGACATTTGGTCAGGAGCCAAAAGATGATGAAATTCTAGAGATCTTACAGACTCAGTTTACTCAATTATCTTTTAGTCCAGAAGCTACAGTTAAGCAGCATGTAAAAATCAAGAATCCTAAACGATTACAGCGAGCTGTGAAGAAACAAGTAAAGCAGAAAGTTTCTTCCAAGTCGAAAGAACTATTGCAGTTGCAGTATGAGGAAAGGAAAAAGATTTCAAAACATCTATCTAGTGTCCAAAAACAATTGCTCAAACAAGAGAAATTTGAACGCAAACAGCAAAAACGAAGGGAGAAGCGTAAAGGACATTAACCCTTATCTCTCTCATCAAAAAAGCTTCGTAGGAAGAACCCTACCGAGGCTTTTTAACATGTTGAAAACGATTGTTGAATATCTGGATGATTTTCCCAATCAGCTCGATTGTAGCTTCCTGTAATAGTGTGCTCTTCAGAAAAGAGCAGAACCCGTTCCACAATCGGAGCGATTTGCTCGAAATGGTGGGAGGAAATAACAATCGTTTTTCCTGCTGTTTTGAGTTCTTGCAACAAGGCGACAATCAGCTTCTGGTATTTGGGGGAGAGACCGTTAAAGGGCTCGTCAAATAGCAAGAGACTAGGATTCATGGTGAGGACACTGGCGATAGCGACTAGCTTCTTTTCGCCACCAGAAAGATGGTAGGGAATGCGATCTCTTAGGTGTTCAATCTCTAGAAGACCGAGCGTATCCTTAACGCGTTGTTCGACTTCGGACTCGTCTAAGCCTAATTGACGTGGGCCAAAAGCCAGTTCATCATAGACGCTTGTATTGAACAATTGGGTATCGCTGTTTTGAAAAATGAGTCCAACCTGCTGGAAGAGTTGCCCAGCACGATGGGGATCTTTCAAGAAGTCTTTGTCAATGGTCCAATCCTTGAAGTGATACTGACCAGACGAGAGGGGCAAGAGCCCAACCAGAATTTTAAAGAGGGTCGATTTTCCAGCTCCGTTTGGGCCCATCAAGCCCACGGTTTCCCCTTTTTGAATCTGGAGTTGAATATCGTGGACACCAGTTTCTTCGGTATAGTGGTAATTTCCATCCTGAATGGTAATCATAGGGCTTCCTTTCTAGCCAAGTAAGGTCGTGAAGGTCGTGAGAACCGCCAATTCCAATAGGAAAAAGACGTCTTCCTTCTTCCAGTGGAAGGCTTCTTTGCGCTTTGTATCCATACCATATCCTCTCAGCAACATGGCCTCGTAGACCTCTTTGGTATGGTTCTTCGTTGATAGATACAAGAGACCCAGAAGAGAGCCAAAGAGATGGAGGTTCACTTTTTGACCAACGGTCCGGAGTTGGACGCACTCAATTTGTTGGTGAAGGTGTTTTCCCAAAATATAACTATATTTCAGCGTAATATCAATGGTCTGGACAAAGGTCTTGGGGACATGTAGCTGCCTTAGGGCCTCAACCAGTTGGATGCTTGTGGTAGTGGCTAAAAAGAGAGAAATATTGAGGACAATCATACCTGCACGTAGCAAAAAAAGCCCTCCATTTTGAAATCCTTGAAATAAGATGCTAGGCAAAATCACAATTGTGGAAATCAGCAGCACCTTGAACAGGACCTTAAAGAGGTGGAGTAGGACCTCTCCAGGAAGCATGGCAATGTGCATTAACAAAAGGATACCAATCAACCACAGTTGGATGGGATGGTGGGCAGTCGTAATGAGAATGGCTAGAATTAAAAAGGAAACGAGTCGCATCCAAGACGAAGTTTTGGCCTTGAATGCGGGCGTCGTTTGTTTCATTTTGCCAAGAAAGTGGCGCAATGTTTGAAGATTCATTTGTAAATAGTGATGGCTTTTGGATGCTTCAAGAGTTGCTTGCTCTTGATGAAGCCAGTCAGGGAGTTTACGCATGAGAAGTTTTTTCTCCGTTCATTGATCGAATGATTTTACTGATGATATAGAAGATAAGGACGGCTGTCACGGCTGAGAGAATATAGCCGATCGCAATTTTAGTTCCAGGAATGGTGTAATCACTAAACAAGGCATCAAATGAGAATCCATTTTTGATCCCTGTTGGAACTTTGCCATGAAGCAGGCTACCCAATTCTTCAGCAGACCATTCACCAAAGGCTGTCCCATCTGCGAGAAGTCCAAGTGGGCTGAGGACGATCAAAGCAAGGAGCACCCAGCGAATTTTTTTAACGAATGAAGTTGTATTGACTGAACTTGGTGTGTACAACTCTGTAGGAGCGACTTGTTTGACAAAACGGTAAATCACAAAGGTGAAGAAGGCTTCGACCCAACCTGCTACAAGGAGGTGAGCTCCCAACATGGCAGGTACGGTAATACTCAATCCATAAGGGTTATAGAGCGGCTGACCAGCTTCTGAAGCGATGAGTGGTTGCAAGCCCAATTCAACACCAGCTAAGAAGGCTGCAGCATTGATCGAAAGATAAGAGCCGACAATGACGCCAAGCGTTTCCTGATGGTGCTTGCGGAACAAGCTATAAATAGCATAACCAACGAAAGGCATCACAATGGCCATGTTGAAAATATTGGCCCCAAGAGCGAGAATACCTCCATCCCCAAATAAGAAGGCCTGTAGCAGTAAGGCGACTGTCAGCGCCAGAGAGGCTGCATAGGGACCTATGAGAATGGCAAGAAGGGTTCCTCCGACAGCGTGAGCGGTCGTTCCGCCAGGGACAGGAACATTAAACATCATTAATAAGAAGGACAAAGAAGCAGCGATCCCAAGCATCGGAGCCAGCTCTTTATTTTCTTTTAATTGCACCTTGACTTTTTTGACAGATAAGACAATAACAGGTGCAGCAGCAACCGCTAAAACCGCACAACTTGCAGGACTAAGGTAATTATCTGGTATATGCATAACAAATTCTCCGTTAGTATGAATTATTTTCGTTAACAGATTACCACATTATAAAATCAGGTGTCGTTACAAAACGAGTCCAACATTTGTTACACATGCTAGAAAGAGGGCTATCTTGCTAAAAGAAATTAGTAGAAAGAAGAAAAAAAAACTAGTTTGAAGGGCTAGAAAGGCTTTTTTAAGGTGAATTTGGATAAAATTATTGGTTCCATATCGAAATAGTTGACAGATGTAACAGGCAGTGGTACAATGACTTTGATATTTTGATATAGAAATAAAAAGGAGACAAAATGGACAAGATGCAAGGGGGATACCAAGCTTTACAGATACGCTTATTGAACGGGCGACTTTTTCAAAAACTCTTGAGCAAGGAACCAGATGCCCAATACCGAAGTGAACAGGGGAAAATTTTAACGATTTTGTGGAAGCAAGAGTTGGGGTGCGCTACTGCGACCGATATCGCTCTTGCGACGGGTCTAGCTAATAATACATTAACCAGTATGGTTAAGAAATTGGAAGAACAAGGTTTGGTTACGATTCAACCTTGCACGCAGGATAAAAGGAAAAAATATATTTCTTTGACAGACCTTGGTTGGGCGCAAAAAGAAATCGGTGACCGTGTCAGCAAAGAACTTGGAGAGATTTTTTACCAAGGCTTTTCGGATCAAGAAATCCGAGAATTTGAAGCCTATCAAGAGCGTATTATCACAAATCTAAAAGCTAAAGAGAGTGAACTGTAGTAGAGGGGAAAATGCTTATGATTGGAATAACAGGTGTAACAGGGAAATTAGGCTCTTATGTGGCTGATCTTGTCGATCAGCAGGGAATTGCTTCTATCCATCTGGCAAGAAGCCCAGAGCGGGCAACAGTCTACGCGTCAGCGGAAATTCGTAAGATGGTGTATGCCAATACTCCAGAGGTGGTTGAGGCCTTAAAGGGTATCGATGTCTTATTGATGGTCTCTGCTCGGGAAAATCCAGAGCGTGTTGAGGAACACACGAGTTTTTTAAATGCCGCCAAGCTTGCGGGGGTGCAGCATATCGTTTATACCTCCTTTTACGGAGCAGATGAGAAGGCAACTTTTACCTTGTCTCGAGATCATGCCCAGACGGAAGCCTATATCAAGGAGTTAGGATTCACCTACACTTTTTTGAGAGATAATTTTTACTTGGACTTCTTGATTGATATGGCGCTTGAAAATGGAGAGATTCGTGGTCCGGCTGGCAGTGGGCAGGTGTCAGCTGTTGCCCGTAAGGACACATCTAGGGTTGCAGCAGAAATTCTTTTAAATCCTAAGGAGTGGGAAAATCAAACCTTGAATCTGACAGGGCCAGAGGATCTTTCCATGGAAGAAATCGTAGCGCTTCTCTCAAAAGAGACCGGTAAGACCATCGCGTATGTGGATGAATCAGTAGAAGAAGCCTATGAGTCACGGAAAAAATGGCCAGCACAAACTTGGGAGTATGATGCCTGGGTCAGTACCTATACAGCGATTAAAGCTGGAGAACAAGCTGGAGTTTCAGCAGATGTCGAAAAAGTCCTAGGGCATCCAGCAAGTAGCTTATTGGATATTCTTAGAGACAGAAAACTTATTGAGGAAAAATATGATTGAATACAAACATGTAGCCTTGCGCTACACGGAAAAGGACATTTTGAAAGATGTCAATCTCCGCATTGAAAATGGAGAATTCATGGTGCTAGTGGGTCCTTCAGGATCTGGTAAGACCACCATGATCAAGATGATTAACCGTCTTTTGGAGCCGACAGATGGCAATATCTATATGGATGGGAAACGTATCAAGGACTATGATGAACGGGAGTTACGTCTCAGTACCGGCTATGTCCTTCAAGCCATTGCCTTATTTCCTAACTTGACCGTTGCTGAAAATATAGCATTGATTCCTGAGATGAAGGGCTGGACTAAAGAACAAATCACTTCTAAGACAGAAGAACTCTTGGATAAGGTGGGGCTCCCTGCTACAGAGTATGCAAATCGCATGCCTAGTGAATTATCTGGTGGGGAGCAACAGCGGATTGGCATTGTGCGCGCTATCATTGGAGAACCAAAAATTCTATTGATGGACGAGCCTTTTTCAGCCTTGGATGCCATCTCTCGCAAGCAGTTGCAGGCTCTTACAAAAGATTTACATAAAGAATTCGGCATGACGACCATCTTCGTAACCCATGATACGGACGAGGCCTTAAAATTAGGGGATCGAATTGCAGTTTTGCAGGATGGAGAAATTCGTCAGGTAGCAGACCCTGAAACAATTTTACAAGCGCCTGCGACAGACTTTGTCGCAGATTTGTTTGGAGGTGCTCACCATGTCTAAACTATTTACAACTTTTCAAGAACGTTTTGCGGACTGGCTTACAGCCCTTGGACAACACTTACAATTGTCTCTTTTGACCTTATTGGTTGCTATTTTTCTGACGATTCCGCTGGCGGTTTATCTAAATAGCCACAAAAAAGCGGCGAACTGGGTACTACAAGTTGCGGGTATCTTCCAGACCATTCCCTCAATGGCTCTGTTGGGTCTCTTCATTCCTTTCATGGGGATTGGAACCTTACCGGCCCTTACAGCTCTAGTCATTTATGCGATTTTCCCGATTTTGGAAAATACAATCACAGCCTTGAACGGCATTGATCCTAGTCTTGAGGAGGCAGGGATTGCTTTTGGAATGACCAAGTGGGAGCGACTCAAGAAGTTTGAAATTCCACTGGCCATGCCTGTCATTGTATCGGGGGTTCGTACAGCAACCGTTATGATCATTGGGACAGCGACTTTAGCCGCTCTTGTTGGAGCTGGAGGATTGGGTTCCTTTATCCTTTTGGGGATTGATCGTCGAAATGCTAGTCTCATTTTAATCGGCGCAATCTCATCAGCCATTTTGGCCATTCTATTTAATGTTATTCTCAAATGGTTGGAAAAGGCAAAGTTGCGTACGATTGTTGCGGCCTTTGCGGTGATGCTCCTTGGTTTGGGAGCGAGTTACGCTCCAAGCATGATTCCTCAGAAAGAAAAAGAAAATCTAGTCGTAGCTGGGAAATTGGGGCCTGAGCCTGAAATTCTCATGAATATGTACAAACTTCTCATTGAGGAAAATAGTGACATGACAGTGACGGTTAAGCCTAACTTTGGGAAGACAGATTTCCTTTATCAAGCGCTTAAAAAGGGTGATATCGATATCTATCCAGAATTTACAGGGACCATTACAAGTTCTCTTTTGCAACCAGCTCCTAAAGTCAGCAACGACTCCAAAGAAGTTTTCGAGGTTGCGCGTGATGGTATAAGGAAACAAGACAATCTCGTCTTGCTCAAACCCATGGCTTATCAAAACACCTATGCGATTGCTGTTCCGAAAAAGATTGCAAAAGAGTATAATCTGAAGACGATTTCTGATCTCAAGAAAGTTCAGGACAAGCTTAAAGCTGGTTTCACGTTGGAATTTAACGACCGTGAGGACGGAAACAAAGGGCTTCAATCAGTTTATGGACTAAATTTTAATGTAGCTACCATGGAGCCGGCCCTTCGCTATGAGGCAATCCAACAAGGCAATATCCAAATAACAGATGCCTATTCAACAGACCCAGAAATTGCTCAATATGATCTAGTTGTTCTAGAGGATGACCAACACCTCTTCCCACCTTACCAAGGAGCACCCCTCATGAAAGAAGCTCTTCTTAAGAAACATCCAGAATTGGAAGGTATTCTTAATAAGTTATCTGGTAAAATCACAGAGAGCCAAATGAGTCAAATGAACTACCAAGTGGGAGTAGAAGGAAAACCTGCTGCCAAAGTAGCGCGTGACTTTTTGGTCAAACAGGGATTATTGAAGAAATGATGCAGCAAGAGGAAATACAAGAGACTCTTTTGCGACTCTGTGAGCACTATGGAGAACAAAATTGGTGGCAATCGGAGAACAAACTGGAAGATCTGGTATCGACTATTTTGATCCAACGGACAACAGAGAAGAATGCTAAGTTGGCTTTAGCTGGTTTGATGGATGTCATGACAGTAGAGAGGATCCTGGCTTTACCGCTAGAAGAGTTACAGGAACGTATTCGGCCTGCCGGATTTTTTAAGCAAAAATCTCAAACGATTAGGGGACTTCTGATATGGTTAAGAGAAGTTGGTGGTTTTGAGGTTCTGTCCAAGATTGGAACAGAAGATTTACGGAAGCAACTGTTGGAGTTAAAAGGGATTGGACCAGAGACTGCAGATGCACTTTTACTTTATCTTTTTGATTGTCCAGTTTTTATTTCGGATGAATATGCGAGAAGACTTTTTCGACGCTTAGGATTTGGAAACTATGATACCTATAATGACATGCATGCTGTTTATGGTAACGTCTTGGAAGGGCTCGCTCTCAAACAATGCCAGGAGATCCATGCTGTCATTGATGAACATGGGAAAGCTTTTCGCAAAAGTAAAGGCCAGTTAGACGAAAGTTGGTTACGATAAAAAAGAGCCCGGGACAGTCGTTCACTGACTCCACAAAAGCAACGGATTTGCCGTTGCTTTTTGCATGGTTTCGATAGCCTTAGTAAAATAGAATTGGTCAATAAGTCATTTAGAAAATCGATCTCATGCATATGAAAAAGTGATGAATACAGTAGAGAATAGTCACTTCTACACTCTCTATCATCACTTTGGCTGCCCTTTTTAACCCCTAAAATGCTTTCAGCAAGCTTTTGGGTTAGAAGGGGAGACCTTCTCTTCAAAAAAAACTCCATTGAGTCTGGCTTAAAATTATGTTACAATAAGCCTTGAAAATGAATGAAAGTATATGGAAAAAGTATGAAAAAACGACCAGTAATTGGAATTACAGGAAATGAAAGACCCTTCCCGGATGATCCAGACGCGAATATGAGTTATGCGGCGACTGGTTTTGTCGAAGCGGTCAAAGAGGCAGGAGGGATTCCCTTGATCTTGCCAATTGGAGATGCAGCCTTAGCCAAAGACTACATATCGATGATTGATAAGCTCATCATTACCGGTGGACAAAATGTCTTGCCCAAGTTTTACGGAGAAGAAATCACCATCGACAGTGATGACTACCTCTTGAAACGCGATCTCTTTGAGTTGGCCTTGATTGAAGAAGCGCGTGCGGCTAAAAAAGCGATCTTTACCGTCTGCCGTGGGACCCAGCTCTATAATGTCGCTCTAGGGGGAACTCTGTATCAAGACATTGAACACCACTGGCAGGACAATCCAGGTCAGTACACCAGCCAAGAGTTGGTGACCAAGGATCAGACGATCCTGCAAGAGATCTATGGTAAGACCAGTCGCATCAATTCTTTCCATCATCAAAGTATTAAAGACTTGGCAGATGGTTTAGAAGTGATCGCGCGGGATCCTAAAGATGACATCATAGAAGCCGTTCAATCCACAGATGAGAGTCGTTTCCTCGGCGTTCAGTGGCATCCGGAATTGCGTTTTGACAAGAGCCCAGCAGATCGCAAGCTCTTTGAATATGTCGTGACTCAATTGTAAAGAGGACCAGCTTCCTTAGGAATTTTTCCTAAGGGGCTTTTTCTTTAATCTGCGTAAGAAAGACTGTAAATTGTGACTAGGTTTTGGAGGAGGATGCGCTACAATAGAGCTAGTAGAATGAGGAGGATTAGGACATGTATCAATTTCCAAAGGATTTTTTATGGGGGAGTTCGACCTCGGGCCCTCAAACAGAAGGGCGTCTAGCCCAGGATGGAAAGGGAGACAATCTCTGGGATTACTGGTATAGGATCGAGCCCAACCGCTTTTATCAAGGGCAAGGACCAGAGAAAACATCGACTTTTTATGAACACTGGGAAGAAGATCTGGACCTCTTGTTAGAAACCGGCCACACTGCCTTTCGAACCTCTATCCAGTGGTCACGTATTTTCCCAGAAGGACGAGGGGAAATCAATCAAGCAGGTGTTGATTTCTACCGCCGTGTCTTTGAAAAGATTAAAGAAAAAGGGATTCACCTCTTGGTCAACCTCTATCATTTTGATTTACCGATGGCTCTTCAAGAGCAAGGGGATGGTTGGGAAAATAAAGAAACCGCCTATGCTTACCAGGAATATGCGCGTTTTTGTTTCAAGACCTATGGAGATCTGGTCGATCAGTGGATCACCTTTAATGAACCTATTGTCCCTGTAGAATTTGGTTATTTTTATGATGCCCATTTTCCTCATAAGGTAGACGCAGCAGCAGCTGTAAAAGTAGCCTACCACACCCAGTTGGCAAGCTCACTAGCGGTCAAGACCTGTCATGAGGTGAATCCTAATTACCGTATCGGGATTGTGCTCAATTTGACACCAGCCTATCCTCGGAGCCAGCATCCAGAAGATGTGAAAGCTGCGCGTATTGCCGAGCTCTTTCAAGCCAAATCTTTTTTAGATCCATCTGTTCTTGGTCATTATCCTGAAGAATTAGTGGAGATCCTACGGGAGCGTGATCTCTTACCGGATTATGATCCCTTTGAATTGCGCTTGATCGAGGAAAATACGGTGGATTACCTAGGGGTTAACTATTACCAACCACTCCGTGTGGCGGCTCCTCGTTATGCTCCAAATCCAGCATCTCCCCTACTCTTTGAACAATTTTATGAACCTTACGTTATGCCAGGGCGCAAGATCAATCCCCACCGTGGTTGGGAAATCTATGAGCAAGGTTTGTATGACATTGCCCAAAATATCAAGGAAAACTATGGCAATATCGAGTGGATCCTGACCGAAAACGGGATGGGGGTTGAAGGAGAGGAAAAATTCCGCAAGGATGGAGTGATCCAAGACGACTACCGGATTGACTTTGTCAAAGACCATCTTCGTGAGCTCCACCGGGCTATTCAAGATGGTGCCAACTGTAAAGGTTATTTGATCTGGACCTTTATTGACTGCTGGTCATGGCTCAATGGCTACAAGAACCGCTATGGCTTGGTTGAGTTGGACCTCGAAAGTCAAAAACGAACCCTCAAAAAATCTGGTCATTGGTTCCGTAAGTTGAGCCAGCAGAATGGATTTGAAGAGTAGAAAAAGCAACCTATCAACCAAGATGTTGATAGGTTTTTCTTAACCCCTCCTTAACTAGACCAATTTTCTTGAATTTCCTAGTTGACAAACTGGAAGAAGCATTGTATACTGACTCCGCTGGTTGCTTTTTGGTCAAATTAGACTAGACCAATTTTAAAGTAGCTGAGAAATCGACCATGGGTCGTTTGACTAAGTAAAGGGGAAAGTATAGCAAGGCTATATCGTAAAAATTATGTGCGGAATCGTTGGTGTTGTAGGAAATACAAATGCTACAGATATTTTGATTCAAGGACTTGAAAAACTCGAATACCGAGGCTATGACTCTGCGGGTGTTTTCCTGGCTAGTGAAGGCAAGAGCCAATTGGTAAAGGCAGTTGGCCGCATTGCAGAATTGTCGTCTAAGGCAGAAGGTGTCGAAGGAACAGCTGGGATCGGACATACCCGCTGGGCCACTCACGGAAAACCAACTGAGGACAATGCTCACCCACACCGCTCGGAAACAGGTCGCTTTGTTTTGGTCCACAATGGGGTCATTGAAAATTACCTTGAAATCAAGGAAGAATACCTAGCAGGTCACCATTTCAAGGGGCAAACAGATACAGAAATTGCTGCCCACTTGATCGGAAAATTTGCTGAAGAAGATGGCTTGTCTACGCTCGAAGCCTTCAAAAAAGCCCTCCACATCATCCGTGGGGCCTATGCTTTTGCTTTGATGGATGCGGAAGATCCAAGCACCATCTATGTGGCAAAAAATAAATCACCACTCCTGATCGGTCTTGGTGATGGCTACAATATGGTCTGTTCTGATGCCATGGCCATGATTCGTGAAACTAACCAATATATGGAAATCCATGACCAAGAGTTGGTCATTGTCAAGGCTGACAGCGTTGAAGTGCAAGACTATGATGGCAACGTCAAAGAACGGGATAGCTACACGGCTGAACTCGACCTTTCTGATATTGGAAAAGGGACTTACCCATACTACATGCTCAAGGAAATCGATGAGCAACCAACTGTCATGCGTAAACTCATCCAAGCCTATACAGATGAATCTGGACAAGTAGTGGTAGATCCAGCTATTATCAAGGCTGTTCAAGAAGCAGATCGAATCTATATCCTTGCGGCTGGTACCTCTTACCATGCTGGATTTGCGTCTAAAAAAATGTTGGAAGAGTTGACAGATACTCCAGTAGAACTCGGTATTTCATCTGAGTGGGGCTATGGTATGCCACTTCTCAGCAAGAAACCACTCTTCATCTTTATCAGCCAATCTGGTGAAACAGCCGATAGCCGCCAAGTATTGGTCAAAGCTAATGAAATGGGCATCCCAAGCTTGACAGTGACCAATGTCCCAGGTTCAACTCTTTCACGTGAAGCAGACATGACTATGTTGCTCCATGCTGGTCCTGAAATTGCGGTAGCTTCTACTAAGGCTTATACGGCTCAAATCGCAGCCCTTGCCTTTCTGGCTAAAGCTGTTGGGGAAGCCAATGGCAATGAGAAGGCCAAAGCCTTTGATTTGGTGCACGAATTGTCTATCGTTGCCCAATCGATCGAATCAACCCTTTCAGAAAAAGAAGTCATCGATGAAAAAGTTCGTGGCTTGTTGGAAACAACCCGCAATGCTTTCTATATCGGACGTGGTCAAGATTACTATGTTGCCATGGAAGCCAGTTTGAAACTAAAAGAAATTTCTTACATCCAATGTGAAGGCTTTGCAGCGGGTGAGTTGAAACACGGGACCATCGCTCTGATCGAAGAGGGTACACCGGTCATCGCCCTCTTGTCTGACCCAGTCTTAGCCAGCCACACACGTGGAAACATCCAAGAAGTGGCAGCACGTGGGGCTCATGTTTTAACCATTGCAGAAGAAAATGTCGCTAAAGAGACAGATGATTTGGTCTTGACAGCGGTTCACCCTTACCTCTCTCCAATCTCAATGGTGGTGCCAACCCAATTGATTGCCTACTTTGCAACCCTTCATCGTGGGCTCGATGTCGACAAACCACGGAACCTTGCTAAGTCTGTAACCGTTGAATAAACTTGTCTATATAGAAAAAACATCCTCGTTAGGTTTTTCCTAACGAGGATATTTGTTTTATTTGTCAAAACCTTGCAAGGCTTTGAGGCGTTCTTCTGTTTGTCCCTTGGCGTCTAGTTTTTTACCTTGGTAAACAGCTGATTCCCATGATCCGTACATTGGATTTGGGAAGATGATGAATTTTTCACCAAATTCTTTTTGCAATTCGTCCAATTTCTTGTCGCGATCAGCTTCAGAGGTCTTAGAGAAGTCTGCAAAGTCGACCAGGTTGTCCCCGAAGAGCAAGACAAGGTTGGTCTTTTCTTGTACAGCTTGGCGACGGCCTTCTTTTGATTTGACGCCATCTTCTAAGAACATGAGGTGGTCACGTCCTTGAACAGGAATGCCTTCTTTTTCAAGGTTTTTGATGGTATCATCTACTTGAGAGGTTGTACGGTCAGAAATGTAGTAGATTTGAACCCCGTTTTGATCCGCATATTGAAGGAAATCTTTGGCACCTGGCACCGCTTTTGCGGCTGCTTTTTTCACCCAAACATCCCAATCTTTAGGATTGAAGGCCGTACCATCTTTGACGTTTTGAACTTGGTAAGGGCTGTTGTCTAAAACAGTTTCGTCCAAATCCAAGACGATGGAATAAGGCTTATCAGAAGGAGTTTGGAGGATCTCTTTCAAACGGTCAGTAGCGACATTGTAGCCTTGTAAATACAAAGCCTTGGTTTCTGCTGCCTTTTGGTACCAGAGAACAGACATGGTATTTTCTTGTGAGCGCTGCTGATCATAGGTCATCGTCACCTGATTTTTAGTGCTACTTGCTTTTGTCTCTTGCGTTTTGTTGGTGTTGCTTCCACAACTCGTCAGTAAAATGACAGAAGCAAGAGCAGAAACGATGGTAAAGGTGGTTTTTGTTGTTTTCATAAACCGTACACTCCTTAAAATTATTCTATAAAAATTATACTCCTTTCAATCTTGCCTGACAAGAAAGAGAAGAAGGTGTCTAGGAATCGGTGAAAAGAAAAAGAAGGAAAAACGCTGCTATGAAAGGTTTCTTCGCCTCAACATATGCTATTTTTTCCTTTAAAAGAAGGGATATAGTTTTCTGCTATAACCGGATCAAGAAAAGATCAAAGCATCCCTTTTCTTCTAAAATGAAACAATAAAGAAAGATACTCGCAAGTCCCTATTTTCAAGCACTTGCGTTTTTTTGATGCCTTTCTCAATAAAGAAATTTTAAGGCCTTGATAGGGAAAATATATTAGTCAGCTACTTTTTGAGGTGATATCATGGTTACAAATTCCAGAAGGAAAGCAGTCAGTCTTTCTGTTGGAGAAATATTGAGGAGGATGTACAGTATGAGTAAAAAAGAATTGGTTCTTCGTGCCATTCGAGGCGAAACAGTAGAGCGAATCCCTGTAGGATTTTGGCTCCATTATGTGACCCAAGAAGAAAAAGAATTGGGTCTAGACAATCCGGCTGTAGTAGAAAAAAGTATTCAGGGCCACCAACACTATGTAGAAGAAATTTCACCTGATTTTGTCAAGATCATGAGTGATGGCTTCTTCCGCTATCCGAGTGCTCTTTATTCGAGAGAGATCAGATCGATCCGAGAATTGAAGGATATTCAACCGATTGGAGAGCATCATCCATGGATTGAAAAACAAATCGAGGTGGTCAAGGAAATTTGTTCTCATTTCCATGAAGAGATTGCTTCTTTCTACAATATCTTCTCGCCCATTTCTTATTTGAAACGCTGGTTCCGTACGGATCAATCTCGTGGAGACCAAGTGATTGCAGACTTTATCAAGGAAGATCCAGAAACTTTAGCTCATGTCCTTGACGTGATTGCAGGAGACATCGCTACTTTAAGTCGTCGCTTGATCCAAGAAGCAGGTATTGAAGGGATTTACTTTTCAACCCAGCAGATCCAAGATGAGCGTGTGACAGATGAAGAATACCGCAAGTTCATTGAGCCTAGCAGCATCGCTGTCCTAGAAGCAGCCAATGAAGCTGGAGGCATCAATATCCTTCATATCTGTGGTTTTGAAGGGGCCAGCAATGAAGTGGAGCTCTTCAAGGATTATCCAGCTCAAGTCATTAACTGGGCGACCCATCATGAAGGCCTTAGCCTAGCCGCAGGTCGTAAACTTTTCGGCGATCGTGCCGTTTTGGGTGGCTTTGTCAACGGCAAGAAAGGTTTGCTCTACCAAGGAGAACGAGAAGCTATTGAGCAAGAAACGCGTCGCTTGGTGGCTGAAGCCGGAAGCCGTGGTTTGATTCTTGGAGCAGACTGTACCGTGCCAGATGATTTCCAATTGGAACGCTTAGATTGGGTACGTCAAGCAGCTGTATTGTAAGAAGAAAGGAGAGGGAGATGAAAAAGATCAATGTATGGTGTATCCTGGTAACCGTTTTGTTTTTGCTTCTAGGGCTTAGTAAAGTTGCTCTAGCAAGCAGTCAGGGGAAAGCAAAAAAAGATCCAGATATGGCAAGACTGGAGAAGATTCCAGCTCATAGTTTCTCCCTCATCCGCCCATCTGACCTAGCAGGAATTCTACTCCTTGAAGATCAGTGATAAAAAAAGATGAAGAGCTTGATAAAAAATATATATTAGTCAAACAATTATCGAAGTGATAAGATAACAAACAAGAAAAGATTAGAACGAGGTAAGAACATGTCATCAAAAAGAGAATTAGTCTTAAAAGCTTTTAAAGGAGAAGCAGTTGACCGTGTGCCAGTTGGATTTTGGCATCATTTTACAACAGAAGAAGAATGGTTGAAAGGATTTTCCAATCCGGAAATTATTGAAAAAAATCTCAATGGCCATAAAAACTTTCTTCACAAGGTCAAACCAGACTTTGTCAAACTTATGAGCGATGGTTACTTTGCTTATCCAAATCCAGCTATTCACAAAGGCCTTGAAAACATCTCAGATTTAGCAGGGATTGAACCGCTTGGAGCCGATCATCCATGGATCACAGAGCAAGTAGAGCTCGTTAAAAAAATCCGTGCTGGTTTTGAAGAAGACATTGTGGCTATCTACAATATCTTTGCTCCAGTGACCTACTTCAAATGGTTGGTCGGAGAAGTTTCGGGAGGAGATGACTTGATCGCAAACTTTATCGATCAAGATGCAGCAACTCTTAAAAAAGTATTGGATACGATTGGCCAAGATATTGCAAGTTTGAGCCAACGAATCATCAAAGAAGCAGGGGCAGACGGGATCTACCTCAGTGTTCAAAGCATCCAAGATGCGCGGGTTACACAAGAAGTCTATAAAAACATTATTGCACCGAGTGAACTCCATGTCTTAGAGGCAGCCAATGAAGCCGGTGGCGTAAATATCCTTCATATCTGTGGCTACGAAGGAGCTCGCAATGATATCCATCTCTTCACAGGCTACCCAGCCCAAGTCATTAACTGGGCAGTTGGACCAGAAGGCATCAGCCTAGCAGAAGGACGCGAAATCTTCGGTGGACGCACGGTTCTTGGTGGTTTTGAAAATGGCAAAAATGGTCTTCTTTACACAGGAGATAAGGCTGCGATTCAAGCAGAAACCAAACGCATCATCGCAGAAACAGGAACCACAGGTTTGGTCATTGGTGCCGATTGTACGATTCCAAGTGACATTGATGAAGAACGAATCGAATGGGTTCGTGAAGCTGCAGCAGAATAAGGAAAATAGAAAGAGGGAGAACAGAGTATGAGTAAAAAAACATGGATTATCGGTGGGGTGGCAGTGCTTGCCATTGCAGGTGCAACCATTCTTGGACGGAGCTTGAACCATGCAAACGACAGCAGAGGCTCAACAGGATCGAACAAGGTGACAACCTTGAAAGTAGCCCACACTCAAAACTATGTACCGTATGATTTCGTTGATGAAAAAGGAGAGTCAGATGGCTATGAAGTAGCCGTTCTCAAAGCCATTGACGAAAAACTACCAGACTACAAGTTTGAGTACACCGGAACAAGTGATGACGATCTCTTGATTGGTCTAGAATCTGGTAAATACGATATCGGAACCAAAGGAGCTTGGTATACCGAAGAACGTGCCAAGAAATTTATCATTCCAAAAGAACCAATCGGAGCAAGTATCATCGGATTTACCGTCCGGAAAGAAGATGCGAATAAATACAAGAACATCGATGACTTCGCTAAAGAAAAAGGAAAATTGGTTCCAATTTCACCACAAAATGCACAATGGAATGTTATTAAAGAATACAATGAAAAGCATAAGGACCAACAAATCGAATTAACAGCTGCGGAATCTTTCAAAGTCGCAGATGCCTATGCTTGGGTTCTTGAAGGACGTTACGATGCCTTCTTTGATATCAAACTTTCCTTTGAAAAAGCTGTCACAGATAAAGATGGTTCTTACCACCAATATGCGGACAAACTGAGCTGGTTTGCCTACAAAGGAATTCCAACTTACCCATTGATCCATAAGGATAAGAAAAACGAAAAATTTGCGGAAGCATACAGCAAGGCCATCAAAGAATTGGAAAAAGATGGGACACTTGCTAAATTGTCGAAAAAATATTTCGGTGAAGATGTCTTCAGTTATGTAGATAAAGAGAAATAAGATGGAACTGGGTGCGCATAGCCCCAGCTTCCTTATTTCTATATGGATACAGAAAGGAAAAGAAACATGGTCTCATACGACATTTCCAAGGTCTGGTCATTTCTTCCAACCTTGGTCCAAGCCCTACCAGCGACCCTAGCTTTGATGGTTTTAACGACGGTTCTCGGTTCTGCATTTGGCTTGGTTTTGACTTGGGCACAAGTATCAGAAGAGAAGGTAGGAGCAGGTCTGGCAAAAGGCTATGTCTTTACTTTGCGTTGTACTCCTCCGATTGTCTTGCTCTTTTTGGTCTTTTATGGACTTCCCCAATTTTTGAACTGGTGGTTGGGCATTGACATTGACCACTGGTCCAAGTTTGTCTTTGTCCTTGTTGCCATGTTTCTTCTCTTTGCCGCGATGATCTCTGAGGTTTTCAAGGCAGCCTATTTGGCCATTCCAAAAGGTCAGATGGAAGCGGGCTTGAGTATCGGCTTGACGCCGGCTCAAACCATTTGGCGGATTGTCCTTCCCCAAGCCTTTCGTGTGGCTCTTCCAAATATGACGACTGCCATCTTAAACCTCATGCGCGATGCCGCTTTGGCTTATACTATTGGCTTTATCGATATCATGGGAGCAGGAAACAACTTGATCAGTCGCAATCTTGGAAATTATTCCCTCGAGACCTATACAGCCGTAGCAGTGATCTACTGGGCAATTGCCCTTGTGATCTCCCTCTCCGCTCAACTCCTTGAGAAACGACTCAGTGTAACAGAAAGGTAGCTTATGGATTTCAATTTTATTAGTAAAACATTTCTAGCCACCTTGGGTGGTGTTCCAGTGACCCTTCTGATCATGGTCGTGTCGATTCTCTTGAGTTTTTTTCCAGCCCTCTTTTTGGCGCTCGGTCAGATCTATAAGGTCAAAGGGGTTCGCAGTTTCTCAGTGGTTTACTTGGCTTTTATTCGCGCGACGCCTCCGATTCTCTTGATTCTCTTCTTTTATAGTCTCTTTCCCAGCCTCTTGAATAGCTTTTTTAAGAGTATTGGCAGTCACTTTAATGTCTTTGAGATCAATCCCATTTACTATGCCTTTATCATCTTTAGCTTGATGACTACAGGGAGTCTGGCTGAAATTCTACGCTCAGCCATCCTGACCGTGGATAAGGGCCAGCTAGAAGCAGCGCAAGCCATTGGTTTGACCAATCGCCAAGCCTATATCCGCATTGTTTTTCCCCAAGCCCTGCGTTCAGCCCTGCCCAATTTGTGTAACCTGGTCATCAACTTGGTCAAAGGAACCTCCCTTGTCTTTGTCATGACCATCAAGGATATCACCGCCATTGCCAAGGTCGAAGCCTCTTATGGTTATCAATATTTTGAATCCTATCTCGTGATTTTTATTCTTTATATTGTCATTTGTGGGGTGATTCAGTGGGGATTCAACCTCTTGGAAAAACGCCTGACACTCGCTTAGAAGAAGGAGAAATGAAAAGATGTTAGAAGTAGAACACGTATCGAAAAAATTTAAGGACCATCAGGTCCTGGTAGATGTCAATCTCAAGGTTAATCAAGGGGACGTTGTCGTCATTTTGGGCCCATCTGGATCAGGAAAAACAACTTTCCTTCGTTGCCTCAACCACTTGGAAAAGGCAGACACAGGCCACCTAACCCTAGGTGGAAAAGAATATGACCTCTCAAAACTTAGCAAAAAAGAGATTCTAGAAATCCGCCAAAAGACAGCCTTTGTCTTCCAGCATTATAATCTCTTTGCCAACAAAACAGCTCTTGAAAATATCTTAGAAGGCCTGGTTGTAGCTCGTAAGATTCCAAAAGAAGAAGCCATCCGACGGGCGGAATCCGCCCTTGAAAAAGTTGGTCTCCTCGCTTATAAGGATTACTATCCTTCTCAATTATCAGGTGGTCAGCAGCAACGGATCGGAATTGCGCGTGCCATCGCAGTGAAACCAGACGTGATCTTGCTGGACGAGCCGACTTCAGCGCTAGACCCAGAGTTGGTCGGGGATGTCTTAGATGTCATGAAGCAATTAGCCCAAGAAGGAGTGACCATGGTTGTCGTAACCCATGAGATGGGCTTCGCGCGTGATGTGGCTAACCACGTTATCTTTATGGATGGCGGACACATCATCGAAGAAAACGAACCTCATGAATTCTTCAACAGTCCAAAAGAAGAACGAACCAAACAATTCCTTTCACGGATTTTATCCGATGCCACTTATAGCGTCGAATATATGATTTAACAGGAGACACACCCAGTAAGGGTGTGTTTTTTAGGATCTGGAAAAAATTTTTAAAAATTGGGTCATTTTTTAGAAATCATTACGAATAATATAAGTGAGAGGGAAATATGACTGATAAAAAACAACGATTAATGCTACTATTTTTACTGACTTTATTTCTAGGAGGTTGCAGTCTTTTTACGGATAAAGCTGCTGAGAGAAGGGAAATGATTCAGATTGCAGAAAGCACGCAAATGGAGCGAGCGATAAAACACTTGTTAATCAGTATCGATCCTAAAGCTTTCACTTCAGAAGGAGTCATTCACTCCTATACCCTGATAAAAGGTAAATTGGAATACAACCCAATGGGAGGCATGAATGTTTATCTCGTGATCAATGGCGATAAAAAGTTAACGATCGATACGACTATTCAAATGGAAGATTCAGGACAGTTCGAAGCAGGTAGTTACGGTATTTCAGCAAAATTAGATGATCTGTTAAGTAAAGCAGAAGAGACTGGGAAATAAATTCATAGTGGAGTCATTCATGGAAGCATCAAAGGAAAATATGAGAACTAAAATAATAGGGACGTTATGGTTATTGCTAACCACTTTGTGCCTAGGAGGATGTAGTCTTACTACCGGACGATCAGAGCAACGAAGAGAAATGCTAGAGATTGCAGAGAGTAAGCAATCAAAAAGAGTTCTCGAAAATATATTGAGACAAGAAGATCCCAATGCCTTGACAGCGGAGGGGATTGTGAAGTCATATAAAATTAATATCCACCGGCTGAGATCTCATCCCATGGGAGGTTTGACGATAGAAATGATGGTTAATGAGGATGAGAATTTAACCATTACGACAACCTTAACCCAAGAGTCTGATGGTCATATGGAACAGAATGGAGTAGTCATTTCAGGGGAATTATCCAAGAAATTAGTAAACGATAAATAAGGAATTGCAAGAGAATGAAAAAAAGATACAGTATGACCGTAATCATGATTCTGTCAGGGCTATTTCTAGGAGGATGCAGTCTTATTACCGGACAAGCTACAAAGAAACAAGTAATGATTCAGATCGCAGAGAGCAAGAAGATGAAAGTGGCGATTGAGAATATGTTAAAAAAATTAGATCCAAAAGCACTTACACCAGAAGGAAAAAGTAAAACGTATAAAATTTCTAAAGATGATTTAGATTATAATCCAATGGGAGGACTATTAGTAAAAATAGTCATAAATAATGATGATAAGTTAGTTTTGAGCACAACTATACAAGAAGATGCTACTACAGGGAAATATGAAGAGACCTATTTTGGGAAAACAGAGGAGTTAAGTGATTTATTAACCAACAATTAAAATAGGTAACCAGAAACATTTTCTGAATCAAAGCTGGTATGTTACATCAATAGTTAGTGCTTGTAACCTTTTGGCAATGTTTTTTAACAAAAGTAACATTTCAGACGTTGATGGAATTTTGTATAATAAATTTTAAGAAAACTAGAAAAAGAAACGGGAAGAAATGAAAAAAAGTAAATTTATTGTGTTGATAATGGTAGCATTTAGCCTGAGCTTAGGGGGATGTAGCTTTTTTAATGGACAATCTGCCAAGAAACAAGAAATGATTCAAATTGCAGAGAGTAAGAAAGCAAAAGATGTGATTGAAAATTTATTAAGGCAAGAAGATCCAAACGCATTTACAGATAAAGGAGTTATAAAAAGTTACAAGATAAATGAAAATTCATTGAAGTATAATCCAATGGGAGGATTAATAATAAAAGTTATAATCAATGATGATAATAACCTAACAATTACAACAACTTTAACAGAGGAATCAGATGGCAAATTTGAACAAAATGGTTATGTCATCTCAGGAGAATTATCAGATGAATTAAGAGGTAAATAATGGCTTTTGATAAATCATTTTCAGATGAAATAAAGAAAGAAATTGCGTATAAAGAGTATGAGATAGAAAGATATAATCAAGATGTACGATTGAAAAATGGAGAATACATTGGCAATGTCGCTCACATCTATGATAATGTAAATGACAATGAGGAGCAGGTCTTCGTTCTTACTAACAATGGTCAAGGTGAAAAACAAAAAGCAGTCCCCTATACTGCTTCAGATGATGCGCGTGCCCAGATCCATGACGTGACAGTTTTGATGAAGGGATCTGAAACTGAAACAAGTACACAAAAATTACTCCATGATACATTTACGGATTGGGTAAAGACAGATTTGCCTGCTGCTTCTAACATTCTTGGTCCCAATGGAGCGGCGAACTATGCGACAGATTATGCGAAAAGATTCACCAGAGATAAGATTAAGGAGAATTTGAAAAAAAGGGATGAAACTGCCGATTCTAATATTTCGGAGCTTATTAGTTATCCGTTTGGTTTACTCGATAAAAATGTTGGAAATAATGTAAAAAGCTTTGTCAAGAGTATTAGAAGTAATCCAATAACAAATGCTTATCGTGAGGCGAAAGCAAATCTATATGGTATGGGAACGGATATTCTAATTGATAGTCAAGCAAAGTTTCCAGTATTTATTGGGGCTACCATTTTAAAAGAGTACAACAAAGATAGAGGTACTTTCCCGCCTCCGCAGTTTAAAGATGCTGCAGCTCATTTGAAAGAGGTGATCCGAAAATACCCCAATGCCAAGATCGATCTATACGGTCACTCTCTGGGGTCTATGAATATTCAGTATGCGCTTGCCTGCTTGACGGAAGAAGAAGCGTC
Organism: Streptococcus parasanguinis; assembly: GCA_032560535.1. Taxonomy (GTDB): domain Bacteria; phylum Bacillota; class Bacilli; order Lactobacillales; family Streptococcaceae; genus Streptococcus; species Streptococcus parasanguinis_AF. The sequence continues at coordinate 50,428 of JAWGIA010000007.1, read as the reverse complement.
TCATATTGGGACTGTCCATCTATACAATGGCCCTAATGCCTATTCCATCTTAACACCCGAGCAAAAAGCGCGTATAGATTCGCTGAAGTACAAAATCTACAACCACATTGACCATAAAGATTTGGTTAGCTTGGGCTATCAGGATTCTGGAAGCAAGGAATCCAGTGGGATTGTCAAGCACCTCAAAACTAAGAATTTGATAAATACTGGCCTGCAGCACATGATGCATGGTTATATCTATGATAAGGATGGGAATTTGGTTCTTGAAAAGGGAACGGAAGCCATCACTCGGAAGGAAATCATTGAAGAGCGGATGAAGGTTTACTATCGCCTAAAGGATAAATTGCAAAAAACAGGTGGTGGACTGAGCTCAAGTGAACGGATTTATCTTGATGCTTTGCAGGCACGCTTGGCTTCTGATGAGCTGATTCGGGTAGTGGATGAAGGGCTGGAGCAAGCTCAGAAATCTAAGGGACAACTGGATACAGATTTAGAAGCTTTGGAGAAAGTCTTACAGACCGTTCCGAAAGGCTTCATTCTCAATCTTGCGGAAGTAGAAGAGGCTTATGCACAGGCCGGTGCAACAAGGCAAACAGTAGTCACTGAAGTAAGAGAAAGGTTCGACAATCGTTTGGCTGCATATCAGTCCTTATCGAATGAATTTCATACTTTAAACGAGCAAGTGAATGCAGGAATTGAGCTCTTAAAAGCAAAAGATCAAGAAATAGCAGGAGAAATGAACCAGTGGGAACAACTAGCTTATTAATTTCATCTACTCTTTCGAAAAAGGAAAAGAAACTAGATCACTTGGAAAGAGAGTTCCAAAAAGCGCGCTTGGAGCTAGATGAAAAGCGTTGCCTAGTGGAAAGAAAACAGCAGCTCTTCACCCAGATGCTGGAAGAAGAGTATGCGATGGCAGCTTCCTTTTTACAAGAGCAGGAGGTTGATGTCAGTTGTGGATGGGAGTCCCTCCATCGCTGTATCGAAGAGTATGATCTCGAAGCTAGAGAAGCTGCACAAGTAGCCTTCAAACAGATCGAAATCGAGGAAGAGAATTTATGGCAATCCTACCGGAAAGATAGACGCCAACTGGAAGAGGAGTTTGCACAAGATAAAGTTTCATAGTATAGAAGAGGAGGAAGTATGGGTGATAGTCCAGTCAAAGATTTCTTTGATTTAGATATGAAAGATAAGATGAGGATCATCGAAAGCCGAAAGAAACTTGAAAAAGATTTAATCCGGGTTGTCTATGCGCAAGTTTTATTGACCTGCAAGGCAGGAGTTGAGAAACGTTACAATGAGGAATTGACTGCGATTGCAACAGTAGCCGAAGAAGACGTCCAGGTCGTTGGAAAGCAACTGGATCAGTCCATGGTGGGTCAATTTGCTAAAAATGTACAGACGGTTATTCAAGAAAAAGCTGGTAAATTTAAATCTATCTAGCCAAGAACTTCTATTTAAATATGGAATCTGGAGTGACTCCAGATTTTTTTAATAAATTTAAAAAAATTATGTAAAAAAGTGTTGACAAAGAAATCAGTCTGCGTTATAATAATTTATGTAAACAAAAAGAGGTTGGAAAAACCTACTGGTTTACAAGATCAATAGTGGAAGGGAGATGGTGATATGCTATTTCCAGAATTAAGACAACTAATTGATAAAAGGAAAAATAGAAACTGTTAGCCTGTAGGGCTATTATTAAATAAATGAATTAAAATTATGTAAACAATCGAATAGCAGCCAATTGGTCTGCTAATTTTCAAGAATGAATTAAAATTATGTAAATTAGAGGTATACAATATGAACAACAACTTTAACAATATGGATGATCTTTTCAATCAACTAATGGGAAACATGGGTGGTTTTCGTTCTGAAAGCCGTCGCTACATGATCAACGGTCGTGAAGTGACACCAGAAGAATTCGCTATTTACCGCCAAACTGGTCAACTTCCAAATGAAGGAAGCGAGCAAGTGCAACACCATCAAGGTAAAGGAATGAAACAAGATGGGATCCTTGCAAAACTTGGTCGCAACTTGACCGAAGAAGCTCGTGAAGGAAAATTGGATCCGGTCATCGGACGTAATAAAGAAATTCAAGAAACTGCTGAAATCTTGTCTCGTCGTACCAAGAACAACCCTGTCCTTGTAGGGGATGCCGGTGTTGGTAAAACAGCAGTTGTAGAAGGTTTGGCACAAGCTATTGTGAACGGGGATGTTCCAGCTGCTATCAAGAATAAAGAAATCATCTCGATTGATATTTCTGGTCTAGAAGCTGGTACGCAATACCGTGGTAGCTTTGAAGAAAATATTCAAAATCTGATCCAAGAAGTCAAAGCTATGGGAAATGTTATTCTCTTCTTTGATGAAATCCATCAAATCCTTGGTGCAGGTAGCACAGGTGATGGTCAAGGCTCTAAAGGTCTTGCGGATATCATCAAACCTGCTCTTTCACGTGGGGAATTGACAGTCATTGGTGCAACGACTCAAGATGAATACCGTAACACTATCTTGAAGAATGCAGCTCTTGCTCGTCGTTTCAACGAAGTGAAAGTCAATGCTCCATCAGCTGAAGATACTTTCAAGATTCTCCAAGGGATCCGTGATCTTTATGAAAAACACCACAATGTCATCTTGCCAGATGAAGTTTTGAAAGCAGCAGTTGATTATTCTATCCAATACATTCCACAACGTAGCTTGCCTGATAAGGCCATTGACTTGGTCGATGTAACAGCTGCTCACTTGGCGGCTCAACATCCAGTAACAGATGTCCATGCTGTGGAACATGAAATTGAAGAAGAAAAAACCAAACAAGAAGAAGCTGCGGCTAAAGAAGATTACGAAGCAGCTTTGAAAGCAAAAGTTCGTATCGAAGAGCTTGAAAAGAAAATTGAAAACCATACAGAAGACCATAAGGTAACTGCAACAATCAACGATGTGGCTGAATCAGTAGAACGGATGACGGGTATCCCAGTGTCTCAAATGGGTGCAACTGATATCGAACGTTTGAAAGATATGAGTCACCGTTTGCAAACCAAGGTTATCGGTCAAGATAAAGCCGTTGAAGCAGTGGCACGTGCCATCCGTCGTAACCGTGCAGGATTTGACGAAGGGAACCGTCCAATCGGTAGCTTCCTCTTTGTAGGTCCTACTGGTGTCGGTAAGACTGAATTGGCTAAACAATTGGCTCTTGATATGTTCGGAACCAAAGATGCGATCATCCGTTTGGACATGTCAGAATATAGCGACCGCACAGCCGTTTCTAAATTGATTGGTACAACTGCTGGTTATGTTGGTTACGATGACAATAGCAATACTTTGACAGAACGTGTTCGCCGTAACCCTTACTCAATCGTCCTTCTCGATGAAATTGAAAAGGCAGATCCTCAAGTGATCACCCTTCTCCTTCAAGTCTTGGATGATGGTCGTTTGACAGATGGTCAAGGGAACACGGTCAACTTCAAGAACACTGTGATTATCGCCACTTCAAACGCTGGCTTTGGTTACGAAGCTAACTTGACAGAAGATGCGGATAAACCAGAACTCATGGATCGTTTGAAACCTTACTTCCGTCCAGAATTCTTGAACCGTTTCAACGCTGTCATTGAATTCTCACACTTGAGCAAGGAAGACCTTTCTAAGATTGTTGATTTGATGTTGGTAGATGTCAATAAGACCCTTTCTAAGAAAGAAATCGACTTGGCAGTGAGCGATGCAGCTAAAGAATATATGACTGAAGAAGGTTATGATGAAGTGATGGGTGTTCGTCCACTCCGTCGGGTAGTTGAACAACAAATCCGTGACAAAGTCACAGACTTCCACTTGGATAACTTGGATGCCAAACATCTCGAAGCAGACATGGAAGATGGTGTCCTTGTGATCAGAGAAAAAGACACAAAGAAGGAAGAAAACACTGATAAACAAGCAGACTAAGGCGAATTAGTTTGTGAAAAATAGAGACTGCTATAATATAGCGGTCTTTATTTTTTCTTCCCACCTGGGGGAAATTATTCGCCGTATGAGGCGAAAAATACCCTATTTGGGCTAAAAAAACATCAATAATTAGTGAAATTAATCCAATTTGAGCAAAATTATTAATAAATAAAGAAAATAAGTATATAATCTATACAAGAATAAAATTTGAGGAATGGAAGTAAGATGAGCAATACAATTGATATCTACTCAACTCCCGAATACAGAAAAGTGGAAGCCGTTGTTCAACTGATGGTTGACGGTCGCTTGACGAGCTATCGTGTCGCAACTGAAACAAACATCAGCAAAATGAGCCTAGCGACTTTGACGAAGGGAACGAGTAAAATCAAAAATATTACCTATCAAACGGCTTTGGCCTTGATTGATTGGTATGATGAGAATCATGAAAAGTATGGCATTACGATTGACTAGTCAGTAGCCCACTTTTCGTGGTTTTTTTCTTTTTCATCAAAACTTGCCTCCTCTCTGAGACTGAGGTCTGATTTTGCTTGAAGAGGATGGGGAAACTTGAAAAGACGGGCGAAATTTGATATAGTATAGCATATATGAAAATTAAAGGAGAAACATATGCAAGGCGGAAGTTTGCTAATTATGCTCGTTCTTATGGTCGGTTTGATGTACTTCATGAGCCGTAGCCAAAAGAAACAGTACCAAAAACGGATGGAAAGTTTGAATAAACTTCAAAAAGGAAATGAAGTCATCACGATTGGTGGCTTGTACGGAACCATCGATGAAGTCGACACAGACCGCAAGACCGTTGTCTTGGATGTTGATGGTGTCTACCTGACCTTTGAATTGGGAGCGATCAAAACAGTTCTTCCTGTATCAGAAGGAATCTCAGCTACTGCGACAGAAGGTGCTAGCTCAGATGCTGATTCAGCCATCGAAGAATAATCATCAAAGAAGAGGCAAGGGCCTCTTTTTTGGTGGGCAAATAGGACGATGTGATGAAGGAAAGTCCTGCTGGTTCAAAAAAGAGGCCAGAGTCCCTATTTTATGGGGATTTATGGTATAATGAAGCGATAAATATTGAAATAGGTAGAAAAACATGTTTCGTTTTAAGAAAAAAGAAAAAATCGAGATACCTTTAGAAGTCCCGAAACACATTGGGATCATTATGGATGGCAATGGTCGCTGGGCGAAAAAGCGGATGCAACCGCGTGTCTTTGGTCATAAGGCGGGGATGGAAGCTCTCCAAGAAGTGACCATTGCAGCAAAAAATATGGGGGTTCAGGTCTTGACTGTCTATGCCTTTTCTACGGAAAACTGGACACGCCCTGAAGATGAGGTCAAGTTCATCATGCACTTGCCGGTCGAGTTTTATGATCGTTTCGTCCCCGAATTGCATCGCAACAATGTCAAGATTCAAATGATCGGTGATACCAAGAAATTACCCAAAGAAACGCTGGAGGCTTTGGAAAGAGCAGAAGCGATGACCCATCTCAATACAGGCTTGATCCTGAATTTCGCGCTCAATTATGGTGGACGTGCTGAGATCACCCAGGCCGTGAAGCAGATCGCCCAAGAAGTCTTGGATGCGAAGTTTAGCCCAGAAGATATCACAGAAGAGATGATCGCTGATTCTCTCTATACCGAGAGTTTGCCACGTGTCCTAAGGGATCCGGATTTGATTATTCGTACCAGCGGAGAGATCCGTTTGAGTAATTTCCTTCCTTGGCAGGCTGCTTACAGTGAGTTGTATTTCACAGATGTGATGTGGCCAGATTTTGGAGAGGAAGCACTACGAAGTGCCATAGTAGAATATAGCCATCGCCATCGGAGATTTGGTGGTGTTTAGGAGAAGATGATGACGAAAGATTTACAAAAACGTGTGATTTTTGGAGGAATTGCCCTGCTCTTTTTCATTCCAACAGTAATGGTTGGAGGGGTGTTCTTCCAGATTGTGATTGGCTTGATCGCCATGCTAGGGGTTCATGAATTGCTCAAGATGAAGGGGCTTGAGACAGCGACCTTTGAAGGAGCGCTGGCCATGTTAGCGGCCTTCGTCCTGACGTTGCCGATCGAGGACTACCTCCCTTACCTTCCAGCAGATGGCAATATGATTGCCTATGGTTTGGTTGTTTTGATTCTCATGGGGACAACTGTTCTTGCTCAGAATTACAATTATGAAGATGTAGTCTATCCCATTGCGTCTAGCTTTTATGTTGGACTTGGTTTCCATTCCTTAGTAGATGCGCGAATTGCTGGTATTGATAAGGTCTTATTGGCCCTCTTTATTGTCTGGGCTACAGATTCAGGTGCTTATCTGGTAGGAAGTCGGTTTGGAAAACGCAAGCTCATGCCTGCGGTTTCTCCTAATAAAACGATTGAAGGCAGTCTTGGAGGGATCTTGTCTGCAGTTGCGGTAACTGTGATCTATATGATCGTGGATCGTTCTGTGGCAGGTGGACATGGTTTTCTTGCGATGATCTTCTTTACCATCCTCTTTAGCATTGCAGGTCAGTTTGGCGACCTCGTAGAGAGTGCGATCAAACGCCACTTTGGTGTCAAGGATTCTGGGAAATTTATCCCAGGACATGGTGGTGTTCTAGACCGCTTTGATAGTTTGATTTTTGTCTTTCCCTTGATGCATTTCTTGGGCTTGTTCTAAGACAGAAGAAATAGAAAGGAAACCACGTATAGAACGATGCAGTTTATTGCCTTTATTGTTATTTTTGGAGTGATCGTTCTCGTTCACGAGTTTGGTCATTTCTATTTTGCAAAAAAATCGGGCATCCTGGTGCGAGAATTCTCGATCGGGATGGGGCCAAAAATCTTTGCCCATATTGGTCAAGATGGAACAGCTTATACGATTCGCATTCTACCTTTAGGTGGCTATGTTCGTATGGCTGGCTGGGGTGAGGATACAACTGAGATTAAAACCGGAACGCCTGTCAGCTTGACGCTAAATGAGGCTGGTAAGGTCGTCCGGATCAATCTTTCAGGAAAGAATCTGGATCAGACAGCCCTTCCCATGAATGTTACCCAGTTTGACTTTGAAGATAAATTAGAAATCACGGGCTTGGTTCTCGATGAGACCAAGACTTATGATGTCGATCATGATGCGACCATTGTTGAGGAAGATGGGACAGAAGTGCGGATTGCGCCGAGAGATGTTCAGTATCAGAATGCCAGCATTTGGGGACGGTTGATCACCAACTTTGCGGGTCCTATGAACAACTTTATCCTCAGTATTGTCGTCTACTCACTTTTAGCCTTTATGCGCGGTGGTGCGATTGACTACTACAGCAACAATGTTCAGGTGGCACCTGATGGGGCGCTGGCTAAGGTCGGTGTCAAAAGCAATGTTCAGATCCTTCAAGTCAACAACGATACCGTTAGCAACTGGGATGAGCTGACAGATGCTGTCGAGAAAGCAACCAAGGACAGCAAGACGGCTCCTGAATTGACCCTGAAAGTCAAAACAGACGGCCAAGAAAAAGAAGTCAAAGTGAAGCCAACCAAGTCAGGGAATCGTTACTATCTGGGTGTGACAAATGGCCTCAAGACAGGATTTGTGGATAAACTGTTGTCTGGTTTTACAGATACCTGGAATACAGCGACACGGATTTTGGGAGCTTTGAAAGATATCATTTTCCACTTTAGTCTCAATAAACTGGGTGGACCGGTTGCTATCTACAATGCCAGCTCACAAGCTGCTCAATTAGGGATTCCGGCAGTCTTATCTCTTATGGCCATGCTCTCTATTAATATTGGGATCTTCAATCTAATCCCGATTCCCGCTTTGGATGGTGGGAAAATCTTGATCAATTTGATCGAGGTCGTCCGGAGAAAGCCATTGAAACAAGAAGTAGAAACCTATATGACGCTTGCAGGTGTAGCTGTAATGGTTATTTTGATGATTGCTGTCACCTGGAATGATATTATGAAATTATTTTTGAAATAGAAAAGGATATTGTCCATGAAACAAAGTAAAATGTTGATTCCAACGCTTCGCGAAATGCCAAGCGATGCCCAAGTCATTAGCCATGCTTTGATGTTGCGTGCAGGCTATGTTCGCCAAGTCTCAGCTGGTGTCTATTCTTATCTGCCCTTAGCAAATCGAGTGATTGAAAAAGCAAAAGGCATCATGCGCCAAGAATTCGAAAAAATTGGAGCAGTTGAAATGCTTGCTCCAGCCCTTTTGAGTGCGGATCTCTGGCGTGAATCTGGTCGTTACGAAACTTACGGGGAAGACCTCTATAAGTTGAAAAACCGTGAAGGCTCTGACTTTATCTTAGGTCCGACTCACGAAGAAACCTTTACCGCTATTGTGCGCGACTCAGTAAAATCTTACAAACAATTGCCGTTGAATCTCTACCAAATTCAACCAAAATACCGCGATGAAAAACGCCCACGGAACGGTCTTCTGCGGACCCGTGAGTTCATCATGAAAGACGGTTATAGCTTCCATGCCAACTACGATAGCTTGGATGTCACTTATGATGAATACAAGGCAGCTTATGAGCGGATCTTCACCCGCAGTGGCATCGACTACAAAGCCATCATCGGTGATGGTGGTGCCATGGGCGGAAAAGATAGCCAAGAGTTTATGGCTGTTACACCTGCTCGTACAGACTTGGATCGTTGGGTTGTTTTAGACAAATCAGTAGCTTCCTTTGATGAAATTCCAGCAGAAGTCCAAGAAGAAATCAAAGCAGAATTGCTCAAATGGATGGTCTCTGGTGAAGATACCATTGCCTATTCAAGTGAATCCACCTATGCTGCGAACTTGGAAATGGCTACTAACGAATACAAGCCAAGTAACCGTGTTGTAGCGGAAGAAGAAGTGAAACGCGTGGAAACACCAGGTGTCAAATCGATTGATGAAGTAGCTGCATTCTTGAATGTTCCAGAAGAAGCTACTATCAAGACTTTGGTTTACATCGCAGATGGTGAGCCTGTTGTTGCCCTTCTCGTAGGTAATGATCAGCTCAATGAAGTGAAGTTGAAAAACCACCTCGGCGCAGACTTCTTTGAACCTGCAACCGAAGTGGAAGTGAAAGAATTATTAGGAGCTGATTTTGGCTCTCTCGGTCCAGTTGATCTTCCTGAAAATGTTAAGATTATCGCAGACCGCAAGGTCCAAGACAGCCGTAATGCAGTAGTCGGTGCCAATGAAACAGGCTACCACTTGACTGGTGTCAACCCAGGACGTGACTTTACTGCAGAATACGTCGATATCCGTGAAGTTCGTGAAGGCGAAATCTCACCAGATGGGAAAGGGTTCTTGAACTTTGCACGTGGGATCGAAATCGGTCACATTTTCAAACTCGGTACACGCTACTCCGCTAGCATGGGAGCAGATGTCTTGGACGAAAACGGTCGTGCAGTTCCGATCATCATGGGCTGCTACGGAATCGGTGTCAGCCGTCTTCTTTCAGCTGTTATGGAGCAACATGCACGCCTCTTTGTCAATAAGACTCCAAAAGGGGAATACCGTTACGCTTGGGGGATTAACTTCCCTAAAGAATTGGCGCCATTTGATGTGCATTTGATTCCAGTCAATGTCAAGGATGAAGCAAGCCTTGCTTTGACCGATCGGATCGAAGAAGCTTTGGTGAATAAAGGCTACGAAGTCTTGGTGGATGACCGAAATGAACGCGCTGGTGTCAAATTCAGCGATAGTGATTTGATTGGACTTCCAATCCGCGTAACAGTTGGTAAAAAAGCAGCTGAAGGCATCGTTGAAGTGAAAATCAAAGCGACAGGAGATACCATTGAAGTTCATGCGGACAATCTCCTTGAAACTCTTTCAATCTTGAACAAATAAGAAAAAGCTTTCTGAGCTCTCACCAGTGTGGTGATGAAACTCAGGAAGCTCTTTTTATTTTTCTTCTTTGAGGCCTTGATCTTTGAAATAGGTAAAGAGATCTTGAGGTTTGCCATTGAGGTATTTCTTGAACTCGGCTCTTTCTTCCTCCCCTTGATCCCCGTAGATGGAAGCAAACTCATCTTTCTTGATTTTTGAGAAGTCAGCTTGTAAGACCTTGGCATAGGATTGTTTATCTTTCGAAATTTGAATGCGGAAGCTAAGACCAGGCTTGCCATTTAAGCTTTTATAGATATCGCTATGTTCTAATTCTTCTTGGTAGATTTCCTTTAACTCGGAAAGATCCATGTCTTGCAAATCTGAGGAAATGGGTTCAAAACTAAGAAAAGTAAAAGAGACAATTTCATCTTTTTTGTAGCCGATTTGAATTTTGTTTTGGTGGTGATCGCCGAGGTCACTAACAAAGGTCTTGTTTTGGACTTGCTCCTTTTTGGTTTGAGTGGCCTCTTGCTTGGAAGAAGCGTTAGTAGTCCCTTTGCCTTGTTGGCCTTGGCTACAAGCGGTAAGAGCTAGTAGACAGACAGAGACAAGTAGAAATTTTTTCATATATACTCCTTATAGGTTAATGGTGTTCGATCTTGTATGAAACAAGTTTTGAACAGGTTTCATTATACCATAAAAGTTTTAAAAATGAAAAAATATACAAAAGTCATCGAAATTTGCTTTTAAAAACACCTAAAATCAACAACTTTTATCTATGTGTTGAGTTAATATAAAAGGACAGAGTGTCTTCTTTTCTTTCCAGAAATAATACTAGTTGGAGACTATTAGGGCAAGGAATTCAGGAAATATATTACGATTTTATGACAAAATGTTACACATCTGTAACAAAGTTACAATATTTTATCAGTTACCCCTCTAAACTTGACATTCTGGCAATATTTCATTAAGATACTTTTAAGTAAATAATACAAAAAGGGAGCAAAAGGTAAAATATACAGTTATCTGGCATTTTACTAATTCGTACTAAAATGTATTGTTTATGAAAAAAATATAAGGGTATCAGCCCAAAAGGAGAAACACATGGCTCAAATTAAATTAACTCCAGAAGACCTACGTCAATCAGCACAACGCTATGCACAAGGTTCTCAAGACATCGATCAAATCCTTACTACTTTGACTCATGAACAACAAGTCATCGACGCAAACTGGGATGGATCTGCATTTGATAGCTTTGAAGCACAATTCAACGAATTGTCTCCAAAAATCAAACAATTCGCTCAATTGTTGGAAGACATCAACGGTCAATTGATCAAAGTTGCTGATATCGTTGAACAAACTGACCAAGATATCGCTGCACAAATCCACTAAGATAGTCTTGGAGGTGATCTTACTTCTTGTAGGTAGATCACCCTTTTGTCTTTTGATATATAGAAAATAGGGGTTAGATTCTTAATTCCTAACCCCTATTTTGTATCTATGAATTAGAAAAAGGAAAAGGTATGGAAGTTAAAAATAAAAAATGGTTAAAATACATTGGTCAGAGCGCAGTTGTGCTCCTTTTGATGGGATCTGTAGTGGGTCTTTATACGACGGTTCAAAAGGACCAAAAGCAAAACGAAGCCAAGACCGTACAAACGACAGAAAACACCAAGCTCAATATTGCGGTGGTCAATGAAGACAAGGCGGTTAAACTGAATGATAAAGAATACAACCTTGGGGCTAGCTATGTAAAGAATATCGAACGGGATAATTCGCAAAACTGGTCTGTCCTCCCTCGTGGAGCCGCTGAGTCAGGGCTTGCAGATGGCAAGTACCAGTTGATGATCGTCATTCCAAGTGACTTCTCAGAGAAGGTCTTGGAAGTGAACGCAGTCAATGCAGAGAAGACAACTGTGACGTATAAGGTCAATGCGGCTGGGAATTCTCAGGTTGAGAACGAGGCCAATAAAGTCGCTAAAGATATCGTTTCAGACTTGAATAGCCAGTTGGTTGATATGTATATGGTCAGTATTCTAAGCAACCTTTATACAGCTCAGAAAAACGTGGAGACAAGTAACAAGATCCAATCGACCAACATTGGTTCTTACCGAAGCAACTTGCTGGATTCGGCTTTAGATTCCAAAAATATCTTCCCGAGTCTCTATAGCTTGTCGACATCATCTGTCGAGTCGAATAATGCCTTGAAGACAGTTCTTGAGTCTTATACCCAGGCTTTTGATCAGTTGACCCAATCTCAGGATCAGTACGGTCAAAACTTCGACACATTGATTAAGCAACGCTCTGAGGACAAGATCAGCCATGAAGAGTTCATGAACCAGCTGATGTCTATGAATCAGTCTGTTGTCAGTGAAAAGACGCAAGAGTTGTATAAGAATTTACAACAAAACCAAGAAGCGATTACCAAGCAATTGAGTCAACCAGCTGAAACAGAAGGAGATGCTTCAGGTACCAAGACCTATGCAGGCTTGACCAAAGATGTGAATGATCGTGTGGCAGACCTCGAAAAAGGGATCAAGGCAGAACGTGACAAATTAGATGAGCACGAAAAGAACATCGAGTCTACTGTAAAAGCGAAGATCCTTGACTACTATGGTCTAAAAGAAGGAGACAAAGTCACCCTTCGTACCTTGATTGGGAAGACAAAAATCGAAACTCTCAGCAATGCTCGTAATAAAGCGGATGATGACATTCGTCAAGCAATTGAAAAACTTCCGTCTTTAGATCCAGCTAGTCTTAATCTGAATAAATATGGCAACCTCAATTCAGCAATTAATTTTGATAGTACTTTTGCTGGGACGATGGCGCAAGCAAAAGGAAATGCTGATGAATTAAAAACTTTGGCTGCAGAAGTGGATGCCAAATTAACGGCAGTTGCCGATGTCCTCAATGCTAAATCTGGAAAACAGAAGGTTAGCATCCAAGTACCAGCAGGAGTCAAGGTTGATACTTGGACCTATGATGGACATACTTATGCAGGTAGTGGCGAGCAGGAAGTCGAACTGAAAGATGGCAAACAAATCCAAATTCACCTCGCTGAAGATGGAGGAGCTATGCCAAGCGCGATTGATGTTGAAGTTCTTGTGAATGGGGTTTCTTCAACCAGTGTGACCGTATCTGCAGAAGACTTGAAAACAGCTGTTGCTAACTATGCGTCGAAAGCTAGTGAAATCGCCTTGGATTATCAACGCGCAGGAGCATTGATCGATGCTTACTATCCAAAAGATGACAAGGGAGATCGTCAATCGCTCTATGATCCAATCGAAGATATGGATTTGACGGAAGCCTTGGTCAATGTCGTGAAATCCGCGGTTACAAGCAATATCAATGACTACCGTAAGAGTATTGAAACGGATGAATCTGGGGATGCAACGAAGAGTGTGAAAGCCCAGTTAGATGGTACCCTTAAACAGTTGCAAGACTTGGGACCACAATTGCAGGCTAATCTTCAAGCCATCGAAAACACCAACAAGGATCTAACCCAAAATATCAACGATCAATTGAAGCAGTATGCAGACCTTCAAAAACGCCTAGAAGAGATCTCAAAAGCGCAAGAAACAGTGACACAGGCTCAAACCAAGACCGATGCAGACTTGTCAGCTCTTGGTTCTGAATACACCTCCTTGTTGACTTCGACAGAAGGTGTTAAGAGTTCATCTCGTAGCAATGTGGACGCTGCCAACTCTACCAATGAAATCTTTAGCCAATTGAACAAAGAATTGGAAAGAGCCCAAGGCAATACAGAGAAATTGTCTAGCAATGCAGAGAGCTTGATGGGTGAATTCGATAAGGAATTGTCTGAAAATGGAAACTTCGTTGAAGCCTTCCGCAAAGTCTTCAACAATGCTTACGAAAATGGTGTGCCAAATGAAGTCTTGCTCGACTTCTTGTCAAATCCAGTTGCAGAGAAATCTTCTTCTGTGAAAGCGACCATCAACGTCTACCGTCCATTTATCTGGATCTTTATGCTAGAAATCTTGAGCCTCTTTACAGCTTATCTCTTTGCGACTCAGCCAATCATCCGTAAGGTGAAAGATCGCTTCAAATTAAATCGCTTGCAAGAATCAGATCTCTTGTCTGTCGGTGTCCTTGTGGGACTTTCTCTCATCCTTGGACTGGTGATCGGAATGATTTCAAGTATTCAACTCTCTGTTGGTCGTGAATATGTACCTTCATGGGTATTCTTAGCGGTTCTAGCAAGTTTTGTCTTGGTACAACTGCAATACCTCCTCTTGAAACACTTCCGTGTGATTGGAATGGGACTGGCCTTCTTCATGTTGATCAGCTATGTCTACCTATCAAGCGCGATCGGAACGACCGCGACCTTGTCAGGCCTTCCAGCACTGGTGAAAAATGTCAACCTCCTTTCTATTTTAGAAGGACAGTTTGCGGGTTACTTTGATGGACAAACAGCCGGTATCGGCGTCTTCTTCGGATTGTTGGTCTTCTTCGGTCTTTTGGCGGTTGCCAATATCTTCATTCCAAAGAAGTTTACTCAAACAAAGGAAATTGAATCAAGCTTATGAAAAAAATGATGTATCTTCTCTTTGTCTTTAGTCTCTTGCCAGTAGTTGTTGTTTCTGCAGATGATTTTATCGATAATCGTCTGCAGGTCAACAACTCACGTCTTGAGACAGAGCAGGAAAAGACACTCGGGGGCCAATTGGATGCGACTGAGTCTCTTTTCAATGAGAAGGATCAGAAAAAATTAGCAGATGAAAAACGCAAGCAAGAGAAACAATTGACCGATTCAGACGGCCAGTTGTTTTCTGCTATAAAGGGAAAGAAAAAAACAGGGCCTGAAGCGGACCTGTTCCAGCCTGAAAATCAAAAATTATCTAAATTCGAGTCCAATGTGGAGGACAATTCGGCCAGCTTGTCGGATTTTATTCCAGCCTTGCAAATGCTGGCTTGGAGTGCCCTTCTCTTTGGGATTGCTGGCTATATTTCCTATCGAATCTATAGAAAAGAGGCCTAAATGGAGCAACATATCAATGTCACCTTCCGTATGAATGGTGCAAGCCATGATCTCCGAATCCCAACACGGATGGAGGTGCGACGCTTGATTCGGGAATTGGATCAGATCTTTGGGTCTGCCATGGAACCTAGAAGCAAGTATCAGTTGCGCGTGGTAAATAAGGGCATCTTGCTGGATGAAGGCAAGGTGGTACAAGAGTATCCGATCACGAGTGGTGATCTGATCGAGATTGAGGAGTGGTAAGGTGAAAGAAGAACAATTTACACTGGAAGAACAAGTCTTCCGTTTTGAAAAAGAAGAAACGAGCTGGCGGCTGGACCTTAAGCGTTCAGAAGTGGATAGCCAGGATTTACGCAATTTATGGATTTTGGATCTCCATCATCCCTTGTTTTTAGAGCAAAGCATGACAGCGGATCAAGACCAGATTCATCTGACCTATCAGACAGACGCGCTAGGCTTGAGTGCAGAAGAAATCCAGGCATTACCGGTTTCAGACCGTCTGCGTCTAGCTATCAATGTCTTGGATTTGGCGCCAGCCTTGGAGCTTCCGGTGACCTTTATGTTGCATCCTATCAATTTGTTTGTGACCAAGGATGCGCAAGTCAAGATCGCTTATCGCGGGGTGCCGGGAATGATGGTGCCACGCAAGTGGGATCAGGTTGAATTCTTGCGGCAGGCCAAGTGCTATGCGGTCACTCTTTTTGGGGACTGGGATTTCATGGAGCTCTATCAAGGCACACTTGAATTAGAAGATCTGCCTGATTTCTTGGTAGAAATCCGTGATGCTGCTAGCTTAGAAGAGATGAAAGCTCTCTTAGAGAAAGCCTACCAAGAACGCAAGGAAGAGGAAGAAAAGACCTTGACCTTGGTTTCAAGTCGTCAACACCGAATCTTTAAGTTGGCAACAGTATGGCTTTCAGCTGTAGTGGCCCTCTTACTCTTGCCTTTGATTTATTTGGTCTTTTTCCAAGCACCCTTTAAAGAAAAGTTGCTTCAAGCGGATACAGCCTATCTCAAGGTAGACTATACTGGTGTGATCGATGAGTTGGAGGGAGTGGCTCCAAGCAGTCTTCCAACGACACAGAAATACGAGTTGGCGACGTCTTACTTGCAAGGCTTGAATTTCTCAGAGGACCAAAAGAAGGTCATCCTCAACAACGTCACGCTCAAATCAGACAGTCTCTATCTCCACTACTGGATCTATATCGGCCGTCATGACTTTACCCAAGCGCTGGATACAGCCAAGCGGATCGACGATTCAGACTTGATCATCTATGCCCTTCGTAAAGAAATCAAGGCGACACGTGATAGCGAAAAACTCTCTGGTGAACAGCGCGAGAAGAAACTCTCTGAGCTAGAGGGCGAATACAAGAAATACTGGGATGCCCGCTCTAAACTCTTGGAAGCAGAGACAGATGAAACCAAAGCTTCCACTAGCAGCTCAACAACGGCTTCGTCTACAGAAGGTTCCTCAACAGAAAGCTCGTCTTCTACAACTGCAAGCTCGACTGAGTCTAGCGACCACAAGGAGTAGTCTATGAAAAAACGTATCATACTCTATAAAAAAGGTTTTCGCTATGAGCTAGCGCTAGAAGAGGGAAAAACAGCGACTGTATCGAATCAAGAAACAGCTCAGTTGACCCTGGCTTCGCAAGAAAATCCCCTTCATTTCCAATGGAGTCAAGGTGAAATCTTCTACCAGTATGGTGAAGACAAGGGTGTGCTTGAAAATAGCAAAATCCTTGGGGATGTGGTCTGCTACTTGGCGACAGGAGAAGTCCATACCTATGAACTGCTAGACAAGGAAGAAATTCTCGTAGCAGATGAAAAGGGTGCGGATGTGCGCTTGCACTATCCAGTGCGCTTTCTCCTTGTGAAAAAAGAGCAGACATGGACTTGCCAGCTCTTATCCGGAAAACTATACCATAACCACAAACTCGTCAGTGAAGCGACTTTTCCACTGGCCTTTGGGGATGAGCTAGCTATTCGAGATGTGACCTTTAAGCTCTATCCAGAAGAATTTGGCGTGGAAGGGGCTGTCGAAGTGAGTCCTTATCTGGTGCCGCGTTTGCATTCACGCTATGACTTCTACAAGGACTATCCAGAGTACCACCGGTCTCCGCGGATCATCTACCGGAGTTCGGAAGACAAAATCTTGATCAATCCTCCGGGAGCAGAGCCTCAAAAGCCATCAGATGAACTCTTGAAGTTGATCATACCCCCCCTCATCATGGTTGGGGTGACCCTCTTGATCACCATTTTCCAACCGCGGGGTCTCTATATCATCGCGACGGTATCCATGTCTGTGGTCAGTGTGATCTTTTCGGTCCAAGGATTCTTCAAGAATCGTAAGAAATACAAAGAAGACAAGAAAGAGCGCGTGGAGCTCTACCATCTCTATCTCAAGGACAAGGCTAAGGACTTGGAACAGCTATCTCGGAAGCAACGAGAAGGCATGTTTTACCATTTCCCAGCGATCGAAGACTTGACCAAGATGGTCAAACGTTATGACTCGCGGATCTACGAAAAAACACCGCTTCATTTTGACTTTTTGGCCTATCGTTTGGGCTTGGGCAAGGTTCCAACCAGCTATGAGCTCAAATATGGTCAGGAAGAGCGCAGTGGGAAGAAAGATGCCTTGGAAGAAGAAGGCTATGCTCTTTTCCAAGCCCATCAAAAGATCGACAATCTTCCGATTGTAGCCAGCCTTAATCGGGGACCTGTCGGGTACGTCGGTCCTCGCCCTATCGTGCTAGAACAGTTGCAACTCCTGGTTGCCCAATTGGCTGTCTTTCACTCATACCATGATCTGACTATTATTCCGATCATTCCAGAAGAGGAAAAAGAAAGCTGGGATTGGATGCGCTGGTTGCCTCATGCGACCCTGCAAGACATGAATGTCCGTAGCTTTGTCTACAATCAGCGGACACGCGATCAGGTCTTGAACAGTCTCAACCAAATCCTCAAGCTCCGCAAGGCGCAAAAAGAGGAAGAAAAAGCCAATGATACCAAGATCTTCCACCCTCACTATGTGGTCCTCATCACCGATGAGACTTTGATTTTGGACCATGTCATCATGGAGTTCTTCCGTGAGGATCCGACAGAGCTCGGCTGCTCCATCATCTATGTAGCAGATGTGCTCTCATCACTTTCTGAAAATATCCAAACGGTTATCTCTATCAAGGACCGCAACCAAGGGCAATTGCTCTTGCAAGAAGGGGTTCTTCGGGAGCTCGACTTCCAATTGGACCACTTCCCTGAAGGCTATGACAAGGAAGCCATCTCGCGCGGCCTTGCCCCTCTCAAGCATATTCAACAGCTCAAGAGCTCAATTCCGGACTCTGTGACCTTCCTTGAAATGTACCAAGCGGAAACTTTCAGTGACCTCAAAGTCTTGAGTCGTTGGGAGAGCCATGCCCCTTACCAAAGTTTGGCCGTGCCGATCGGTCTGCGCGGGAAGGACGATTTGGTCTACCTCAATCTTCATGAAAAAGCTCATGGGCCACACGGTTTGATCGCAGGGACAACCGGTTCTGGTAAGTCTGAAACCATTCAGTCTTATATCCTGAGCCTTGCCGTCAACTTCCACCCACACGATGTTGCTTTCCTCCTCATCGACTACAAGGGTGGGGGAATGGCCAACCTCTTCAAGGATCTGCCTCACTTGCTTGGAACCATCACCAACTTGGATGGTGCCCAGTCTATGCGGGCCCTCGCCTCTATCAATGCGGAGATCCATCGTCGGGAACGCCTCTTTGGTCAATATGGGGTCAACCATATTAACCAATACCAAAAGAAATTTAAACTCGGTGAAGCGACCGAACCGCTTCCTCACCTCTTCTTGATCAGTGATGAGTTCGCCGAACTCAAGGTCAACCAACCAGACTTCATCAAGGAATTGGTCTCTATCGCGCGTGTCGGGCGTTCCCTCGGGGTACACTTGATCCTTGCGACGCAGAAACCTTCTGGGGTCGTGGATGACCAGATCTGGTCCAACTCTCGCTTCAAGCTAGCCCTCAAGGTGGCAGACCGTGGAGACTCCATGGAGATGCTGCGGACGGCAGATGCGGCTCAGATCACCCAGACCGGTCGTGCCTACCTCCAAGTTGGCAACAACGAAGTCTACGAACTCTTCCAAACCGCTTGGTCAGGTGCAGACTACCAGCCTGAGAAGGACCAGCTAGGGATCGAAGATCATACCATCTACTTGATCAATGAACTAGGCCAATATGAAGTCCTCAACCAAGACCTCTCCGGTCTGGATATGGCAGAAGAAATCAAGGAAGTGCCAACAGAACTGGATGTCATCGTGCAGGAAATCAATCACTTGCACCAACAAGAAGGCATCGCAGCTGTGGCCCAACCATGGTTGCCTCCCCTCAAAGAGCGGATTACGCTGGATGAGTTGGACAAGGTCGTGCCGATCAAGGCTTGGCAAAAACGGACAGCTCCAAGCGTCCTGATCGGGGTAGCCGATATCCCGCAAGCGCAAAAGCAAGAAGCAGTCGCCATCGATCTGTCAAAAGATGGGAATATCCTCCTTTACGGAAGTCCAGGGACAGGAAAGACGACTTTCCTTCAGACAGTCGCAATGGATCTGGCTCGCAAGCAGAGTCCAGAAAATCTGACCATGTACCTGCTGGATTTCGGAACCAATGGTCTAGCCCCACTAAGCCAATTGCCACATGTGGCTGATAGCCTCTTGCTGGATCAGACGGAGAAAATCCAGAAATTTATCCGGATCATCAACCGCGAGTTGGATCGTCGCAAGAAGCTCCTCTCTGAGCATGGGGTCGGCACCATCGCCCTCTACCGTGAAGTGACCGGTAAGCAAGAGCCAACCATGGTCATCCTCATGGATAGCTATGAGTCTATGAAGGACGAGCCTTATGAGACAGACCTCTTCAAGCTCTTCATGCGGATCTCTCGTGAAGGTCTCAGTATCGGTGTGCACTTGATCATCACAGCTAGCCGTCAGAACAACCTACGGGCTCAGCTCTATTCCAACTTCAAGCACCAGCTGACCTTGCCACAAAATGATATCTCTGAAATCCGCGGTATCGTGGGAGCAACCCCACTTGCGGCTACCATGGAAGACATCAAGGGACGCGCCCTCATGAAGCGTGACGAAGTCGATGTCGTCCAATTCGCTCTACCCGTCGCAGGAGACAATGATATCCAAATCATCAACAACCTCCGCGACCAAGTCCAAAGCCTCAAAGAGATGTGGACAGGCCACACCCCAGCAGGCATCCCAATGGTCCCAGATGAGTTGACAGAAGCAGCCTTCTACGGCCGTGAGGATGTAGCAGCCTTGCTGGATGAAGGAAAAGTGCCACTCGGATTGGATCTGGAAACAGTTGAACCGGTAACATGGGATCTCAAGAAAGGAAACCTTCTCTATCTGACAGACAAAGAAGAACAAATGACTCAATTCGTCAAACAAATTGCTCGTAGCAAGCAGAAGGTGATTGTGTTGGCGCCGAAGTATCATAAACTACCAAATGCAGATAATTTATTTGTCTTTTCATCGGCTGAGGAAGTTCTAGAATCTCTTAAAGATATGAATAAGCGTATTGATGAGAGATTGGAGAAACAGTTGTTTTCTCATGATGCTACTATTATTATATATAATATGATTGATCTACTGCAGGAGTTAACACAAAATGGTATTGACTACTTGACGTACTTATTGGAAAAAGGTTTGAAGGTTGGATACGGTGTTGTTGTTATGACTTCGGCTTCTATAAGTCGCAATATTGATTCAGCTTCGAAACAAGTAAGAGCATATAAACAAGCTTTCTTAGCAATTAGATTTAATGATCAAACTATGTTGAATGCAGTCAATAAGCCACTAAGAGAAGGAGTGTTAGAAAAACAATTACATTATTATGTAGTTGATAATCAACTAAGAATAATCAAGGTTTTGATATCGTAATATTATAGGAGATGTAATGGGAAATAAATCTGAATTAATCCAACAGTATAATGAAATTAGTGCTAAGAGTAATGCATTAAATGCAAAAATCGCTGAGTTATCAGAAGCTTTAAAGAATTTAAATAATGTTTCAACTACAGTAGATTATATTCTTAAAAATCATGAAAATATAAAAAATAATTATAATTTGGCTGGAACAGCATATAAAAATGAAACAGAAGCAGAACAAACAACTGTAAAGATAGCTTCGGAGAAATTTTCAAAATATAAAGAAGATATTGCAGGGGAACTCAATGCTAAAATATTATTTCTTGGCTTTGAGGCTGCTGCATGTAGAACGTCAATGAATACATTATCTATACTTATAGATATGGCGAAGGAGTGATAGTTTTATGAGTGACATTATCAAGATACATAATTTACCTGGTATAGATGATTTTGGAAAGTCTATTTCAGAATTTTCAAAATCATATTCAGTTGCTGTTAGTGATACAGAAAGAAAGTT
This sequence comes from Streptococcus parasanguinis, assembly GCA_032560535.1. GTDB lineage: Bacteria > Bacillota > Bacilli > Lactobacillales > Streptococcaceae > Streptococcus > Streptococcus parasanguinis_AF. The sequence continues at coordinate 29,244 of JAWGIA010000007.1, read as the reverse complement.
TTCTATTAAAAAAAATAATTCAGAATTAGATGCGTTAGAAGCTTTTTACAAAAAATTAAACATTTTACAAGAAAAAGTTTTTCATAAAGTACCTGAAGAGTTAGAAAAATATTCTACACTCAATATCACGTTTAGTTCAACTATTAAGGATGCTGGATTTGATGTCAAAGCTTGGACTTCAGAAAGCGGGAAAAATACTGTAACACAGACTTTGACAGGTGATCAGTCAACTGCTGTTGAAGATGTCAAGTCTAAATTGCAACCTGCGTTGGATACTGCCACAAGATTATTAGAAATTGATAGTATAAATTTGACCCCTATCCAAACAACAGCACAGCAAGAATTATTAACTGAGTCTACGAATAGATCAAATACACATGATGCGATCGAAGGAGCACACAAAACATTTGTACAGGGGTTGGATGAAATAACGAAGACAATAAATCTGCTTCAAATAGAAGTCAATCATGCAAAGTCGATTTTAAGGATGCCTGCAGATTTTATTTTGGATAGTATTAGCCATAAAATTTTAACGAAGGATAAAATGTATTATCTTGATTCTATGTCAAGCGATGTTGATGCAACAGTAGTAAAAGATATCCTTAGTGAATCTCCTGGAAAAATAATGAAGCAACGACCTGAGGGGATTAGTGGTGGTACATATAATGTACTTTCCGCAGAAGTTACGGATTGGATAGTGCGTGGGAAAAATGGAGATAAACTAGCAGTAAAAAAATTAAATCATCTAGTAGATGCGATGGGGAGTGAGTCGATTGACACTGTATCTCAGTTTACAACTTCAATGATAGAAGCCGGTGATAGAGAAGCTTGGTTTCTAATTGGAAATATGAAAAAGAACCATTCAGAAAATCCGAATGATTCTAAAATTGGTAGAGATCAGAATCGATTAAATAACGTGAATGATTTCATTGGTTTGATGCAGTCTATTAATTTAATTGGTATCGGAGAAGATATAGAAAGATTAAATTATGGTGAATACACTGAGCCAGAAACTAAAATGACCAACAAACAAATGAAAGACATACAAATAACAAGTGATGGAATTTCTTTCTCTGTAAAAACAGATTTTAAACATGTAATACATAAAAATGTTTTGGGAATGGTCAAAGTAGATCAAATTATGACTGCCACTACAACAACGGAAAATTATAATAGTAGTACAATGGCTGGAGCAGGTGCAAATTTGATCTATAATCAAGAAAGGGCATCTAAACTTAAGAAAGCTCGAAAAGAAGCGTTGGAAGAATTTCAGAAAGAAATGGGTAAAGCTATTGGGCAAGGCTTATTAAATAGTCTTATTCCTGGTTCTGGAACAGTCATGGAGCTTTTAGGATCGTTTGCTGGAGATGACAAGGAGAAATCGGATGGTATTAAATCACTTAGTGATTATATTCCAAATAAATACGGGAAGAATGCACTGAAGGTTATTGGTAACATTGCTAAAGACCATTTTGAGTTTAGTAGTAAGATAGAGAAACTGTCAAAAGAGGAATTAAGTAATCAACAAAAAAGCATAGGTGAGTATTTGAAAAAAGGGACTTGGTATCTCAAATCGAATAAAGATACTTATACAGACTCTTCTGTTTACTATGACTTTAATGCAACTCTTCGAGCGGAAGAAATGGACGATAGAGGTATGAAAGGCTATGTAGAAGAAAAAATTCCAGAAGCTACTCGCAATGGTTTAACTCCGGAACAGTGGATAGAAAACCAAATTAAAAAGAACGAAGTTAAAGTTGATAATGATACCAAGAACTATCTTATGGGAGTATCTGATAAAAAAATAACAGATATGAAGCAAGAGGAAATAGATAAACTTACAAATGCTTTAAATGCTATCATTCCGCAGAATGAAAGTACGGGAAACAGAGGCGTAGAAAGGTATATTTTATACCTAGATGAGAAATTTGAATACAAGGAGAGATAAGTATGACTTTTAAAAAGTTTGCAATACTTTCAACGATTTTTGTCGCAATTTTAGGATTTTTTGTCTATAAATACTACCAAGATAAACAAGAAAAAGAAGATTATTACAATAATGTGTACACTTATAGTGGTGACTACGAAATTGGTGATTATGAATTTCTAGGAGATAAGGGTATCGTAGCAAAGTGGGTTAGTAAAGATCCGGAAGAAGATAAACAAATTCGTAAGCACCTTAAGAACGATCCACAAAGTAAAGTTGAATATCATAACAATGATGTTATCATGGCAGGTAAACGTTTTATCATTAGAGAGAATTTTAAAACGATGTCGCGCAAAAAAGGTGGAAGTACCTATCGTTTATTAATCTATGATACAAAAGATCAAACTTTAAAAAAGAAAGAGGTTGATGTATTAAAATGGCTTCGAGAAAAAGGTGAAGGCTGGGGATTAAGTACAGTTGGTCCATCTTTAAATACACTACCTAGCGGAAAGGAAGTGTTGTCTGTCAATATTCAAAAGAGTACAGAAAAAAAGGTAAATGGTATTCCGGTCTCTAAGACAGAAATTAAACCATATTATTTAGATTTGGAAACGGGTAAATTCATTGATTATCAGAAGGAAAGCAAAAAATTAGAGGGATTATATTCTTCAATCAATGAAAATTACCAAGGGGATTCTTTACCAGGAGATGAATTATTACATTATGGTCTTGATTTAAACTATAATACTGTAAACATCAAAAAAGAATTATTTGAACAAAGTAAAGATCTACCAATTCAGAAAGAATATCCGAAGGCTTACAAAATTTTAAAAGAAAATAATAGCGCTTATTATCCAACTTTTAATAGCGATCGAAGTCCAAAAGAAATTTTAAATCATTTATCTCCTCTTATACCAGAAGGTAGTGACATTTTACAAGATACAAGGATTCAATAGTTAAATAAGAAAGGAGATAAAATGGGAACAGGTACTAAACGAATTAGCTCAGAACATATAAAAGGAGTTAAAGCAAGTTTTAAGGTTGCGGATGAACATTTATCAGATAAGTCCTCTGACTTGATAGAATCAGATGCAACAGAAAAATTATCAGCAGCAACAAGCTCCATTAAACAAATGATTACTGATTTGAGTGATACTGTGGAAAATCTTGATCAGTATTTAAATTCAATAGCGGATGCTTTTGATAGAGTGGATGGCGATTTAGCTGAAGCGATTAAAAATAATATAAGTGAATCATTTTCAAATGGGAAGTCGACCAAGCAAATGCAGTCAGAAGAAGAAAAACGTCAAAATGCAGAGAAAAAACAAGAAACAACAAAATCTAAGAAAAAAGTTCAATATCCATAAGTGTCTTATTGTATTTGGGAAAATTTATTGTTTATAGCTGATTTTATTTTAATGAGGAAGTCGTTTATAAATTGGGAGAACCAAATATGAACTGCGATCAAAAAGTTAGACAGAAAAAATCAAACTTTTGGTGTCAGTACACAGGTTCTCTCTTTTTTCATCCCCTCAGCTCTCTCCACCTAGTGACGAACTTGCTCTTCAAACTAATTTCCAGTATGATAGTAGAAAATGTTTTTGAATCTAACTCAATTATAAAAGAAGGGAAATGATCCATGAAAAAGATGATGGTATTACTGGCGAGTGTGTTTGTATTAACAGCTTGTGCTCAGCCGAAAAAAGAGGTCAAGGAGGCGACTGCAAAGAAAACTGAGCAAACTACAAAAGCCTCCTCGTCTGCTAAAGAGGAACAGGGGTTGAAATTTGTAGTGGCACCTCAGTATGAAGGAAAAACATCTGACTTGATCGAACTAGGGAAGAAGTTAGTTAAAGAGCATCCGGAAGCTGGCAAGCAAGGTGAGATTACTTTGTATTATACAGGTAGTACCTATACTTTGAACCAACAAGAATATGTAGTATTTATGTTGGTCAACAAAACGACAACGAATATTGATCATGATGCAGAATTTAAGCTCAATTGGAGTTATGATGGGCAATCGATATATCAAAACCAGTTAGTTGAGTATAGGATTTCTGAAAATGGCAAATTACCGACTCAATCGGCAACGATCTTTTTGCTTCCTTTGACTAAGGAGCAACAATCAATTGTCGAAAGTATAACAGATGGAACGAAGATGAGTCTTAGTATGTCAGATCTGATGATGAAGTAGGTGATGAGTATGCCCGATATCAGAATACTTCTAGTCATTGCTGTGGCTGTTATTGGATTTCCTTTGTTTACCGTACTCTTTTTTGGACATTTTTATAGAAGAGAAGTTAGGATTAAGACCCTCTCATCAAAGAGCGTTGAGGGAGTGGTAGTTGACTATAAGAGAGCACAAATTGTAGCGGCTCCAATTGTAGAATATAGAGTGGATGGTCAGACCTATCGAAATAGCCTGAAATATTATTGGGTGGTGCGGGCAACACTTCCTTGGAAAACGAATCAAGCAGCCAGCGACATCGATTTGATGGCACAAAGGATAACCATCTACACCAATTCTACAGTCTCAAAGGGAAATCTTTTTCAAGATGCTTTTCCACTGGGATCGACCATGACGGTCTGGTATAATCCAGCTTCTCCAAAAGAATCATATGTTGAACGCTATAGTGGACTAGACAGGCTTTTTAAACGGCAAATGTGGATTGGAATCTGGATGTTAATTTTATTTCCTATTTTGGCAGTTGTGGCCATCGTCATGGTGATGCATTATAAATGATGGATCAGCCCTAACTGAATAATAGATAAAGAGAATCACCGTCCTATCGGTGATTTTTTTGTCTTCACTTCTCCCTCGAATTAATCCTTAAATTGTGATAAAATAAGGGTTACGAATGTTTTTGAATGGTCTGTTTTTGCTTAGAAGTGGGCCGCTCAAAAGCGAGCAAAAGAATCAAGATCAAGGGAGAAACAATGTCCAACACCTTTGAAATTTTAATGGATCAGCTGGATATGCCGCTGGAGATGCGATCTTCCAGTGCCTTTTTGCATGCGGAGATTCAAGAAGTCGTGGTGCACAAGGTTAGTCGGGTTTGGGAGTTCCGCTTTGCCTTTGCGGAAGTTTTGCCGATTGCTTTGTTTAAGGAATTGCGCCAGCGCTTGAAGGACGAATTTTCAAAGACAGGAAACCAGGCGACCTTTACCATCCAAGTGGCTAATCCGGAATTTACTGCTGACTTGTTGCAGGCCTACTACCGGGAGGTCTTTGAGGAAGGGCCTTGCGCTAGTCAAGGCTTTAAGGGACTTTATCAAGACTTGCAGGTGCGCGCGGAAGGGCAGGAATTGATCATCTCTGGGCCTTCTTCGGTTGATACAGAGCATTTTCGTAAGAACCATTTGCCTAACCTTGCCAAACAGTTGGAAGCCTTTGGTTTTCCGCATTTCACCTGTCGAGTGGAGTCTGATGAGGAGTTGACAGAGCAGGAAGTGGCGCGCTTTGAAGAGGAAAATGAAAAGATCTTCCAAGCGGCCAATGAAGAGACCTTGCGGGCTATGGAATCCTTGGCCCAGATGGCTCCGCCACCAGCAGTTGAAGAAAAGCCGGCCTTTGATTTCAAGGCTAAGAAGGCTGCGGCTAAACCTAAGCTAGACAAGGCTGAGATCACTCCGATGATCGAGATCACAACAGAAGAGAACCGGATTGTCTTTGAGGGAGTGGTCTTTGACGTGGAGCACAAGGTAACACGGACCGGTCGGGTCTTGATCAGCTTTAAGATGACCGACTATACCTCGAGTTTTTCCCTTCAGAAATGGGTCAAAAATGAGGAAGAAGCCCAGAAGTTTGACATGATCAAGAAGAACAGCTGGCTCCGGGTGCGGGGAAATATCGAAATGAACAATTTCACGCGCGACTTGACCATGAATGTCCAAGACATCCAGGAAGTCGTGCATTATGCCCGCAAGGACCTGATGCCAGAAGGGGAGCGCCGGGTGGAATTCCACGCCCATACCAATATGTCGACGATGGATGCCCTGCCGGAAGTCGAAGAGCTGATCGCCAAGGCAGCCGAGTGGGGGCATAAGGCGGTGGCCATTACCGACCATGGCAATGTGCAGAGCTTCCCACATGGCTTTAAAGCAGCCAAGAAAGCTGGAATCCAGCTGATCTATGGGATGGAAGCCAATATCGTAGAGGACAAGGTGCCCATCACCTATAACGAGGTGGATCTGGACCTCAATGAAGCGACTTATGTGGTCTTTGACGTGGAAACGACGGGACTTTCAGCCATTTATAATGACTTGATTCAGGTCGCCGCTTCTAAGATGTACAAAGGCAATGTCATTGAGGAGTTTGACGAGTTTATCGATCCAGGCCATCCTTTGTCCGCCTTTACGACCCAATTGACAGGGATCACCAATGAGCATGTCCGGGGGGCTAAGCCCTTGGTGCAGGTCTTGAAGGAGTTTCAGGCCTTTTGTGAGGGAACCGTTCTCGTTGCCCACAATGCTATCTTTGACGTGGGCTTTATGAATGCTAACTATGAGCGCCATGGTCTTCCCAAGATCACTCAGCCGGTCATCGATACCCTGGAATTTGCCCGCAACCTCTATCCAGATTTTAAACGCCATGGCTTGGGTCCATTGACCAAGCGCTTTGGTGTAGGCTTGGAGCACCACCACATGGCCAACTACGATGCGGAAGCGACGGGGCGCCTGCTCTTTATCTTCATCAAAGATGTCGCTGAAAAGCATGGGGTGACCAATCTTAAGGACTTGAATATCGATTTGATCGATGAGAATTCTTATAAGAAGGCGCGGGTCAAGCATGCGACTCTCTATGTCAAGAATCAGACTGGCCTTAAGAACATGTTTAAACTGGTTTCTCTTTCTGGGACCAAGTATTTTGAAGGAGTCCCACGGATTCCCAAGACCGTGCTGGATGCCCACCGCGAGGGCTTGATCCTTGGATCGGCCTGCTCAGAAGGGGAAGTCTTTGATGCGGTCATGTCGCAAGGTGTGGATGCGGCGGTCGAAGTGGCCAAGTACTATGACTTTATCGAGGTTATGCCACCGGCTATCTACGCGCCTCTCATTGCCAAGGAGCAGGTCAAGGACATGGACGAGCTCCAGACCATTATCAAGAGCTTGATCGAAGTGGGGGATCGTCTCGGCAAGCCTGTTCTTGCGACAGGAAATGTCCACTATCTGGAGCCGGAAGATGAGATCTATCGGGAGATCATTGTCCGTAGTCTCGGTCAAGGGGCCATGATCAACCGGACCATCGGGCACGGAGAAGATGCCCAGCCAGCGCCTCTGCCAAAAGCGCATTTCAGAACCACCAATGAGATGCTGGATGAATTCGCCTTTTTGGGAGAAGATTTGGCGCGCAAGATTGTCATTGAAAACACCAATGCGCTCGCAGAGACCTTTGAGCCGGTCGAAGTGGTCAAGGGTGACCTCTATACGCCATTTATCGACAAGGCCGAAGAAACAGTTGCGGAATTGACCTATAAGCGGGCCTTTGAAATCTATGGTAATCCGCTCCCTGATATTGTCGATTTGCGGATTGAAAAGGAATTGACCTCCATCTTGGGGAATGGCTTTGCCGTGATTTATCTGGCATCGCAAATGCTGGTACATCGTTCCAATGAGCGGGGCTACCTGGTTGGGTCGCGTGGATCCGTTGGATCTAGCTTTGTGGCGACTATGATCGGGATCACTGAGGTCAATCCGCTCTCGCCTCACTATGTTTGTAGCCAGTGCCAGTACAGTGAGTTCATCACAGACGGTTCTTATGGATCTGGTTTTGATATGCCAGACAAGGATTGTCCAAACTGTGGCCACAAGCTCAGCAAAAATGGCCAGGATATTCCTTTTGAAACCTTCCTTGGTTTCGATGGGGACAAGGTACCCGATATCGATTTGAACTTCTCTGGGGAAGATCAGCCGAGTGCCCACTTGGATGTCCGCGATATCTTTGGGGAAGAATATGCCTTCCGGGCAGGAACGGTAGGTACGGTTGCAGCTAAGACTGCCTACGGCTTTGTCAAGGGCTATGAGCGAGATTTTGGCAAGTACTACCGAGATGCCGAGGTCGAGCGCTTGGCTCTTGGTGCAGCTGGGGTCAAACGGACGACCGGTCAGCATCCAGGGGGAATCGTTGTTATTCCAAACTATATGGATGTCTATGACTTTACTCCGGTCCAGTATCCGGCAGACGATGTGACCGCTGAATGGCAGACCACTCACTTTAACTTCCACGATATCGATGAGAACGTCCTCAAGCTCGATGTCCTGGGACATGATGATCCGACCATGATTCGGAAGCTCCAAGACTTGTCAGGCATTGATCCAAATGATATCCCTATGGATGATCCAGGGGTTATGGCCCTCTTTTCTGGGACAGAAGTGCTAGGGGTGACAGCCGAGCAGATTGGAACGCCGACAGGGATGTTGGGGATTCCAGAGTTTGGGACCAACTTTGTTCGGGGCATGGTCGAAGAGACCCATCCGACGACCTTCGCAGAGTTACTTCAGCTCTCTGGTCTGTCTCACGGTACCGACGTGTGGTTGGGAAATGCCCAAGACTTGATCAAGGCGGGCATTGCCGATCTATCGACCGTTATCGGGTGTCGGGACGACATCATGGTTTACCTCATGCACGCGGGTCTCAAGCCTAAGATGGCCTTTACCATCATGGAGCGCGTGCGGAAAGGCATGTGGCTCAAGATCTCAGAAGAAGAGCGCAATGGCTACATCCAAGCCATGAAGGAAAACAATGTTCCTGAATGGTACATCGAGTCCTGTGGGAAGATCAAGTACATGTTCCCTAAAGCCCATGCGGCGGCCTATGTTATGATGGCCCTTCGTGTGGCCTACTTTAAGGTGCATCATCCACTTTATTACTACTGTGCTTACTTCTCGATTCGGGCCAAGGCTTTTGACATCAAAACCATGGGGGCAGGCCTTGAGGCCGTGAAAGCGCGGATGAAGGAAATTGCTGAGAAACGTAAGAACAACGAAGCTTCCAACGTAGAGATCGATCTCTACACCACCCTTGAGATTGTCAATGAGATGTGGGAGCGGGGCTTCAAGTTTGGCAAGCTAGACCTCTATCGCAGTCAGGCGACAGAATTCTTGATTGATGGGGATACCCTGATTCCACCATTTGTCGCTATGGATGGTCTGGGTGAGAACGTTGCCAAGCAAATCGTGCGGGCGCGTGAAGAAGGAGAATTCCTCTCTAAGACCGAGCTCCGGAAGCGCGGTGGTGTTTCGTCCACCCTGGTTGAAAAGATGGATGAGATGGGCATTCTTGGCAATATGCCAGAGGATAACCAGCTCAGCCTCTTTGATGATTTGTTTTGATGGATAAATAATTTTTATTCAAAAGCTATCACTCTTAGATGAACAAAAGTCATACTTACATGACGTAGTAACTGATTGATTTAGTTGTTCGTTTTCTAAGTTTGGAAGAATGTTACAATATCTTTTAAGGGGTAGGACAGAACGAAATTTACTAAAAATCGTACTGTTTTACTCCTATTTTTATATACTTGTATTCTTAAATAGAGAAAGTGTATTGCAGTTGATCTTGAATTGAGAAAAATAATATTATATTCTACAGAGATAATATTGATTTTACAGTTTGTAAATGCTATACTATCTCTAATAATAAATGGTTAATATATAATTAATAAAAAGTTGAAAGGTGATGGAGATATGACTGAATGGATTGTTATTGATCAGTTTGGGAATATGATTGCACAAGGATTTTGGACAAAGGAAGCGGCAGAACAGTATTCAAAAAATATTCCTAATGCAAGTGTTATTCAAAAGAAATAGACACTCTTAACTACAGATTCATATGAATTTGTAGTTTTTTAAATACGATAAAGGCGGATGAAATGGATATTCAATTTACTTCTAAAAAGGTTGGAGAGATATTAGGAAAGGGAAATTTGCGGATTCCTTCTTATCAAAGGCCTTATAAATGGGACAGAAAGCATATTCGTAATCTGTTCTACGATTTACAAGATGCAATGGGAAAAAGGGAATATCAAGTGGGATCTGTCATTTTGCATGAGAATGATGGACATTTAGATATTGTAGATGGACAACAACGTTTAATTTCCATTTCCTTATTACTACATTTACTAGATTATGTAAATAATTACGAAGGCGCTACTCAACTGTTAAGTACCGAATTTGGAGAACTATCTTGTTATCATGCCAGTGAAAATTATAATGAATGGCAAAATTTAACTCGACTTGTTGGGGAAAAACAGACAAAGAATATTTGTGAATTTTTATTGGAAAATTGTTCTATTTCTTGTATCATCATGCCAGAGAAACGTTTGGCAGAAGCTTTTCAATTATTTGACTCTCAGAATAATCGTGGCAAATCTTTGGAACCTCATGATTTACTCAAAGCCTATCATCTGCGGCAACAAGATTCAGAAGATGAAAAAATTGTTGAGAAGTGGGAGCAGTTTGTGGAAGATAACGATTTAAGTCTGAAAGATCTATTTGATAAGCATCTTTTTCGTATGAGACGTTGGTCTAGAGGAGAAACAGGACTAACCAATAAGCGGTATGGTTCTTATCTACGTTTTACAGAAGATTTTATTGATGATTTTAAAGGTGTTGATTTAAGTAGGGATTTTCCATACCTAGAATTATATCGTCATATTGAAAACTTCCCTATGTCAATTACCATGCCAATCATAGATGGAAGCAAATTTTTTGAATATATTGAATCTGTTCATCAAACGATTAAAGATCATATAGATGTTTTAAATACACAGTTAGGAATTTTTAATGATCCTAAGAGTGCAGAAAATGGTTCTGATTACCCTGAAGGTATGTTAAAAATTTACAATAGTTCAAAGGGGCGCTATCGCAAGTGCCACAATCTGTTTCTAAATATTTGCTCGCTTTTTGCAGAGAGATTTGGAAAAGATGAACTATCAAAGGAAATAATAGAGACTCTTTTTATTTGGGCTTACTACCCCCGTGTGAAGTCTCGAGCTATATATGACGCTACTGTAGGAAACTACGCTGCAGGCGGGAAGTTCAGACAAAGAGAAGTTCAAAAACTATTTCAAGTTTTAGCCCATGCTGTAACTCCGAATGATTTCATGGTTAAGATAGATAGAGAATTATTTGAAAATTATTCGATGGAACAAATTATAGAAGAGGAAAAAGATAAATGGTAGAAACACATATAAGCTTATCAGTTAATCGTTTGTTAAATGAAGATACCTATGCTATCCCTCTTTATCAGAGAAATTTTGCTTGGACTTATGATGAAATTGAGCAGTTATTGAACGACGTAGCAGATGCTTTGCAAGAAAATAGAGACAATTACTATATTGGAACATTAGTCGTTAATAAAGAGAATGACATTTTCAAAATCATAGATGGGCAACAACGGACAACAGCCCTTAATTTGATTGCCTTAGCTTTGAAGCATGAGTTTGGTTTTGATAGATTGAAAGCTATCAATCTTACCTTTCCAGCTAGGAAGAAATCAAATGAGAATATTCAAAAACTATTTACTAAGCAAAAAATCTCTGAGGACGATGAAAATGAATTAACTAGAGGTTATGGGCATGCTAAAGAGGCCTTGAACAAAGTGCTAGAGGAGCGCCAGCTTAATCCTCAGTCTTTCGTTGATTATCTTTTTGAGAATGTCATCATTTTTCGGAGTATACTTCCTGAAGATTTAGATTTGAATCTTTATTTCGAACGTTTCAACTCTCGAGGAGAACAACTAGAAGCTCATGAAATTCTTAAGGCACAAATGATGGCTAAGTTTGGAGAAGATCAAGAAAAGGCGCAAAAATTTGCGAGAATCTGGGATGCTTGCGCTGAATTTGATAAGCCGGTAGCAAGTCAATTTAAGATGAGGCGGAAGAGGGCAGATAGTTTTCAGGAGCGTGAACGTATTTTTGGATGGCACTTTTCAAATTACTCATTTCATGATATTTATGACGATATTGATTTTTATCAAAATGAAAGAAGAAAGTTATCTGATATATTAGGAAAAAAGGTAAATGAAAAAATTATAGAAGTAGAAAAAGATTTTGGTGAATATACCCAAGTTATAGATTTTCCTACCTTCTTACTCCATGTATTGTCAATTTGGGAAGGTACGGATACCAGTGAGGTTCAATTAGATGATAAGAAACTCTTAACTCTATTTGATATAAAAAATAAAAATCAGACCTGGGTTATTAAATTCAGTGAATTCCTTCTTAGAATGAAACATATTTTTGATAATTTCATCGTTAGAAATTCAAATATGGATTCTTCAAGCAGAAATAAGGATGAATGGTTTTTGCAGAAGGGGACTTATTATGAATATCAACCAAATGGAAAAGCAAAAGAGCATTACATAGTTGAAGAACGCTTTACTAAGAATACATTTTCAGATTCGGAAATTAATAAAAACATCATCCTTTTGCAATCCATGTTTGCCGTAACTTTCACTGCCAATCGTGATAGTCGTTGGTTGTATGAAGTTTTGCAATTCCTCTTCGAGCATATTGAAGAACTAAATGATCAAGAATTTGCTATTCGATTTAAGGATTTTCTTGAAAAAATGGCTGTGAGATATGCTGAGGGAAGATTATTCACCGAGGAAAATATTATTAAGAAATATGGTGACATTTCTGTTTATGCATTCAATTTTATTGATTACATCTTATGGAAAAATCGTGAAGAGTTAGGAAGGGAGTATAAAGGCGTTAAATTTGATCATTTCAAATTTGCTTATCGTCGTTCCATAGAGCATTGGTTTCCACAACATCCAAATAGTGATGAAAGAGTTGAAAAAATGGATGATCAATTCTTACACTCCTTTGGGAACCTTTGTATCATTACAGATAGTCAAAATTCGAAATTTGGAAATTTAGTCCCGAGTGCAAAATATAAACAGTGGGAAGGGATTTTTGATCGTCAGAGTCTAAAGTTACAAATAATGGCTAATATTACGGAAAAAACTAGATGGGAATCATATCAAATAAAAGGATTGGAAAAAGAAATTTTACCTATGGTCAATAGATTCATAGAAAGTAAGTCATAAGGATTGTTTTAACTATTAATTTCAATAGGCTATTGTATATTCAATGAATTTACAATAGCCTTCTTTTTGTTAAAATAATAAATAGAAAGAAGGTGAGAATATGTCAAAGACGAGCATGAGTATTCGTTTGGATAGTGAGGTTAAGGAACAGGCCCAACAGATTTTTAATCATTTAGGGATGGATATGACAACAGCCATCAACATTTTTCTCCGTCAGGCTATTCAATATCAGGGCTTACCTTTTGATGTTCGATTAGATGATAATGGGAAGTTGCTCCAAGTCGTAACGGATGTAGAGCAAAATCGGAATATGAGTCACCCCTTTGAATCAGTTTCAGACTTGATGGAGGACCTGCGTGCTTAAGATTCGTTAGTAGCAGATCATGTGCTGCTCCTATCCACCGCTATGCTCTCAGGAGCAATTGCTCTAGCTGGCTTGTTTTCAGCTTTAAAAGATTAAACCAAGAAACTCTGTTTTCAAAATGAAAATAGAGTTTTTCTATTGTAATATGGTGGTTAACCGTTTTCAGGTGTTTTCGTTAGAATTGGAATGTGTTATAATTTTGTTGTGTGGTGTGGATGAAGGTGAGTTGGAAAATCAATTCATTTTCATGAATAGTGAGACGAAGAAAAGGAGAAGAGAGTGGCGAGATATTTAGTAGGTCCCTATAACAACAGTTGGAACTTTATGGATGCAGTTGAAAAAGCTCAAAACGGGGACACGATTGAATTTGAGGATGGGTATGCCTTTCAATGGCCAACAGATAGAGTCATTGTGATTAAAAAGAGCCTTCATTTTGTAGGTCATGTGGTTCCAAATCCAAATAGCAATGGGCGCATATTTAATAATACGATTGAAGCGTCATTTCAGATTGCAGGCGGCGCTGAGGTTTCCTTTGAAAATCTATGGTTTAAACTGACAGGGAATTATTCGGCTTTTTCAGTATTAGCTGGCTCTAAAATTTCTTGTAATCAGATTTATTTCGAAACAACTATCTCAGAAAATAAAAAATGCATGATTTATGCTGAGGCAAACTCAACAGTAATATTAAATGATGTAGGAATGTCTACCCCTGAAAAACACAATAGTGTCATCAAACTAGTCAGTTCAGAATTATCTATTAGTGATGCAACCATTTTTTCTCGTATCATGGCGATAGGTGGTTCGAAGGTATCTTTAGACAATGTTTATCTTCAAAAATATGATTATAATACGATCAATGTCAGAGATTCAGAAGTCAACTTAAAAAATTGTACAGTCGAAGGTGGTAATCTGGAGAAGGGTTACCCAATGGTCTGGCTAAGAAATGTTATCTGGCAATCGGAAAATTCTATATTGGAGATGCCGAGAGGTACTGCAGTTAGCTTGAATGCAAATGTGCAGTTTCGAACAGTATCAGATAGAATCTCAACTTTGAAATCATTTAAGAGTACAGTCCTAGCTCATGAGGTGACAATCACTGAATTTTTAGGGATTAATAATGAATCTTTTGTGACCTTAAAAGGGGAAACGAATTTTCTTACAGAGAGTCAGAAAAAGATTCCATTTGGTGCTTTTACAAATAGCGTTGTGCTTGCTGATCATATGATATTTCACAAGATTTTTCGTCCCAATCTTCGTATCAACGGTTCCTCTTTTGTGAAAACAAATGCTCTTTCATATACGCAAGGAGATGCTCGGGATCTCGTTGTTGAATTAGAAGATGGTTCAGACTATAGTGTTGGGAAAGAATCTGCTCAAGGTGGTAGCACAGCTCATTCTGCAACGGGTGAAGTCGGAGTTGAAAAACGTGATGCTATTGAGGAATTGAACAATCTAGTTGGACTTGAAAAAGTCAAACACGAGATCAAGAAGATGATCAATATGGTAGAGTTCAATAAAAAACGGATTGCTAGTGGCAAGGCTCCTGAAAAGCAAACCTTACATGCTGCCTTTATGGGAAATCCTGGTACAGGAAAGACCACTGTAGCTCGTCTGTTGGGAGAAGCTCTGTATGAAGCAGGGGTTCTTTCTGGTGAGGAGTTCCGATTTGTCGAAGCGACCGAATCTGATTTGATCTCTTCTAGTGTCGGTGGTACAGCTGAGCAAACGCAACACCTGCTTGAAAAAGCGCGTGGGGGGATTCTCTTTATTGACGAAGCTTACAGTTTGGATAAAAAAGGTAGAAGCGTCAACTTCGGAATCGAAGCGATTAATACCATCCTCAAATTTATGGAGGACAATCGTGATGATATCATGATTATTTTTGCGGGCTATACCAAAGAAATGGAAGAGTTCTTCAAGACCAACCCGGGACTCCGTTCGCGTGTACCAAACAACTTCATCTTTGAAGATTACACGGGGGATGAGATGGTTCAACTAGGTGAAATGATCTTGAAAAAAGGTGACTACAAGCTCGAAGACCGTGATTACTATGCTCGTCATGTCAAACGTGCTTATGAAGGCTCGCTAGATAAGAGTAATGGTCGCTGGATCCGTAACCTGGATGAGCAATTGACCAAGACCTTGGCAGACCGTGTTGTAGCTCAAGGTTCTGATGATATCGAAACAATCCTTAATATCGATATCGATGCTGTCCTCAATCAAGGCAAGTACCAGGAAGGTGCAGACAAGGAAGAAGACGGTATGGCAGCCCTCAAACGCTTGATTGGTATTCCAAAAGTCAAAGAGCAAGTGGAACAATTTGTAGCCATGGCTGAGTTCAACCAAAAACGGGCTGAACAAGGTGGTGTTGTAGCAGATACGACTTTGCACTCACTCTTTCTTGGAAATCCTGGTACAGGGAAGACGACCGTTGCGCGAATTTTAGGAAATATTCTTTTCCAAAAGGGCGTTATCAAGCAGAAGAAATTCATCGAAGCATCTCGTAGTGATTTGGTTGGTGGTTACCAAGGTCAGACAGCCTTAAAGACGCGCGAAGTTTTAGAGAGTGCCCTTGGTGGTGTCCTCTTTATTGATGAAGCCTATGCTCTTTATAAGGATTCAAATGATAGTTTTGGGAAGGAAGCTTTGGATGAAATCCTCAAATTTATGGAGGACCATCGTCGTGATATCGTGATTGTCTTTGCTGGATATACCAAGGAAATGTATGAGTTTCTACAAGTCAATTCAGGATTGCAAAGTCGGATTCCGACTACTTTCGATTTTGAAGACTATACACCAGATGAGATTGTTAAGATTGGACTTTTAGGACTTCATAAACAAGGTTATCAGGTCAATGAAGCTCTTTACGCGGATGTGGTGAAATCAAATTATGCACGTTCTAATGACAATAGTAATGGTCGCTGGGTTCGGAATTTTAACGAAAAACTTTTGCGCCAAGTTTCTACACGTGTAGCACGTGACGGAAGTAGCGATTACAACTCTATTTTGGATCAAGATTTAGAAGTATTAAGGGAGAATTGAAATGGCAGATAAAAATGATTATGTAGCTCCTCCTGGAGTCAGTAGCGGACAATCCGATTATGTAGCTCCGCCAGGTCAGACAGTCCAACAAAATGACTATGTAGCGCCACCGAGTGCTCAATCTTCACAGCAAAGTGATTATGTAGCACCTCCTGGTGCACAGGGAACAAGACAATCAGATTACGTGCCTCCTCAACAAGGTCAAGCTAGTTCCCACCAAGAACAAGGCTACTTTGATACGCCGTCTGCTCCATGGACTATGTATCTGACAGGCTATCTCTTTATCATGTTAATGATTGTCTGGAACGGAGAAAATGGCTTATTTATGAAATTGTTAGGAACAGCCTACACTCTTCTCTCTAACTACACCTTGTCTTGGTATTCGGATTACAAACGTTTTGAAAATGGACCTTTTGCTTGGTTCTTTACCCGCTTTGGAAGTGCAAAGTTTGGCTATGCTTCTTCTGCATCCATGAACTACCAAAAAGTTCGTGTATCTCGTGGTGTGTTTGGAAACTATACAGGGACATCTAGTACGGATTGGGGTCAACATATTTTGACCGTAGTCATTGTTACTGTTGTAGCTGAACTATTGCGATTCTTTATCTGTATCCCAATCGCCTTTATTACACTCTTTACTCATAAAACCACCATTGCGAAGTATACCTATGCTTTGCAACAATGGTTTAATCAACAGTAAGTGAATCAGGATTCTGCAGGAGCTGAATCCTTTTTGCATGGACTTATGGTATACTAGGAAGAGATCATACACTTATGAAGGAGAAAAAAATGGTTTTACCAAATTTTAAAGAAAACCTCGAAAAATATGCCAAATTGTTAGTGGCAAACGGTATCAATGTGCAACCTGGCCATACCTTGGTCTTGAACATCGATGTGGAACAAAGAGAATTGGCCCACTTGATCGTGAAGGAAGCCTATGCCTTGGGGGCGCATGAAGTGATTGTCCAATGGGCAGATGATTTCACTACCCGGGAAAAATTCCTCCATGCACCGATGGATCGTTTGGACAATGTGCCAGACTACAAGATTGCGGAGATGAACTACCTCTTAGACCACAAAGCTAGTCGCTTGGGTGTGCGCTCGTCTGATCCAGGTGCCTTAAATGGTGTTGATGCAGAGAAGCTTTCTGCCTCGGCTAAGGCTTTGGGCATGGCCATGAAACCAATGCGCATCGCTACTCAATCTAACAAGGTCAGCTGGACCGTTGCTGCAGCAGCAGGTTTAGAATGGGCGAAAAAGGTCTTCCCAAATGCGGCGAGCGATGAAGAAGCAGTGGATCTCCTGTGGGATCAAATCTTCAAGACTTGCCGAGTCTACGAGGAAGATCCAGTCAAGGCTTGGGAAGAGCATGCAGCTATTCTCAAGAGCAAGGCAGATACACTGAATAAGGAACAATTCTCAGCCCTTCATTACACAGCCCCAGGGACTGATTTGACTCTTGGCTTGCCGAAAAACCACGTCTGGGAATCTGCCGGAGCCATCAATGCCCAAGGCGAAAGCTTCTTGCCAAACATGCCGACAGAAGAGGTCTTCACAGCTCCTGACTTCCGTCGCGCAGAAGGTTATGTAACGTCTACAAAACCGCTTAGCTATAACGGAAACATCATCGAAGGGATCAAAGTGACCTTTGAAAATGGAGAAATTGTGGATATCACAGCAGAAAAAGGCGATCAAGTCATGAAAGATTTGGTCTTCAAAAACAAGGGAGCGCGTGCCTTGGGTGAA
Organism: Streptococcus parasanguinis; assembly: GCA_032560535.1. GTDB lineage: Bacteria > Bacillota > Bacilli > Lactobacillales > Streptococcaceae > Streptococcus > Streptococcus parasanguinis_AF. Next base: position 11,112 of record JAWGIA010000007.1, on the reverse strand, counting down.
TGTGCCCTCGTCCCAGATCCAAGCCCAATTTCCCAATCAGGCATTACCTTCTTCAATACGCTCTTCGATGAAAATGCCTCTAACCACTTGGCCATCGGAGCAGCCTATGCAACCAGTGTAGAAGGTGGCGCAGAGTTCACAGAAGAAGAACTCGAAGCAGCCGGCCTTAACCGCTCAGACGTCCACGTCGACTTCATGATCGGCTCAAGCCAAATGGATATCGACGGCATCCGAGAAGACGGCACCCGTGTCCCAGTCTTCCGCAACGGAGATTGGGCAATATAGGGAGCAAAACAGAAATCAGTAACTCGAAGAGTTTGATTTCGTAGTTTTGCCCCCGCACAGTTGATTAGGAAGTACGAGTACCGCAGGTAGGAGTAGTTCCAATCAACCACTGCGCCAAGAGACAGAAATCAGTAACTCGAAGAGTTTGATTTCTACCTCGCTTTTCGATTTTAAGGCTCGGGCAAAAAAGGTCCACAGGACCTTTTTAGTCCCCCCCGCACAGTTGATGAGGAAGGGGCCTTGCTTCGCAATCCCTATCTACTACCTCAAAACAGTGTTTTGAGCCATCAACCCCTGTGCCCAAAATATAATAGAGTAAAAAGTATCCAACTGCTAAGAAGTTAGATACTTTTTTTGGTCAAAACTTGATCATCAAAGTAAAATCAGGTATGATGGATGGTATGTTCTTTTATGAATAAATAATATAATTATGACTGTCTAAGAATAAAATAGTATAGAAAGTAAGATCAATCTATGTTTAAACCAGCAAAAATCGATCGTTTGCCGAAAATGAATTTTCGATATCGTTTGTTAAAAGTAGAGAATGAATGGTATTTAATGGACGTCGATCGACCAATTATCATCACCTATTTTCTTCCATGGTTTACCTATTTTATCCCTCATAAAGGTTATCAGCTAACAGAGGATGAAGTAGAAGCAATAGCTCCGAAAGTTCTTAAAAGAGATAAGAACATACTTTCAACTCAGACTAAAGCAGGGATTTCAACACTTGGTGCTGGTTCCTTAGCAGTTTTACTAGGTAGAGCTTTTCCGATAGAGGATTATTTATATTTTACTTCCCATCTACTGAATCTAGTGCTAATGATCCTTGTTCTAATCATTGCTTTTGGAATTCGCATTTGGATCAGTATTGGGAAAAAAGAGTCGGTCATAAAGCCTTCCAAGAAAGCTAAAAAAATGTATTGTCGCCCAGTAAGATTTAGGTTACTACTAAAAAATCTTCTATTAGTAACATTGGCTTTATTTCTTTCAGCTGTATCATTTTGCTTTGTTCTGAGTACCAGTAAACCCAATCTAATTCTTCATGTGGCCTTATTTGCTTTTTCATTGGTTTTTTTATCACATGGTAATTTATTATTATATGCTTCAGGCGAGGATTATAAGGCAAAAATTAAAAAATAGGAAAAAGTGTAAATGTTAAGAAAGGATGATCTATGTTTAAACCAGCAAAAATCGAACGGTTGCCCAAAATGAACTTTCGCTATCATTTATTAAAAGTTGACGGAGAGTGGTATTTGATGGAAGTCGATCGGCCGATTATCATCACCTATTTTCTTCCGTGGTTTGTTTATTTTATCCCTCATAAAGCCTATCAGCTGACAGAGGATGAAGTAGGAGTCCTAGCTCCAAAAGTATTTGAAAGAGACAAGAAGCATCAGAGTTTAGTGAATAATAATATCGGGAGGGCATCGGTTGGTCTAGGTGTAACCTCCATGCTATTAGCAAGGGCGTTTCCAATAGAAAAATACCTCAATTTTACCTCTCACTTGCTTAATCTATCCTTGATGATGTTGATTTTAATTTTTGTAGTGGGACTTCGGATTTGGATGGGTAGAGGGGAAGGGATGCAGGAAATTGTGGCAGATAAAACACCTCGAAAAGTGTATTGCTTTCCTGAATATATAAAAAACATACTATTACCTTTAATATATGTAACTTTTCTTATAGTCATGTTCATTGCAGTATGTTATGCAATTTTAATAAACTTTGAGCCCAATTTTATAATACATTTTGGTCTATTAATCTCATCATTTCTATTTTTATCAGCTGGGAATTTAATTTTTTATTCCCCAATCATCTCTTTCAAAGCCAAAGTCAAGTAGATCAAGTTAAGTGAAATTCAGAAGCAAGTGCAACATCCATCTGCTTTTGGATCTTAAAGGAATTTCTTAGAAAGGAGCATGTCATGAAAAACGAAAAGACAGTCGGTATTGAGCAGGTGAACAAAGTCTACTTTAAAAGTTTAGCCAATACACGTGCTTCAGCGGCTATGATGATCACTTCGTGGACAGGCGTATTTCTGTTCGCGATTGCAATCCTTTGTTTTTATTCGTATGATGTATCAAAAGGTATAAAACCATTTAGTCATTGGTTTTTTGATATCCTCGTCATCTATTGTCTTTACCATATCATTACATTTTTCTTGCCGTTAATGGGGACATTTATATATAGAAGACAAGTATTGTCAACGACCCTACTCTTATTCACCTATGCAGGGATGTTTTTATCGCTCCAAGTCATGGGCTTGCTCATCATTGTTTCTGCTCTGGCAAATAAAGAATTTGAGGTAGGTTTCCCGAAATATGGCTTCATCGTCATTCCTTTTCTTGTGATTTGTACCTTAGTGGGCTTTATTTATCATTATTTTTGGCTTAAGAAGCAGTTAAAGATTGGCTTTTCACCAACTAGAACCCTAGGAAATTATTTCGCAAAATCAAGTAGTTACAGTAGCAATGCCCTAACGATCATCTTCGTCTGCTCCATGATAGGAGCGGCCCTTACTGGCTATTATGGAGTGGTGCTAGGAGTATCCGTAAGCATACTATTCAGTTACGCTTTTACTCAGTTGCTGACAGAAGTGGGTTACCTCTTGTATTTGAAAACAAAAAGCAAGGAATACTGGGAGGATGAACCTGAAGATAATCCGACGTTGTGGGATTTACTATGGAATTGGTTGAAAGGCTTCAGCCTAAAAAAAGCTAAACTTCGCATTCCGTTAGAAATAGTATGCTATCTATTGATGTTTGTAGCACTTGATCATTTAGGATATGCTGATGCAAAGGTAAGACGACCAATCTGGTTGGTGTGGCTTGTCAGAATGATTACCCTAGGAATTGCCTTGGACTTCTTTATTAGCATGGCACGTACCATCATACGCAAGTTTTCGAATAAAAGGCAAGGCAAAAAATAACAAAAAAATACCTAACCGAGAGCTTTCTCAGTTAGGTATTTTTGTCATTTACGCCCTTTGTATCTTATTCTAATATCAAAAGTCCTTCTTTGATTTCAAATGGGTTGTTTGGGTTGATGCGGTCATAGAACATGATGCCGTTGGTGTGGTCGATTTCATGTTGAACGACAATGGAGTTGTAGCCTTTGAGTTTGATGCGTTTCTTTTCCCCATCTTTTGTGAAATACTCAACCGTCACGCGGGCATGACGAACCACATAGCCTGGGACGTTGCGGTCTACAGAGAGACAGCCTTCCCCGTCGCCAAGAGCTGCATCTTGCACAGAATGGGCGACAACCTTTGGATTGTACATGACTTCTTGAAGGCTATAGGCTTCTTTTGGTGGGTTGCCATCGGCATCTTCTGGATTGGGAACCAAAACAGCGATAATCCGTTTAGAGATATCCAACTGTGGTGCGGCAAGTCCAACTCCTCCACGGAGGCCAAGTTTTTCAGCCATAACAGGGTCTTGAGAATGGTGCAAGAATTGCATCATTTTTTCACCCAGGATAATTTCCTGATCAGACAAAGGGAAGGTTACATCTTCTGCAACAGCTCGAAGTGTTGGATTTCCTTCGCGGATAATGTCATCCATATCAATCAAATGGGACGCTCTTGTAACTTTTTCAATTGCTTTCATCGTTTTACTCTCACTTTCTTTCTACCCTCCATGATAACACAAAAGAACCTGAAATTAAAGTTTTCTGTCAGTTGTTTCCGTGTGTTTGATGGACAAGTCCCCCATTCTTTTTCGGTCTAAAATCGTATAGACCCGTCCTTCTCTTTTGATCAACCCCTCGTCAATCATCTGTTTGATCACGCGACTAAGGTGGCGGTAGCTGATCCCAAAACGCAGGGCCAGCTGATTCATCTTGGGCTTGAGGGTCCCATTTTCATCGCAATGTTCCAGAAAATGCGTAGCGAGGCGTTCCTTGACCGAATAATGAAAGTTTGCAGGAGCCAAATAGTTGATCTGGTGCAATTTCTCAGCCAAGGTCTTGGCCGTAGAGCGCAAAAAGGTTGGATCAAACAGGAGGCGCTTCTTAAAGTGCTGGGCTGGGAGCTGGACGACTAGCGAGTCTTGGTCTGCAATGACTGATGAGATACAGACCCGATCGAGCAGGAGCTCAATCTCTCCTAAGAGTCCAGGTTTTTCTTGGATTTCAAGGATGGTGTCGCTGCCATTTTCAAGACTGTGGATAATCTTGAGCCGGCCTTTGAGAAAATAAGGAATGACATCTTGCTCAGAACCTTGGCGGCAGATATAATCTCCAGCCTGATAGAGAACGAGGTCCAGCTGGCTGAGACAGTCGCCTGGAAAGATCTGGTCCAATTGGTAGTCAGTGATGATCTCCTTGAGTCTTGTAGATGGGGAAATTTTTTTCATCTCACTCTCCTAAAATAGGACAAATGTCCTGTTTTTCTATTTCTAAATTGATTATACTAGGATTCTATTGAAAATACTAGTTTGAATCTTTTTTGAAAAAACTAGTGAAATCAAAGTATTACCAGTAAAGTGTAGGAAATAAAAAAATGAAAAAAACAATGGAAAGAATCAGTCTCTTGAGCTTGTCGCTCATGCTGATCTCATCCTTTTCAATTACAGCCGGTTTGCCGGCTATGAAGGCTTATTTTAGTCACTTCGGATATTCAGCAAGTCAGGTGGAACTCTTGGTTTCCCTGCCAGCCTTTGCGGTCGTAGCCATGCTCTTTTTAAATAGCCTGATCGAGCGGTGGATGAGTGAGCGCCAGATGATTGTCGCAGGGCTCTTGCTCTTTTCAACTAGTGGCCTCTTGCCTTTGGTCGTGCAGGACTATCCTCTCATCTTTCTGAGTCGTTTGCTCTTTGGCTTGGGGACAGGAATGATCAATGCCAAGGCTATTTCAATTATCAGTGAGCGCTACTCAGGCAATGATAAGACCCGGATGCTGGGCTATCGGGGGTCTGCTGAAGTGGTGGGCTCTGCCATCTTGACCTTTATTGTGGGACAACTCTTACCCCTAGGCTGGCCAGCGATCTTTGCCGTATATGGTGGTGGTTACTTGATTTTACTCCTCTATCTCCTTTTTGTCCCTTATCCTAAGGAGCAAAAACAGGCTAGCTTGAAGGAGAAAAAGAAAGGTTCCGCACGTCTTCGCTCCCCTCAATGGCGTTTTAGTCTGATGCTAGCTGTGATTGCTGGTATCATCATTTGTTTCAATTCCATCATTAGTCTGCGCGTGCCGGATATCATCGTTGATGCTCGTATGGGAACAGCGACAACAGCTGGAACCGTCTTGAGTCTGATGCAATTAACAGGGATTGTCGCAGGGGTAGGCTTTGCCAGTTTGACACATGTTTTCAAAAAGAACTTGCTCATGATCATGTGCTTTGGTTTCGGTCTGGCTTTGGCCTTGATTGGCTTGTCCAGCCAGCTATGGAGCTTGGTTATAGGAACCCTTTTAGCAGGATTTACCTACAGTACGGGGGTCACCAGTATCTTTTATCACTTATCTGAAAAAATCCCGACCAATCTCCTGAACCTTGCGACCTCGCTGGTCTTGATCGGCTGCAATCTCGGATCGGCCCTCTCTTCTTTCTTCATCCAGTTGGTGACGCCACTAGCTCCTAACAATCATCTGCTTTTTGTCTGGATTGGTGCTTTGATGGTTGGAACGGGAGTCTTTGCCTCACAATTACTAGCACGAACGAAATGATGGAGAAATCATTTCGTTTTTTTAATTCAATCTATTGCGTCCTGTCACTAGCTCGTGTTATTATAGGAGGAGTGTGAAAAAAAGATTAGTTTAAAGGATAGAATAATGAAAAAAATCATGGAGAAAGTGAGTATTCTCGCGCTTTCATTTATTTTGACGACCTCGTTTTCGATTTCGAGTGCGCAGTCGGCCATGTTTGCCTATTACAAGGGAATTCCTCATAGCATGATTGAGCTCTTGGTCTCGCTTCCTTCTGCAGGGATCATGGTTTCACTCATCTTCAATAAATGGATTGGGCGCCTATTTTCAGAGCGCCAGATGATTGTGACAGGCTTAGTTGCTTACGCTCTATGTGGCTTTATTCCCTTAATCAGTCCAGCCTATCCGGTTGTCTTTTTGTCTCGGATTATTTTCGGGATGGCGGTTGGCTTGCTCAATGTTTCTGCCATTGCCATTATCAGTGAGCGCTATAAAGGAAAAGAACGCGTTCAAACCCTTGGCATTCGTGGTTCTGCAGAGGTTGTTGGGACGGCCGTTTTAACCTTTGGAGTCAGCCTCTTGATTCGCTTTGGCTGGCAGGCTGCCTTTCTCGTTTACGGCATCAGTATTCCTATCTTACTTTTGTATCTCTTATTTGTGCCTTATGGATCTAAGACAGAAGCAGTGGAGGAAAAACACAAGGATGTGAAGATGACGGGGGGACAATGGCGGACTACGCTCGGCTTAGCGGTCGTTGCGGCAGCTATCGTCTTGTCCAATGTCATGATCACCGTTCGGATTCCAAGTGTGGTAGAACAAGTTGGACATGGCACTGCCCAAACTGCGGGGGTTATTTTAGCAGCCATGCAATTTGTTGGGATCTTGGCAGGTTTGGCCTTCTCGCCCTTGACCTATCTATTCCGTGATCGTTTATTATTGGTTTCGGGAGTAGCTTATGGTGTGGCCCAAATGTTGATCGGGGTCTCTCCAAATCTCTTGATTCTTGCCCTTGTAACCATTGCTTCTGGCTTCGCCTACAGTGTGGCTCTTACAACAGTTTACAATGTCTTATCTGATAAGATGCCAGCAGGGGTCTTGAGCCAGGCAACGTCCATTGCGGTTTTGGGATGTAGTACAGGTTCGATCGCAACGACCTTTGTCCTTAGTCTATTAGGGACGATCTCATCTGCTCCAGTCTTCATTTTTGGATTTTCTGGTATCCTCATGATCCTGGTTTCCTTTTTTGGCCTTTGGATTGTGCGAAAGAGCGGGAAATAACTATGCGCCTAGATAAATTTTTAGTGGATTGCGGCGTGGGGAGTAGGACCGAGGTCAAGCAACTCCTCAAGCAAAAGAAAATCGCAGTGAATGGAAAAAAAGAGACAGCAGGAAAGCTGCAGATTGATCCAGACAAGGATCAGGTGACCTTTATGGGAGAAGACCTGGTCCATGAAACCTTTGTGTATTATCTGCTCAATAAACCAGCTGGGGTCATCTCAGCGACTGAAGATGATCACCACCAAACTGTGCTAGATCTATTGGATGAGACAGCCCATCACAAGGAAGTCTTTCCTGTCGGGCGTCTAGATATCGATACCCATGGCTTACTCCTTTTGACCAATAATGGCAAGCTCGCCCATGCCATGCTTTCGCCGAAGAAGCATGTGTCGAAGATCTACCGTGCCCAGGTGGCTGGGATCATGGATGAGGCAGATGTGGCCCGTTTTGAAGCAGGCATTGCCCTCAAAGACTTCACGACTTTGCCTGCGAGATTGCAGATCTTAGAGGTGGATGAGACAAGCGCCAGTTCCTATGTCGAAATTGAAATTGCAGAAGGAAAATTCCATCAGGTCAAGCGCATGGTCGCTGCCTGTGGCAAGGAAGTGGTGGATTTAGAGCGGATCTCGATGGGTCCTCTAAGGCTAGATCCCACTCTTCAATTGGGAGAATGGCGGAGACTCCATCCTTCTGAACTCAAGTCCCTAGAGATATTCGGAGTTCCCTTATAAGCAAACAACCAAGAGGCTGGGACAAAAGTCCTAGCCTCTCTATTGTCTTTGGATTGTCGAGCAAGACGCAGTGGTTGAGTGGGCTCTACTACGCTGATTTCATCAGCTTTTATAGCCCTACTCAGCTGTGCGGAGGTGGGACGACGAAATCGAATTCTAACGAATGACCGATTTCTGTCCCACTCTCTATTTTTCTTTGTATCAAAAAAATGTACTTAAAATACAAAAAGCATATATAATAGCTTGTCTTCTCAAAGTAAATCGATTATAATGAAAAAAGATGGGTTGTGTATAAAATCACAATATGTAGTGATAATTTTTCGACTCACATACCTTATCTAGTAAACGTAGAAAAAGGAGAAAAATCGTTTATGAAAAAGTGGCTCTATTCTGTTGTGACAACAGTTGCCCTATTTTTACTAGCGGCTTTAGGATTTGCCAAACCCAATAGTCCAGCTAAAGTCCATGCAGATACGATCAATGATGTTGTGACATCTGTAAACATATCGAAATCAACTGGTGGAGCGATTACAGATCCACTCGGTGTTTGGGAGAGTTTTCAAGTTGAAGCAAACTTTGTGTTGCCGAATGGACGTGTAAAAAAGGGAGATCAGACCGTTATCCAACTTGGAGATGACTTTAAGGTCTTTGAAACGGACACCATCGACCTGCTGGATCCAAGTGGTCAAAAAGTTGCGACAGCAACGGTAGATGATCAAAGAAAAGTCATTACTGTAACCTATACGGATTATCCTGAAAGAATGGCTAATGTGACAGGGAAACTGCGTTTCTTTGCGCGTGTAGACCACCAAGTTGTCAAAGGTCAAAAGACACTTGATTTTACTCTCACGATCGATAAGAAAGTGATTTCAGGTGGGAATATCGATTACAAAGGGGTGAACCCGGGTGAAAATCCTCCTACTCCAGAAGTCTTTAGCAAATGGGGATGGACCAACTCAGACGATAAATTAAAATTGACCTATACCTTGAATATCAATCAAGGTCACACTGCCCTTCATAATATTGATATTAAAGACCAATTGGCCTTTACAGATGGAAAAATCAAAGCAGATTCTGTCAATATCCATACAGGAACTTGGCAGATCGATAACGAAGATGGTGCCTATCATCTGCGGAATACTACAAATGTAACCAAGAATTATTCCCCTGTTGTCAGTGCTGACGGTCGTTTTCTGACGGTTCATATCGGAGATCTAGCTCCAGAACAAGGGATGACTGTTCGCTATGATGTTTATTTGGACAAGGTCCCAGCCATCAATACATCCTACAAAAACAATGCGACGATGACCGCGACAGAAATCAAGGAGCAAAATAAGGTTGCGGATATTCTGTATCAGTTCTTTGATGGACACTTCAATGGTGAGAAATACTCCTTCACGATTCACAAAAAAGGTGAAAATGGTCAAGCGCTTGCAGGTGCTGTCTTTGCTGTGACAGCAGATGATACTGGTGAGCAAGTGGGAACCATCACGACAGATGAGAATGGTGTTGGCACCATTACGGGCTTGATCAAACAAGCTTATACGGTTCAAGAAATTCAAGCTCCAACAGGCTATGTTCTCTCAGAAGAACCTATCAAGATCAGCAAGGACGATTTTGGGAATGATCTTGCGATTTCTCGTGATGTTGTGAACCAAAAAGAAAAAACAAGTGTCTCTGGCCAAAAGACATGGAATGACAATGACAACCAAGATGGCAAGCGTCCATCAAAAATCACAGTCAATCTCCTAGCAAATGGTGTCAAAGTCGCTTCTAAAGAAGTGAAACCAGATGCTACAGGAACTTGGGCTTATCATTTTGATAATCTCGATGTGGTCGATGATGCTGGTAATGTCATTGCCTACACTGTTTCAGAAGAACCTGTTGAAGGCTATGAAACAACTATCGAAGGAACCAATATTACCAACACTCGTACACCAGAAGTTGTTGAAATTCCAGTAACGAAAGTTTGGAAGGACAATGACAACCAAGATGGCGTTCGTCCTGACAAGGTTACTGTTCGTCTCCTTGCAGATGGTACAGAAGTAGCTAGCCAAGAGCTAAGTGCAGCGACTGATTGGAAGACAGTCTTTACCAATCTTCCAAAATACAACCACGGCAAACAAATTGTCTACACAGTCACAGAAGACACAGTAGCCAATTACTCTGCTGCTATTGATGGAACAACCATTACCAATAGCTACAAGCCAGGTAAAACCAGCGTCACTGTTACAAAACGTTGGGAAGACAACAATGACCAAGATGGCAAACGTCCAAGCGCCATTAAGGTACAGCTCTATGCAGATGGCAAAGCTCAAGGAAAAGAAGTGGAACTTTCTGCTAAAAATAACTGGACTCATACCTTTAGCAATTTGCTTCTAAAAGCGAAAGGCAAAGAGATTCAGTACCAAGTGAAAGAAGTTGGAACAGTCAAAGGCTATACTAGTACGGTTGATGACAGTAACAAGGGAAATGTAGTGATTACCAATAGCCGCACACCAGAAGTAACGGAAGTAGCGGTCAAGAAGATCTGGGATGATGCAGACAATAAGGATGGTCTTCGTCCTGAAAAAATCACAGTTCGTCTCCTTGCGGATGGTCAAGAAGTAGCTGTAAAAGAAATCACAGCTACTGATAATTGGCAAGCAAGCTTTACGGATCTACCTGTATACAAGGAAGGTAAGAAGATTGCCTACACGATTACAGAGGATCCAGTAGCAGGTTATACAAGCAACATTGATGGTTTCACAGTAACCAACCGTCATACGCCACCAACAACACCACCTACCACTCCACCAAGCACACCGCCAACGACTCCGCCTACAACCCCACCAACGACACCGCCAACAACTCCTCCTACAACTCCACCGACGACACCACCAACAACGCCGCCAAGCACACCGGAAAAACCAGAAACTCCAACGACACCAAAAGAAGGAAAGAAAAAAATTCTTCCATCAACTGGTGAAGTTGTTGCTTACGGGTTGACCATACTCGGTGCCCTCTTAGCAGTTTTTGCTTTGGCTTTGCTCTTGCGTGGTAAACGGAAAGAGAAATAAGTTTCATACCGATAAAGAGGCTGGGACAAAAGTCCTAGCCTCTCAATTATTTTTGGATTGTCGAGCAAGACGCAGTGGTTGAGTGGGCTCTACTACGCTGATTTCATCAGCT
>JAWGIA010000006.1:0-115831 GCA_032560535.1 Streptococcus parasanguinis | reverse complement strand
ACCACGTAACTTGATGCCAAACCCTAAAACTGGTACAGTAACAATGGATGTTGCGAAAGCAGTTGAAGAGTCTAAAGGTGGTAAAATCACTTACCGTGCTGATAAAGCAGGTATCGTTCAAGCGATCATCGGTAAAGTTTCATTCGATGATACTAAATTGGTTGAAAACTTTAAAGCTTTCAACGACACAATCCAAAAAGCAAAACCAGCTACAGCTAAAGGTACTTACGTAACTAGCTTGACTTTGACTACAACTCAAGGTCCTGGTATCAAAGTGGATGTTAACTCACTTTAATTGAAATGAAAAGCTGCCTTCGGGTAGCTTTTTTTGTACTCCATTTTTATTTGCTACAGTTGGTAAAACTAATCGGATGGAAAAAAGAAAATTTTGATAGATATGACTATATAAAAAACGTAATTTATGGTAAAATAATACAGATCAAAAAAGGAGAGAGAAAATGGTAGAACCTAAGTATAAACGTATCTTAATCAAGCTATCTGGTGAGGCTCTTGCCGGCGAACGTGGTGTCGGAATCGATATCAAAACTGTCCAAAATATGGCCCAAGAAATCAAGGAAGTTCATGAACTTGGAATTGAAATTGCCTTGGTGATTGGAGGGGGAAACCTTTGGCGTGGAGAACCTGCTGCTGAAGCAGGAATGGATCGTGTTCAAGCAGACTACACAGGGATGCTCGGTACTGTCATGAACGCTCTTGTGATGGCTGATTCGCTTCAACAAGTTGGCGTGGATACCCGTGTTCAAACAGCGATTGCCATGCAACAAGTCGCAGAACCTTATATCCGTGGTCGTGCCCTTCGTCACCTCGAAAAAGATCGGATCGTGATCTTTGGTGCGGGGATCGGTTCTCCTTACTTCTCAACAGATACAACCGCAGCCCTTCGTGCAGCTGAGATTGAAGCAGATGCCATTCTCATGGCTAAAAATGGGGTCGATGGTGTTTACAATGCCGATCCGAAAAAAGATGCTTCAGCTGTGAAATTTGAGGAATTGACTCACCGTGATGTGATCAACAAAGGTCTTCGCATCATGGACTCAACAGCCTCTACTCTCTCCATGGACAACGACATTGACTTGGTTGTCTTTAATATGAATGAACCAGGCAATATCAAACGCGTTGTCTTTGGTGAAAATATCGGTACAACTGTATCGAATAACGTAGAAAAATAATAGAAAATAGAGGAAGATTATGGCAAACCCAATCGTAGAAAAAGCAAAAGAAAGAATGACCCAGTCTCACCAAAGTTTGGGACGTGAATTTGGTAGCATCCGTGCTGGACGTGCAAATGCAAGTCTTTTGGATCGTATTTTCGTAGAATACTACGGAGTAGAGACACCATTGAACCAATTGGCATCTATCACCATTCCAGAAGCGCGTGTCTTGTTGATCACACCATTTGATAAATCATCTTTGAAAGACATCGAGCACAGCATCAATGCTTCTGACCTTGGTATCACTCCAGCCAACGATGGATCTGTTATCCGCTTGGTTATCCCAGCTTTGACAGAAGAAACTCGTCGTGACTTGGCAAAAGAAGTGAAAAAAGTGGGTGAAAATGCTAAAGTAGCGATCCGTAACATCCGTCGTGATGCTATGGATGAAGCGAAGAAACAAGAAAAAGCAAAAGAAATCACAGAAGATGAATTGAAAGGTCTTGAAAAAGAGATTCAAAAAGTTACGGATGACGCTGTTAAGCATGTAGATGAAATGACAGCGCACAAAGAAAAAGAATTGATGGAAGTTTAATCTATCCCAACCATTACAGGAAAGAAAGACTCAGTTGGCACTGCTGGCTGGGTTTTATTTCCATTATTCTTGTGAAGAGGCAAGAGGAAAGAAGGAAACATGAATACGAATCTAGCAAGCTACATCATGGGAATGGTCATTGATGAAAATGATCACTTCTATTTTGTTCAAAAAGATGGCCAGACCTACGCGCTTGATAAAGCAGAAGGCCCACACCAAGTCGGAGAAAGTGTCAAGGGCTTTGCCTATACAGATATGAAGCAAAAACTACGACTCACGACACTTGAAGTCACTGCAACTCAAGAAAGCTTTGGCTGGGGAACGGTCACGGAAGTGCGCAAGGATTTGGGAGTCTTCGTGGATACAGGGCTTCCAGATAAGCAGATTGTTGTCTCACTAGATATCCTACCGGAGATCAAAGATCTATGGCCTAAAAAGGGCGATCGTCTCTATATTCGTTTAGAAGTCGATAAGAAAGATCGGATTTGGGGGATCTTAGCCTACCAGGAAGATTTCCAGCGTTTGGCTCGTCCTGCTTACAACAATATGCAAAACCAAAACTGGCCAGCCATTGTCTACCGCTTGAAATTGTCTGGAACCTTTGTTTACCTTCCAGAGAACAATATGCTGGGCTTTATCCACCCAAGTGAGCGCTATGCAGAACCACGTTTGGGAGAGGTCTTAAATGCCCGCGTCATTGGATTTCGTGAGGTGGACCGGACCTTGAACCTATCTTTGAAGCCACGTTCGTTTGAAATGTTGGAAAACGATGCCCAAATGATTTTGACCTATTTGGAAGCTAATGGAGGCTTTATGACCTTAAATGATAAGTCCTCTCCAGAAGAGATCAAGGCAACTTTTGGGATTTCAAAAGGCCAGTTCAAAAAGGCTTTGGGTGGCTTGATGAAGGCAAAAAAGGTCAAGCAAGACCAGTTTGGAACAGAGTTGATCTAAGAGGAGGCTTATGCGAAAATCGTTTTATACTTGGTTGATGACGGAGCGCAATCCTAAAAGCAATGCTCCTAAGGCCATTCTAGCAGATCTTGCATTTCACGAGTCTGCTTTTCCCAAGCATACAGATGACTTCGATGAGGTCAGTCGCTATCTAGAAGAGCATGCCAGCTTTTCCTTTAATCTTGGTGATTTTGATGTGATTTGGGAAGAATACCAAGCCCACTAGAGAAGGATAGGTCGAGGATGGTTTTTTCTCGGCCTCTTTGTTATAATAATAGAAAAACACAGGTAGAGAGGTTCTTTATTTGCAAGAACATTCAGTTGAAATTACATTAACGCATCCAGACGATCTCTTTCATTTGTTTGGATCTAACGAACGCCATCTTCGTTTGATGGAGCAAGAATTTGGGGTAACTATTCATGCCCGGACAGAAATCGTCCAAATCATTGGGGAAAAAGAAACCTGCGAGCAGGTTCGTCAAGTCATCCAGGCTCTTTTGGTCCTCGTTAACCGTGGCATGACCATTGGAACGCCGGATGTGGTGACCGCCGTTACCATGGTGAGAAATGGGGAATTGGATAAGTTCATCGCTCTCTATGAAGAAGAGATTATCAAGGATAGTTACGGCAAGCCCATTCGAGTTAAAACGCTTGGTCAAAAGATCTATGTCGATAGTGTCAAGAACCATGATGTCACTTTTGGGATTGGACCAGCGGGGACTGGGAAAACCTTCCTAGCAGTGACCTTGGCCGTGACTGCCCTCAAGCGTGGTCAGGTCAAGCGAATCATTTTGACCCGTCCTGCTGTAGAAGCTGGAGAGAGCCTTGGTTTCCTACCAGGGGATCTTAAAGAAAAAGTAGACCCTTATCTACGTCCGGTCTATGATGCTCTTTACCAGATTTTAGGGAAAGACCAAACCACTCGGATGATGGAGCGGGAGATTATCGAGATTGCGCCTTTGGCTTATATGCGGGGGCGGACCTTGGACGATGCCTTTGTCATCCTCGATGAAGCGCAAAATACCACCATCATGCAGATGAAGATGTTTTTGACCCGTCTTGGTTTTAACTCTAAGATGATTGTCAATGGTGATACCAGCCAGATTGACCTTCCTCGAAATGTTAAATCCGGCTTGATTGATGCCCAGGAGAAATTGAAGAACATTTCTCAAATTGACTTTGTGCATTTCTCTGCCAAGGATGTCGTTCGACATCCAGTAGTAGCAGAGATTATCCGGGCCTACGAGCCCATTCCAAATCCAGTCCTCAAAGAAAAACCGGATGTGGAAGAAAAAGCAGAATAAAAAAGGCAAAGATCATAGGATCTTTGCCCTTTTTATGTTAGAAATTAAACCAATTCATCGATTGGTGTGAAGTCACGCTCTAAACCAGTAGCAACGGGTTGGCTTGTGATGTGACCTTGGTAAGTGGTGACCCCTTGGCGCAAGCCTTCATCGAGGGCAATTGCCTTGTGGAAGCCATTGTCAGCTAGGGATTCGACATAAGGAAGGGTCACATTGGTAAGGGCGATAGTAGAGGTACGAGCGACAGCCCCTGGGATATTGGCAACGGCATAGTGGAGCACGCCATGTTTTTCGTAAACTGGTTCCGTATGCGTTGTGACACGGTCCGCTGTTTCGATAACACCACCTTGGTCAACGGCCACATCGACGATGACTGAACCGGGACGCATTTGTTTAACCATATCGTCTGTCACTAATTTAGGAGCTTTAGCCCCAGGAATCAAGACAGCACCGATGACAACATCGGCATCACGGACGCTGGCTTCAATGTTAAATGGGTTGGACATAAGGGTTTGGATTTGGTGACCAAAGACATCTTCCAGAACTGCCAAACGCTTAGCGCTGATATCTAAGATGGTCACTTGGGCACCAAGTCCAAGGGCGATACGAGCTGCGTGGGTTCCAACGACCCCACCACCGATGATGGTAACTTTTCCTTTGGGAACACCTGGTACCCCACCTAGGAGGACTCCTGATCCACCTTCTTGTTTGGTCAGGAAGTGAGCACCGATTTGCACGGCCATCCGTCCAGCCACCTCACTCATTGGCACCAAGAGAGGCAATTGTCCATCTAAGTCTCGAACGGTTTCGTAGGCTACACCAGTTGTCTTGGCTGCAACCATGGCATCTGCTAATTCAGGAGCAGCAGCCATGTGCAAGTAGGTGAAGAGCAAGAGGTCTTCGCGAAGGAAGCCATATTCTTCAGCGAGGGGTTCTTTGACTTTGACCACCATCTCAGCGGCCCAAGCTTCTGCAGCAGTCGCAACAATAGTCGCTCCTTGTTTGGCGTAATCTTCATCTGCAAAGCCAGAACCAAGTCCGGCATTTGTTTCCACCAAAACGTGATGACCTTTCTTCACCAAGCTTTGTACGCCTGCAGGTGTCAAACCGACCCGATTTTCGTTGTTTTTAATTTCTTTAGGAATTCCAATGAGCATTCTTGCCTCCTTGCTCAGATTTAGGTGTAAAAAGGCCATTGGTGTGAGATTGCTCTCTTGACTCAATGACCTTTTCACTCCTTATCTGATTGTTTTGATTGATTTAATTGTATAGAAAAGTGGGTTAAAAAGCAAGAAAAATTTGAGCTTGCCTTCCTTTATGTTATTTGCTAAACTAATCCCTAAAGAAGGAGAGTCGAATGGAAAATTTATATGTGAAGTTGGCGGCTTATCGTGAAGTGGAGACAGAGCGTTTGCACTTGCGTCCGGTCACTCTTGAAGATGCACCGGCTATGTTTGAGTACGCTTCTGATGAGACAGTTACGCGCTATACCTTTCCAACCAATCAAAGTCTAGAAGAGACGCGTAATAATATTGCCCTCTTTTACCTAGCGAGCCCACTTGGAAGATGGGGGATCGAGCTAAAAGAAAATGGAAAATTTATCGGGACGATTGATTTACTGGATTTGGATCTTTGTCTGAAAAAGGGGAGTATCGGCTATGTTCTGAATAAAGACTATTGGAACCAAGGTCTTGCGACAGAAGCTACCAAGGCAGTCATTGCTCTGGCTTTTGAACAGTTAGGGATGAACAAACTCATTGCCGTTCATGATCAGGACAACCCAGCTTCTGGACGGGTGATGGCCAAATCAGGGATGAAATATTCTCACGAGGAGCCCTACGCGATGCTAGACTTGCATGAAGAAGGGAGAATGGTGACGAGAGTTCATTATGTCCTCACGAAGGAAGAATATTTGGCAGAAAAATGAATCAGGATATTGACAAAAGACCTATCTCCATGATATAGTAGATAGGTACTGCTGGTTTAGCTCAGTCGGTAGAGCGCATCCATGGTAAGGATGAGGTCGCCGGTTCAATCCCGGCAACTAGCATAGCAGAAGAGAGAAGCTTAGAGAAGATCTAGGCTTCTTTTTTTGCAAGTCCATCTTTAAAAGTCCGGCTTTTTTCAACAATTTTCAAAAAAACGTTGACAAGCAAGGAAATCCGTGGTAAAGTTAGAACAACAAAGAGAAAGGAGAAAACCATCATGAACAAAGTAGATGTTTTGATGACACAATTGAATACACAGCTTCTCCAATCTCAGTTGAGTTCGATGTAAACTATAAATGGAACCCAAGATGGAGGAGTTTGTCTTGGGTTTTTTGTATGCATTTTTACCTGCCTTAACTGAATTGGTGATAGGCATCAGAAGGCCCAAGTGTGGACTGAGCACGTACTCAGCTCCTTGCTTGGGTTTTTTCTGTGCCATTTTGAAAAGGAGAATATATGATCAGAGCTATTTGGGAGTATATCAGGGAGCGCAAGTGGCGATATGTGAAGATCGCTATGGTCCTGATTCTTTATGATTACACCTTATTGATCCCGACGCAAGTCATCCAGCGTTTAGTGGATCATTTGAGTCAGCAGACGCTGACGCAATCGAACTTTGTATGGGATATGGTCCTATTGGTAGGGTCAGCCATCCTCAATTATTTGACGGCTTTTTATTGGCAGTTGCGACTCTTTCAGTCGTCAGTCCATTTCAAGGCGACCCTTCAGGGTCAAGCGTTTCGTAAGCTAGTAGCTATGCGGCGTCCCTTTTTTGAGAAATTCCGTTCAGGGGATCTCTTGACGCGCTTTACGACAGATGTGGATGGCATGGCTGATATGGCGGGTTACGGGATGATGGTGCTCCTGTTTGGCGGTGGCTTGTTTGCCTTTATTATTCCGACCATGTTTTTCATTTCTTGGCAATTAACCTTGATTTCCTTTATTCCCATGATCTTCCTCGTCGTCTCTACCTATTTTTTGAGTAGAAAGCAGGAGGAGTATGTTGAGCAAAACCGGGAAGCAGTCGCTCAGTTGAACGATGAGGTCTTGGAGTCGATCGAAGGGATCCGGGTCATGCGGGCCTATAGTAGACGGGACCAGCAGGTCAAACAGTTTCAGAAAAAAACAGCCAGTCTATCCAAAACAGGGGACAAAATTGCCTCTATCCAGTATTCTTTTGGACCTTTAGCCCTTTTGTTTATTGGATTCTCGACAGTCTTGCTCCTGCTATTTGGAGGCCAGTCCCTGGCAAGCGGGCAGTTGAGCCTTGGTAAGTTATTGGCTTTACAGCTGTATTTGGTCTTTTTAATTGAGCCTATGTGGATGATGGCGGACCTGATCTTGGTCTACCAGACAGGGCAAATGTCCTATAAAAAATTAAAAGAAGTGATTGATGAAACGGATGATCTGGAGCCAGATGGTTCTCACTACTTAGAGCAGATTGATTTGGTGCAGTTTAAGGACTATTCTTTCAGCTATCCTGGTGCTGAGCGAAAGAGCCTATCAGGCATTGATTGGACTATCCAGCGAGGACAGACGGTTGGAATTGTTGGTCGTACCGGAGCAGGAAAGACAAGCTTGGTTCGACAATTCTTGCGGCAGTACCCAGTTGGTGAGGGAGAGTTTTTGATCAACCAGCAACCGATCGTGGACTATCAGCGACACTCCATCGAAGAAAAAATTGGCTATGTTTCCCAAGAACATATTTTATTTTCCAAGTCTATCCGTGAGAATATAGCGCTTGGTAAAAAAGGAGCCAGCCAAGAAGACTTGGTGGAAGCAGTAGCCCAAGCTGCATTTGCGGATGATCTCGAGCGGATGTCTCATGGAATGGATACCCTGATCGGTGAGAAAGGGGTCTCTGTATCAGGAGGTCAAAAACAACGGATCTCCCTGGCGCGTGCCTTCTTAAGAGATGCTGAGCTCTTGCTGTTAGATGATTCCCTTTCGGCAGTGGATGCGAAGACTGAACAGGCCATTATTGACACGATTCAAAAAGAACGAAAAGACAAGACGACCATCATTGTTTCCCATCGCTTGTCGGCTGTTCATCAGGCTGATTGGATCATCGTCTTGGATCAAGGGCAGATTGTAGAAGAAGGCAGGGCTAGTGATTTATTAGCTCAAGAGGGCTGGTATTATGAACAATACCAACGGCAACAAAAACAGGAAGGAGAATAAGATGAAAGTATTGAAACGATTATTATCGAGGATCACGCTTTATCCAACTGTCTTTCTTGCTGGCTTTATTTGCCTCTTACTAGCCACCATTTTTTCTGAATTGTCACCCTTTCTTCTCCAAAAGATGATCGATGGGCCTTTGACCGCACTGATCCACGGTGGCGGGCAAGGGGACTTGCTTCAGATGGGAGGATTCTATCTCTTGGTCTTGAGCCTGGGGCAGCTGATTAGCTACATGGGCAATCGGATTTTACTGCATGGAAGTAACCAAGTAACCGCTAGTCTGAGGGACCAAGCCTTTCAAGTCATGCAAGGGCTGCCTATTTCTTATTTTGATGATAAGCCGGCTGGGAAGATCGCAACAAGAATTGTCAATGATACGGAGACCTTGCGGACCCAGTTTTATAACTCTTGTATGATTTTAGTCATCTATTTGGTACGCTTTCTCTTTATCCTAGGGATTCTCTTTTACCTGAGTCCTATGATGGGCCTTCTCTTGTGTTTGGTCTTTCCGATTTTCTATGGGATCCAGTATCTCTACAAGGTCATGACGGACCAGCCTATGAAGGATTTCTTTGATGCGAGAAGCGAGGTCAATACCCAGGTCAATGAACTCTTGCATGGTGCCAGTATGATTCAGCTCTATCATCAAGAGCCTGGTGTGGTGGAGGAGTTTGAAGCCACTACCCAGAAGATGTTAGGAGCCAATGATCGAATCCTCCTGGCCGATTCCATTGCTTCTTGGACCTTAACGGAATTGCTCAAGTTTTTAGTGATTGCGGGCATTTTGACCATCGCTGGGATTTCTTTCCTACAGGGCAATATCGGTGTGACGGCTGGTTTCTTATTTATCAATATTAACTATGTGATTAATCTATTTGATCTCATGGCCAATCTCAGTCGTCAATTTCCGAATATTCGGAGATCCTTAGAAACGGGGAGTCGCGTCCTTGCTTTCTTAGACCAACCTTTGGAGGACGATGGTGCATCGGAACTGAAGATAGAAAAGGCTCAAGTCGTGTTTGACGACGTTCAATTTGCCTATGAAGAAGGCAAGCCAGTTCTGCGGGATATTGCCTTTCAGGCTAGTCCAGGTCAAACTATCGCTCTTGTGGGCCATACTGGATCGGGTAAGTCTTCGATTATGAACCTGCTCTATCGTTTTTATGATCCTCAAGAAGGAGCGATTTTGATCGATGGCCAAGATATTCGCCAAGTCTCTCGTGAGAGCCTACGCAGCCATATGGGGATTGTTCTGCAGGATCCTTATCTATTTACAGGAACCATTGCGAGTAATGTAGCCATGAGTCAGGATCATATTGACCGGGATGCGGTCAAAGAAGCGCTGAAAAAAGTCGGAGCTTGGCCCTTTGTAGAGCGCCTTGAAATGGGAATTGACCATCCAGTCGTAGAAAAAGGATCGGCCTTTTCAAGTGGTGAGCGCCAATTGATTTCCTTTGCGCGGACGCTCTATATGAATCCGCAAATTCTGATTTTGGATGAGGCAACCTCTCACATCGATACGGAAACAGAAGAAATCATCCAGAAGGCTATGGCAGTCCTGCAAAAGGGCCGGACCACCTTTATCATTGCCCATCGCTTGTCCACTATCCAAGATGCGGATCAGATCTTAGTCTTATCCGAAGGACGCATTGTGGAGCGTGGTAGACACGAGGAACTAGTCGCACAAGGCGGGATCTATGCCCAGATGAATGCCATCCAGCAAACAGTGGTGTAAGATTGTCCTGCAAAGAAAAAGATTGAAAACCAGCCTGTATCTAGTATATAGGCTGGTTTTATGCTATAATGAAGTGATAATAGTGAGGTGATCCAGATGTATATTGAAATGGTAGATGAGACTGGTCAAGTCTCTGACGAAATTTTAAAACAAACGCAAGAAATTTTAGAATTTGCTGCTCAAAAAATTGGGAAAGAAGACAAGGAAATGGCTGTGACTTTTGTAACCAATGAACGCAGTCATGAACTAAATCTTGAATACCGTGATACGGATCGTCCGACGGATGTCATCAGTTTAGAATACAAGCCAGAGATGGAGATTTCTTTTGACGAGGAAGACCTTGCAGAAAATCCTGAATTGGCAGAGATGATGGCAGAATTCGATACCTATATTGGGGAGCTCTTTATTTCAATTGATAAGGCGCGTGAGCAAGCCGAAGAATATGGCCACAGCTTTGAGCGCGAAATGGGATTTTTAGCAGTGCATGGTTTTCTTCACATCAATGGCTATGATCACTATACGCCGGAAGAAGAAAAGGAAATGTTTGGCTTACAGGAAGAGATTTTGACAGCCTATGGACTCACAAGACAATAAGCGAAAATGGAAAAATCGGGACTTCACTTCAAGCCTGGAGTTTGCGATAACAGGAATTTTCACTGCGATCAAGGAAGAGCGCAATATGCGCAAGCATGCCTTATCAGCCCTTGTAGCAATTCTTGCTGGTTTGGTATTTAGGATTTCTGCGACAGAATGGCTCTTTTTATTGCTCAGCATCACCTTGGTGATTGCTTTTGAAATTATGAATTCAGCCATTGAAAATGTGGTGGATTTGGCTAGTAACTACCATTTCTCCATGTTGGCAAAGAATGCCAAAGACATGGCGGCTGGAGCAGTCCTCGTCGTATCAGGCTTTGCCCTACTAACAGGACTGGTGATTTTTGTGCCCAAATTCTGGGCCTTGGTATTTGGATAAGAGGGAGTATGCCCTCGTGAAAGGATAATATGACATTTAAATCAGGCTTTGTAGCCATTTTAGGACGTCCCAATGTTGGGAAGTCAACGTTTTTGAACCACGTCATGGGGCAAAAGATTGCCATCATGAGTGACAAGGCGCAGACAACGCGCAATAAGATTATGGGGATTTATACGACGGATAAGGAACAGATCGTCTTTATCGATACCCCAGGGATTCACAAACCCAAGACAGCGCTTGGAGACTTCATGGTGGAGTCGGCCTATAGCACCCTTCGAGAAGTGGATACCGTTCTCTTTATGGTGCCAGCAGATGAGCCACGTGGGAAGGGCGATGACATGATCATCGAGCGTCTCAAGGCTGCTAAGGTGCCGGTTATTCTGGTGGTCAACAAGATCGACAAGGTGCACCCTGACCAACTCTTGGCGCAAATCGATGACTTCCGTAGTCAGATGGATTTCAAGGAAATCGTGCCGATTTCAGCCCTTCAAGGAAACAATGTTTCGCGTTTGATTGATATTTTAAGTGAAAACTTAGAAGAAGGTTTTCAATATTTCCCTGCTGACCAAATCACTGACCACCCAGAGCGCTTCTTGGTCTCTGAAATGATCCGTGAAAAGGTCTTGCACTTGACGCGGGAAGAAATTCCCCACTCTGTGGCAGTAGTAGTGGATTCTATGAAGCGGGATGAAGAGACAGATAAGGTCCATATCCGTGCAACCATCATGGTCGAGCGCGATAGCCAAAAAGGTATTGTCATCGGAAAAGGTGGCGCCATGCTCAAGAAGATCGGAACCCTTGCGCGTAAGGATATTGAGCTCATGCTAGGGGACAAGGTCTTCCTAGAAACATGGGTCAAGGTCAAGAAAAATTGGCGGGATAAGAAATTGGATCTTGCCGATTTCGGATACAACGAAAAAGAATATTAAGAAGAGGTGGGCAGAAGCCTGCTTCTTGTTTTTGAAAGGAGTTCTATGCCTGAATTACCAGAAGTAGAGACGGTTCGACGCGGTCTTGAGAAATTAATTCTTGGAAAAACCATTCAGTCAGTGGAAGTAAAGTATCCTAAGATGATTCATACGGATCTAGATGCTTTTTGTCAAGATCTTCCAGGTCAAGAAATTCGAGCCATGGGGCGCCGCGGGAAATACCTTTTGTTTTATCTGACGGATCTGGTCCTCATCTCGCATTTGCGGATGGAAGGCAAGTATTTCTTTTATCCAGACGAAGTCCCTCTTCGCAAGCACGCCCATGTCTTATTTCATTTTACAGATGGCAGCACTCTGGTTTATGAAGATGTCCGCAAGTTTGGGACCATGGAAGTCCTAGTACCTGAGCTTGTCGACAGCTATTTTTTGACGAAAAAAATTGGTCCAGAGCCGACGGAAGCGGATCTTAAAGAGCCTGCCTTCCAAGCAGCTCTTAAAAAATCAAAGAAACCCATTAAATCAGCTCTTTTGGACCAAAAATTAGTGGCTGGTCTGGGCAATATCTATGTAGATGAGGTCCTTTATCGAGCCAAGGTTCATCCAGACCGTTTGGGTCAAAGCTTGACTGCTAGAGAAGCCAAAGCAATCCGCAAAGAAACGATTGCTGTGCTTGCTCAAGCTGTTGAAAAGGGTGGCTCCACCATTCGCTCCTACAGCAATGCTTTTGGAGAAGACGGCACCATGCAGGAAGAACACCAGGTCTATGGGAAAACAGGCCAGCCTTGTTTGCGCTGCGGGACGCCGATTGAGAAAATCCAGCTGGGGGGACGTGGAACCCATTTTTGTCCTCACTGTCAAAAGGAGAACTAGATGGCAAGAATCATTGGATTAACAGGAGGAATTGCTTCAGGAAAGTCCACTGTCACCTCCTATTTGAGAGAAAAAGGCTATCCTGTCATTGATGCGGATCAAGTGGTTCATGATTTGCAAGCACCAGGAGGAGCCCTCTACCGTGTCCTAGTGGATCATTTTGGTAGAGAGATTCTTACCAAAGAAGAAGAGCTGGATCGCGTCGCTTTGGGTCAGCGGATTTTTTCAGACCCTAGTGAAAGAGACTGGTCCAATCGCGTCCAAGGAAGGCTTATTCGTGAGGCTCTAGCTGAGGTAAGAGATAGACAAGCTGCACAATCCGATCTCTTTTTTATGGATATTCCTCTCTTAATCGAGCAAGGCTATGAAGAGTGGTTTGAATCTGTCTGGTTGGTAGCTGTATCAAAAGAAACCCAGCTCAAACGCCTGATGGAACGCAACCATTTATCAGAACTACAGGCCCAAGAACGAATCGCTGCTCAAATGCCGCTAGATGAAAAAAGAGCCCATGCAGATCTGGTCTTAGACAATAATGACGATCTTGCTGCCCTCTATGCCCAATTAGATGCAGCCCTACAACAATTAGAAAGAAGATGATTTTATCACAAGAGAAATCAATTGGCGTAAAAATCTATATATTGCCTGGATCGGGTGCTTTTTCATCGGAGCCAGCCTTTCTTTAGTCGTTCCTTTTATGGCCCTCTTTGTGGAAGAGTTGGGTGTTACGGGCAAGGCTGTTCCCTTTTATGCTGGGATTGCCGTTGCAAGTTCCTCTGTAACCTCTGCGATCATGTCTCCCATCTGGGGGAGCTTAGCCGACCGCTATGGTCGAAAACCCATGATGCTTAGAGCTTCCGTTGCCATGACGCTGACCATGGGAGGCATTGCCTTTGTCCCTTCTGTCTTTTGGCTCTTGGTCCTGCGCTTGCTCAATGGGGTCTTTTCAGGCTTTGTTCCCAATAGTACAGCCCTGATTGCCAGTCAAGTTCCCAAGGACCAATCTGGCTATGCTCTAGGGACTTTGTCGACTGGTGTCGTAGCTGGAACCTTGATGGGCCCTTTGATTGGGGGACTGATTGCCGAAAATCTAGGAATGCGCAATGTCTTTCTCTTGGTCGGCTTCTTCTTATTTTTGGTTTCCCTCTTAACCTTCTGGGGCATTGAGGAAGACTATGAGCCCCTTCCAAAAGAAGAACAAAAATCCAGCTGGGAGTTGCTCATGTCCATTCAGCAAAAAGATATCCTCTTGGGACTCTTTTTGACCAGCATGACCATTCAAATGATCGCCCAATCTATTTCTCCGATCCTGCCTCTTTATGTGCGAGCTTTGGGACAAAGAGATAACCTGATCTTTGTATCGGGGATGATTGTTTCGGCTATGGGAGTCTCTAGTATGCTCTTTTCAGGTTGGATGGGAAAACTCGGAGACCGAATCGGGAATCACCGACTCTTATTAATCGCCCTTCTTTATAGTGGCTGTCTCTATATTCTTTGTGCCCAAGCGCAATCACCCCTTCAATTAGGGATTTTACGCTTCCTCTTTGGGATCGGGACAGGGGCCCTCCTACCAGGAGTTTCTGCATTATTGAATCGTTTAACCCCTCCTGAAGGGATTTCTCGGATCTTTAGCTACAACCAGCTCTTTTATTATTTAGGTGGCGTATTAGGACCAATGATGGGATCGAGTATTTTCATGCATTTTGGCTATCATTGGGTATTTTACGGTACAGCCCTTTTGGCCTTTACCGATTTGATGTTCCTCTTATTCTTATTTAGAAAGTATTTGAAAGTGAGAGACGTACGTGCGAATTAAAGTTCAATTGACCTGCACCAGCTGTGGGAGTCAGAATTATTTGACCAGTAAAAATACCAAAACCCATCCTGAAAAGATCGAGGTCTTGAAGTATTGTCCCAAGGAAAGAAAAGTAACCTTACATATTGAATCAAAATGATTTTCATGGTATAATAGTGAAGATTTTAAGGAGTTTTGAATATGAGCGGAGCATTAACAACTATTTTACTAGTATTATCAGTATTGATTATTATCGCAATTTTTATGCAACCAACAAAAAACCAATCGAGCAACGTCTTTGACGCAAGCTCAAATGACTTGTTTGAACGTTCAAAAGCGCGCGGGTTTGAAGCCGTGATGCAGCGTTTAACAGCTATTATGATCTTCTTTTGGTTATTGATCGCGATGATCTTAATGGTACTTTCTAGTAGATAAGATAGGCTCAGACAATGTCTTTGCCTATTTTTATTTTGTAAAACAAAGACACAAGTGGATAGAAAAAAGGAGGCTGGATAACCAGCAAATAAATCAATGAAAACAAGTATTAAAGAATATTTACAAGAGCATGACAAAGCCCAGATCAATGATCTGGCAGCAGCTCTAGGAAAGGAAGGGTCTAAGGATTTCCGTGACTTGGTCAAAACCATCTCGCTGATGGAACGCCGTCATGAGTTGAAATTCGAAGATGATGGCTCTCTTCGTTTGGCTCAAAAGAAGGCCCCAGCCATTACCCTCAAGGGGATCTTTCATGCCCATAAAAATGGCTTTGGCTTTGTCAGTTTAGAAGGCGAAGAAGAGGACCTCTTTGTTGGTCGAAATGATGTCAACCACGCTATCGATGGGGACACAGTTGAGATCGTCATTACCAAGGTGGCAGACCGAAACAAAGGAACGGCAGCAGAAGCTAAGATTATTGATGTTTTGGAGCATAGCATCAAAACGGTAGTTGGACAAATCGTTCTGGATGAGGAAAAGCCTAAATATGCCGGCTACATTCGTTCGAAAAATCAAAAGATCAGCCAGCTGATCTATGTGAAGAAGCCAGCCATCCAATTGGAAGGGACCGAAATCCTCAAGGTCGAAATTGATCAATACCCGAGCCGCAAGCACAATTATTTTGTGGCGACTGTACGGGATGTGGTCGGTCATGTAACAGATCCAGGAATCGATGTCTTGGAAGTGTTAGAATCCATGGACATCGTCTCAGAATTTCCAGAAGAAGTGCTGAAAGAGGCTGAGCAGGTTCCAGATGCACCGTCTGCTAAGGATTTAGAGGGACGCTTGGATCTGCGAGATGAGATCACCTTTACCATTGATGGGGCAGATGCCAAAGACTTGGACGATGCGGTCCATATCAAGCTGCTCAAGAACGGCAACTTTGAGCTGGGTGTTCACATCGCAGATGTCTCTTATTACGTTCAGGAAGGTTCAGCACTCGACAAGGAAGCTCTAAATCGGGCGACTTCTGTCTATGTGACCGACCGAGTAGTACCCATGTTGCCAGAGCGTCTCTCCAATGGGATCTGTTCTTTGAATCCGAATGTGGATCGCCTGACCCAGTCTGCCATCATGGAGATTGATCCTCATGGCAAGGTTGTCAAGCATACCATTACCCAAACAGTGATCAATACGACCTTCCGAATGACCTATAGCGATGTCAATGATATCTTAGCGGGAGACGAAGAAAAGGCTCAAACCTTTAAGAAAATTGTCCCAAGTATTCATCAAATGGCCACCTTGCATGGCATTCTAGAAAGCATGCGGATTCGCCGCGGCGCCCTTAATTTTGATACCAATGAGGCTAAAATCTTGGTCAATAAAGAAGGGAAACCGGTCGATATCGTCCTACGCCAAAGAGGAATTGCCGAGCGGATGATCGAGTCCTTTATGCTGATTGCCAATGAAACAGTGGCGGAGCACTTTACGCGACTAGAACTGCCGTTCATCTACCGGATCCACGAAGATCCAAAGGCAGAAAAAGTACAGAAGTTTATCGATTATGCTTCTAGTTTTGGAATCCAAATCTACGGAACGGCTAGTGAGATGAGCCAAGAAGCCCTGCAAGAAATTATGCGCAAGGTCGAAGGGGAACCCTATGCAGATGTCCTTTCGATGATGTTGTTGCGCTCGATGCAGCAGGCTCGCTACTCAGAGCATAACCATGGCCACTATGGGCTTGCTGCTGAGTATTATACCCACTTTACCAGTCCCATCCGTCGGTATCCGGACCTGATGGTTCATCGAATGGTGCGCGAATATGGAAAATCCCAAGAAGTGGCAGAGCACTTTGAACAAGTCCTTCCAGACATTGCCAGCCAATCCTCTAGTCGGGAACGCCGGGCTATTGATGCGGAGCGCGAAGTAGAGGCTATGAAGAAGGCAGAATACATGGAAGACTATGTTGGGGAAGAGTACGATGCCGTGGTTTCCAGTGTGGTGAAATTTGGCCTCTTTGTGGAGTTGCCAAATACGGTTGAAGGCTTGATCCATATTACCAATCTTCCTGAATTCTACCATTTTAACGAACGGGATCTAACCCTTCGCGGAGAAAAATCAGGAGTGACCTTCCGTGTCGGTCAGCAAATCCGGATCAAGGTAGAAAGAGCCGACAAGATGACAGGAGAGATTGATTTCTCTTATATTCCAAGTGAATGGGATGTCGTTGAAAAAGGCCTCAAGTCTAAAGGACGTGACCGAGATGGCAACCGCAGGGATCGCAGACGCAAGGACAAAAAAGTTTCTAAGGGATCAACCGCTAGAAAAGATGACAAGCGGAAAGATTCTTCCTCTAAAACCAAAAAGAAAAAAGGGAAGAAACCATTTTACAAGGAAGTAGCAAAGAAAGGAGCCAAACATGGCAAAGGGCGAAGGAAAGGTAGTCGCGCAAAATAAAAAGGCGAGACATGACTACACCATCGTGGATACGATTGAAGCAGGGATGGTGCTGACGGGGACAGAGATCAAAAGTGTCCGTGCAGCACGCATTAACTTGAAAGATGGCTTTGCACAAGTAAAAAATGGCGAAGTTTGGCTTAGCAATGTCCACATTGCTCCTTACGAAGAAGGCAATATCTGGAACCAAGATCCAGACCGTCGTCGCAAGCTCCTGCTTCATAAAAAGCAAATCCAAAAGCTGGACCAAGACACCAAAGGGACCGGAATGACCTTGGTGCCTTTGAAGGTCTATCTCAAGGATGGCTATGCCAAATTGCTTTTGGGGCTCGCTAAAGGGAAACATGATTATGACAAGCGTGAATCCATCAAGCGTCGGGAACAAAACCGGGACATCGCACGGGTCATGAAACAATACAATACACGTTAAAGAAAAAGGCAGTTTTGAAACTTGTTTCAGATCTGTCTTTTTTCTTAGAGATGGGCTCTCCTTTTTCCAACTTGTAAAAAGGGTCTTTTTTCTGTATGATAAGGGTAGTGAAAGAAAAAGGAGAAGCAGCATGACACAAAAATTGATCGCTTACAAGCGCATGCCTATCTGGACCAAGGATACCATGCCAGAAGCTCTTCAAAGAAAGCACAATACCAAGGTCGGAACCTGGGGGAAGATTACTGTTTTAAAGGGTCAGTTACGATTTATTGAATTGACCGAAGAGGGGGAAGAAATCGTGAGCCACCTCTTTGAAGCAGGAGCAGAAAACCCCATGGCTGAGCCCCAGGCCTGGCACCGTGTGGAAGCAGCGACGGACGATGTGGAGTGGTACTTGGAATTTTACTGTGAGCCAAAAGACTATTTCCCAAAAAAATACAACACTAATCCTGTCCATTCAGAAGTACTAGAAGCAGTGGGAATTGTCCCAGCTGGAAAGGCACTGGATCTAGGATGCGGGCAAGGCCGCAACGCCCTCTTTTTGGCCCAACATGGCTTTGACGTGACAGCAGTGGATCAAAATGAACTGGCTCTTGATATCTTACAAAGTATTGTCGCTGAGGAAGATCTAGAGATGCCTGTGGGCCTCTATGATATCAATGCTGCAGCTCTTACCCAAAACTATGATTTCATCGTATCGACTGTGGTCCTCATGTTTTTAGAGGCTGATCGAATTCCGGCGATCATCCGCAATATGCAAGAGCATACCAATCCAGGGGGCTACAATCTCATTGTCTGTGCCATGGATACGGAAGATTATCCTTGCCATATGCCCTTCTCGTTCACCTTTAAAGAAGGAGAATTGGCGGAGTATTACAAGGATTGGGAATTGGTCAAGTACAATGAAAATCCAGGCCATCTCCATCGTCGAGATGAGAATGGCCATCGGATTCAACTTCGATTTGCAACCATGTTGGCAAAGAAAAAATAAAGAAAAAGCAGGATGTTAAGATCCTGCCTTTTTGCTTGTCTACAAACAAGTTGAACTAGGTGATCTACATTTTGTTCATTTGCCAAAAGAAAAACCTTCTCCATAAAGCTAGGAAAAGGTTGGGGGATTTAGTTCCAGCTAGCAAAGTCGCAGACGCTGAGAATGATCGTCCCGATTTCGATTGGCTCTTCTTTCGCACCGGATTCTAGCCAGGTCACAATCACAGATTCGATCGTAGCGATGAAAATTTCTAGACCATACTTGTATGGAACTTGAAAGTCTGAAATGATGTGTTCTTTCGCATGGGGAGTATCGTCTAGTGCATGGAGAGTAAAACTTCTTACCAATTTACGGAAGTCTGAGCAGCAGGATTGGGACAATGCATAAATAAAATCATAATTCTCTTTAATAGCGGTCAAGACATTGAGAAAGTTCACCTTGACAGGGCTTCCTTCAACGAAGAGGCTATCTAATTCTTGCATCATGTCCATTTTCATTTGCTCAAACATGTCGTATTTATCGACATAGTGCAAGTAGAAGGTCCCGCGGTTAATCCCAGCGGTTTCAGTTAATTGTCGAATAGTGATGCTTTCAAAAGGTTGTTGCAAGAGGAGTTTTGAGAGCGCATTTCGTAAGTCTGACTTGGTTGTTGGTTGTTGTTTGTCTTTGGCGTACCATATGTTCCTTTCTGTAGTTGTATCAATCTGTTTCTATTTATTTGACGTTAAAATAATCTATATGTTAAATAATTTTACGACACTGACAAAGAGCATTATACTCCAAAAGAATAAATTAGACAACAATTCTAATTTTTGTACAGATAACGGAAAGTGTACAAAAAATTTACAAGTTTATGAATGACGGGCACTGACAAGATTTTGTGAAAATCTCACAACAATTAGTGATTTAAAATAATTCCCTCCTAAAAAAATGGTCAGGAAATTTTTAGGAAATGGAGGAGCAAGATGGAAAAGGGAGTGTAATCAACCAAAAGAGGCTGGGACAAAAGTCCTAGCCTCTCAATTATTTTTGGATTGTCGAGCAAGACGCAGTGGTTGAGTGGGCTCTACTACGCTAATTTCATCAGCTTTTACAGCCCTACTCAATTGTGCGGAGGTGGGACGACGAAATCGAATTCTAACGAATTACCGATTTCTGTCCCTCTCTCTCTTTATTTGATAAAAGTTGTCACGATCAGATTGAAATTTAAGATGGTTAAGACAATCGCAACGAGATAGCCTAAGAAAGTGTTCCACTTCGCATTGACATGCTCTCCCATGATTTCCTTGTTGGAGGTGAAATAAACCAGAGGGAAGATGGAGAATGGAAGAGCCGCTGATAGGAAGACTTGAGAATAAACCAGAAGGTCATCAAGGACATGTTCCTGATCTCCAAATAAGATCGCAACGATGATGACAGGAAGAAGGGCAATGATCCGAGTCATGAGACGAACGACCCATTGTGGTAAGCGGAATCTCAAGAAACCTTCCATAACGATTTGACCGGTTAGGGTCCCAGTAATGGTTGAATTTTGACCACTGGCTAACAAAGCGATGGCAAAGAGGGTGGATAAGAAGGGACTGGCGATAGCACCGGCAATATGGTTATCCTTGAGGGCGTTGTACATGCTAGAGAAAGCACCGATCTTATCTCCGTGGCCAAAGAAGAGGGCTGCTCCAAGAATCAAGAGGAGGGAGTTGACGACGAAAGCCAGACTCAATTCAATATTTGAATCCCAGGTCATAAAGCGAACTGCCCGTTTGATATCTGCTGGATCCTTGTAATCGACTTTTCGCGTTTGCGAAATGGAAGAGTGGAGATAGAGGTTGTGGGGCATTACGGTTGCACCGATGATCCCAAGCGCCAAGGTTAAGGCTTCATTTCCTTTTGGAAGCCCAATTCCTAGCACCTCTTTTTGAGGCAGGAAGCCAGCGAAGATTCCTCCGATATCAGGTTTCGATAGGAAAACCAGATAGCCAAAAATTGCAAGGATCGTGAGGATCAAGGTTGATACGATGGCCTCGATCTTTCGAAATCCTAGATGCATGAGCCCCAGTAATAGGAAGACATCAAAGATGGTGATCAGGATAGAAAAGAGCAAGGGCCAGCCAAAAAGAAGGTGGAGGGCAATCCCTGATCCGATGACTTCCGCTAAATCTGTCGCCATCAAGGCAAGCTCAATCACAATCCAAAGGGTATAGCGAAGCCATTTTGGTAAATGATGGGCGGTTGTTTGGGCCAGATCCTTACGATGGACAATCCCTAGTTTACCAGCCATTTGTTGCAATTGCATGGCGATTAAAGACGAGAGAAGAACCACTGATAAGAGGAGGTAGCGGTATTGGGCCCCTCCGACGACACTGGTAATCCAGTTTCCCGGATCCATATAGCCGACAGCTACTAGACTTCCAGGCCCCGAAAAGAGCAGAAGAGTCTTCCAAAAAGGGATCCCTTTTGGCACGTCAATAGATTGGTTGATTTCTTGAAGTGATTTCCTTTCAAACTGTTGTAAACTCACAATGAGCCTTCTTTCTAAGAATAATTCAAATTTGTCTCTAATTATAGCATAAAATTTATAATAGTTCATGATAATTTAGGATAACCTTGTTTTCTACTACCTCGATTTCTTTGTAATCTATCAGAAAAGGACTATAATATAGATAGGAAGTAGGAGGGAGGAGAGGAAATGGCCTACATTGAAATGCAGCACTGTTACAAGCGCTATACGAGTGGAGAGACAGAGATTTTCGCTAACCGGGATGTTTCCTTTGAGATTGAAAAAGGCGAGTTGGTCATTATTTTAGGAGCTTCAGGAGCTGGAAAATCAACGGTTCTCAATATCTTAGGGGGGATGGACACCAATGACGAGGGTCAGGTTCTGATTGATGGGGTGGATATTGCAAAGCTAAATTCCCATCAACGGACGGATTATCGACGAGATGACGTTGGCTTTGTCTTTCAATTTTATAATTTGGTCCCTAATTTGACAGCTAAGGAGAATGTTGAGTTGGCTTCAGAAATTGTTTCTGATGCTCTGGATCCGGAAGCTGTTTTAAGAGAAGTAGGACTTGGCAATCGTCTTGATAATTTTCCTGCCCAATTGTCAGGCGGCGAGCAACAACGGGTGGCGATCGCTCGGGCAGTGGCTAAGAACCCAAAAATTCTCCTTTGTGATGAGCCAACGGGAGCCTTGGATTACCAGACGGGTAAGCAAGTATTGGGGATTTTACAGGATATGTCTCGAAAAAAGGGAGCGACGGTCATCATCGTAACCCATAATGGTGCCCTAGCTCCGATTGCAGACCGTGTGATTCGCATGCATGATGCCAAGGTCAAGTCGGTAGAAATCAATGAGCTTCCTCAAGATATTGCTACGCTAGAATATTAGAAGAGGTGGTAGCATGAAACGAAAAGTCTATTGGAAGGATCTATTTGCTTCCTTTACACATTCAAAAGGACGTTTTCTCTCCATCTTAACCTTGATGTTGTTGGGAAGCTTGGCCTTGGTAGGTCTAAAGGTGACCACTCCAAATATGCACCGAACGGCTAACCAGTTTATTCAGCAACAAAAGATGCTAGATCTTGCTGTCATGGGGGACTTGGGATTAGATCAGGCAGACCAAGAGGAACTTTTAGGAGTCAAAGGAGCGCGTGTCGAATTTGGTTCCCTGCTGGATTTGACTGTGAAAGGAACAGGAAAGGCAATTCGACTGTTTTCTGTCCCAAAAAGTCTTTCTTCCTTTCGTGTGACCAAGGGGCACCTGCCCAAAAAAGAAGGGGAACTGGTCCTAGCAAGTTTTTGGGAGGATCGCTATCAGATAGGGGATACCCTCACACTTGAAGAAAAGGCAGGAACGCGCTCTAGTATAAAGCGAAAGCAATTCACCATTGTTGGCTTTGTTCAATCCTCTGAGATGTGGTCTCAAAAGAATTTAGGCACTGCCATGAGTGGCAGTGGAAATCTAGATGCCTATGCACTAGTTTCAAAAGAGGTCTTTACGACTAAACTTCCCGCGATGGCGCGGATCCAGTTTGATGATCTGAAGTCTTTAGATTCTTTTTCGCAAGTCTACCAAAAAGGGCTCAAAGCTCATCAAGAAGAGTTAGAAAAACTTCTGAAAGACAATGGAAAGGCCCGCTATCAAAGACTCAAGCAGGAGGCGGATGGGCAGATTCAAAAAGGCCAGAAAGAACTCAGTCGTGCCGAGGAAACACTCCAGTCAGCTAAAAATCAGATCGATCAGGCTCAAAAACAATTAGACTTGCAGGAGGCCCAGTTCAAGAAATTAGCTCCATTTCTGCCAGCTAAAGAGCAAGTAGCCAGTCAAGAAAAGCTCCATCAAGCCCAAGAACAAATTGATCAGAAAAAGAAGGACTGGACTGCAGGTGAAACGGAGCTCGCAAAAAAAGAGGAGGAGCTGAAAAAAGCTCAAAGGGAGCGAGATCAGCTGGAAATTCCAACTTATCATGTCTATGACCGCAAGACCATGCCAGGTGGACAAGGTTACCTAATGTATAGCAATGCCAGTAGTAGTATCTCCGCTGTCGGAAATATTTTTCCGGTTGTTCTTTACCTCGTAGCAGCCATGGTGACCTTTACCACGATGACCCGCTTTGTCGATGAAGAGCGAACCAATGCAGGGATATTTAAGGCGCTGGGCTATCGTACCAGGGACATCATTCTCAAATTTGTCCTCTATGGATTCTTTGCAGGGACGATCGGTACCCTTCTAGGAACCTTGCTGGGCCATTATTTCCTATCGGGGATCATTTCCAACATTATCACGCAAGGGATGGTGATTGGAGAGAGCAGAGAGTATTTTTATGGAGATATGACTCTGATTGCGCTCGGACTGTCTTTCGTTGCGAGTGTGCTTCCGGCTTACTGGGTTTCGCGTAAGGAATTAAAAGAAGAAGCCAATCTTTTATTACTGCCCAAACCACCGGTATCTGGTTCGAAGATTTTCCTGGAGCGTCTCCATTTTATTTGGAAGCGTCTGAGTTTCACCCACAAGGTCACTGCTCGTAATCTCTTTCGTTACAAACAACGGATGCTGATGACCATATTTGGAGTGGCAGGTTCTGTTGCTCTCCTCTTTGCAGGGCTAGGGATTCAATCTTCTGTAGGAGGGGTTCCCAAACGCCAATTTCAAGAGATCCTATCATAAGAGTTGATTGTAGCCAAAAAAACGAATGCATCAAGCCAAGAAAGCAAGGAATTAACCAATCGTCTGGAAAAATCAGATATCAAAGATTATCGACCGATCTATAGTAAGGTCATCGAAGCATCTTTAAAGGGTGGACGCGACAAGCAGACCATTACGATGATGGTAACGGATCGTACAGATTTTTCTCCCTTTGTCAGCCTGCGTTCTCTCAAGCAGGAAGAGTCCTTGTCTCTCAAGAAAGGGGTCATCATCAGTAGTAAGCTAGCACAACTAGCCCAGGT
Source organism: Streptococcus parasanguinis (assembly GCA_032560535.1). GTDB lineage: Bacteria > Bacillota > Bacilli > Lactobacillales > Streptococcaceae > Streptococcus > Streptococcus parasanguinis_AF. The sequence continues at coordinate 91,573 of JAWGIA010000006.1, read as the reverse complement.
TACAGTCGGTGATCGACTGACCTTAGATGGCCATACTTTTAAGGTAGCAGGGATCACTGAAAATTATGTCGGCCATTTTGTCTATATGGATCAGGCAAGTTACCAAAAGATCTACGGAAAGCGGACTTCAGCAAATAGCTATTTGGTGCAGTTGAAAAATCCTTCTACACGACAAGTGCAGGCTATTAGTCGGGATATGATGGCACTTGCAGCTGTGAAGGCGGTTAGTCAGAATGCTTCGATGATTTCCCTCTTTAATTCAGTTGCCAAATCCTTGGACACCACTATGATGATTCTAGTAGTCGTATCGATCTTGCTAGCCATCGTGATCTTGTATAATTTAACCAATATCAATGTGGCGGAGCGGATCCGGGAATTATCGACCATTAAGGTCTTAGGATTCCATAATAAGGAAGTGACGCTCTATATTTACCGCGAAACTATCTTATTGTCTATCATAGGGATCCTTTTGGGATTAGTGGGTGGTTATTATCTTCACCAATTCCTCATTGCCATGATTGCACCAGATGCCATTCTCTTTTACCCTAAAGTGGGACTTGGCGTATTCCTATTCCCTGTCGGAGGAATGATCCTTTTATTGATCCTGTTAGGAATTTATGTTGACCATTATCTTCGAAAAGTAGACATGCTCGAAGCCCTCAAATCAGTAGACTAAGATACAAAGCTGTTAAGCAACTCTTTGGAAAAAGATAAATCCAACGACGAAGCTTCCGCTTCTAGCCTGAGTTTTCATTTCTAGCAGCATGGAATGTTCATAAAACTTTCACCTTAGGGTGGAAGTTTTTCTTCTCTTTGTTATAATGGAGAGAAGGAGAAGATCATGACTAAAATTGCTTTACTTTCAGATATTCATGGAAATACGACAGCATTGGAAGCTGTCCTAGAGGATAGTCGAAAAGCCAAGGTGGATGAATATTGGCTCTTAGGAGATAGTTTGATGCCTGGAACAGGGAGACGGGCCCTCTTGGAGCTGTTAGAGGAGTTACCGATTACGGTAAAAGTCCTTGGAAACTGGGAAGATAGCCTTTGGCGGGCCATGAGGGGAATGTTGGATGAGACCAGACCCAGTCATCGCTACCTCATGCGCCAGTGTCAATATATTCTTGAAGAAATCACGCCCCAGGAAATTGAAGACATGCAGAAAATGCCCATGCAGGTCCATAGAGAAATCGCAGGTTTAAAGATCGGCATTACCCACCACTTACCTGATAAGAATTGGGGTCGCGAATTGATCCACATTGGTGAGCAGAAGGATTTTGATCGCTTGGTGACAAATCCGTCTTGTGATATTGCAGTCTACGGACACATTCACCAGCAGTTTTTCCGCTACGGGACAGGAGGAGAACTGATTATCAATCCTGGATCGATCGGTCAACCTTTCTTTTTGGAAAAGAATCTTCGCAAGGACCTTCGGGCCATGTATGCCATTCTCGAATTTGATCAAATGGGGCTAAAAGATGTCGATTTTAGACGGGTGGACTATGATGTCCAAAAAGAACTGCAACTGGCAAAAGACCTCCATCTTCCTTATTACCAAGTGTATTATGAAAGTTTGGTCAATGGCATTCATCATACCCACAATCATGAGCTCCTTCATGAAATTGAGCAGAGAGAAGGTCATGATCTAGAAATCGATGCTTGGCTAGCGGATTTCTTCCAATAGTGTAACTATTGACATTACAACTAAAAAGAGTATAATAGGAATAACGAAAGTCGTCCCTTGACGGTTGTTCAATAGACTCTACCTTCAAAAACGGGTAGAAAGGAGTGAAGTTATGCAAATTTCGAGTCGCTTTACCATTGGGACTCATGTCTTGATCATGATTGCTCTACAAGGAGAGAAAACAAAAGTAACCAGTGATTTTTTGGCAGGAAGTGTCGGCGTGAACCCTGTTATTATTCGAAAGACCTTGTCTCAGTTGAAGAAAGCTGGATTGATCCATGTAGCGCGTGGGACAGGAGGAGCTGAACTCGCTAAAGCAGCCGATGAGATCAGTCTGCTGGATATCTATCAAGCGGTCGAATGCTTAGGTTCGACAGGCCAATTATTTGGTTTCCATGAAAACCCCAATCCAAATTGCCCAATAGGTCACAATATCCATCATGTCTTAGATGGGAAGCTCGAAGACATTCAGACTGCTATGGAAAAAGAGATGGCTCAAACCAGCCTAAAAGAAGTCGTAGAAGACGCGCAGAAAAGAATGGACCTCGAATCGGTTTCATAAGAAAAAAGAGAGTGGGACAGAAATCGGTCATTCGTTAGAATTCGATTTCGTCGTCCCACCTCCGAACAGTTGAGTAGGCTGTAAAAGCTGATAAAATCAGCGTAGTAGAGACTACTCAACCACTGCGTCTTGTTCGACAATCCAAAAACAATTAAGAGGCTAGGACTTTTGTCCCAGCCTCATTTTTTATATTTATTGACGAAACATTCTGTTTGCTGCGACTTGGATCTACAAAAGGATTAGTCAAAGTAAAGCAAGTCTTTGCTGGTTTCTGTAAAGAGGCCAAAGCCGTCTTTTGTGACATAGCCGCAGTCTTCGATACGGACTCCGACTTTACCTGGGATATAGATCCCTGGTTCGACTGAGAAGCACATGCCTTCTTCAAGCACCAGGTCATTTCCTTCCATAATAGAAGGGAATTCATGCACATCCATACCGATACCGTGTCCAAGGCGGTGGTTGAAGTATTCACCATAGCCAGCTTTTTCGATGACGCTCCGTGCAGCACGGTCAACGTCATGTGCGGTTACACCAGGTTTGATCATATCGATGGCTGCTTGTTGAGCTTCTAACGTCAAGTGGTAGATTTCTTTTTTGAAATCATCCGGTTTTCCAACCGCGACGGTACGGGTCATATCTGATGCATAACCATTGACCATACAGCCAAGGTCAAAGAGCAAGAGAGCATTGTTTTCGACTTTGTTGCTTCCAGGAATTCCGTGTGGGTTAGCTGCATTATTTCCAGTCAAGACCATGGTTTCAAAGCTCATTTCATAACCCAAGCGTTTGATTCCAAAGTCGATTTCTGCAACGATATCAGTTTCTGTTTTATCCAGTGAGATGGCATCAAATCCCATATTGACAGCCTTATCTGCGTATTGACCGGCAACCAACATCTTTTGGATTTCATCAGCAGATTTGATCAAGCGCATGCGGTTAATCCGTGGTGTTAAGTTAGTAAATTCCGCTTTTTCAAAGACAGTGCGCAAACCATTGTACTTGGTCAGAATCAAGTTATCATATTCAAGTGCAACAGTTTTGGCATCTGGTTTAGCGATAGCCCCTTTAATCTTTTCCCAAGGGTTTTCAGAATCTACATAGCCAACTACTTGGAAATCGACAACAGCAGTCGCCCGTTCCACTTCAAGTGCAGGAACGAAGAGAAGGGGTTCGTGGTCTGTATAGACGAACAAGAAGAGTTGGCGTTCGTGGGGATCACAGTAAAATCCAGTCAGGTAATTGATCGTGACAGGATCAGATACAACAGCGACGTCTGTTTTTTCAGTTTCAAGAAAATCGACGATTTGATCTAATTTAGACATAATGCTACCTTCTTTCTATGGATCTATTTTGTCAAATTTTCCCCAAAAAAGCAAGAGTTTACAAAATTTTACCAAAATACTTGAAAGTGTTTACAATCCATGATAAAATAGGATTAATTAGAGAGTGAAAACGAAATTTTCAATAATGAAAGGAAATCTTATGAATACAGACGATACAGTAACGATTTATGATGTCGCCCGTGAAGCAGGGGTTTCAATGGCAACCGTTAGTCGTGTAGTGAATGGAAATAAGAACGTTAAAGAAAATACACGTAAAAAAGTATTAGAAGTGATCGAACGCTTGGATTACCGTCCAAATGCTGTTGCACGTGGTCTTGCCAGCAAGAAAACCACAACAGTCGGTGTTGTGATTCCAAACATTACCAACAGCTATTTCTCTACCTTGGCTAAGGGGATCGATGACATTGCTGAAATGTACAAGTACAACATCGTCCTTGCAAATAGCGATGAAGACGATGACAAAGAAGTTTCAGTAGTAAACAACCTCTTTTCAAAACAAGTGGATGGGATCATTTTCATGGGCTATCATTTGACAGAAAAGATTCGCTCAGAATTTTCACGCTCTCGGACGCCAGTTGTCCTTGCTGGGACAGTGGATGTTGAACACCAATTACCAAGTGTCAATATTGACTACAAGCAAGCAACCGTTGATGCTGTTACACAGTTGGCAAAACACAACAAGAAAATTGCTTTTGTAAGTGGCCCATTGGTGGATGATATCAATGGAAAAATTCGTTTGACAGGCTACAAAGAAGCTTTGAAAGCGAAAAAATTGAGCTATAGCGAAGGACTTGTGTTTGAATCCAAGTACCGGTACGATGAAGGTTATAACTTGGCAGAACGCATCATTGCATCCAAAGCAACAGCTGCCTTTGTAACAGGGGATGAATTGGCTGCAGGTCTCTTGAACGGCTTGTCTGATAAGGGGATCAAGGTACCAGAAGACTTTGAAATTATCACCAGTGATGATTCACAAGTAACTCGTTATACGCGTCCAAATCTATCAACGATTGGCCAACCCTTGTATGACCTTGGTGCGATCAGTATGCGCATGTTGACCAAGATCATGCACAAAGAAGAGTTGGAAGAACGCGAAGTGTTGTTGTCTCATACGATCAACCAACGTGGAACGACCAAAAAATAAGGATTAGTAGACTAGAGTCTCGACATGGGAAGACGTGTCTACTAGTCTAAGAGGCTAGAACAGAACTGTTCTAGCCTCTTTTTATATGTGTCATTAATCATAAGTAATGATGAAGTGAAATTGAATGAGTGTTGGTTCAAATATTGATGTGTAAGTTACAATTAAATCGTTCTAGAGTTTGTTAAAATACCATACAACAAAATATGATGAATTTGTTTTGTTTCGTCTTCTATGTTTTTATTTGGAGATAGATGATTTCCTGTGCTATTGAGAGCACTCATGACGTTTAAAATAACCTCTGTTGACAAATCTTTAGCAATTATATTTTCATTTTTACCTAGCTCAATATATGCACGATATATTTCACGCTTTTTCTCATCTATCGCTTTTGTCATAAGTTTCGTAAAAGTAGGATCCTCTAACGTTTTTTCTTGAAAGTAGTTAGAAATCTGTTGGCTTATTTTTTTCTGACATAAAGCTAAGGCTTGATTTAATTTTGATTTATAATCTATATTACTGAGTAGAATGTTTTCAGCTTCTTGTATGATGTCTTTAAACAATTCATTAATACATAAAGCTACTAAATTATCTTTCTTATCAAAGTAATTGTAGATTGACACAGGAGAAACTTCTGCGACTTTTGCAATTGATTGTATACTTGTTTCTTTAAACCCTTTTTCTTTAAATAAAGAAAGAGCAGACTGAATAATAGCTTGCTTCTTTTTTTCTGTTGTTTTTTGATATTGATTCATTTGAACACTCCATTTGATATCAATTATAGCACAACTTTGAAATTTATCTCAGATTATTTCATTAATTCTTGACGATATCTGATATTTACAATACAATTAAGTTTGAAATATAATTAATGATATTTCAAACTTATAATAATTGAGGGAAGATATTTAATGTTAACTGAATTTCTTATTAAGCAGTCTCAAAAACCTAGTGGTCTTATTGGTAGAGTCATCACAAAAATATGGTCATTCTATTTTAAAAAACTTAGTCTTTGGGCGATTAAACAGACTACTATTTCAGATAATTATAGAATTTTAGAAATTGGTTACGGTGGCGGGAGTACTATCAAGAACCTTCTTGCTTTAAATAAAAATCTTGAGATTCATGGTATTGATATTTCTAAGGAATCATATAGAACTGCCCAACGTGTTCATTCAGATTCCATAAGAAAAGGTAGTGTCCAACTTAAGATTGGAAATGTGGAGAATATGCCTTATCAAAATAACTATTTTGATAGAATATTTGCTATTCAGACCCATATTTTTTGGAAGGATATAAAAAAGAGTTTTCAAGAAGTTTATAGAGTCCTGTCCAGCAATTCTACTTTGATAATTGCTTCTGAAAAAGAAAAAATACATTATCATATGACAGATTATCGTACAAGTCATGAATTTAGTCAGTTACTAACAAGTATTGGTTTTTCAAAAATTGAGGAAAAACAGAATCGCAATTGGATTTTGTATATCGTATATAAATAAAATAGAATTTTAAATTTCGAACAGAACTGTTCTAGCCTCTTTTTTATACTGCAAACAGGTAGAGACTTGCTGGGCACTCTTTATTTCGGTATAATAGAAGGTATGAAAGTTTTACTGTATTTAGAAGGAAAATCCGTATTACAAAAATCAGGAATTGGTCGAGCCTTGCAGCATCAAATGCATGCGCTTGATTTGGCTGGGATTCCGTATACGACAGATATTTTAGGAGATTATGATGTGGTGCATATCAATACCTATGGCCCACGGAGTTTCCTTTTGCTCCATGCAGCAAAGCGTCGTGGAAAGAAAGTCATCATGCATGGCCATTCAACCCGTGAGGATTTTGAAAATTCCTTTATCGGGTCTAACTTTTTTGCGCCCTTGTTTGGGAAGTATTTGGCTCACATGTACCAAAAGGCAGACTATGTGATCACGCCATCTGAGTATTCCAAACACCTGATTCAGTCTTATGGGGTGACTACACCGATTATCGCGGTCTCCAATGGGATTGATTTGGAAAAATACAAGAAGGATCCGAAAAAAGAAGAAGTCTTTCGCAAGCATTTTAATATCCAAGAAGGTCAAAAGGTTGTCATCTGTGCAGGGCTTTATTTTAAACGCAAAGGGATTGAAGATTTCGTAGAAGTGGCCCGTCGCATGCCGGATGTGCGCTTTATTTGGCTAGGTTCTATCAACAAATGGATCATTCCGCGTAAGATTCGTCGTATCGTGGAAAAGGATCATCCGAGTAATGTGGAATTCCCTGGCTACTTCAAGGGAGCGGTCTTCCAAGGGGCAATGACGGGTTCAGACGCTTTCTTCTTCCCATCTTATGAAGAAACAGAAGGAATCGTTGTTTTGGAAGCCTTGGCCAGTCATCAGCACACGGTCTTGCGGGATATTCCAGTATACAATGGCTGGATTGACGAGACGTCCTCTGAATTGTGCCATAATGTAGACGAATTTGTGGATTCCTTGAACAAGGTCTTGAACGGACAAGTAGACAAGCGGGAGGCCGGTTACAAGGTCGCTGAAAGTCGTTCGATTGACTTAGTGGCTTATCAATTGGTCGAAGCCTATCAAACAGTTTTGGAGATGTAAGATGCGTGTAGGGTTATTTACAGATACCTATTTCCCGCAAGTTTCGGGAGTGGCGACCAGTATTCGGACGCTCAAAACAGAATTAGAAAAATTGGGTCACACAGTCTTTATCTTTACGACAACGGATAAAGATGTCAACCGCTATGAAGATTGGAAGATCATTCGGATTCCAAGTGTGCCTTTCTTCGCCTTTAAGGACCGCCGCGTCGCTTACCGTGGATTCTCAAAGGCGCTTGCCATTGCCAAGCAATACCAGCTGGATATTATCCATACCCAGACTGAGTTTTCACTGGGCCTTTTGGGAGTGTGGATTGGACGCGAGTTGCGGATTCCAGTCATTCATACCTACCATACCCAGTATGAGGACTATGTCCGCTATATTGCAAGAGGCATGGTCATTCGCCCAAGTATGGTCAAATACATTGTGAGAAGTTATATGAATGATCTGGACGGCGTGATCTGTCCTAGTGAGATCGTCTATGACTTGCTCCAAAAGTACAAGGTCAAGGCAGAAAAACGCATTATTCCGACAGGGATTGATTTGGCCAAGTTTGACCGACCAGAAATCACTCCGACAGAGACAGCAGCCCTTCGTGAAAAATATGAAGTCGCAGAAGATGAAACGCTTTTACTGAGTCTGTCGCGGGTTTCTTATGAAAAGAATATTCAGGCTGTTATTGCGGCTCTTCCTGATGTCCTCAAGGTCAATCCAAAAGTTAAGTTGATCGTGGCTGGAGATGGTCCTTATTTGGATGATTTGAAAAAACAAGCGGCGAAACTGGGGATTTCAGATGCGGTTGTCTTTACAGGGATGATCCCACCAAATGAGACAGCTCTTTACTATAAGGCGGCTGACTTCTTTATTTCAGCTTCAACGAGTGAGACGCAAGGGTTGACTTATTTAGAGAGTATTGCGAGTGGTACCCCGATCATCGCTCATGGCAATCCTTATCTCGATCATGTGATTGATGACCCTATGTTTGGAAAGCTCTTTTATGAAGAGAGTGATCTGGCACAAGCGATTCTTGAAGCGATTGAGGAGATGCCTCCAATCGATGAGACCAAGTGGGCAGAAAAGATTGATGATATTTCTGCAGCAACCTTTGGCCGTCGGGTCTACGAATTTTACTTGGATAAAATCATCTCTAAAGACTTTTCAAATGATTTGAATCCTGAGCAAAGTCGAGTCAAGCGGATGTCTAAGACCATTGTGAAAATCCCGACCAAGGTGATTGCTCTTCCGGTCAATGGATCTGTGAAGATGATGAAGGCTTCGGTCAAACAAGTGAAGAAAATCCGTAAAATCACACATTTCTTTGATTGAAAATGAAACTTTTTCTTGCAAAATTTTTCAATCGTGCTATAATAACTGACAGAGACATATCAAATCTAGGAAATCTGATAGAGAGCGCGTGGGGCTGGAAATCGCGTAGAGGATAGGTTTGGGACTACTCGTGATTCTTTTATGCAAACATAAAACGGTGGCTACGTTAGAGCCAATCAGAGGTGTCCCTCTTTTTTGAGGAACATAAATGAAGGTGGAACCACGTTGCGACGTCCTTTTGAGGAGGTCGCTTTTTTGATTTCTTAATGAAGACATCAAAAGGAATGATGATTCCAATGTTCAAAGACACCTCCCACCCATTTAGCTACTAAAAACTTTATAAGGAGAAAATCATGATTAAGATTACTTTCCCAGATGGCGCTGTTCGTGAATTCGAATCTGGCGTTACTACTTTTGATATTGCACAATCGATCAGCAATTCCCTAGCTAAAAAAGCTCTTGCTGGTAAATTCAACGGCAAATTGATTGACACCACTCGTGCTATCACTGAAGACGGAAGCATTGAAATCGTGACACCTGATCACGAAGATGCTCTTCCAATCTTGCGTCACTCAGCGGCTCACTTGTTTGCTCAAGCAGCTCGTCGCCTCTTCCCAGATATCCACTTGGGTGTCGGTCCAGCCATCGAAGATGGTTTCTACTACGATACAGACAACCAAGCTGGTCAAATCTCTAACGAAGACCTTCCTCGTATCGAAGAAGAAATGAAGAAAATCGTTAAAGAAAACTTCCCATCTATTCGTGAAGAAGTGACAAAAGATGAAGCCCGTGAAATCTTCAAAAACGACCCTTACAAGTTGGAATTGATCGAGGAACACTCTGAAGACGAAGGTGGTTTGACCATCTACCGTCAAGGTGAATACGTGGACCTTTGCCGTGGCCCACACGTCCCATCAACTGGTCGTATCCAAATCTTCCACCTTTTGAATGTGGCAGGTGCATACTGGCGTGGAAATAGCGATAACGCTATGATGCAACGGATTTACGGTACTGCTTGGTTCGACAAGAAAGACTTGAAGAATTACCTTCAAATGCGTGAAGAAGCTAAAGAGCGTGACCACCGTAAACTTGGGAAAGAGCTTGATTTGTTCATGATTTCTCAAGAAGTTGGTCAAGGTCTTCCATTCTGGTTGCCAAATGGTGCGACGATCCGTCGTGAGTTGGAACGCTATATCGTTGATAAAGAAGTCGCAGCAGGCTACCAACACGTCTACACTCCACCAATTGCTTCTGTAGAACTTTATAAGACTTCAGGTCACTGGGATCACTACCGTGAAGACATGTTCCCACCAATGGATATGGGGGATGGAGAAGAGTTTGTTCTTCGTCCAATGAACTGTCCTCACCACATCGAAGTTTACAAACACCATGTGCACTCTTACCGTGAATTGCCAATCCGTATCGCTGAAATCGGTATGATGCACCGTTATGAAAAATCTGGTGCCCTTACAGGACTTCAACGTGTGCGTGAAATGTCTCTGAATGATGGTCATACCTTTGTGGCTCCAGAACAAATCGAGGAAGAATTCAAGAAGATTCTTCAATTGATCATCGATGTGTATGAAGACTTTAACTTGACAGATTATCGTTTCCGCTTGTCTTACCGTGATCCTGAAGACAAACACAAATACTTTGATAACGATGAAATGTGGGAAAATGCTCAACGCATGTTGAAAGCAGCCGTTGATGATATGGGTGTTGAGTACTATGAAGCTGAAGGGGAAGCAGCCTTCTACGGACCAAAATTGGATATCCAAGTGAAAACAGCTCTTGGTAAAGAAGAAACTCTTTCAACTATCCAATTGGACTTCTTGCTTCCAGAACGCTTTGATCTTCATTACATTGGAGCAGACGGGGAAGAACACCGTCCAGTCATGATCCACCGTGGGGTTATCTCAACCATGGAACGCTTTACTGCGATCTTGATTGAAAACTACAAGGGAGCTTTCCCAACCTGGCTTGCACCTCACCAAGTAACCCTTATCCCAGTATCGAACGAAAAACACGTAGACTATGCTTGGGACGTGGCTAAGAAACTTCGTGATCGCGGTGTTCGTGCCGATGTGGATGAACGCAATGAAAAAATGCAGTTCAAGATCCGTGCTTCTCAAACTCAAAAGATTCCTTATCAATTGATCGTTGGGGACAAGGAAATGGAAGAGCAGGCTGTAAACGTTCGCCGTTATGGTCAAAAAGAAACAGAAACCATGCCGGTAGATGCATTTGTAGAATTGATTCTTACAGATATTGCAAATAAATCTCGTGTTGAGAAATAAAACGATCACAGTCTGGGAAACATTTTTCAGTAAGAAAAAGCAACAACTATTTCAGTTGTTGCTTTTTTATATTTTATTTAACCTGAGCTAGTATCGTAATTGGTCAAACCACCACAAATAGTATCCTCATCAACAATCCTTTCTATCCATTAACTTTTGGATATAGGATATCCTCCCAAGATTTGCTTCCATGAGTTAGATAAGTTGACTATCCTCAGTCCTTGTCTGCTTCATTTTCTTTTACGAGATCGTTTTGTGAATCTTTTTCAGAGAGTTTTTGATCGATATACTTGTCAATGTTTTCATAAAATTCCTTGGTCATCTCACTATCTAATTTTTGCGAATTATTGACTTGATTGACTTTCAATTGAACAGATTCAATACCGTAAGAGGCTTGTTTTTGGCGAATGGTTTCTAATTCTTCTTCTGAAATCGGATCTCCAACAACCGTCAAGACCAATTCATTTTTCTTTGACTTGTAAACTTGATTAATGACCGTATAATTGGAGAACTCTTTTCCTACGAACTGTTTGATCTCTTGTTTTCGTTTTTCATTCATCGTCAGAGTGAATGCTGAATAGCTGGCTGGAAGAACCAATAATACAATCAAGGAGATCAACCCAATTTTCATTTTAATGTTTAGCTCTTTAAATGAACTTAAGGCAGATTTTTTCATCATAATTTTTGTTCCAACAATGTTGGTTAGCATGATAAAGACACAGTTGATCGAAAAAAGATAAAGAGCCCCAAATAAAAATCGTACATTTCCACTAGCTAAGCCATAACCCGCAGTGCAGATAGGTGGCATCAGAGCTGTTGCGATGGCTACTCCTGGTACGATATTGTTTGCTTCTTTTTTCCTTGAACCAATGACACCTGCTATCCCACCCGCAATAGCAATGAGAACATCCCAAATGGTTGGAGAGGTTCGTGCAATCAACTGGCTACTTGCATAAGATAAGGGAGAAATCCAGAAATACAGAGCCGATACAAGCAAACTGACCAATACTTGAGTAAATAAAACCTTTAGAGATTGCTCGATTAAACGCGTATCAAAAATAGCTAAACCAAACCCCAGTCCAGCAATCGGTGTCATAAGAGGGGAAATCAGCATAGCTCCAATAACGACAGCTGTTGAATTCATATTTAGGCCTATAGAGGCAATAAAAATCGAACACATTAAAATCAATATATTACTTAATCGAACATGAAGGTCATCATATAATTTCTCACGGAATTCCCTTGTTGAATAGTTTCCGGTCATTGGTTACTCCTTTTATTTCATATAATTTTGTTTCTGCATGGATGATGGTAGAGAGACTTCTGTCCAATCTTACATATTTTTAATTCTCACCTGTCATTCTTTTGAACATTATCTTTTAAATATCCATCAGTCCATCCTACATATTATATCAAAAATTTTACAGTCTTTCTCTGAAGAAATCAATTCATTTAAAAAGATAGAGAAAGGAAGAAATTTTAGATTCCTTATTCAAAAAAGGAAGAACTACATCTCCTCTGAAAGTAGATACCGTTTCAATGTTTAAACATGATGAGTTTGTAGCAACTATCCTAGCTGATATCGCCAACAAATCTCGTGTTTCAAAATAATACAAAAAGAAAAGATTGAGATGTAACGATCTCAGTCTTTTTGCGTAGTCTTATTAGAAAGTCCAGCAATTGAGACTCCACATTTCTTCATAAGTTTGATATAATAAGAAGATAGAGATTGATAAGGAAAAGTAGCATTAGAAACAGGTATGTAAGATGAAAAAAATATTAGTAGTTGATGATGAAAAACCAATTTCAGATATTATCAAATTTAACATGGCAAAAGAGGGCTATGAGGTATTGACCGCCTTTGATGGCCGGGAAGCTTTGGAAGTCTTTGCGGCTGAGAATCCGGATATTATTATTCTAGATTTGATGTTGCCAGAGATTGATGGCTTGGAAGTAGCGCGTACCATTCGCAAGACCAGCAATGTGCCGATCATTGTCCTATCTGCTAAAGATACGGAATTTGATAAGGTGATCGGACTTGAAATTGGGGCTGATGACTATGTCACCAAACCTTTCTCCAATCGAGAATTGCAAGCGCGTGTGAAGGCCTTGTTGCGTCGTTCGGAGTTTGCAGCGGATCCTCAGCTTGAAAATGAGGCCGATACGGAAATTGTCATTGGTGATCTTCACATCCTTCCAGACGCTTTCTTGGTTCAAAAGGGCAACAAAGAATTGGACTTGACCCATCGTGAGTTTGAATTGCTCTATCACCTTGCGACCCATGTCGGTCAAGTCATGACCCGTGAGCACCTTCTTGAGACGGTGTGGGGCTATGATTACTTTGGTGATGTTCGGACGGTGGATGTGACGGTTCGTCGTTTGCGTGAAAAAATCGAGGACACACCGGGACGTCCAGAATATATCTTGACCCGCCGTGGTGTCGGATATTATATGAGAAACAATGATTGATCAACTAAAACAATTTGTCATGTCGTCGAACTTTGTCTTTGTTCTGATTACGGTTGGGTTTATCATTGTGGTAGCCTTGCTTTTGCTAGAAAACCGTAGGGACAATATCAAGCTCAGACAATTAAACGCCAAAATTAAGGATCTGATTGCAGGGGACTATTCCGAAGTGGTCGACATGCAAGGAAGTCCAGAACTGACGGATATGACCAATAGTATCAATGATCTGTCTGAGGTTATTCGCCTGACGCATGAAAACTTGGAACAAGAAACCAAGCGTTTGACCAGTATCCTTTCTTATATGACAGATGGGGTGCTTGCGACCAACAGACGCGGTCAGATCATCATGGTCAATGAAATGGCAGCCAAGCAATTGAATGTTAATCCGGATGAGGTGCTCAATACCAGTATTTTGGATTTGCTTTCGCTTGGAGATGACTATGATCTGCGCAGCTTGATTACAGAAGTACCAGAGTTGACCATTGATTCCCAGGATGAAAATGGGGAATACATAAGTCTTCGTGTGCGCTTTGCCTTGATTCGTCGAGAGTCAGGTTTTATCTCTGGTCTGGTAGCTGTCTTGCACGATACGACAGAGCAGGACAAGGAAGAACGGGAACGTCGCCTCTTTGTCTCCAATGTGAGCCATGAATTGCGGACTCCCTTGACCAGTGTGAAATCCTATCTGGAAGCCCTAGACGATGGCGCTTTGTCAGAGCCAGTAGCACCAGATTTTGTCAAGGTTTCACTCAATGAAACCAACCGCATGATGCGCATGGTCACAGATCTTTTGAGTCTTTCTCGAATCGACAATGAAACTAGTCAGTTGGAGATCGAGTTGACCAACTTTACGGCCTTTATCACCTTTATTTTGAACCGCTTTGATAAGATCAAGAGTCAATCGCAAGAAGATACCAAGAAGTATGAACTGATCCGGGAATACCCGATCACTCCGATCTGGGTGGAAATTGATACGGATAAAATGACCCAGGTGATCGATAATATCTTGAACAATGCCATCAAGTACTCACCTGATGGTGGAAAGATCAAGGTAGGGATGAAAACGACAGACGCCCAGTTGATTATCTCTATCTCAGATGAGGGCTTGGGGATTCCCAAGAAAGACTTGCCGCGCATTTTTGATCGCTTTTACCGAGTGGATAAGGCGCGTAGCCGGGCCCAAGGTGGGACTGGTCTGGGCTTAGCCATTGCTAAGGAGATCGTTAAGCAACACAAAGGCTTTATTTGGGCCAAGAGTGAATATGGCAAGGGATCTACCTTTACCATTGTCTTGCCGTACGACAAAGATGCGATTAAAGACGACTGGGATACAGAAGAGGAAGAATAAGGAGTCAATGACAGAAGAGGGATTTAAGTACAGTATTTTAGCTTCAGGTTCTAGTGGAAATTCTTTCTACCTTGAGACACCAAAGAAAAAACTGCTCATTGATGCAGGTCTCTCAGGGAAAAAGATTACGGGACTATTGGCTGAAATTGATCGCAAACCAGAAGATTTAGATGCCATTCTGATTACGCACGAACACTCAGACCATATCCATGGTGTGGGTGTTTTAGCGAGGAAATATGGTATGGATCTATATGCTAATGAAGCCACTTGGAAGGCTATGGAAGGGACCAAGTATCTAGGAAAGGTCGATGATGCTCAAAAGCACATTTTTGAAATGGGGAAGACCAAGACATTTGGCGATATCGATATCGAAAGTTTTGGGGTCAGTCACGATGCTGCTGCCCCTCAATTCTATCGCTTTATGAAGGATGGCAAGAGCTTCGTCATGCTGACGGACACGGGCTATGTGAGCGATCGCTTGGCAGGCATCGTCGCGGATGCTGATGGCTATCTGATTGAGTCCAACCATGATGTAGAGATCCTTCGAGCAGGTTCTTATGCTTGGCGCTTGAAGCAGCGGATCTTGTCAGACCTAGGCCACCTTTCTAACGAAGATGGTGCCGATGCCATGATCCGAACCTTGGGGAATCGCACCAAGAAGATTTATCTGGGACATTTGTCAAAAGAGAACAATATCAAAGAATTGGCCCATATGACCATGGAGAATCAACTAGCTCGAGCAGATCTAGCTGTTGGCCATGATTTTGAGGTGTTAGATACCTCGCCAGATACCGCGACCCCTTTGACGAAGATATAAGATGGAAAACCACCTGCGGGTGGTTTTTTATATGCCTATTTGAGGAAATCTACATCTAGTAATGAATTTGCTCTTTACCCAAAATTCGTGTATGATAGGAAAGAATGAATTCTGAGTGAGAGTCACGAGAGTAGAGGAGAAATAATAAATGAAAAAAATGATGTTATTACTGGCTAGTTTGGTTGCTTTAACAGCTTGTAGTCAGTCTAAGCAAGATACGAAAGAGTCGACTTCCAATCAAACGACGAAGGAAACAAAAGTATCAGAGTCTTCTAAAGAAGAAAAAGGTTTGAAATTTGTAGTAGCACCTCAGTATGAAGGTAAAACAACTGAGCTAATTGAGTTAGGAAAAAAATTGGTCAAGGAACATCCTGAACTCGGAAGTGAAGGTAATATGGCGCTCTACTTCACGGGAGCTATTTCTGAA
This sequence comes from Streptococcus parasanguinis, assembly GCA_032560535.1. Lineage (GTDB taxonomy): Bacteria > Bacillota > Bacilli > Lactobacillales > Streptococcaceae > Streptococcus > Streptococcus parasanguinis_AF. The sequence goes on along the minus strand of JAWGIA010000006.1, from coordinate 75,564 downwards.
GGAAGAGCAGCGCTCATGTTGGTCAATAAGACAGATGTGGATATCAAGAAAGATTTGAATTTTTCAATTACGTGGTCTTATGATAGCAAGACTATTTTTGAGAATCAAAAGGTTAGCTATTTCATCAAAGATAGTGGTGAATTACCCTCTCATACAGCAACTATGATATTATTACCATTGAACGAGGAGCAAATGAAGATTGTCGATGGAATGTCAGATCCATCTAAGATGAAGCTTCAAATGTCAGATGTGAACGCTGTAGAGTGATAGCAAAAAATGAATCATACAAAGGAGAAGTAAATGCGCCTTGTTTATCTTACGATTGGTTTTGTGTCTTTGGGATTAGGAATTATTGGGATTCCCTTACCGATTTTACCGACGACCCCCTTTTTACTGCTATCTATGGCCTGCTTTGCTAAAAGTTCCAAACGCTTTGAAACTTGGCTCAACCAAACCAAGCTTTATCAAACCTATGTAGCGGATTACCGAGAGACCAAAACGATTGCCAAAGAACGGAAGAAATGGATCCTTCTTCAGATCTACATTCTGATGGGGATTTCGATCTATCTGGCCCCGATTATTTGGGTGAAGCTTGCTTTAGGTGCTTTGACGATTTTTATCACCTATTATCTCTTAAAAGTGATCCCTAATAAGCCTAAAAATCCAACAGAAGAAAATCCTGATTAAAATTGGAGAATTCAGGCCCTAGAACTAGGAAAAGAAGTGCGTTCGTGCTTCTTTTTTGGTATAAAAATAAAAACCCTTGTGTATCAAGGGTTTTGGTGTGTTGACTACGTTTTTGACTACGCTTCAAGAAATTTTAATAAGCAATCTGCAACATCTGACCACTGTCTATCGTTTAAGTGTGTGTACATATCGAGTGTCGTTTGGATATTTGAGTGGCCCAGCCTGTCGGATATGGTTTTAGGTTCTAAATATATAACATCTTTTCTATCTACCGTCCTGTTTTTGGGGGGGCGGTTTTTTGTTTTACATTAAACTAAAAATAAAATTCAGTAGTGGAATCAAGAGTAAGATAATAATGATTAAGTACCCCAAATTGCTGAGAGCTTCTCCGCACCCTTGCCTAGCTTCCCCAGCACCTTCGAGAGCATTGCCCACTTGCGTGGCTTTGCTATTCTCTACATGGCTTTCGTAGTCATAAAAGATTTGCTTCACCTCGTCTGGATCATATTCCATTCCATACTTTGGGCATCTGCGCGTGTGGAATGTTAAGATGATGTCATTCTTGCAGTGTTCACATTGTAATTTTAGCCTTGCATTTTCTAAATCTATAATAAGCTCCCGCTAAGTATTTTATTTGTCGTAAATCATCGTGCCGTTTTCTTCGTGCGCAAGTTGGACTTCGTCCTTGTCATGCACATAAACGGGCGGTGCGGTAAAGTTTGCGTCAGTCATTTTATACGTTTTCTCTACATCGTTTTTGATTTTAAGCAGGCCGTCTGCGGTTTGATGTAACTGATCATTTGTGAGTTCGGACGATCCAACAGGTAGCAATACTGCGACCCTATCGCTACGATAGTAAACTTCCATTTGACTTGACTCAAGCCATTGTTTATAAGAGTTCGCAAACTGATCCAGTAGCGGTCTAACCGTGCTAACGTGCCCAGTAGCCTTTCTGTATTGCTCCTCGCCTTGATTTTCTTCTTTGCTTTTAGCTTTGGCCTTTTCGACCAACTCCCAAGCCTTTTCTTTTTTCGACTTTTCAGAGCTTTGCTCTGTAGCTACTTGCTCAGTTGTTTCTTCTTGACTTTTGTCTGTATCTGGTCCATTTTGACTGCACCCAGTCAAGAATAGTGTGAGTGTTACAATTGCTACGAATGTTACCTTTTTCATATTATTCTCCTTTTGGCTATCCCACTAGCCTATATAATTTGTCAACCACCATCATTTAATTTACAATGGTTTTTTATTTTTCTTCTCTACACACATCCACGACTTTACCTATGATTCTAAAATCGCTATCGGAGTTGATTTGTATATCTTTGTATTTTTTGTTAAAACTTCTCAAATAGGCCTTATCTTTCTCTATTACCAGTTGTTTGATGAACTCTTCTCCCTCGTAGTCAAATACCACAACCGTACCACTTGGAAGCTCTACCGTTAGTTTTACAAATACATAGTCCCCAGATTTGTAATCTGGTTCCATGGAATCTCCGTAAATCGGGCAGACAAAGTCAGCGTCCACCTTCACAGGCAACTGGATTGTATCAATTTGTACCTCATTTAGATATTGCCCAGTACCAGCAAAAACAGGCTGGTCGTAGTAGTTGTATGCGAAGTACTGGACAGACACTTCACGGACCTCGGCAAGTCTCTTCTTGGTTTGATTTTGCTCCTCAAGTTGTCCTTCTGCGTAAGTTAGTACATTATGCTGGTATGGTTCTGGGTCGAGTTGAGATACAACTTTATCAATTTTTTCTGCGATTTCGCTTTTAACAATAGAAGAAGTATCTAATCGAGGATCAATCTGCTCGAAAGGAACGTTAAAGAAGTCAGCTAATTTCTTACTATTTGTCTTGGAAGGCAATCTCTTTCCAGAAAAATACTGACTCAACGTGCTTTGCGATATTCCAGATTCTCTAACAATATCTTGCCGACTGAGTTTAGCCATTTTTTAAGTCTATTTAACTCATCAGCGATTTTTAAACGCATTTCTATTCAAGAGGCGTCAGTTTATCTCTTCCTACCATAATTATTTCTTCCTATATTTATTCTTTTAATGAGATTGTACTACAATTTATCATATAAAAAATATATGGATTTTGAAAAATCAATTGTAGAAGAATTTGCTGAATCGATTACAAGCAGACTTCCAAAAAATTCTCCCCAAGAGGAGTGATAGAAAAACACATTTTTTCAATACTAATTTCTGGATAACTTTGAAGAACATGTTGAACATAATAGTTGTTTCTAATGAAATCATACTTTGAATCATCTGCAGAATATCTATCATCTTCAATCTTTAACAACCCTAGTCGTTCTAAGTTCGTTAAAGAAGGAGCAAGTTCATCAATTCTTTCAGATCCATCTATAAAGTAGATGATTGGCAGTATAGTTTTAGAACCAATATCGGATTTTATGACAGCTTTCATGCAAGGAATCGGTGAGCCTGCTGTGTGGTCATGCTCTTTTAAGAATTGGAGAATACGTGCATCTGTGACATCTAGTTGCTTAATAATCTCAACAAAAGAGGGGTGGATAACTGAGTTTTTTCGATTATCAAATGAACTAGATAATATTTTTGCGAACATAGAGCGTAGCTCTTCTTCTTCAATATAATACTTAGATGCTTCCAAAGCAGGACCTATTATTTTTAGGGGTGGTTCTTGAATATTCTCTGGTGGGATAGCTGCCACTTCTTGAAGCGTGCTATTTTTGAGATTCTCAACATCAATTTCGTTTTTTGCACGCAATAATGCTGCTTGATTAGAAACGTTGTAGCCATAATTGATATACCACCAATCTTGCAATGTTTGAATTGGGCCAGCGAATACACCGGCTGAAGTAGCTCCTCCTAAAAATCCTGTAACAAGAGGAAGAAAGTCTTGTAATTGGTTAGGGTCCATAATTATTATTTCTTTCTGTTGAATTTTGACTAAAACGGTGAGAGGTCTCAGTCAAGATAGATTATAATGCAAAAGCTTTCATTTGTCAATATATAGTAATAAAAAGGGTTGGAAATATTGAAAATACACAACATATAGTGTTTAAGCTGTAGGAAAAGATTGAACAACAATTAAAATCAAGGGGCTGGTCGGTGTATCGACTAGCTAAAAAGTCAGGTATTTCTCAATCGAATTTTTCTAACTTAAAGGCTGGAAAATTGAAAGAGATGTCTTGGACGAATATGTGCAAATTAGCTGATGCACTAGAGGTCAGCTTGGACGAATTTAGATAGGAGGTGAAAATTACATGGCTAATGCAAATGTTGATATTGTATATGAAATTTATGCAAATAATATTAATGATGCTATCGACGCAAAAAATAAAATCATCGCCAACACGCTTGACGATGAAAAAGTACATATCAATATTAAAACAAGTGGAGATGTTTGAACTGTAGTTCATTATGACAATGGAACTAAAATTAGCGAAACGCACGTAACAGCGCCATTGTAGATTGTCTTATAGTACTTGGAATCTCATCTGTTTTGTTAGATTCATTTAAAGTGTATGACATAGTCAAACCTATATTTGTATCCAGTGTAAAAGTATCTTGGTATACTTTCCTATTGTTATCTCTGTATGAAATCGTGATTTTCGATGATCCTTTAAAATCATCTTCAATATTAGAAGTGAATTTTTGACCAGGAGCAATCATATTTCCTACAAGAGATTTAAAATTATGCTGATTATAGATACCTAGATTCCCATGGACAGTTATGTCGGTAATGTAGGCAGGTGTCTTTCCGAAATTTTTAATAACATAAACTCTTTGTCGGTCCTTTATTTCAAATAAATCGACAAAGACATTTACATATGGCCTAGCCATATCTTCCTCGGCTCGCTTTGTACGATGAAGGGATACAATGTTAAAAAAGAACCCCACTAGAGCAATAACCACAGTTGTATACAATGTCCAAGTTTGGACTTCAAGTTCAGTAAAAGGCATATAAAGCCCTCCTTTCTGTGACTATTATATCAGAAAGGGGTAAAAAATAAGGAGGTTAAGAAATAAAACCTACTATAAGGAATGGGGGTTAAGTTGGTAAGATATAGAAATGCGCCAGTTGAAGAAAGTTAAAATTCATGGAGTAAATTTACAAAACGTGGTATTCAACTTATTTGAGCGATATCCAAACACACCTAAAACATAGTGAATCAACTAACCGTATCTAATGGATATCTAATGGTAATCGTATTAAAATTTTGGTATACTTAAGAGTATGAATTTATTAGAAAGTAGGCTTCCCATGGAGAAATTACAAGCCCTGTTATCGGAACGGTTTCAGATCGTTTTTTCAGATAGCAGTTTATTAGATACAGCTTTTACGCACACCTCTTATGCCAATGAGCACCGCCTCTTAAAAATTTCACATAACGAACGTTTGGAATTTTTAGGAGACGCTGTTCTTCAATTAGTTATTTCCGAATATTTGTATAAGGAACACCCAAACAGACCGGAGGGAGATTTGTCCAAATTCCGTTCCATGATTGTCCGTGAAGAAAGTTTGGCTGGTTTTTCTCGGGATTGCCAATTTGACCGTTATATTAAACTAGGCAAAGGCGAAGAAAAATCAGGCGGTCGGTACCGCGATACGATTCTTGGCGATTTGTTTGAAGCCTTTTTAGGTGCCTTGCTCTTAGATCAAGGTGTGGAAGCGGTCAAGCGCTTTGTCTATCAGGTCATGATTCCCAAGGTGGAAACGGGTCAATTTTCCCAAGTTATTGACTACAAGACCCGTTTGCAAGAACTGTTGCAGGTTCACGGGGATGTGGAAATTCAGTACCAAGTGGTAAATGAGTCCGGTCCAGCTCATGCCAAAGAGTTTGAAGTAGAAGTGTTCGTGAACGGTCAAACGATGGGACATGGTCATGGTCGTTCCAAGAAATTAGCGGAGCAGGAAGCAGCCCGCAATGCAGTTGAAACGAGGAATGATGGGCCATGTATCTAAAAGAGATTGAAATCCAAGGCTTTAAATCCTTTGCGGATAAGACAAAAGTTGTGTTTGACAAAGGAGTCACTGCTGTTGTAGGGCCTAATGGATCTGGAAAATCAAATATCACGGAGAGCTTGCGTTGGGCCTTAGGGGAATCCAGTGTCAAGAGTCTACGTGGGGGCAAGATGCCCGATGTCATCTTTGCAGGGACAGAATCGCGTAAACCGCTGAATTATGCCTGTGTCACAGTTGTCTTAGATAACCAGGATGGTTTTATCCAGCAGGCAGGGAAAGAAATTCGTGTCGAACGGCATATTTATCGTTCTGGAGACAGCGAGTACAAGATCGACGGCAAGAAAGTACGTCTCAGAGATGTGCATGATTTGTTCATGGATACGGGATTGGGACGTGATTCCTTCTCTATTATCTCCCAAGGACGGGTAGAGGAGATCTTTAACTCCAAACCGGAAGAACGCCGGGCTATCTTTGAGGAAGCAGCTGGTGTCTTGAAATTTAAGACGCGGCGCAAGGAAACGGAGACCAAACTCAACCAAACCCAGGAGAATTTGGACCGTCTAGAGGACATCCTCTATGAATTAGAAGGACAGATCCAGCCTCTTGAAAAGCAAGCGACGGTTGCTCGTCGTTTCTTGGAATTAGACCAAGAACGCCAGGTTCTCTTACTGGACGTTTTGGTCGCTCAAGTCGATCTGACAAAGGACCTTTATGAAAAGGCTGACCAAGAAGAAAAATCCATTCAAGAACAGTTGGCCTCTTATTACCAACGTCGTCAGATTTTAGAAGAAGATAACCTCCGCATTAAGAAAGCCCGCCATCAGTTGGATGAAAGCTTAGCTGAGGACCAGGCGAGCTTGCTAGAGGTCACTCGTTTGATCAGTGATTTGGAAAAGCAAATCGAAGTCGCTAAGCTCCAATCGAGTCAAGCAGCCCATAGTCGCAAGGAAAATCTAGAGCGACTGGATGCTGTTTTGGCCCGTCTGGAAGAAGCGAAACAAGAGTTGGCTCAAAAACAAGAGACGCTAGCAACTCTTCAACAAAGACTGATAGAGAACCGTCAGCAACAAGAAGAGCTGGAAAAAGAATTAGCCAACTATGAAGAAGATCCGGAACAAGTCATTGAGCATCTACGTGAGCAGTATGTGGAGCTCTTACAGACAGAAGCTGAAAAATCTAACGAGCGGACAGCTATTGAGAGCCGGATCCAAGCACTCCTGCAAGAATCTAGCCATCGTCAAGAGGACTTGACCAAGGCGCAATCCAATTTTGAAGCTGCTAAGGAAAAAGAAGTTCGACAATTGGAGGAGTTGGATCAGGCACAAGCGACGGTCAAAGGTCTATTAGCAGAATACCAAAATCAATTGGTAAAAGTGGAGCAAGCCAAAGCTGCCTACCAAGAGGCTCAAACGGCCATGTTTGACTTGATGGATGAGAGCAAAAACAAAAGGGCGCGGATCAATAGCTTGGAAGCCATTCAGAAGAACCATAGTAACTTCTATGCAGGTGTCAAGAGTGTCTTGCAAGAAGCGGACCGTCTAGGAGGCATCTGTGGGGCTGTTAGTGAGAATTTGAGTTTCTCAAAAGACTACCAAACAGCGCTTGAAATTGCTCTGGGAGCTAGCAGCCAACAGATCATTGTCGAGGATGAAAAGGCCGCAACGCGAGCAATTGACTTCTTGAAACGAAATCGCTTAGGACGGGCAACCTTCCTTCCGCTAACGACGATCAAAGCCCGTCAACTTTCTCCCCGGAATCTGGAGCTGATTCAAACCAGTGCAGGATTTTTAGGAATTGCGAGTGACTTGGTGACCTATGAGAATCGTTTTGAGCAGATTTTCCAAAACTTGCTTGGAGTAACGGCCATCTTTGACACGACGGAGCATGCGCGTGAGGCGGCTCGTAAAGTCAACTATCAAGTTCGAATGGTGACCCTGGATGGGACCGAATTGCGGACCGGAGGATCGTATGCCGGTGGTGCCAATCGCTCCCAAAATACTGTCTTTGTCAAACCAGAATTAGATAGTTTGAAGCAGGAAATGAAAGCTCTGGATACTCGTTTGAGAGAAGCTGAGCAGGAGGTAGAGACCAAGGACAATCTGCTCAAGCAGGCGCAAGAATACCTGGCTTCCATTCAAAGCCAGGGTGAGCAAGCGCGTCTGGAGCAACAGCGGGCCCAATTGGCCTATCAACAAAGCCAAGAGCAACTGAAAGAAATTCAGGAACTCTTAGAGGCTTTGAAGTCAGAATTGGCAACAGATGCGACTCAATCTCTACAAGAAGAGCAGGAGTCCCTTACTGAGCAATTGGCAGCGATTGAGCTTCAAAAAGAAAATTTGAATCGCGATATTGAAACCATGAAGTCGGACAAAGATGTCCTGCAACAAAAAGTGCAAAACCTGCAAGAGCAATTGGCAGAATTGCGACTTCAACAGACCGAATATAAGAGCCAACAAAGCTACGAGCAAACAGATGCTCGTCGCTTGGAAGAAACGATCTCCCAGTTGGAAGTAGAAGAGCATCAGTTGCAATTGCTGATTGAACAAGGTGAGGCCAAAGTTCAGACAGTGGATGTGGAGCAGCTAGCCAACCAATTGACGCAGGCCCAAGCCAAGAAAACGGAACTGGAACAAGGAATCATTCGGAAACGCTTTGAGCTGGATGATTTGGAAGGCCAGGCCGAAGATGTGGCAGAACAGATGGAACAAGCTCGTAAGAAAAACGAAGAGTGGATTCGTCAACAAGCTAAAGCTGAAGCAACACGTGAAAAGCATGCGGATCGCTTGAACAAGCTTTTAACGCAAATTACCGATGAATTCATGCAAAGCTTTGACCAAGCCAAAGAGCAGGCCAAACCTGTTGAAAATCTTGCGGCAGCTGAAAACCAGCTCAAGAGCATCGAAAAAGATATTAAGGCACTTGGTCCGGTCAATGTGGATGCGATCGAGCAGTACGATGAGGTGAAGGGGCGCTTTGATTTCCTTTCAAACCAGCGTGAGGATGTCTTGGCTGCGAAAAATATGCTTCTGTCTACCATCAACGACATGAATGACGAGGTCAAGGAACGCTTTAAATCAAATTTTGAAGCCATTCGTGAATCCTTTAAAGTCACTTTCCGTCAAATGTTTGGTGGGGGTTCTGCTGATTTGATTCTGACAGAGCCAGATCTTCTGACAGCTGGTGTTGAAATTTCTGTGCAGCCACCTGGTAAAAAGATCCAATCCTTAAACCTCATGAGTGGTGGAGAAAAGGCCTTGTCTGCCTTGGCTCTCCTGTTCTCGATTATTCGTGTCAAGACTATTCCATTTGTCATTCTGGATGAGGTAGAGGCTGCCCTAGATGAGGCCAATGTCAAGCGCTTTGGGGATTATTTGAACCGCTTTGATAAGGAAAGCCAATTTATTGTCGTGACGCACCGGAAGGGAACCATGTCAGCTGCAGATTCCATCTATGGTGTGACCATGCAGGAATCTGGGGTTTCTAAAATCGTCTCAGTAAAATTGAAAGACTTAGAAAATGAAGAATAATGATATTAAATTGATCGCTACGGATATGGATGGAACCTTTCTAAATGACCAACATCAGTATGATCAAGACCTTTTACGCAAGGTATTAGCAAGCTGCAAAGAAAAAGGCATTTATTTTGCTGCTGCAAGTGGCCGTGCCCTTCTTTCTCTCAAATCCCTCTTTAAAGGATTTGAGGACCAGATGATTTTCATTGCTGAAAATGGCAGTGTGGTAGAATTTCATGGAGAAGATCTTTATGAAGCAACAATGTCCAAAGACTTTTATTTGGGTGTTTTTGAGGCTTTGAAAGCTTCCCCTTATGCAGACCCGAATAAGCTTCTTTTGACTGGGAAAAAAGGAAGCTATGTCTTGGAAACAGTAGATCCCGACTATCTGGCCTTGAGTCAGCACTACAATGAAAACATTCAAAAAGTGAAAAGCCTAGTGGATATTCAAGATGAAATCTTCAAATTGACCACCAACTTTGATGCAGCTCTTGTTCTTGAAGGAGAGCAATGGGTCACTGAGAATATCCCAGGCGTCAAAGCAATGACGACAGGTTTTGAATCGATTGATATTGTCCTCGATTATGTCGATAAAGGAGTGGCGATTACCGCCTTAGCGGATAAACTAGGGATCTCGATGGATCAGGTGATGGCTTTTGGGGATAACCTAAATGACCTCCATATGATGCAAGTCGTGGGCCATCCTGTAGCGCCAGAAAATGCACGTCCTGAAATCTTAGCGATTGCTGAAACAGTCATCGGCCACCATGCGACGGGTTCTGTCTTGCGCTACATGGAGGAAATCGTATGAGTCAGATTTCCTTGATTGCGCTGGATTTAGATGGGACCCTTCTCAATTCTGAAAAAAAGATCTCCCCTCGCAATAGAGCAGCTCTCGCTGCTGCACAGGCCCAAGGTGTCAAGGTGGTTCTAACCACTGGTCGCCCCTTGAAAGCCATGGATTTTCTTTTAGAAGAATTGGGAACAGCAGGCCTCAAAGAAGAGTATACAATTACCTTCAACGGTGGTTTGGTGCAGCGAAATAATGGAGAAATCCTCTCGAAAGTTGTCTTGGCACCAGAAGATGTCGCAACCATTCATGATGAAACAGCCCGTCTCGGACTTCCGCTGGATGCGATCAGTGAGGGAACGGTTTATGAGATTTATTCGGAACGGAAGTCCCTCTATTCCCATTACAATCCCTATCTAAACTTTGTTGAGACAGATTTTAAAGACCTGCCATCCAAGATTTCCTACAACAAGTGTGTGACAGCCGTTGATCAAGACTTTTTAGATGCAGCGATCAAGCAGATCAGGCCGGACTTATTTCAAGACTATGAAATTTTTAAATCTCGGGAAATGTTGCTGGAATGGTGCCCCAAAAATGTTCACAAGGCAACAGGTTTAGAGGCATTGGCAGCTATTTTGGGTCTTAAGGCAGATCAAGTCATGGCCTGTGGAGATGAAGCCAATGACCTGTCTATGATCCAGTGGGCTGGACTGGGGGTTGCCATGGGCAATGCGATTCCAGCAGTGAAGGAAGTTGCAGCGCTTGTGGCCCCTGTGACCAATGACCAAGATGCCGTCGCATGGGCGATTGAAAATTATGTGCTAAAGGAGAGTGAATAAATGGGATTATTTGATCGTTTATTTGGAAAAAAAGAAGAAACTGAAAAAATGCTTCCGTCTTCTGAAGAAGTGACGGAAAGTACGGAGGTTGAAGAAACTGTCAAAGAGGATCCGGCGGCTACCTTAAATGACAAGGAAGAGCAAAAAATCGCTGATATGGAGGCTTATTACCAAGAGCTCAAAGCGCGAATTGCAGCCACTCATCAACCTGTTTCAACCGTCGCTCAAGAAGAGCCGGCAGAGGAAGCTCTTGTAGAAGAAAAAGTGACATCAGAGACTCATGAAGACCAAGTACCAGTAGAGGAGTCTCCAGTTGTTTTTGAACCTGTTCAAACAGAAGCAAGTCCTGAAGAAGTTTCACCACTAGCTGATGAAACGGAGGAGACTGAGCCTCTTGAAGAAGTGAAAATTGAAGCGGAAGAAACTGAAAATGGTGAGGAAGCAGATGGGGCTAACGGTTCAGAACTGGAAGAAGAGTCACCGATTGCTTCTCCATCATCTGAAGCTGAGCTAGTAGAAGGGAGCACGACAGAAGAGGAGTCTCCAGAACTAGTAGAAGCTCAGGATGAGGTTTCAGAACCTGAAGTATCGGAAGCGATTGCTCAAGTGGAGGAAACTTCTGAAGTAGCAGAAGCCGAGTCCAGACTTCCTCAAGGAGAAGCTGCATCAGCTGTTGAGGAAAGGACTGTTGAAGAGGCAGAGGAGCCGATTCCAGACGAGGTTAAGCCTAAGCAAGAAACCATTCAGGAAAAATACGATCGTAGCTTGAAAAAGACAAGGACTGGATTTGGAGCACGCCTCAATGCCTTCTTTGCCAATTTCCGTTCAGTCGATGAAGAATTCTTTGAAGAATTGGAAGAACTCTTGATTATGAGTGATGTTGGAGTTCAAGTGGCCTCTAATTTAACCGAAGAGTTGCGCTATGAAGCCCGTTTGGAAAATGCCAAAAAACCAGATGCTCTCAAGCGCGTGATCATCGAAAAATTGGTGGACTTGTATGAAAAGGATGGCCAGTTTAATGAAGCCATTCGTTTTCAAGACGGTCTTACGGTCATGCTCTTTGTTGGGGTCAATGGAGTTGGTAAAACAACCTCTATCGGGAAATTAGCCCACCGCTACAAACAAGAAGGCAAGAAAGTCATGTTGGTTGCAGCAGATACTTTCCGTGCAGGAGCAGTAGCTCAACTGGCAGAATGGGGACGCCGCGTAGATGTTCCAGTTGTGACAGGTCCTGAAAAATCAGATCCTGCTAGTGTCGTCTTTGATGGAATGGAACGCGCGATCGCTGAAAACATCGATGTTCTGATGATTGATACGGCGGGGCGTCTGCAGAATAAGGACAACCTCATGGCGGAGCTTGAAAAAATCGGCCGGATTATCAAACGTGTTGTACCCGATGCACCGCATGAAACCTTGCTGGCCCTCGATGCATCAACCGGTCAAAATGCCTTGGTGCAAGCTAAAGAATTTTCAAAAATTACACCTGTGACAGGAATTGTATTGACCAAGATCGATGGAACGGCTCGAGGTGGGGTCGTCCTTGCGATTCGAGAAGAGTTGGATATCCCAGTGAAGTTGATTGGATTCGGAGAAAAGATTGATGACATCGGACCATTCCACTCAGAAAACTTCATGAGAGGCCTCTTGGAAGGCTTGATTTAAGAGTCAAATAGAAAAAGACAAATTGTTTAAAAGACAATTTGTCTTTTTGTTTCCTTGCGCTATCAAAAAAACCACCCGAAGGTGGCTTTCCTTAATTCTTAGGTTCAGGTTTCCAAACCCATTCGGCTCCGTATTCTGCAAGGAGATCATCGGATGCAGTTGGTCCCATGGATCCAGACTTGTATTCATAGAGCGGTGCTCCATTTTCGGCCCATAGTTTTTCAATCCGGTCAATCAATTGCCATGAAGCACGGACTTCGTGCCAGTGGCTGTAATTGGTTGAGTCATTGTTCAAAACGTCGAAAATTAATTTTTCATAAGGCTCTGGTGAAGCCCCAGTTGCAGTCGCATCTGTTTCATAATCAAAGGAAATTGGTGCGATGCTGAATTTTTCTCCGACCTCTTTTCCGTTGATGCTCAATGAGAAACCTTCATTTGGTTGGATATAAATTGTCAAGACATTTGGTTGCAAGCTATGTCCAAAGATGGAGTCGGTTTGCTTGAAGACCACATTGACCATGGTTCCTTTTTGCGTCAAGCGTTTTCCGGTACGGAAGAAGAAAGGCACACCGCGGAAGCGATCGCTATCAACAAAGAACGTACCAGAAGCATAGGTCTCCGTAGTAGATTCAGGGTCGACATTGGGCTCACTGCGATAAGAGATATCTTTTTTCCCTTTGATCGTACCTGAATGGTATTGACCACGGATAAAGAATTTCTTCAATTCGTCATCTGTTGGATTGTGCAATTGCTCAAATACTTTTACTTTTTCAGCCCGAATCGCATCCTTGGTAAAGGTAGCTGGTTTATCCATGGCAAGCAAAGACAAAAGCTGAAGGGTATGGTTTTGCACCATATCTCGAAGGGCCCCTGAGTGATCATAGTAGCCACCGCGTTCTTCAACCCCCAAGCGTTCAGCAAAGGTAATTTGGATATTGTCAATAAAATCTCGGTTCCAAAGATTATCAAAAATAAGATTTCCAAAACGAATGGCAAAGATATTTTGGATCATTTCTTTTCCAAGGTAATGGTCGATCCGGAAGATTTGTTCCTCATCAAAGGTTTCTTCCAATTCCTTGTTGAGCTGACTAGCCGTTTCTAGGTCTGTACCAAAAGGTTTTTCAACGATCAAGCGCTCAAAGCCTTGCCCATCCACAATGCCTTCTGATTTGAGGTGTTTGGCAATGGTTCCAAAAAATTGAGGAGCCATGGACAAGAAGAAGACCTTGTTGTGTTCCGTTTGGTATTTCTCATCCAAGCTGTTTTGTAATTCGCGCAGAGCGATGTAATGTTCGGTATCATTGACATCGTGGCTTTGGTAGTAGAAATGGCTAGCGAATTCTTGAGCTTGTTGAGGGCTATCGGCCAGATCTGTGATGGATTCTACCACGACTGATTCAAAGTATTCCTTGCTCCATGGTCTGCGGGCTGTTCCGATAACTGCAAAGTGTTCAGATAGATTTCCTGATTTATAGAGTCTGAAAAGGGATGGATAGAGTTTGCGCTTGGCTAAATCTCCACTGGCCCCGAAAATGGTTACAATAACTTTTGAAGACATTTAAGTACCTATTTCCTATTTTATTAACCATATTTTACCATAAAATCTACAAGATTTCTTTGATGGAATCGTTGTTCCGAATATTTTCCGCTTGGATTAGAGGATTTGAGAGGAAAGCATAGAAAAAGCTAGAATCAATGTGGATTCTAGCTTCAACTGCTATAGGCTGTTTGGATCGACCACCAAAGAAACTTGGTAACTTCATCAGAATACGCGGTAGACATAAGGATTATCCGGTTTCGTAATGGTCTTACAATCGCTAATGTGAAGGACAGGCAAGCTTTGCTTGAGCTGCTTGTGGTATTCAATGGACAAGGTTCCTTTCGCATGGATCCAAGTGTTGTTTTCGAAATGCTGCGGAGCACCCGTCGTTAAGAGACCGTAGACTCCGGAATCTGCGATACAGTGGATGATCCCAAAGCGAAAGAGAAATTGGCTGTCCTTGTTATTGGGGTCATTGTATACGAAGCCGGTCAACTCGATCGTCTTTCCTGCAAATTGGTCAGGATAATCATAAATCACTTCCATGACTTCCATGTAATTCTCAGTGGTCACCTGGATCACTTTTTTATCAACATATTTCTTTGCCGCCTGCTTCATTTCTGATTCATAGGCTGACTTGGTAAAATAGCTACTAGTATCTGGTTTGAGATACTGGGTTGTTGTCCCTTCGTCCTGCTGGATTTCCTTGGAAGAACCAGCCGCAACCGGGAAGTGGTAGCCTTTGGCAGAGACCGTTTGGGAATCCAGTGTCACTGTAGGGAAAAATAGCCCGACAAACAAAGGAATACAGAGCAAGAAAATACTTGCCACTTTTGCCCAGAAGCCAGAAAGATGACTGTGGATCTTCATCTGCTTGACCCAGATGATCAGCTGCACAAGAGCTAAAACAAAGGACAAGAACATAGAAATATAAGCCAAGTAAGAATAGTGTAAGTTGATGTATTGATTGAGCTTACCAGATAATTGCAGGTACATGGTGAGCTCAAAATAGCCAGCTAATATCAAGAAACGAATCATAGCACTACCCCCACAAACCAAGCATAAAGGAGCACAACTCCACTCACAATTCCGATAAATTGCCAGATAAAACGGGTCTTGAGATAATTTTTCATCATGAGGAGATTTTTGACATCAAGCATAGGCCCAATCACCAAAAAGGCTAGAACAGGCGCTACTCCAAAACTTGTTAGAAGAGAGGATCCAACAAAGGCGTCCGCCTCGCTACAAAGTGAGAGGAGGAAGGACAAGACCATGAGAAGGAGAATAGCAATAACCGGTGTCGCACTGATCGAAGTGAGGATCCGTGTTGGGACATAGACTTGGACGAGGCTGGCAAAGAGACAACCAAATACCAGGTAACGTCCCGTGTCAAAGAATTCATCAATCGCTTGCACCAAGACTTGAAAGAGCTTTTGACCTTTGCTCAAGCCCCTAAAATCATGTTCATGTACAGCCTTACGATGTTCTTTTTGGATCGAATCTGTCTGAATAAAACCAAGAAAGATCCCTAGCACCGTTGCGACCAAAAGGGAACCAAGGGCGCGGTAGAGGGCCATCTTGACAGAATTCCCAAAGGCTGAGTAGGTCGCAAAGAGAACGATGGGATTGATGACCGGTGCTGTCACCAAAAAGGGAACAGCAGTATAACTTGGGACTTTCTTTTCTAGAAAGCGATTGATAATGGGAACAATTCCACATTCACAGGAAGGAAAGATAAAGCCGATAAAGGTCCCAAAGAAGATCCGCCCAAATTTATTCTTGGGAAGAAAGCGATAGACCCTTTCGGGGGTGATATAGACCTCAATAATCCCTGAAATGATACTTCCGATTAGGACAAAAGGTAGGGCCTCGATAATAATCGAGAGAAAAATAGCCCCAGCCTGCAAGACGCTAGAGGGAAGGTGTTGAAAGAATGTCATTACTTAACCTTCTTTGCTTCTTTAGCTGTAGCAGTTTCTGCCTTCTTTTTTTCTTCAGGAAATTCGACTTTCTTTTCTACATCCGGAAAACTTGCAAAGTTTTCAAACATTTTATCAAGATCATCTGTTTTTGAGAATTTAATAGCCATTATTGGGCCTCCTTTTTATTTTCTTTCATTATAACAAAAAGGAAAGAGCAAGGGGGAAATGGAGCATAAAAGGAAAGATCAAGGGGGTCAAAATTATTCTATGAAAAATCCCTGAAACAGAGACCAGAACAGGGGATCTCCCCTTTGATGGTAGCAAAATATGCTATAATAGAAGCTATGGATAAATATGAAAAAATAGCCCAAGAATTGGGTGTTAGCTTAAAACAAATCGATACCGTATTGAGTCTGACCGCAGAAGGCTCAACCATTCCCTTCATTGCCCGCTATCGAAAAGATATGACGGGAAATTTAGATGAAGTAGCGATCAAGGCCATTATTGACCGGGACAAATCCTTAACGGCTCTAGCTGAACGAAAGGAAACCGTCCTTGCTAAGATTGAGGAACAAGGCAAACTGACAGAGGCGCTCAAGCAGGCTATTGAGGCTGCTGAAAAATTAGCGGATGTCGAAGAGCTTTATCTCCCTTATAAGGAAAAACGGCGGACCAAGGCGACGATTGCCCGAGAAGCAGGACTTTTCCCCTTGGCACGTCTCATTTTGCAAAATAGTCCAGACTTGGAAGCAGAGGCTCGGAAATTTACCTGCGAGGCCTTCCCAACTGAAACCGCAGCATTAGCTGGTGCAGTGGATATTCTGGTAGAGGCTATTTCAGAGGATACCCAATTACGGGCCCTCACCTATCAAGAAATTCATGGGCATTCCCTCCTGACGTCAACCTTGAAGGATGAAAGCTTAGATACTAAGAGAACCTTTGAAATCTATTATGATTTTTCTGAGAAGATCAAGAATATGCAAGGCTACCGGACTCTAGCTCTCAATCGTGGGGAAAAATTGGGCGTTCTCAAAGTCGGATTCGAGCACCAACTGGATCGGATCATTCGTATTTTTGAGGCTCGTTTTAAAACGAAAAATGCCTATGTCGATGAGGTTATTCAACAAGCGGTTAAGAAAAAAATCGTTCCTGCGATTGAACGTCGGATTCGGACAGAGTTGACGGAGGTGGCAGAAGACGGGGCCATTCAATTGTTCTCTGAGAATCTACGGAATCTATTGCTCATTCCTCCATTAAAAGGGCGCGTGGTCCTTGGATTTGACCCAGCCTTTCGGACTGGTGCTAAACTAGCCGTTGTCGATGAGACAGGAAAGATGCTCGCTACCCAGGTCATCTATCCAGTTGCTCCTGCAAAACCAGCTCAGATCGAGCAGGCTAAAAAGGATCTGTCCTCCTTGATCAAGGAGTTTGGCGTAGAGATTATTGCAATTGGAAATGGAACAGCTAGCCGTGAAAGTGAGGCCTTTGTCGCAGAGGTCCTCCACGACCATCCAGGAGTTCGCTATGTTATTGTCAATGAAAGCGGAGCATCTGTCTATTCAGCTAGTGAATTGGCCCGTCATGAGTTCCCAGAGCTAACCGTTGAAAAACGCTCGGCCATCTCCATTGCCCGCCGCCTGCAAGATCCGCTAGCAGAATTGGTGAAAATCGATGCCAAATCTATCGGTGTGGGTCAATACCAGCACGATGTCAATCAGAAAAAACTGACAGAAAGTTTAGATTTTGTGGTAGATACTGTCGTCAACCAAGTTGGGGTCAATATCAATACGGCTAGTCCCTCTCTCTTAGCGCATGTAGCAGGACTCAATAAAACCATCTCTGAAAATATTGTGAAATACCGGGAAGAAGAAGGAATGATTCTTTCACGAGCACAGATTAAAAAAGTCCCTCGCCTTGGCGCCAAGGCTTTCGAACAGGCTGCTGGATTCTTACGCATCCCTGAAAGTAAAAACATCTTGGATAATACCGGCGTTCACCCTGAAAGTTACAAGGAAGTTGAAAAACTTTTTCAGCTTCTTGAAATTACCGACCTCGATGCATCCGCTCAGGAAAAATTAAAAGCTGTGAACATAAAGGAGATGTCTACTCAGCTGGATCTGGGCCCAGAAACCCTGAAAGATATCATTGCCGATCTCCTAAAACCAGGTCGCGATTTGCGGGATTCCTTTGATGCACCCGTGCTCCGTCAGGATGTCTTGGATATTAAAGACCTCCATATAGGCCAAAAATTAGAAGGGGTTGTGCGCAATGTGGTTGACTTTGGGGCCTTTGTCGATATTGGCATTCACGAAGATGGCTTGATTCATATCTCCCATATGAGCAAGCAGTTTATCAAGCATCCAAGCCAGGTCGTATCAGTAGGTGATTTGGTAACCGTCTGGGTGAAGAAGATTGATGTGGAACGCGAAAAAGTCAATCTCAGTTTGGTAGCTCCGAATGAATCTGACTGAGTATGTACGCCAAGTATCCCTAGAAGATTTTGGGAGAGAATTCCGCCATCAAGCAGAGTGGAATTCACGTCTTCAAACTACTGGGGGTCGTTTCTTTCCCAAAGATCGACACCTTGATTTCAACCCGAAAATATACCAAGCTTTCGGGTTAGAGGTCTTTCGTAAAATCGTCCGTCACGAGCTCTGCCATTACCATCTTTACGATCAAGGAAAAGGCTATCGCCACAAAGATCTAGACTTTAAGCAACTTCTCCAGCAAGTGGACGGTCTTCGTTTCACACCTCCTCTACCAGATAGAACTGGGCGAGTCAAGCGGATCTATCTCTATCAATGTCCCCATTGTGGCCAAGAGTATAGACGAAAGCGAAAAATCGATCTGAAGAAATATGCCTGCGGTCGCTGTCACAGCTGCCTGCAATTTCTTGAAATGAGACAAGTGTAAGAATCAGTCTTTAGGCGGATCTCTTTCCAGTTCGACTCTGCTAAAATAGGTCTAACTAGAAAGAGGAAAATCAAATGACATCATCATTTTACAAATTAAAACGACATCGCCTGGTTTCAGGTGTGCTAGCTGGCTTAGCTGATAAATTTGGTCTTAGTGTAACTCTCCTACGCTTCTTGTTTATTCTTTTTACGGTTTCTCATGCCTTTATCGGTGTGATTATCTATTTACTGTTAGATACGACCTTGCCTTATAAGGACGAGGAGGAGCAGGAAATGTTTGACGATGGCCCTCGACCTCGTCGAAGAAAAGAGGCCGAACCCATCCATGATCAGAATGATAGTCCATTTTTCTAAAAGGAGATCCGAGTGAAGCAGAAGTTCTATTACCTTGCTTTTATTCTATACCTCTTCTTCAGTTTTATAGGACAGTTTTTCATTTTAAATCGTTTTTTTGGGGAAGGAGTTGGAACAGTTTTGATCGGGATGCTCCTTTTTCCACTGGGCATTTGGAATAGTCTCTTCTACCTCTTGTTTCTGCCAACAGAAATGGCTAGAAAGCCACAAATTTATCGGTTTTCGATTTTATTTCTGCCGGTTTTGTATCTGGTTTTCTCCTTGTTGGGGGGAGGTCCTTTCGCCTTTATGCACGGCTTGATCGCATTTCCTTCAATGCGGTGGTCTATGCGGTCTCTATCGGAATCAAATCTATGATCAAAGATTTCTTGCAAGGCCAAGGCTAGAGCATTCTTCATATGTTCCCATCATTTCCTAGAGGTTGGAGACCTTTGTCTTGGCCTCTTTTTGCTTGCCATAAAAAGGAGTTGAAAATGGATCTTTCAAATGACACTTCAGGCTCTCGTCTGAAGAGAAAATCTGCTATAATAGAGAGAGAATTTGAAAAGGGAGAATGATATGGCAGTTACTGTTCGCGATATACAGGAAAAGCTTCGTCTATCGGTTGTTTATGGGGATGATAGCCTCTTAAGCAAGGAAATTACGACTGCGGACATTTCACGTCCAGGTCTTGAAATGACGGGCTATTTCGACTATTACACACCTGAGCGGATTCAGCTTGTAGGAATGAAAGAATGGTCCTACCTTGTGAAGATGAGCTCTCACAACCGTCATCAGGTCTTGCGCAAGATGTTCCAGCCAGAGACACCTGTCATCATTGTCGCGCGGAATTTAGAAATTCCAGAAGAAATGTTGCGTGCTGCTGAAGAGAAGCAACTAGCCATTTTGAAGAGCAATGTTGCAACGAGTCGTTTATCTGGAGAGCTTTCTAGCTATTTGGATAGTCGGCTAGCAGAACGCACGAGTGTACACGGTGTCTTGATGGATATTTATGGGATGGGTGTCTTGATCCAAGGAGATAGCGGAATCGGAAAAAGCGAGACAGGTCTGGAACTTGTCAAGCGGGGTCACCGCCTTGTAGCAGATGACCGAGTCGATATCTATGCGAGAGATGAGATGACCCTTTGGGGAGAGCCAGCTGAAATCCTACGCCACTTACTAGAGATCCGTGGTGTAGGGATTATCGATGTCATGAGTCTCTACGGAGCCAGTGCTGTCAAGGATTCTTCACAAGTCCAAATCGCTGTTTACTTGGAAAATTATGCTAAGGATCAGGTCTATGATCGTCTTGGTAATAATGCAGAAGAGTTGGAAATCGGTGGCGTGACCATTCCTCGGATTCGCATCCCTGTGAAGACTGGTCGGAACATTTCGGTCGTGATCGAAGCCGCAGCTATGAATGTTCGGGCTAAAGAAATGGGCTATGATGCCACCAAAACCTTTGAAGAACGTTTGTCCCAGTTGATTAGTCAAAATGAGGTGAAGGAATGAATCCAGTAGCCCTTCAATTAGGTCCGATCAGTATTCGTTGGTACGCAATTTGTATTGTCTCTGGCTTGATTCTAGCTGTTTATCTTTCCATGAAAGAAGCACCTCGTAAGAAAATTGATCCAGATGCTATCATTGACTTCATTTTGATCGCTTTTCCACTAGCGATTGTGGGGGCTAGACTCTATTACGTTATTTTTGAATGGGGCTACTATAGCCAGCATCTTGGTGAGATTTTTGCTATCTGGAACGGAGGAATCGCGATTTATGGTGGCCTCTTGACAGGTGCCCTTGTCCTCTATCTATTCTCTCGTAGACGCTTGATTGAGCCAATTGATTTCTTAGATATTGCGGCCCCAAGCGTCATGATTGCACAGAGTATTGGTCGCTGGGGAAACTTCTTTAACCAGGAAGCTTATGGAGCTGCTGTTAAAAGTCTTAACTACTTGCCCTCTTTTATTCGAGACCAAATGTATATAGATGGTAGTTACCGTCAGCCAACCTTCTTATATGAATCCAGTTGGAATCTGTTAGGTTTTCTCTTGATCTTGATTCTTCGTAGGAAGCCCCAATTTTTGCGACAAGGTGAGGTCACAGCCTTTTACCTTATCTGGTATGGTTTTGGTCGGATGATCATCGAAGGAATGCGGACGGATAGCTTGATGTTTGCGGGCTTACGTGTTTCCCAGTGGTTGTCGATGATCCTGATTCTAGTTGGACTCGCCATCATCTTTTACCAACGACGCAAAAAATCCCCTTATTATGTAGAAACAAAGGAGTAACATATGTTTATTGAAATTGCATACGGCCTCTTAGGTCTTGCCTTAGTAGCGCTTGTCATTTATATGATTTTTTTCCTCTCAAAGATTGGAAAAGTTGTAGATGAGACGCAAAAAACGATCCAAGTTTTGACATCAGATGTCAATGTCACCTTGCATCAGACCAATGATCTATTGGCAAAAGTCAATGTTTTAACGGATGATTTGAATCAAAAAGTTGCAACAATTGACCCACTCTTTACAGCCGTGGCGGATCTTTCAGAGTCTGTTTCAGATTTGAATGATCAAGCCCGTCAATTGAGTGTCAAAGCTGTATCAGCTGGTGGAAAAACAGTGAAAGCCTCTATCGGATTAAAAGCGATTAAGATGGCTTCAAAATTATTTAAATAGAATCGAGGAAGAATATGGGACGTTTATCTAGTTTATTAATTGGTGTGATTTCAGGTGCTTCAGCAGCCTACTATTTATCAACAGAGCAAGGAAAGAAAGTCACTAAAAAAGTGGTGCGCTTCGTAAAAGACTATCAAGAAGATCCTCAAGAAGTACATGAATCGGTGAAACAAACTGCTAAGGATGTTTCAAAACAAGCAGCAGAAGTGATCCAACAAACCAAAGAAAAAGTTGGTTCTGGAGAAATTACGACAGGAACTGTTTTGGAATCTGTCAAAGAAAAGACGCAAGATGTGGTTGAAAAATCTCAAGAAGTCTATCACTCATTTAAGGATAAACTTCAAAAAGAAAATCTAAGCGGCAACGACTTGGTTCAATCCATTCGCAAACAAACAGAATCAGAAGACATCGTTTTAGAGTTGGGTGAAAAAGATTCTGAAGAAGCAGCTGAAGAAGAAACAAAAGAAGTATAAAAAATGAGGCTCACTGAGCCTCATTTTTTATGGAAGGTAAGATGGCAATTGGCAGTTAAGTTTTGTCTTCCAATTGTTATTCCAATTAAAAAAATTCGAGTAAATAAAAAAATCAGGCGAACCTGATTTTTATTTTTTTCGTTTATTGTAGTAAATTCGGAACCCTTGAATACTAGCAAAGCTAGAACCAATCGCTAAAGCAAACGCAAAGAAGGTATTCATTTTTGTTGCTAAAAAGATAAAACTAAATACAACCGTCAACACACAGAAAACAGCGATATTTAAAAAATATAGCAATTCACTTAATTGAGGCGCGGGTTCAACTTCAGGAGCATAGTCCTGAACAGGGGATTCTTGGGTTTGTTTGGTTAATTCGATATAATCGAATTTTTCATCATAGTGTCTTAAATTTCTTACGGGCATTTTCTCTCTCCTAACAGTACTCTATTATTCTATCATGAATTCAGCTATATAAATGTTACAAAAATGTTACAAATTTTACAAAATGAATAAATTTCTCTAGAATATCGGAATTTTTGTTATAATGGTTCTATGAAAAATATTATTATTACAGCAACAGCAGAGAGTGTTGAGCAAGCGCAAGCCCTGATTGATGCAGGGGTTGACCGAATCTATGTCGGTGAAAAAGATTACGGATTACGATTGCCTCAAACTTTAAGCTATGACGAAATAAATCGAATTGCCCAACTGGTCCATGCTGCTGGCAAAGAATTGACAGTAGCTGTAAATGCACTGATGCACCAATCGATGATGGATTCAATCAAGCCTTTCTTAGATTTTCTAAAGGAAATTCAGGCTGATTATATTACTGTCGGAGATGCGGGCGTTTTTTATGTCTTGAAACGAGATGGCTATCCATTCAAAACAATTTACGATGCATCAACCATGGTCACTTCTAGCCGCCAGATCAATTTCTGGGGAAAACAAGCAGGAGCTTCTGAGGCTGTTTTGGCTCGTGAGATTCCATCTGCCGAATTATTCGTAATGGCTGAGAATCTTCAGATTCCAGCAGAAGTATTGGTTTACGGTGCTAGCATTATTCACCATTCAAAACGACCTCTTCTTCAGAACTATTACAACTTCATCAAGACAGAGGACTCTGTGACCAAAGATCGCGATCTGTTCTTAGCAGAACCAGGAGATCCAAATTCTCATTATTCGGTCTACGAAGACAAACATGGAACCCATATCTTCTCAAATAATGACTTGAATATGATGACCAAATTGTCTGAGTTGGTAGAACATGGCTTTGATCATTGGAAACTCGATGGTGTCTACTGTCCGGGTGAAAACTTTGTCAAGATTACAGAGTACTTTGTCAAGGCCCGTGATTTGATTCAAAAAGGAACATTTACACAGGATCAAGCCTATCTGTTTGATGAAGAAATCCGCAAATTGCATCCAGCCAATCGTGGTTTGGATACTGGTTTCTATGATTATGAACCAGATCGTGTAAAATAATAAAAAACTAGGGCTTCTTCGTTTGAGAGTTTTCCTTTTTCAGGGAATGAAGAGGCTATTCATTATATCGACAATCTTGTAAATTGGAGAAAACATGACAAATACAAAAAAACGTCCAGAGGTTTTGGTACCTGCTGGAACCTTAGAAAAGTTAAAAGTTGCGGTTAATTATGGGGCAGACGCTGTGTTTGTTGGTGGACAAGCCTATGGTTTGCGTAGCCGTGCCGGAAACTTCACCATGGATGAGCTTCGTGAAGGAATTGAGTATGCTCATGCCCGTGGAGTAGATGTGCACGTCGCTTCAAACATGGTGACCCATGAAGGAAATGAACAGGGAGCAGGTGAGTGGTTCCGTGAATTGCGGGATATGGGACTTGATGCCGTGATCGTCTCAGACCCGGCCTTGATTGAAATCTGTGCAACCTATGCACCTGGTCTCAATATTCACTTGTCTACGCAAGCTTCTGCAACCAATGTGGAGACCTTCCATTTCTGGAAAGAATATGGCTTGACCCGTGTCGTCTTGGCCCGTGAGGTATCCATGGAAGAGTTGGCAGAGATCCGTAAGCGTACCGATCTTGAGATCGAAGCCTTCGTTCATGGAGCCATGTGTATTTCTTATTCCGGACGTTGTACCCTTTCTAACCACATGTCTGACCGGGATGCCAACCGTGGTGGCTGTTCTCAATCTTGTCGTTGGAAATACGATCTCTACGATATGCCATTTGGCCAAGAACGCAAGAGTATCAAAGGGCAAGTCCCAGAAGAATACTCTATGTCAGCCGTGGACATGTGTATGATCGAAAATATTCCAGACATGATTGATAATGGAGTTGATAGCTTGAAGATTGAAGGCCGGATGAAATCTGTCCATTATGTTTCAACAGTAGCCAACTGTTACAAGGCGGCTTGTGATGCCTATATGGAAAGTCCAGAAGCCTTTTATGCCATCAAGGATGATTTGATCAATGAATTGTGGAAAGTCGCTCAACGTGAATTAGCAACTGGATTCTACTACCAAACACCGACTGAAAATGAACAATTGTTTGGGGCACGTCGTAAGATTCCTCAATACAAATTTGTAGGAGAAGTCGTGGACTTTGATCCATCTACCATGACTGCGACGATTCGCCAACGGAATGTCATCAATGAAGGCGACCAAGTGGAATTCTACGGACCAGGCTTCCGTCATTTTGAATGCCAGATCCAAGACTTGCATGATAAGGATGGAGTGAAGATTGATCGCGCACCAAATCCGATGGAACTTCTCACGATCACGGTCCCACAAGAAGTCAAGCCAGGAGATATGATTCGTTCTTGCCAGGAAGGCTTAATCAATCTCTACTCAAAAGATGGGGCAAGTAAAACTGTTCGAGTATAACAAAAAAAGAGAGGGTTAAACCTCTCCTTTTTGTTGGGCGATGCGAATGTTATTGGGGACCAAACTGATTTTCTGGATCTCAGAAATCCGAATAATCGTGGACATACTCTTTTTAAAATTTTTCACGATCAGTTGTCGGCGTTCTTGGTCATACTTGACAATATCGCCTGTAAAACTCTTGTTTGAAAAAATAACATGAACCCCTTGTTTTTTTCGCAATGCTTGTTGAATGATTTCAATAATTCTCTCATCTTCTAATGGGGCAGGGGTACTGACTTTTCCATTGAAAAATTCATTTGCTCGGTCTTTAACGATCTCGAGAAATTTTTTCATAGCTAAATTCTCCATAACTTGATACAATATATTATAGATAATTTCAACGATTTTGTAAATGATTTACGAATAATAGAGATGAGAAGGCAAGAAAGGAGTCGTGAAATGGCAGAATTTTCATTCCAAATCGAAGAACATCTACTGGTCTTGTCAGAAAATGACAAGGGTTGGACCAAGGAATTGAACCGTGTAAGTTTTAACGGTGCTCCAGCTAAGTATGATATCCGGACCTGGAGTCCCGACCATACAAAGATGGGGAAAGGCATTACACTCACGAACGAAGAGTTTCAAGTTATGCTCGATGCATTTAAAAATTAAAATAAAAAAGAGGTCCTTCAAGGACTTCTTTTTGTTATAGTCTAAGACTATATAGATGTCAAAGATATTAGATTATCCCAAACCCTTGTTTATCAGGTATTGGACTGCTATAATGGTTGCATTGATGAATTAATGTAAAACTTATAGGAAAGAGGAATTCATATTGACACATACACATGCACCTTATCGCATAGACCATGTTGGTTCATTCCTTCGTCCAGCAGCTTTGGTTCAAGCTCGTGAAGATTTCGCAGCTGGAAAAATCAGTCAGGCTGACTTAACAAAAGTAGAAGATCAAGCGATTCGTGACCTCGTTGAAAAAGAAATTGCTGCTGGTCTGAAGTCAGTAACAGATGGAGAATTCCGCCGTGCTTATTGGCATTTGGATTTCTTCTGGGGCTTTGGTGGCATTGATCATGTCCAAGCTGCTCAAGGTTATCAATTCCATGATGAAACAACCAAGGCGGACTCAGCACTTGTCGTTGGAAAAATCACAGGAGCCAATCATCCATTTGTAGAGCATTACAAGTTCTTGCGGGATCTTGTAGCAGATGTAGATGGTGTAGAGGCTAAATATACTATTCCAGCACCTGCGCAATTCTATTTTGAATTGATCCGTGATGCAGAGCATGTAGAACAATTAAATACCATCTATCCTGATTTTGTGGCTGTTCGTGAAGATATCAAGCAAGCCTATCTTCAAGTGATTCAAGATTTGTATGATGCAGGACTTCGGACCCTTCAAGTAGATGACTGTACGTGGGGTGTCTTGGTAGATGATCATTTCTTGACGGCTTGGGGAGCAGCTCAAGGCAAGTCAAAAGATGAGGTTCGCCGAGAACTCGCTGATCTCTTCTTGACCTTTAACAACGATGTCTACCAAAATGTTCCAGCTGGTTTGACCGTCAATACGCACGTTTGTCGTGGGAACTTCCATTCTACTTGGGCTTCATCAGGTGGCTATGCGCCGATTGCCAAAGAACTCCTTGGAGAAGAAGCCGTCAATGCTTACTTCCTAGAGTTTGATACTGATCGAGCTGGTGGTTTTGAACCACTTGCAGAAGTAACCCCTGGTAAAGGAGTGGTGTTAGGCCTCTTGACATCTAAGAGTGGTCAATTGGAGAACAAGGACGAAGTGATTGCTCGTATTAAAGAAGCGAGTCAGTATGTACCGTTGGAAAATCTTTACCTGTCTACTCAGTGTGGCTTTGCTTCGACAGAAGAAGGAAACATTTTGACAGAAGAAGACCAATGGAAAAAAATCGGTTTGATTAAAGAAATTGTCGCTGAAGTTTGGGGCGAATAAGGAGGAAGAAACATGTCAGATTTACTAAGTATTTATAAAGAATTGCAAGCTAAAAAATGGGTGGACTTGAGTCACCAAATCAATGCGGAAAGTCCACACTTCCCAGCCCTTCCTGCCTTGCAACAAGAAGATCTTTTCACATTAAAAGATGGTTTCCATGTTCAAAAATTTACAGTGGTTGGTCAATACGGAACGCATATTGATGCACCGATTCACTTTGTAGAAGGGGGTCGTTGGTTGGATGAGATTGACCTCAAAGATCTTCTCTTGCCACTTTATGTTATCGACAAGTCTAAAGAAGTTGCAGCCAATCCAAACTTTATCTTGAGCAAACAAGATATCTTAGACTTTGAGGCAGAGCATGGACAAATTGTTGAGGGTGCTTTTGTTGCCTTCCGTAGTGATTGGTCAAAACGTTGGCCAGATCAAGATGCTATGCGTAACCTAGATGAAAATGGTGTTCAACAAAGTCCAGGATGGAGCCGTGAAGCCTTGGAATTCTTGATTCATGAACGCCATGTCAAGGCTGTGGGTCATGAAACCTTTGATACCGATGCAGGTATTCCAGCAGCAGAGCATGGTTTGGTCAATGAATACTACCTCTTGGAACAAAATATCTACCAAGTTGAAGTCTTGAACCAATTGGACCAAGTTCCAGCTGTAGGTGCTTTGATTTCGATTGCTTTCCCTCACTGGGACAAGGCAACTGGTTCACCTGTCCGTGCCATTGCCATCTTACCATAAACAAAGAAATAAGCTTGAAGTGTAACAACTTCAAGCTTATGTTTTATCTCATTGTCACGAATTCTTCGGATCCTGTTGGGTGAATGGCGACAGTTGCATCGAAATCGGCTTTTGTCGCTCCCATCTTGATAGCAACTGCAAATCCTTGGATCATTTCATCGACTCCGTAGCCAAGACCATGAAGGCCAACGACCCTTTCTTCGGGACCAGCAGTGATGAGTTTGAATTTTGCTTGCTGGCGGTGTTGGGTAACAGCAGTGTACATGGAAGCAAATTGAGAAGTATAGACTTTGATATTCTCTTTACCATAAGTTTGCTGGGCTTCTTCCTCCGTTAGGCCAACGGTTCCAATAGCAGGGTGAGAAAAGACAACGGTTGGGATGTTTGTATAATCCATTTTGGCATTGACTTTTCCATTGAATAGTCGTTCAGAAAGAGTGCGTCCAGCTTTAATAGCGACAGGGGTTAATTCTTTTTCTCCTGTAACATCCCCAAGAGCATAGATTCCTGGAATAACTGTATTCTGGTATTCATCTACTTCAATGAATCCCTTTTCATTTAAGGTGACGCCTGCAGCTTCTAGATTGAGATCCTGGACGTTTGGTTTTCGTCCTGTTGCCCAGATAACATGATCTGCCACGTGGCTGGTCATATCCTCAAAATAAATCTTCACACGACCGTCTTCTAATTTTTCAAGCTTCATGGGAACCTTATGTTTGTGAAGCGGAAGGTTTTGTTTTTCCATTTCTTCCATTAAGCCATCGACAATGTAGGAATCAAACTTTCTTAAGGGACGATCACCGCGAACGAAGAGATCGGTCTGAACACCAAGGGCATGGAGCACACCGGCTAGTTCCACTGCGATGTAGCCAGCTCCAATAATGGCAACAGATGTAGGAAGTTCTTCCCAAGCAAAGACATCATCAGAAGTTTCGCCAAATTCAGCTCCAGGAACAGAAGGAATAAAGGGATGGGCACCGGTCGCAATTACGATATGCTTGGCCTTAATGGTTTCTCCATTTACCTCAACCGTATGAGCATCCACAAAACGGGCACGTCCTTCAATTCGTTCAACCCCATTGCGTTTGAAACTGCCATCATAGGAATTACGGGAACGGTCAATATAGGCTTCGCGATTTTTTCTTAAGGTTGCAAAATCAAATTTTGTCTGTTCAGAAGTAAATCCATAGTCTGGTCCATAATCGCGAATTGCTTCTGCAATTTGTGCACCATACCACATAATCTTTTTAGGCACACATCCTCTGTTGACACAGGTGCCACCCAATTGTTTTTCTTCAATGACAGCAGCGCGCGCTCCGTACTCTCCAGCCCGGTTCATCGTAGCGATTCCTCCACTACCTCCACCGATTGAAATAATATCAAATTCTTTCATGTTTTCCTCCTAAATGGGACTTCAGTTTGATTGTAATATCAACTGTTACAAAAGTCAAGGGTTTAGCATGTTACCAAGCATTTAAATTTCATGTTGCCGTGTCAATTTTAGATAGAAAAGTAAGGAAATATGGTATACTATGGTATAGAATAAAACGCTTTCTTTGATGGAGAAAAACGATGAAGAAATTGAAAAAATGGCAACTATTTGCAGCTGCAGGTGCAGCTATTGCGGTGATTGGAACAGGAAGTGTGATGGTGTTTTCGCACCCAAGTACTCCTGATCAAGCAATCACGAAAGAAACTCCAATGGTGCAAACGGTCAAGGATGGATCGATCGCTTCTTCAGTCTTGTTAACTGGGAAAGTCACTGCCAACCAGGAGCAGTATGTCTATTTTGATGGAACCAAAGGGGATTTGCAGTCGATTTTGGTCAATGTAGGAGATCAAGTAACAGCCGGTCAGCCGATTGTTCAGTATAGCAGTACAGAGGCCCAAACCGCTTATGATGCAGCCGTTCGTGCTGTCAATAAGGCAGATCGTCAGTTAAATGATTTACTGACAAATGGTGTGACCATTGATACGACAGGAGATGAAGAAGCAGATGCCAAATCGGCTTCGCAGACCCAACGAACAGTCGATTCTCAAGCTAGCGATTTACGAGATGCTAAGTCAGATGCGGTCGATAATATGAACAAGGCTAAGGCTCTTCTGGATGCGACAACAGTCAGGAGTAATACAGATGGTACCGTGGTCGAAGTCAATAAAGATGTTTCAAAATCGACTACAGGGACCAACCAAACTCTGGTTCACATTGTGAGCAACGGGAATTTACAAGTTAAAGGGGAATTATCTGAATACAATTTGGCCAATATCTCTGAGGGTCAGGAAGTGGTCCTCACTTCCAAGGTTTATCCGGATAAAACCTGGACAGGAAAGATTTCTTATGTAGCGAACTATCCGACTGACGCGGGTCAAGCAGGTGCCAATGCAGCAGGTGGAACACAAGGAAGCGGTGGAGCCAAGTACCCATTTACAGTGGATATTACCAGTGAGATTGGAGAACTCAAACAAGGCTTTTCTGTCAATATTGAAGTCAAAAGTTCTACTCAACATCCCCTTGTTCCCGTGACAAGTGTCATGGCTGATGGGGATACGAGTTATGTATGGACGGTCGAAAATGGCAAGGCTAAGAAAGTAAAAGTAACTCTTGGTAACGCCGATGCTGAAAACCAGGAAATCTTGTCAGGCTTGAAGAAAGATGCTCAAGTTATTGTGAATCCTAATGAGAAACTGGAAGATGGAAAAGAGATCGGAAAATATGACAAAATTGATTGAGCTAAAAGGAATTAATAAAACCTATAAAAATGGGGATCAGGAACTTCGTGTCTTAAAAGACATCGATTTAGAAGTCGAAGAGGGAGAATTTGTGGCCATTATGGGTCCATCTGGCTCAGGGAAATCGACCTTGATGAACGTCATTGGCTTGTTGGACCGCCCGACCAGTGGAGAGTATTTCCTAGAAGGTCAGGAGGTTGGAAATCTCAGTGAGAAAAAATTAGCACGTGTTCGAAATGAACAGATCGGTTTTGTCTTTCAACAATTCTTTCTTCTCTCTAAGCTCAATGCCTTTCAAAATGTAGAACTGCCTCTCATTTATGCAGGGGTTCATCCTGCTAAACGGAAGGAATTAGCTGAGCAGTACCTTGAAAAGGTGGAGCTCCATTCTCGCATGCACCATTTGCCGTCGGAACTCTCAGGGGGTCAAAAACAGCGGGTTGCGATTGCTCGAGCCCTTGTCAATCAGCCAGCCATCGTCTTAGCAGATGAGCCGACTGGAGCCCTAGATACCAAGACGGGGGAGCAAATAATGGACTTGTTAACCAAGCTAAACCAAGAAGGAAAAACCATTATCATGGTTACACACGAGCCAGAAATTGCAGCCTTTGCGCATCGCCGCATCGTCATTCGTGATGGAGTGATCTCCTCAGATAGCAAGCTGGAAAGGGGGACCTAATGCAAAATTGGAAATTTGCGATCAGCTCGATTATGAGCCATAAATTACGGTCTTTCTTGACCATGGTAGGGATCATTATTGGGGTCGCTTCTGTCGTTGTCATCATGGCTCTGGGAGATGGTATGAAAGCTGGTGTCACCAAGACCTTCACCAAGGACCAAGAGTATGTACAAATCTCCTATTCTCCCAACAAGAGTGGCTATGTAACAGGAATCAATATTGGCCCTTCTGATGATACTGGAGAAGGAGAAGGCGGAGGCGGAGGCGAAAGTGGCCCTGCAGCTGAAGACCGAGGGATGGCTGCTCCATCGGATATCGATGGGGAAAACGCTGAAGATGTTGATGGTCAAGTCCAAGAAGCACCACCAGTTGTGCAAGAATCTTGGGTTAAGGAATTAACCAAGATTCAAGGCATCGATGGTTACTATGTTAGCAATACCTCCAATGCAACCATTGCTTTTCAAAAGAAAAAAGCAGAAGGGGTAAACATCCAAGGGGTAAATGAAACCTATTTTTCTGTCAAAAAGGTTGAACTCTTATCTGGACGAAAATTAACCCCTTCAGACTATAGTAATTTCTCCCGGGTGGTGCTCCTTGATGAAGGATTGGCCCAACAATTATTTGGAACGGAGAATCCACTGAATCAGGTGGTCTCTGTTGGGGACAACAATTATCGTGTCGTTGGTATTTTCAAGGATCCAAATGCAGGGACAGCCCTCTATGGAGCTTCTTCAGGTGGAAGCGCCTTGATGGCCAATACCCAGCTGGCATCTGAATTCGGAACGGATGAAATTCAAAATATTGTCGTCCATGTGCCGGATGTGAAGCAGATCAAAACCGTCGGGATCGAAGCTGCTCAAAAGCTAACGGAGCTTTCAGGTGTTCGACAAGGAGAATTTCAAATCTTTAATTTGGATAGCATCCTAGAGGAAACCAATAAAGTAGTAGGAATTATGACGACAGTGATTGGTGCCATTGCAGGGATTTCCCTCTTAGTTGGTGGGATTGGAGTCATGAATATCATGTTGGTTTCTGTTACCGAGCGGACGAGAGAAATTGGTCTTCGCAAGGCTTTGGGAGCAACCCGAGGTAAGATTTTGGTTCAATTTTTGATTGAGTCGATGGTCTTGACCATCATTGGTGGGCTGATTGGACTTGGTCTTGCTTATGGTGTGAATAGCTTGATTACTACACTCGCAGCAGCCTCCCTAGAAGGACCACCGATTATTTCCTTAAATGTCGCCATCGGCAGTATTATTTTCTCTGCTTTTGTAGGCATCATCTTTGGAATTTTACCAGCGAATAAGGCTTCTAAGTTAAATCCGATCGAAGCCCTTCGTTATGAATAAAAAAATAGGAGCGTGTCAGGATGAATGGTTCAAGATTCTCCACGCTCCTTTTTGCTGCTGTTGTGGAATAGCTTGTCGAAATTTTTTAATCATCTCGTATTATACAAGTCAAGCTATTTAGGTAGTCAACGACGGTCTTCAGATGTTTTTGAGTATTCATTCAATAAGCTGCATTTTTTCTTCCATCTTATTTTTGTTTAATTGGTAAATATTAGTGAATTTCTGGTCTAAATATGATAGAATAGGGAAGAATAACTTAGGAGGTTCCAAATGACTACTGAACATATGGAAGAATTAAATGACCAGCAGATTGTCCGTCGTGAGAAAATGGCGGCCCTTCGTGAACAAGGAATCGATCCATTTGGGAAGCGATTCGAACGTACTGCAAATTCAGGTCAATTAAAAGAAAAATATTCAGAAATAGATAAAGAACAACTCCACGACTTGAACGAAACAGCTATTATTGCCGGTCGTCTTGTAACAAAACGTGGAAAAGGAAAGGTTGGCTTTGCCCATCTTCAAGACCGTGAAGGTCAAATTCAAATCTACGTTCGTAAGGATGCTGTTGGAGAAGAAAACTACGAGATCTTCAAAAAAGCAGACCTTGGTGATTTCCTTGGTGTTGAAGGGGAAATCATGCGCACAGATATGGGTGAACTTTCGATTAAAGCAACTCATATCACTCACTTGTCAAAAGCCCTTCGTCCTTTGCCTGAAAAATTCCACGGACTTTCAGACGTTGAAACCATCTATCGTAAACGTTATTTGGATTTGATTTCAAACCGTGAAAGCTTCGAACGCTTTGTAACCCGTTCAAAAATCATCTCTGAAATCCGTCGTTATTTAGATGGTCAAGGCTTCCTTGAAGTGGAAACACCAGTGCTTCACAATGAAGCTGGTGGTGCGGCTGCTAAACCATTTATCACTCACCACAATGCACAAAATATTGACATGGTGCTTCGTATCGCGACTGAGCTTCACTTGAAACGTTTGATTGTTGGTGGGATGGAACGCGTTTACGAAATCGGACGGATCTTCCGTAACGAAGGTATGGATGCCACTCACAACCCTGAATTCACTTCGATCGAAGTGTATCAAGCTTACGCTGACTTCCACGATATCATGGACTTAACAGAAGGCATTATCCAACATGCTGCGAAAGCGGTCCATGGTGATGGTCCAATTGACTATCAAGGAACAGAAATCAAAATCAATGAACCATTCAAACGGGTTCACATGGTTGATGCGATTAAAGAAATCACAGGTGTTGACTTCTGGCAAGACATGACCTTTGAAGAAGCTGTAGCACTTGCAAACGAAAAACATGTACCAGTTGAAAAACACTACACAGAAGTGGGACAAATTATCAATGCCTTCTTCGAAGAATTCGTTGAAGAAACCTTGACACAACCAACTTTTGTTTACGGTCACCCAGTAGCAGTATCACCACTCGCTAAGAAAAATCCAGAAGATCCACGCTTCACTGACCGTTTCGAACTCTTTATCATGACCAAAGAGTATGCCAATGCCTTCACGGAATTGAATGATCCAATCGATCAATTGCAACGGTTTGAAGCGCAAGCGCGTGCCAAAGAATTGGGAGATGACGAAGCTACAGGCATCGACTATGACTATGTTGAAGCCCTTGAATATGGTATGCCACCAACAGGTGGACTTGGAATTGGTATTGACCGTCTCGTTATGTTGTTGACCAATGTAACAACAATTCGCGACGTCCTACTCTTCCCAACTATGAAATAAGCTAAAAGAAAACACTGATCGCAAGATCAGTGTTTTTTAGTCTTCCATATAAGAGGTGTCGTTCCAAGTGTCTAAGTGATAGTGCTCAAAATCATCTGTTGTCAGAATCGTCACGCTGGCATTATCTAGTCCGCCATTTTTGCGGAGTTCTCCTGTGTCATAACCAAGCAAGGTTCGAATAGAAGCTGTCAAATTAGCCCCATGTCCAACGATGAGAACAGTATCGAGCTCTTTTCCTTTCAGGCTTTTTACAAAATCACAGGTACGTTTGGTCGTTTCATAGACAGATTCTGCATCAAAGATTTCATTTTGAAAGCGGGCTAGGTTATGGCGAAAGGCATCCATTTGTTGGGGATAGATAGCTGAAATGGTAGAAATTTTAGCACCTTCCAGTTTTCCTAAATTCCACTCACGAAGAGCAGGCGTTGCTTGCAATTCTAGAGGTGTCTCCAATTGATCGAGGATGATCTTTGCGGTATGGACTGTTCGTGGCAGATCACTTGCAAAGGCTGCATCAAAAGGAACACTAGCTAGGTGCTTTCCTAATTTTTCAAGCTGATGAATAGAGGCTGGTAACAGCGGAGAATCGCCATTTGATCCCTGAAAACGTCCTTCTTCATTCCATTCTGTCCGTCCGTGTCGAATAAAATATAGTTTCACAATCTTGTCTCCTTCTCTGTCATTATTCTAAAATATCTGCAAAAGTCGCTTGTACGAAGTCTGCTAGAAGTTGTGGTTTGATTTGAATACTATGGCCGATTTCCCCAGCAGATACGATCATGGTTTCTAACTGAAGGGCTGATTCATCGATAAAGATTGGGAAAGAATGCTTTTGACGAATGCCCACCGGATTATTGGCCCCATGAATATAACCAGTTGTTTTTTCGAGATCCTTTTGAGGAATCATAGCCACTTTCTTATTGCCCGATAATTTGGCCAATTTTTTCTCTGAAAGATGCTCCGTGATAGGAATGATCCCAATCACAGGCCCTGTTTTATCTCCTTTGAGAGCTAGGGTTTTGAAAATAGTAGAGCGATCAATCCCTTCTGGTAAGATCCCTTCTAAAGCGTTGATTTGTAAGCCTACGTGCTCAATTTTTGCTTTAGTCAAGATCTGCTCGACCAAGGTTTTTTTCACTTTATTTTTTTTTGCCATGGC
Organism: Streptococcus parasanguinis; assembly: GCA_032560535.1. GTDB lineage: Bacteria > Bacillota > Bacilli > Lactobacillales > Streptococcaceae > Streptococcus > Streptococcus parasanguinis_AF. The sequence continues at coordinate 40,019 of JAWGIA010000006.1, read as the reverse complement.
TTTCTCCTTTTCTCTTTTTCTCTACAAAATCAGATTTCATTAGACCATTATAACATATAATAGCGACGATATTGTCTTCTCCTTAAAAATAGAAAACAGCAGAAAAAGTGAAAACCACTTGATCTGCTGTTTTAAGGCTATGAGGAAGAGCCATCTTTTTGTACCTTGAAAAGTTTCCGATAAATCGCTTCTTGGTCTTGCGTCGGAGCAATTTGGTTGAGATCCAAGTAGTGTGAGAATCCATTTAATTGCCCTTGAGAGGTATATTGATGCAAGTCGTATTCCGTGTTGGTATCTGGTGCAGCATTATAGTAGCCATCATCAAATCCATAAGTAGGAATCCAAAGAGCCGTAAATTTATCAGTGGAGATACTGTGTTCTTCCATGAAGTAAGTTCCGATATAGAGTCCAATATTTTTTGCACCCAAAGCTTGTAGTTTTGCTCGGAAAGCTTCAACACCTGCGTTCATATCCTTCATGGTTTTTTCCTCAACGTCTAACCAATAGTAGGTCGGTTTGTAAGGAGAAGCAGCCTTGTAAAATTCCTCTGCTTCTTTTTCCATTTCTTTTTTATCCTTAGCAGCGACATAAGCATAGACTGCGACAGGGATATTTCGTTTTTGGAATTCTTGGATATGGGTTTTAAAAGATTTATCCAGACCATTTAAGTAGGTTGCTGCATTTTCCTTTTTAGCTTGAGCCCCACTATGGACACGAACGATCACACCTCCCACATTTTGGGAGAGGACATCGTAATCAATTTCACTAGGCAATTGCCAGCCTGAGATATCAATGATCGGGCGGCCAACCAGTTCTGGATTGATGTCTTCCTCTTTTTTAGAAGAAGAGCTTGCAGTAGTTGTTTTTTTAGGTGTATTGGAGTTCGGAATCGTTTGGGTTGTTTCTTGTTGTGCTCTTGCTTGCATATCAGCAATTGTTCGTGAAAGAACGAGAAAAGAAATGATACCGATAAAAAAGACCAAGAGAACAACGGGTTTTATCCTTTTTCTCATACAGAAACATTTTACCGTAAAAAAAACGAAAAGGCAAAACTTAATGCTTAAAAGATGCTGATTTCAGCCATTATTTTCAAAAAAAAGGAATCTTTTCATCGAAAAAGGATAAAAATATATGAAAATAAGAAGAATGATTAGAATATTTCTTGAAAATTGGGAAGAAGCCGAATCTTTTCTGGACTTTTCTTGGTTTTGCTTCTTAAAAATGATATAATGAAGGTTGAACATTAGGAATATGGTGAATTATGAAAATTGAAAAAAGACATCTTTTAAATTATTCCATCCTCATTCCCTATTTGATTTTATCCATCATTGGCTTGATTGTTGTCTATTCGACAACAAGTGCCTTGGCAATTCAAAGTGGAGTGAGTTCGATTCGGATGGTACGGACACAGGGACTCTTTTTTATCCTTAGTCTCCTAACCATCGCCCTGATTTATAAATTTAGCTTAGATTTCCTTCGAAATAAAAAAGTACTGGCTGTTGTCATTTTTGCTGAAGTGATTTTGTTGATTTTGTCTAGGTTTATCACAGATACGGTCAATGGGGCTCACGGTTGGTTGACGATTCCTGGAGGGTTTAGTATCCAGCCGGCTGAATACCTCAAGGTGATCTTAGTCTGGTATCTAGCCTTGATCTTTTCTAAACGACAAGACGAGATACGCGATTATGATTATCAAGCCTTGACCCACAATGAATGGATTCCAAGGAATTTAAACGATTGGCGTTGGCTGACCTTGATTCTGATTGGAATCGTTGTGATTATGCCGGACTTGGGAAATGCGACGATCTTGGCCTTAACGGTCTTGATCATGATTACGGCTAGTGGAGTGGGCTACCGTTGGTTTACCTCTTTACTTGGTTTAGTTGTTGGAGCATCCACCATTGTCCTTGGTTCAATATGGATCATCGGTGTGGACCGTGTCGCTAAAATTCCAGTCTTTGGTTATGTAGCCAAACGTTTTAGTGCCTTCTTTAACCCCTTTAATGACTTGTCTGGCGCAGGTCACCAATTAGCTAATTCTTACTATGCCATGAGTAACGGTGGTTGGTTTGGCTTGGGGCTAGGAAATTCCATTGAAAAACAAGGTTACTTACCAGAAGCGCACACAGACTTTGTGTTTGCGATTGTGATTGAAGAATTAGGGTTTGTTGGAGCTAGCTTGATCCTTGCTCTCTTATTCTTCTTAATTCTTCGGATCATTTTAGTCGGTATTCGAGCAAAGAATCCTTTTAATTCGATGATGGCCATTGGGATCGGTGGGATGATCTTAGTGCAAACCTTCATTAACATCGGAGGAATTTCTGGTTTGATTCCGTCTACAGGAGTGACTTTCCCCTTCTTATCCCAAGGGGGAAATAGCTTATGGGTCTTATCCGTAGCGATTGCTTTCGTTTTGAATATCGACGCTAGTGAAAAACGGGCTAAGATGGAACAAGAAGGCATGGTTTTTGAAGAAAAAGGTAAAATCAAACCTTATTATTAAAAGGGAATTGTTAAATGGCTATTCAAAAAGGAGAAAAAATGGTCTTACAAAAATTAGAGAACTTCACAAATAAAGATATTATCAAAGAAGAAGCCGAAATCTTAACCAATTTATTAGATGATATTACGAAAAATTTGGTTCGTCCGGAAACCTTTGATAAAATTAGGCAGTTGAAGGATCTATCAAAAACACAGAACTATCGTGAGTTGAATCAAATAGTGGAACAATTGACAAATGAAGAAATGACAGTGATTTCACGTTATTTTGCCATTTTACCACTCTTGATTAACATCTCAGAAGATGTCGATTTAGCTTATGAAATCAATCATCTTAATAATGTGGATGGCGATTATCTTGGGAAACTTTCTTCAACCATTAAAGAAGTTGCGAAAAATGAAGATGCACAAGAAATTCTTGAAAATCTCAATATTGTACCTGTTTTAACAGCCCATCCAACTCAAGTGCAACGAAAAACCATGCTGGATCTAACCAATCATATTCATGCTCTTCTTCGTCAGCACCGGGATGTTAAAGCTGGTTTAATGAATGAGAATAAGTGGTATAACAACCTTCGTTGTAATATCGAAATCATGATGCAAACGGATATGATTCGTGACAAAAAATTGAAGGTTACCAATGAGATCACCAATGTCATGGAATATTACAATAGCTCTTTCTTACAAGCTGTTCCAAATCTGATGTTGGAATACAAACGCTTGGCAAAAGAGCATGGATTGGAGCTTGAACAACCACGTCCGATCACAATGGGCATGTGGATTGGGGGAGACCGGGACGGGAATCCGTTTGTAACAGCTGAGACCTTGAAGCGTTCAGCAACTATTCAAAGCGAAGTCATTTTGAACTATTACATCGAAAAGATTTCTAAATTATACCGTCATTTCTCCCTTTCAACGAGTCTTTCTAAAACAAGTGAAGCAGTAGCTGAAATGGCCGCCCTATCCAGTGATACATCCGTCTTTCGCGAAAAAGAACCTTACCGTCGGGCTTTCCACTATATCCAATCAAAATTGATCCAAACCTTGGTCAATTTAAAAGAATGGACTATGGTTGGGGAAACTAGAGAAGATCGTTATGCTGTCGAGAGGTTATTAGGAGCAAATGCTCATCAACAAGGGCCAGTTTCTGATTATATCGGCAATCGTATCTCTGGGGCTCTAAAGAAAATTTCTGAGAAAGAAGCTCCAGCTTATGCATCAGCTCAAGAATTTAAAGAAGACCTTGAAAAGATAAAAGATTCCTTGTTAGAAAACAAATCAGAGTATTTGATTTCTGGTGAATTTGCAGAACTTCTAGAAGCCATCGATGTTTTTGGATTCTATCTGGCCTCTATTGATATGCGCCAGGATTCGAGTGTGCATGAAGCCTGTGTGGCAGAATTGCTGAAATCAGCTGGAATTAATGACCATTATTCTGATTTATCAGAGGATGAAAAGTGTCAAGTTCTCTTGAAAGAACTTTTAGAAGATCCACGTATTTTATCAGCAACTCATGCTGAAAAATCTGAACTGCTTGAAAAAGAATTAGCGATTTTCCAAACGGCCCGTGAATTGAAGGATCGTTTAGGAGAAGAAGTCATTCGTCAAAACATCATTTCTCATGCAACCAGTGTGTCAGATATGTTGGAATTGGCTGTGATGTTGAAAGAAGTGGGCTTAGTCGATACGGAAAAAGCTCGTGTGCAAATCGTGCCTTTGTTTGAAACCATCGAAGATTTGGATCACTCAGAAGAAACCATGAGAAGTTACTTGTCTCTTCCGATTGCCAAACGTTGGATTGCTTCTAAGAACAACTACCAAGAGATTATGTTAGGTTATTCTGATTCCAACAAAGATGGTGGATACTTGTCTTCTTGCTGGACCCTCTTTAAAGCCCAACAACAATTGACTGCTATCGGAGATGAGTTTGGAGTGAAGATTACCTTCTTCCATGGTCGTGGTGGTACTGTTGGTCGTGGTGGAGGTCCTACTTATGAAGCCATCACGTCTCAACCATTGAAATCCATTAATGACCGTATCCGCTTAACTGAGCAAGGGGAAGTAATCGGCAATAAATATGGAAATAAAGATGCTGCTTACTACAACCTTGAGATGCTCGTCTCTGCAACCATTAACCGAATGATTGCCGAACAAAAGAGTCCATTCTCTATGTTTGATCGTTTCGGGGAAGTCATGGATAAAGTCGTGAATCGCAGTTACGATATCTATCGTGATTTGGTCTTTGGAAATGAGCACTTCTATGACTACTTCTTTGAATCAAGTCCGATCAAAGCAATTTCAAGCTTTAATATTGGTTCACGTCCTGCTGCTCGTAAGACCATTACAGAAATCGGTGGTTTGCGTGCTATCCCATGGGTCTTCTCATGGTCACAAAGTCGGGTGATGTTCCCTGGTTGGTACGGAGTAGGTTCTAGCTTTAAGGAATTTATCGATGAGGATCCTGAGAATATCGAAACCCTTCGATACATGTATAAAAACTGGCCTTTCTTCCAATCTCTCTTGTCAAATGTGGACATGGTCTTATCCAAAGCCAATATGGATATTGCCTTTGAGTACGCGCAATTGTGTGAAGAAGAAGAAGTTCGCAATATTTATCAGATTATCTTACATGAATGGCAATTGACCAAGGACATCATCTTGATGATTGAGGAACAAGACGAGTTGCTCGCGGAGAACCCTTATCTGAAAGAAAGTTTGGATTACCGGATGCCGTACTTTAACGTCCTGAACTATATTCAGTTAGAATTGATTCGACGTCAACGGACTGGACAACTACCAGCCGATCAAGACAAGCTGATCCATATTACGATCAATGGAGTGGCTACAGGATTACGTAATTCAGGTTAAAAAAATCGGAACGACTGTTCCGATTTTTTTATTCCCTGAACCCAAAGGCGCAAAAGGTACGTATTGGGCTTGAATAGAAGATTTTAAATGAGAATTTTCAAAGCTAGAACAGGATCTTTCAGCAAGCTGATAAAATAAAAGAAAAGAAGAGGAATAATTAAGAAAATATAGGTAAAAGGCTTGCAATTTTATCTAAAATTAATAGTAAGGAAAGTTAGACTGTATTGCCTACTGTCTATCTATAAAATATATTTTATTGGAGGCTTTTACTCAAATGGCAAAAGAAAAATACGATCGTAGTAAACCGCACGTTAACATCGGTACAATCGGACACGTTGACCACGGTAAAACTACCCTAACTGCAGCAATCACAACTGTTTTGGCACGTCGCTTGCCTTCATCAGTTAACCAACCTAAAGACTATGCGTCTATCGATGCTGCTCCAGAAGAACGCGAACGCGGTATCACCATCAACACTGCACACGTTGAGTACGAAACTGCTAAACGTCACTACGCTCACATCGACGCTCCAGGACACGCGGACTACGTTAAAAACATGATCACTGGTGCCGCTCAAATGGACGGAGCTATCCTTGTAGTAGCTTCAACTGACGGACCAATGCCACAAACACGTGAACATATCCTTCTTTCACGTCAGGTTGGTGTTAAACACTTGATCGTCTTCATGAACAAAGTTGACTTGGTTGACGATGAAGAATTGCTTGAATTGGTTGAAATGGAAATCCGTGACCTTCTTTCAGAATACGATTTCCCAGGTGATGACCTTCCAGTTATCCAAGGTTCAGCTCTTAAAGCTCTTGAAGGTGACTCTAAATATGAAGACATCATCATGGAATTGATGGATACTGTTGATGAGTACATCCCAGAACCAGAACGCGATACTGACAAACCATTGCTTCTTCCAGTCGAAGACGTATTCTCAATCACTGGACGTGGTACAGTTGCTTCAGGACGTATCGACCGTGGTGTTGTTCGTGTCAACGATGAAATCGAAATCGTTGGTATCAAAGACGAAATCCAAAAAGCAGTTGTTACTGGTGTTGAAATGTTCCGTAAACAACTTGACGAAGGTCTTGCAGGGGATAACGTTGGTGTGCTTCTTCGTGGTATCCAACGTGATGAAATCGAACGTGGACAAGTTATCGCTAAACCAGGTTCAATCAACCCACACACTAAATTCAAAGGTGAAGTTTACATCCTTACTAAAGAAGAAGGTGGACGTCATACTCCATTCTTCAACAACTACCGTCCACAGTTCTACTTCCGTACAACTGACGTAACTGGATCTATCGAACTTCCAGCTGGAACTGAAATGGTAATGCCTGGTGATAACGTGACTATCGACGTTGAGTTGATCCACCCAATCGCCGTTGAACAAGGTACTACATTCTCAATCCGTGAAGGTGGACGTACTGTTGGTTCAGGTATGGTTACTGAAATCGAAGCTTAATTCGATCTAGTTCCCAGATTAACAATTATATAGACAGACAGAAAACCCCGTGAAGACGGGGTTTTTATTTTGGTAAAAAGTAAAATGAGCTTGTGCAACCTTTCATTATGACGAAAATTATGGTAAAATAGATAGTATAAAATTAGAAAAAAGAGGTATGTGAAATGTCACGTAAACCATTTATCGCTGGTAACTGGAAAATGAACAAAAATCCAGAAGAAGCAAAAGCATTCGTTGAAGCTGTAGCATCAAAACTTCCTTCAGCTGACCTTGTTGAAGCTGGTATCGCAGCTCCTGCAGTTGACTTGACAACTGTTCTTGCTGCTGCTAAAGGTTCAAACCTTAAAGTTGCTGCCCAAAACACTTACTTTGAAAATGCTGGTGCCTTCACTGGTGAAACTAGCCCACAAGTTTTGAAAGAAATCGGTACTGACTACGTTGTTATCGGTCACTCAGAACGTCGTGACTACTTCCATGAAACTGATGAAGATATCAACAAAAAAGCAAAAGCAATCTTTGCGAACGGTATGCTTCCAATCATCTGTTGTGGTGAAAGCCTTGAAACTTACGAAGCTGGTAAAGCAGCAGAATTTGTAGGGGCTCAAGTTTCAGCTGCTCTTGCTGGATTGACTGCAGAACAAGTGGCTTCAACAGTTATCGCATACGAACCAATCTGGGCGATCGGTACTGGTAAATCAGCTTCACAAGACGACGCACAAAAAATGTGTAAAGTTGTTCGTGACGTTGTAGCTGCTGACTTTGGTCAAGAAGTGGCTGACAAAGTACGTGTTCAATACGGTGGTTCAGTGAAACCTGAAAACGTTGCTGAATACATGGCTTGTCCAGACGTTGACGGAGCTCTTGTAGGTGGTGCATCACTTGATCCAGAAAGCTTCTTGGCATTGCTTGACTTCGTTAAATAATGACATATAAAAAGGCGAGAGGTTTCTCGTCTTTTTTATAGTAGAAAAGACCAGCTACAAAGCTGGTCTTTTAAGTTAGGAACGTCCTAATAGTTTCTTAACGAGAGAAATCAGTTTGTATTTCAGAGGACTTGGGTAATAACGGAAGGTCCCCATCTTACGGACGATGTAGCCGTTGAAGTTTTGTTTGAAACGAAGCACACCGTCTGACCCGTCAAAGATTCCTTGAATACCAAGGAAGTTATATCTTGGGATACCACGTTTGATGGTTTCAAGCATCATATATTCCTGGAGAACAGCAGGAGCATAGAACTTATTAAATTCTGTATAAGAGCCACTGAATAAATAGGTGGATTCTTGTGGCATATAGACGAAGAGGCTACCTGCAAGAATGACGTCTTGATCTCCATATTTTTCAATATATTCTTTTGCGTCCCTCTTTCTCACCTCAAAGGTATCAAACTGGCTAGAGAATTCACGAAGTTGATTTTGTTTTTTCTCTGAATTGGGGTTGACTTCAAGATCCTTCTGTAATTTCTCAATCTTCTGTGCTAGTTTTCCTTGGTCTTTTTCAAGATTCGTGTAGTAATGGTGGAAGTTCAGTGTTGCGATCATGAAATCTGCATTGTCGCCAAAACTGTCATAGAAAGTTTGGTAATAATCCAAGGTCTTATCCTGATAGTCGCGACGGTCACTGGTAGAGGAAGTAATATCCTTAAAGAGTTGCAGTTCATCTCGGTTTAATCGTTTCAGTTCAATACCGAAAGATTTGGCTTTCTTGACAAGTGGCTTTCCTTTTTTACTGAAGCTCTTGAGAAGATTTTTTTCGGTGATACCCTCCATATCTTTCACATAATGCCAATCACCTTCTCCACCTGGATAACCTGTTGTTAAACCATCATGCTGATAGCCCAATTTTTTTAGGGTATCCATAAAATGGGTTTGCTCTTCACTGGTTGGATTGCCGTCACTGTCAAAGGTTTGATAGGTATCATAGGGCTTGATAACGAGTTCAATAGCCCCATTTTCTTTCGCATAGTCTTTTAAGGCTGCATAGAAGGGTTCTAGCATAGATTCCTCTTGGTAAAGGGGGCCAGAATTGATTTCCATATGGAGACCACCTGTCATAGGAAGACTGTACAAGATTGCTGCCACTTGGACTTGATCTTCTTGCTTCCAAGCGATAAATTGGACGGTATTTCCTCGCTTTTTAAGCAGATCTGCCATTTCAGCAGACTGGATAAAAGAGCGATGGGAGACAGTATTTGCAAATGAGGTAAATTCTTCTTTTGAAATTGTCGTAAGAGTCATGTAACTTATTTACTCCTTAATTTTTTCCGGATCTTGTAGACTTTGTTTACAAGTGGATAGAGTGGACTGGTTGGGAGGTTGAATTCTCCAACAAATTCTTCAATGACAGGATTAAATTTTGATTTGAAATGATAGAGACCACCATCGAGTGAATTTTCAATGCCCCCCATATTTTGCCAAGAAGCACCACGATCAAAAGCGTGTTGGGCAGTTTCATACCAGGTGAGGATAGCAGGTTGGTAGCGGCGGAATTCTTCATCCATCCCTGCATAAACATTTTCAGATGTCCCACCGAATTCAAGGGTTAAGGTCCCAGATAAAGGAACAACCTGTCTACCTGCTTGGAGATGCTGCTCAAGAAATTGAAGTTCTTCCTCTATCCGCTCTTTTTCTTTTTGGTTATTCTCAACCTTGCCAGGCTTTGTTTTTTCTGTGAATTTTTCAGCCTCTGCCTTGTTTTTTTCAAGATCTTTTATAAGGGAGCTTTTGCGTTTCTCGAGATCTAGAGTAGACAAGGTAATGTAGGATTGTCCTTGGTAGGTTGTGAGTAGTTTTTCGTAGTAGTCTTTTCCACGTAAATGAATGCTTTTACGAGCCTCAGTCTTTTTCATGAGAGAAGCAAAGTCCTCCAACAATTCAGTCCCACCAAATTGGACTTGGATCCCTTTGTTTCGAGCAGTTCGGATGGCTTGTCGAGTAGATTTTGAAAGATCTTGCTCGGTGAAAAACTCTTTGTGGATATTCGCTTGAAAGCGTGGTTGGATATTTTCTGCCATATCACTGGTTCGGCCAGTCCATTCAACACCTTCTTTAGTTAAGGGGTCGATCATCGCTTGCACAGCAGGAGCTTCCGTCTTTTCTTGTCCAATCAAGTGTTTACTCAAGAAAAGACTTGGATCAAATTTCACAAACAAGGCCTTGTATTGTTTGGCAATTTTTTTAAGGGACTGGATCACATATGAAACCAGCTCTTTGTTTTGGTAATCCATGATTGGGCCTCGAGGAATGTAAAGCATGGAAAAGCCAAGTGGCAGGGGTTGAATCAAGATGCTTGCAACAGCGACTAATTGGTCTTCTTGATAAAAACCAACCCGTTCATTTCCCCAATTATCTTTGATTTTTGCCCATGAGCTGCTTTGTAAGAGATTGGTTTGGTCACTCTGAATGACAAAGTTATCATGCTCACTAGTAGAAATTCCTAGCTGGTAATGGTACATTTCTTATAATACCCACTTTCTAATGGCGTATGCAACGCCAGATTCATCATTTGATTTGGTGATAGTTGTAGCAATTTTTTTAAGAGCTGGATTGCCATTCTCCATGACGACGGCATGTCCCACGACTTCTAGCATGGAACGGTCATTTTCCTCATCTCCTATGGCCATGGTTTCTTCTTGCTGAATTCCAAGTCGTTCAGCTAGATGAAGAACGGCTGATCCCTTATTGGTTGTTTTCCCTAAAATTTCTAAATAAAAAGGGGCTGATTTGACCATAGTGAAGCGATCCTTGAATTCTTTAGGGATTTTTGCAATCGCAGCATCTAGAATATCTGGTTCATCGATATACATGGCCTTGACAAATTCTTTCTCACGAACTTCCTCAGGCGTCCGGTAATAAAGGGGCATATTGACCAGTCGGGATTCATGAATGGTGTAGCGTCCGATATCTCGATTGCTGGTATAGATGCCGTCTTTAGTAATCGCATGAGAGTGGATTTGGAGTTTGTTAGCAAGAGACTCGATATCGAGATAGTCCTCATAATCTAAAAGGTCTTTGATGAGTTCTTTTCCAGTAGCAGTTTCTTGCACCAGACCGCCATTAAAGGTAATGACATAGTCTCCAGGATCCATCAAATGGAGTTCTTTTAAAAGTTTTGAGACCCCTGCGATAGGACGACCGGTTGTGATCACAATTTTAACGCCTGCGGCTTTAGCGTCTTGAATGGCTTCAAATACGGAAGGTGTGATCTCTTTTTTTGAATTGAGAAGTGTACCGTCGATATCGATCGCCACTAATTTAATGGACATCCGTCTCTCCTGTAAAATAATCATTGGTAATATAGGAAGTGAATTCCTCTACTTGCTTACTGAAAAGTCCATTAACCTCCAGCATTTCTTTGGGGAAATAGAAGCGGTTGTCCCCATAGCGAGTTCCTGCTAAAGCAGCGACGAGTGGAGACAACTGAGACAATTCAGCGAGACTCCCGTCTTTTCGGATCATCTCGATCTGGGTCCGCGGTTTTTCAAGCTCTGGTCGATAAATATCGTAGGGCAGATCGAAATTTTGATGAATAGCGGTGTAGTAGGTTGGATTAAACCCAACCTCTTTAATCAGTTTTTCAAGGATTGCTAAGTCTTTTCGTTTATCTTCTGTAAATAGAATCGATTTAAAGACTTTCCGATTAATATAGCGCTGAGCAAGATCAGACAAGATGGTATCCGGACTATCCATCCAGACTTGGAAATAGGTATTCATCACACCGTCATCTAGATTTAAGTAGTCTTGGATAGTGACTTCTTCTTCAAAAAATGGAATCAAGCGAGGTGAAGTCAGTTGAAAATACTCTTTCTGATCTGGATAAATGGTTCTAGCGCGTTTGAGTAGATTTTGAAGGAGGACTTCCATGGCACGAGTAGCCGGGTGGAAGTAGACCTGCATATACATTTGGTAACGGCTGACCACATAATCCTCGACAGCGTGCATGCCATTTTGTTGGAAGGCAATGCCATTTTCAATCGGTCGAATGACACGCAAAATACGGGTCAAGTCAAATTTTCCATAGGAAGCACCCGTAAAGTAGGCATCCCGCAGTAAATAATCCATCCGGTCCACATCAATTTGACTAGAAATCAATTGCACCACTTGTTTATTGGGGTAGGTATGATCAATGACGCTGGCTACACGATTTGGGAAATCAGGTGCTACCTGTAAGAGGATCTGATTGACCTCCGTCTCTGGACTGGTGATGATCAGCTGGGTCATCTTTTCATGATCGGTCCCAAACAGTCCTTCAAAGGTATGGGAATAGGCACCATGTCCAATGTCATGAAGAAGAGCGGCTGTCATGGTCAGTAAGTTTTCATCAGAATTCCATTGCTCTGCATACTTTTCCTCAAAAATGGACAGAATGCGTCTTGAAATTTCATAGGCGCCAAGACAGTGAGAAAAACGACTATGCTCCCCACCGTGGAAGGTAAAACCAGATGTCCCCAGTTGTTTGATGCGGCGTAGTCGTTGAAATTCTTTACTATTAATTAATTGATAAATGATGGGATGATCCACATGAACGTAATCATGTACGGGATCGCGAAAGACTTTTTCATTCATGGGTCTATTATAGCAAAAAAAAGCCTATTTTGCGATCTAGAGGCTAATAGGGGCAGTCAAAATGCGTAAAATTTGATAGAATAGTAAGGCAAGAAAAGAAGAGAAGGAGACAAAGATGCAGATTCGCATTCAAAATACCATTCGATTTGGAGAAGAAATGGAAATCGTTGATCAGTACTATCAAGGTGAATGGAAGGAAAAAGCAGGTTTTCAATATCTCTTGTATACCAATGAAGAAGATGAAAAGGTTGCTTTGAAATTTTCCAACGATGAATTGGTCATGACACGATTCTCAAGTCCTAAATCCATCATGCGTTTCTACAAAAATGAAGATGGTGGGGCAATCATCCCAACTCCGATGGGCATTCAGCAGTTTTTGATTACAACAGACCTCTTTCAATTAGAAGCAGGTCATTTGCAAGTCTCTTATCGCTTGTTAACTCTCGATGGCGAACAGGAATTTGCCAATTATCAATTACTGGTGGAATGGGAAGAATAATCCTCATTAAATTATTCGAGATCCCGCTTGCTTTATTCTATAAAAATGGTATAATAAAACCACTCAAGGGAGTAGCTGGCGGTTTTCCGCGATAGTGTCGTCATTACGAAATTATTTCCGGCACTATATTAAACGGCGAGACTTGTTTTTTCAAACAGGTCTCTTTTTTGTGCAAAAGAGACCTAGTAGAAAGCTATAAGGAGGAAATTATTTTGTCAAAAGAACAAAATAAAGATTTGTTTTACACGCAATCTTCTGAGGAAGTCCTAAAGAACTTGGACTCATCTGTCGAAGGTTTGTCAACCGCCCAGGCTCAAGAACGCTTAGCGAATTATGGTCGTAATGAGTTGGAAGAGGGTGAAAAACGTAGCCTACTAGCTAAATTCCTTGATCAATTTAAGGATTTGATGATTATCATCTTGCTTGTGGCAGCGGCACTTTCTGTGATTACAGAAGGAATGGACGGTCTAACGGATGCCATGATCATCTTGGCCGTTGTTGTCTTGAATGCTGCCTTTGGGGTTTACCAAGAAGGGCAAGCAGAAGCAGCCATTGAAGCTCTGAAAAATATGTCTAGCCCCATGGCTCGTGTTCGTCGTGATGGCCATGTTATTGAGATTGACTCAAAAGAATTGGTACCCGGAGATATCGTCTTGCTTGAAGCGGGAGATGTCGTGCCTGCAGATATGCGTTTGTTTGAAGCAGCTTCTCTTAAAATTGAAGAAGCAGCTCTTACAGGGGAGTCTGTGCCAGTTGAAAAAGATGTGACAGGACTTGTTGAAGCAGATGCTGGTATTGGGGACCGCGTTAATATGGGTTACCAAAACTCAAATGTAACTTATGGTCGTGGTATTGGTGTCGTAACAAACACTGGTATGTATACAGAAGTTGGTAAGATTGCAGATATGTTGGCTAATGCCGATGAGACTGAAACACCATTGAAGCAAAGCTTGGAACAATTATCTAAAGCCTTGACTTACTTAATTGTTGTGATTGCGGTCATTACTTTCTTAGTTGGTGTCTTCGTTCGTGGGGAACATCCATTGGAAGGCTTGATGGTAGCTGTTGCCCTTGCAGTTGCGGCGATTCCAGAAGGACTTCCTGCCATTGTAACCATCGTTCTCTCTTTGGGAACAACAACCCTTGCCAAACGCAATTCGATTGTTCGTAAATTGCCAGCCGTTGAAACACTTGGTTCAACAGAAATCATCGCATCTGATAAAACAGGTACTTTGACCATGAACCAAATGACGGTTGAAAAAGTCTATACCAACGGTCAATTACAAAGTGCAGCAGCTGAGATTGCTGCTAGCAACAATACCCTTCGTATCATGAACTTTGCCAATGATACTAAGGTGGACCCATCTGGCAAGTTGATTGGGGACCCAACAGAGACTGCTTTGGTACAGTTTGGTTTGGATCACAATTTTGATGTTCGCGAAATTTTGAAGGATGAGCCACGTGTGGCAGAATTGCCATTTGACTCTGACCGTAAGCTTATGTCTACTATCCATAAGGAAGCAGACGGTTCTTACTTTATCGCTGTCAAGGGGGCTCCTGACCAATTGCTCAAACGTGTGACGCGTATTGAAGTTAATGGGGAAGTTCGCCCTATCACGGATGAAGATAAGAAAGCTATCCTTGCTACCAACAAAGACTTGGCCAAACAAGCCCTCCGTGTCTTGATGATGGCTTATAAGACAAGCAAGGAAATTCCAACTTTGGAGTCTGAAATTGTTGAGTCTGACCTGATCTTCTCTGGTTTAGTCGGCATGATTGACCCTGAGCGTCCAGAAGCTGCAGAAGCAGTTCGTGTCGCTAAGGAAGCAGGAATCCGTCCGATTATGATCACGGGTGACCACCAAGATACTGCAGAAGCGATTGCCAAACGTCTTGGAATCATCGATCCAAATGATACAGAAGACCATGTCTTCACAGGGGCTGAGTTGAATGAACTCACTGATGAAGAATTCCAAAAAGTCTTCAAGCAATACTCTGTCTATGCGCGTGTATCACCTGAACACAAGGTTCGGATCGTGAAAGCTTGGCAAAATGAAGGAAAAGTTGTTGCCATGACTGGTGATGGGGTCAACGATGCACCATCACTTAAGACAGCTGATATCGGTATCGGTATGGGGATTACAGGTACAGAAGTTTCTAAGGGAGCTTCAGACATGGTCCTTGCAGATGATAACTTTGCAACCATTATCGTAGCGGTAGAAGAAGGACGTAAGGTCTTCTCAAATATCCAAAAATCTATCCAATACCTCTTGTCTGCCAATATGGCTGAAGTCTTTACCATCTTCTTTGCAACCCTCTTTGGATGGGATGTTCTTCAACCAGTACATCTTCTCTGGATTAACCTGGTTACCGATACTCTTCCAGCCATCGCTCTTGGTGTGGAACCAGCTGAGCCAGGTGTCATGACCCACAAACCTCGTGGACGTAAATCTAACTTCTTTGACGGTGGGGTCTTCGGAGCTATTCTTTATCAAGGTGTCTTCCAAACCATGCTGGTTCTTGGTGTTTATGGCTGGGCCATACTCTATCCAGAACATGCGACTCGTGCCGAAATCCATGCAGACGCTTTGACCATGGCCTTTGCAACTCTTGGTTTGATCCAATTGCTCCATGCCTTTAACGTTAAATCGGTTTACCAATCCATCTTTAAAGTGGGACTCTTCAAGAACAAGACCTTTAACTGGTCGATTCCAGTTGCCTTTGTTCTCTTGATGGCGACCATCATTGTCCCTGGATTTAACAAACTCTTCCATGTGTCTCATTTAAGCTTGACACAATGGTTAGCTGTTATGATTGGTTCGCTCTTGATTGTTGTTCTCGTTGAGATTGTCAAAGCCGTTCAACGTGCACTTGGAAAAGATAAAAATGCCATTTAAGCATAAAAAAAGTCATCTTCGGATGGCTTTTTTTGCGGGCAAAATAGACTGGGCATATTTCTTGAGGTACGTGTGGATTTTTGATAAACTAGTCAACAGTTTGAAGAAAGGAAACTTAGTTATGAAAAAGTTTTTTGCTGAAGTAATCGGCACATTTATGCTTGTCTTTATCGGGACTGGCGCAGTTGTTTTTGGAAATGGGACAGAAGGTCTGGGACATTTAGGAATTGCCTTGGCATTCGGTTTATCCATTGTTGCAGCAGCTTACTCAATTGGGACTGTTTCTGGTGCCCACTTGAACCCGGCTGTTTCGATTGCCATGTTTGTAAACAAACGCTTGTCATCTAAAGACTTGATTAATTATATTGCAGCGCAAGTAGTGGGGGCGGTTCTCGCATCTGCAACAGTACTCTTCCTCTTGTCAAATTCAGGTATGTCAACAGCTAGTCTTGGTGAAAATGCCTTGGCTAAAGGAGTGACTCCATTTGGCGGATTCTTGTTTGAAGTAATTGCTTCCTTTATCTTTATTTTGGTCATCATGACAGTGACATCAGCTACCAAAGGTAATGGCAAGATCGCTGGTCTTGTGATCGGTTTGAGCTTGACTTTGATTATTCTTGTTGGTTTGAACATAACAGGACTTTCCGTTAACCCAGCTCGTAGCTTGGCGCCTGCCCTTTTTGTTGGTGGTGCGGCTCTTCAACAAATTTGGATCTTTATCTTGGCTCCAATTGTCGGTGGTATTCTGGCTGCAATCGTTGCAAAAAATCTCTTGGATACAGAAGAGTAAAAAATTGGTTCCAGAGGGACCAATTCAGATTGAAAACAAAGTCATATAAAAAACTTTCCTTAGGTGAGTACGGACGTCAGCGAACTTCTTCGAAGTTCCAAGACTAATTATTGAGCCTAAGGTCTCAATAATTCCGAGTGCCTGAAACGTTATTGTTTCAGGCACTTTTTTCACAGCGGAAAGTTTCGGCATTTTTTGAATCAATTTAAAAATTGGAACTCATTTTATTTCTTTGCAGAATTGCTTAACTTATTTTACTTTAAAATAGGTTGTCTACATTCTAAATTGGTTCCGAAGGAATCAATTTTTTTATAGTTCAAGGATGGTCATGGCTTGAGAAAATTCATGAGCGAGCTGTTTTTTCTTATATGCTTTAAATTCGGAGAGGTCTTTGATTCTGCGATAGCGTTTGTAGGGATCGTATCGTTTTGGAAAATCATATTCAGGAAAAGCTTCGAAAAATTGTTTGCAAAGCTCCCATTCTCGGACATAGCCTAAAGGTCTAGCATGATAGGTGATGTTGTCAATGGTTGTTGCTGGCATTCGATGGTGGCTATGACCAAAAATCACCTCTTTGACAGGATATTGTCTAAACAGTTCATGAAAGGCTTGGCTCCCTAGAAAAGCATTGAAGCGTTCAAAATAAGGGTGACGCAGGAGAAACTGACTATGAGGAACAAAGTGCATAGCGATGATCAAGGGGTGATCCACTTGCATGAGTTCTTGTTCCAGCTCTCGCAACAGACGTTGGGTAATGGCTGGATCAGATCCCATTCGTTGGAGGCGTCTGTCAAACCAAAACAGATTCTTGGTTTGGAGATGTTTTTGGGGAGAGATGGTAGGAACAAAGCTGTAGTCATACCAGCCCGAAAAGGCAAGAAGCGTATGTTTGGAGAAGGGAATCTTTTGAAATTCAAAAGGTCTCATGGCTTCTTCTGATAGTCCCAGCATATCATGATTTCCCAAGCTAAAGGTCACAGGAAGGTGACATTGGAGTTGGGCTAAAAATTCCTGAGAAGTCTTTTCGAAGCCGTTGGCAACATCTCCTGCAATATGGAGATGTTGAATGTTTTGCTCCTTGAAAAGAGTGATCAGGGTCTCTAATTCTTCTTTACCGAAGTTGTTTGAATCAATGTGTAAATCGGACATAAAAGCTACTGTTGTCATGCTACCAGTCTAGCATAAGAGCATCTTTTTTTCTAACAATTAGGTTACAAATGAATAGAAAAAATGCTGAAAATCAGCTGGATTGGTGGTGGTCAACCAGCAGATCCAATATTGGAAGGTGGGCAAATAGTGAAGGTTATGATATAATAGACTAGATACATAGAAAGAGGTACTTATGGACATTTCAGAAATTCGTCAAAAAATTGACGCAAATCGTGAAAAATTAGCTTCTTTCAGGGGGTCTCTTTGACTTAGAGGCATTGGAAGAAGAAATTGCCATTTTAGAAAATAAAATGACAGAACCTGATTTTTGGGATGATAACATTGCTGCGCAAAAGACATCTCAAGAATTAAATGAACTCAAGCAGACCTATGAAAATTTCCATCAAATGGTGGATCTCTTTGATGAGTCAGAAATCTTACTGGACTTTTTGGCAGAAGATGATTCGGTCAAGGAAGAATTGATCGAGAAGTTGGAGGAGCTGGATAAACGTATGACCAGCTATGAGATGACCTTGCTATTGTCTGAACCCTATGACAATAATAATGCCATCTTAGAAATCCACCCAGGTTCAGGAGGAACAGAAGCTCAGGACTGGGGCGACATGCTTCTTCGGATGTATACTCGTTTTGGAAATGCTCACGGCTTTAAAGTTGAAGTCTTGGACTATCAGGCTGGAGATGAGGCTGGAATCAAGTCTGTGACCCTATCCTTTGAAGGGCCACATGCATACGGTCTTCTGAAATCTGAAATGGGGGTACACCGTTTGGTTCGGATCTCTCCATTTGACTCCGCTAAACGTCGTCATACCTCCTTTACATCTGTTGAGGTCATGCCCGAATTAGACGATACCATTGAAGTCGAAGTTCGTGATGATGATATCAAGATGGACACCTTCCGCTCTGGTGGAGCTGGTGGACAAAACGTCAACAAGGTTTCTACAGGTGTGCGCTTGACCCATATTCCGACAGGAATTGTAGTGGCATCCACCGTGGATCGGACCCAATACGGGAACCGTGATCGTGCTATGAAAATGCTTCAAGCTAAACTCTACCAATTAGAGCAAGAGAAAAAAGCAGCAGAAGTGGATTCTCTAAAAGGGGATAAAAAAGAAATCACCTGGGGAAGTCAAATCCGCTCTTATGTCTTTACCCCTTACACCATGGTTAAGGATCACCGGACCAACTACGAAGTAGCACAGGTGGATAAGGTGATGGATGGAGATATCGATGGCTTTATTGATGCCTATCTCAAATGGCGTCTCCAATAACTTAGAGGAAATCAACCAGAAAAGAATGAAAGGAATTTCATTACATGTCAATGATTGAAATGAAAGATGTTGTCAAAAAGTATGACAACGGGACGACGGCCCTTCGCGGGGTCTCTGTCCAAATTGAACCAGGAGAATTTGCCTACATTGTAGGACCTTCTGGTGCAGGGAAGTCGACCTTTATTCGACTTTTATACCGTGAAGTCAAACACGATAAAGGAAGTTTGAAAGTAGCTGATTTTGATTTGGATAAAATCAAAAAACGCGATATTCCTATGTTGCGACGCAATGTGGGAGTGGTCTTCCAAGATTATAAATTGCTTCCAAAGAAAACCGTTTATGAAAATATTGCCTACGCAATGCAAGTTATCGGTGAGCGCCGTCGCAATATTAAAAAGCGTGTTATGGAAGTTTTGGATCTTGTCGGATTGAAACACAAGGTCCGCTCATTCCCGAATGAATTGTCCGGTGGGGAGCAACAACGGATTGCGATTGCTCGTGCGATCGTCAACAATCCGAAAGTCTTGATTGCGGATGAGCCAACGGGGAACTTGGACCCAGATAATTCATGGGAAATCATGAATCTTTTGGAGCGGATTAATCTGCAAGGGACCACAGTATTGATGGCGACCCACAATAGCCAGATTGTAAATACTTTACGTCACCGTGTCATCGCGATTGAAAATGGTCGTGTAGTGCGTGATGAAGCGGAAGGAGAGTACGGATACGATGATTAGAAGATTTTTCCGACACTTAATCGAATCGCTTAAAAGCTTGAAACGAAATGGTTGGATGACGATTGCAGCGGTCAGCTCGGTTATGATTACCCTTAGCTTGGTTGCTATTTTCGCCTCAGTTATTGCCAATACCATCAAGCTTTCAGATGATATTCAAAACAGTGTGCGGGTTGTAGTATACATGCGCAAGGATATTCAAGATCAGAGCGAGCAGATTGAAAAAGACGGTCAAACCGTGACCAATGAAAACTACCATAAGGTCTACGATGCTCTGACAGCCATGAAGCATGTTGACAAGGTTGATTTTTCTAGCAAGGAAGAGCAGTATGATAAACTGATCAAAACGGCTGGGAACAACTGGAAGATTTTTGATGGAGATGCCAATCCTCTCTATGATGCTTATTATGTAGAGACAACAGCTCCTAAATATGTAAAGCAAGTTTCGGCTGATGCCAAAAAAATTGAAGGGGTCTCTGAAGTTAAAGATGGTGGGGTCGATACCCAACGCTTGTTCGCTCTTGGAACCTTCATCCGAAACTGGGGCTTGATTGGTGTAGCTTTATTGATCTTCATCGCAGTCTTCTTGATTTCGAATACCATTCGGATTACCATCATTTCACGTAGTCGTGAGATTAAGATTATGCGATTGGTAGGAGCAAAAAATGGCTATATTCGTGCACCATTCCTTTTAGAAGGTGCTTGGATCGGTCTCTTGGGAGCCTTGGTTCCTTCAGCTTTGGTCTTTTATGTTTATAATGTTGTCTATACATCTATGAACAATAACTTGGCAGATCAAAACTTGTATCTCTATAGCCCTCATCTCTTGGTACCGATCATGGTCGGTGGCCTCTTTGGATTAGGAATTTTGATTGGGGCGATTGGTTCTTCAATCTCCATGAGACGTTTTCTTAAGATATAATAAAAAAGCAAGTTCGCACTTGCTTTTTTTGTTTACTTTGATGAGGACAGGAAGGATGATAAGGATTCTTTAGGATTATCTAAAGAAGGGATTGAACATCTTCTCGTGACCAATAGAGGTTTCAGGGCCATGACCGGGATAGACAGTGTAGGAAGATGGAAGGGTAAAGAGTTCTTCTCTAATACTGCTAAGTAACTGTGTTGCGTTCCCTGTTGGAAGATCGGTCCGTCCAATGGTTTCGCGAAAAAGGGCATCACCAGATAGAACCAGGTGATTCTGAGGAAAGACGATGGAAACCCCTCCGGCAGAGTGGCCTGGTGTCTCCAGAACATAAAAGTGGAAATCAGCTATTTGGTAATCGGAGCGAATGTCATAAAGGAAGTCGGCCTCCTTGCATACAACATCTTCTAAATCCGCATGACGATCCAAACCAGATAAATTGTCAACAGGAGAAGACAACCAACTGGCTTCTGCTAAATGGACATAAACAGGTGGGAAATGATAGGTCTGACGAACCTTTTCAAGACTCATAATGTGATCATAATGCGTATGGGTTAAAAGAATCGCTACGATTGGTTTACCGATGCGATCAATTTGTTTTTGAATAGTTGCCCAGTCGCTACCTGGATCGACAAGAATGAGGGAGTGGTCATTTTCAAGGTAGTAGGTGTTTTCATAAGCTACAGGATTAACAGTACGATAGATTTTCATAAGGACTCCTTTTTAGAATAGTGTATCAAATTGCGAGGAAAATAACAGGATTGAAGTCAACATGAAAGGAGAAAAAAATCTGCAGAGCTTGCTCAAACGTGATATAATTTTAAGTATTATGACAAGACAGAAACGGAAATATGCCATTGTGGATCTGGAAGCGACCAGTGCTGGAAGCAATGCTAAGATCATTCAGGTTGGGATTGTCATCATCGAAGATGGGAGGATTACGCAATCCTATGAGACGGATGTGAATCCCCATGAACGATTGGATGAGCATATCAAACAATTGACTGGCCTGACAGATGCTCGCTTGAAAAAAGCACCAGAGTTTGCACAAGTGGCAAAAGAAATTTTTGAATTAATAGAAGATGCCGTCTTTGTGGCCCATAATGTCAAATTTGATGCGAATTTATTAGCAGAAGCCCTCTTTTGGGAAGGATTTGAGCTAACGACTCCTCGGATTGATACGGTTGAATTGTCTCAAATTTTCTATCCGACTTTAGAACGCTACAATTTAGGAGCGCTTGCAGCTGAACTGGAAATTGAGTTGCACCATGCTCACTCCGCTTTAGCGGATGCTATGGCAACAGCCCAGCTGCTGTTGAAATTGAGAGAGAAAATTGCGAGCTTACCAAGGGGATTGATCGAAAAACTTCTTTCGATGGCAGAGTGTTTGATTTATGAATCACGACTCTTAATAGAAGATGCGCTTGAAGACAGTAGCCTTTTTTTACCAGCTCATTTAGTAGAAGTTCATGGTCTCTATCTGCGAAAGCCACAGCAGTTTTTAGAAAGTCGTCATTTGTCTGAACAGTTTGAACTCAATATGCAGCTGTTGGGAATGGAGGCTTATCCAGAGCAGAGAGAATTTGTTGCCTATATCGAGGACAGTTTGCACCAGCCACTTCCGAGTTTTATTGAAGCGCCAACGGGTATCGGGAAGACCTATGCCTATCTATTAACGCTTTTAGCGAAAACCTCCAAGCGCATTCTTGTCAGTGTTCCAACTAAAATTCTTCAGGATCAAATTATGAAGAAGGAAGGAAAGACCATCCAAGATCTTTTCCAAATTCCCTTTCATAGCCTGAAAAGTCCCAAGGATTACATCCAACTCGATAAATTTTATCAGGCCTTACAGAGTGAGTCAGATAATGGGATGATTCGACGCTTTAAAATGCAACTGTTGGTTTGGCTGACGATGACGGAAACGGGAGAGTTCAGTGAAATTGGCCAACTCTATCGTCATCTTCATTTTGTAGCTGACATTTGCCACGATGGCCAATTGTCGAAGCGTTCACTTTTTTATCAGGAAGATTTTTGGCGCCTCGGCCAGGAAAAAGTGAAAACCAGCCGGGTAATTCTGACCAATCATGCCTATCTGTTAACTCGTCTAGAGGATGATAAGAGTCTACTTCAAGAATCTGTTCTGGTAGTGGATGAAGCGCAAAAACTCTTCTTTGCTTTAGAGCAGTTTTCACAGAGAGAAGAAACCTTGCAATCTCTTCTTCTAGGCTTGCAACACGCCATCGAAGAGGAAAAAGATCTTCTGCAGCGACGGTTGCTGGAAAGTATTCAATTTGAATTAAATGCCTGCTCTAAGGAAGTTGTACAAGGAAAAACAGCGATCTTATCAGATCAAACAGTGGCAAAAATTCGACAGGATGTATCGGAATTAAAAAACGAATCTCTAGAGAATCTAAGAGAATTGTTTGATGAGCGCTACCAGACCTTTTGGATGGACAAGGAAGTGGTCGAAAGCCACCAGATTCTTCGTCTCCATGGAGGAGTTGAGGACTTGCTATCCTTTAAGGAGTTTGTGCCTGAAGAAGTGTCCGTGCTCTTTGTATCAGCGACGATCACGATCAGTAAAAAGGTTCATTTACCTGCTCTTTTGGGATACCAAGAGCAGCAGATCTACCGGGTGCCAATAACAGTCAAACAACACCAGGAATTGTTGGTGCCGATTGATTTTCCAGATGTCGTTTCTTTATCTTCCGTGGAGTATGCAGGAGAGATTTGTCAGCTCATCGATGAACTCCTTCCTCTAAGAAAACCAATTTTTCTTTTGTTTACCTCAAAAGAATTGTTACTGGAAACGTCAAACGCATTGAAGTTTCCTCATTTGGCCCAGTATCGAAATGGCGATGCAGCTAATATTAAGCGACGATTTGACCGAGGAGAAACCTCTATTTTATTGGGTACAGGAAGCTTTTGGGAGGGAGTCGATTTTTCCCAACAAAAAGAAGTGATTCAAATCATCACGCGCCTTCCTTTTGACAACCCTAAAGATTATATGGTTCAAAAGCTGAATACCCAACTAAGAGAACAGGGGAAAAATCCCTTTTATGACTATAGCCTTCCGGTCGCGATTTTAAGGCTCAAACAGGCTATTGGGAGAACCAGCCGTTTTCAAGACCAGGAATCGTTGGTCCTCTTATTGGATCAGCGGGTGGTGACCAAACGATATGGAAAACAAATTTTAGATGGCTTGCAGCAAGTGTTGCCCCTTCACACAACAGTGAGAGAGCGGCTTGTTGAGCAAGCAGCTGACTTTTTTGAAAGGAATTGAGAGAATGAAAAATAAAGGATTTGGACTTGCAATTGCATTTGTACTGGCTCTTTGTGCCATGTTATTGGGAACTTTCTTTCCCATCATTGGCTCCAGTGTCTTTGCTTTGATTTTAGGAATTGTCCTCAATGAATTAGTAGATTTGCCAGAGAATTCACTACCAGGACTGAACTGGTCCGGTAAGAAATTATTGCAGTATTCGATTATCTTCATGGGATTTAGCTTGCCGATTGCGACGGTTGCCTCTACAGGCTTGTCTTCTTTGAAGATTAGTCTGCCAACGATAACCGTTGCCTTTCTTGCAGCTATTATTTTTGGGAGAGTCTTCCACCTGAAATCTCATCTACGGACCTTAATTGGGTTTGGTACAGCTATTTGTGGTGGATCTGCTATTGCAGCAGCAGCGCCGATCATTGAAGCAGACGAAGAGGAAATTGCCCTATCTATGTCAACTATCTTCTTCTTCAACATTTTGGCTGTCTTTATCTTTCCAGTATTAGGGCATTTATGGCATATGTCCAATTTCCAATTTGGCCTTTGGTCAGGTACAGCCATTAACGATACGTCATCTGTTGTAGCAGCAGCATTTTCTTACAGTAAAGCAGCGGGGCAAATGGCTACAATTGTTAAGTTAACACGCGCTCTGATGATTGTACCAGTTTGTTTGGGCTTGATCGGTTTAAAATGGTATCGGAGTAAACAACAAGGAAGAAACAAAGGAATGTTAAAGAAAATTATTCCTTGGTTTATTATCTGGTTTATTGTGGCTTCCATTCTTTCTTCTATTGGCCTGGTACCTAAAGTGGTCCTACCTTACCTAAATGACCTTTCTCACCTCTTTATGGCCATGGCCTTGGTCGGAATCGGAAGCAAGGTTTCTTGGAAACAGTTCCGTGCAGCAGGATCTGCTCCCCTTCTTGTAGGGTTAATTGCTTGGTTTTGTGTGGCAGGATCTAGCTTGATTCTACAGATGTTGTTCTATTAATTAATTTGATGATTCTCACAGAAAGGAACGTGAATGAAGAAACATCATTTTTGGACGATCCACCTGGATTATTCGATCATTAGAATTGTCTTCACCCTACTTATGATTGGGATCTTATCCGTTTATGTGGCAGTTTCTCATGATTATCCCCAAATGGTGTGGCCTTTTTTGGGGCAGCAATTGGCCTGGATTGGTGTGGGATGTATCATTTGCCTGATTGTGACGATTTTTAGTACGAAATTTCTTTGGAAAATCACTCCCTTTCTTTACCTACTAGGCTTGGCCTTGATGGTTCTTCCTCTTGTTTTTTATAATCCAAACTTGGTGGCTTCAACAGGAGCAAAAAACTGGGTAGCTTATGGAAACATCACCTTATTTCAGCCTTCGGAATTTATGAAGATTCCCTTCATCCTGATGCTGTCACGCTCTATTGTTCGATTTTTACAAAGAAATAAGGGGCGTGAGCGATTATTACGACAAGATTGGTTTTTAATTCTAGAGATGACCATCTATACAATTCCGGTCTTTGCCTTATTGGCCCTCCAGCAGGACTTGGGAACGGCCTTAGTATTCTTGGCCATCTTTGCGGGCTTAGTGCTCGTTTCAGGAGTTTCCTGGAAAATTATCTTGCCGGTCATCTTGCTTCTGGCAGGTGGGCTAGCAGGCTTTCTCTTCCTCTTTCTTTCAGAAGGGGGGCGAGCTTTTCTGCACCAGCAAGTAGGGATGCCAACCTATCAGATGAACCGTATTTTAGCCTGGTTAAATCCTTTTGACTATGCACAAACCACCACCTACCAGCAGGCACAAGGACAGCTAGCCATTGCAAGTGGTGGCCTCTTTGGTCAAGGCTTTAATGTCTCCAATTTATTGGTTCCCGTACGGGAAAGCGATATGATTTTTACGGTAGTAGCAGAGGACTTTGGCTTTGTTGGAGCTCTGGTGCTGTTGATCTTATATGTGTCCCTGATTTACCGCATTTTAAAAATCACCCTTCAGTCTAATAACCAGTTTTATACCTATATTTCCATTGGATTTATCATGATGCTGGTCTTTCATATTTTTGAAAATGTCGGAGCGGTAACGGGTCTTCTCCCTTTGACGGGAATTCCCCTCCCCTTTATCTCACAAGGTGGATCGTCTATTATTAGTAATCTGATTGGTATTGGTCTGGTCCTCTCAATATATAATCATAGTAGCAAAAAGAAAGAGCCCGAAGAAGAGGTTCCAATCCGTAAAAAAGTAGTCCTTAAAAAGGCGCAATAGTAGAAAGAAGGAATGAAAATGAAAAAAGTAGCAACGATTTTAGCAAACGGTTTTGAAGAAATTGAAGCCTTGACCATTGTCGATGTTTTGAGACGGGCTGGGATCGACTGTGACCTCGTTGGCATGGAAGAAACGGTCACAGGTTCTCACCAGATCACCGTGGAAGTAGACCGCCTCTGGAATGGAGATCTTTCAGATTATGATGGAATCTTCTTACCAGGTGGGATGCCAGGAGCAGCGAATTTGCGGGACAATGCAGAATTGATCACAGCCCTTCAGGAAGAAAGTGGCAAAGGAAAAACCATCTCTGCAATTTGTGCTGCTCCAATTGTTTTGGCGCGTGCAGGTCTCTTAAAAGATAAACACTATACGTGTTACGATGGCTTTGAAGAAGAGATTCAAGATGGCCATTATCAGAAAGAAACAGTGGTGAAAGACGGTAATCTCTTGACCAGTCGTGGTCCTTCAACGGCTCTTGCCTTAGCCTATGCCTTGGTAGAGCAGTTTGGAGGAGATGCCCAAAGCCTTCGTCAAGGAATGCTCTATCAAGATGTCTTTGGAGATGCTTAAAATTGCTCTTTTGGACACCATATTTTCTGGTGAAAGTTTACATTCTATGACAGAAAATGACTTCTCTATGATTTAAAATGAAATGACCGTAAAAAATGGCTAAAATCCCCCCTAAATGAGGGTTTTAGCTTATTTTTTTTGTCCATTTGTGGTATAATATTGACTATGAATTATCATGATTTTATATGGGATCTTGGTGGGACGCTATTGGATAATTACGAAACGTCCACAAATGCCTTTGTAGCGACATTGAAGGACTTTCACATCCAAGCCGATCATGATTCTGTTTATGCAGCATTAAAAATCTCAACACAGGATGCAATTCAAACCTTTGCACCTCATATTTCCAATTTTCGTACGGAATACAAGAAAAAAGAAGCCTTGGGCTTGCAAGAGCCGGTCTTATTTGAGGGGGCGAAAGAGTTACTAGAAGAGATCCAAGCACATGGAGGACGCCATTTTTTGGTATCTCATCGGGATCGCCAAGTTTTGACCCTTCTTGATCAGACAGGTATTGCTCCCTTCTTTACGGAGATTGTAACAGCAGACGAGGGCTTTCCTCGAAAACCAGATCCAGCCTCTATGCTTTATTTGAAGGAAAAATATGGCATTCAAGACGGTCTGGTCATCGGAGATCGTCCGATCGATATAGAAGCTGGGAAGGCTGCAGGGTTTTCAACCTATTTATTTGATACCATGCCCCACTTACACCAGTTTATATTTGAATAGAAAAGGGAAATTATGACAGAGGATAAACAGCAAGAAATTCAAGCGCAAGAATATGATGCCAGTCAGATTCAGGTCTTGGAAGGACTAGAAGCCGTTCGGATGCGTCCGGGAATGTATATTGGATCTACCTCAAAAGAAGGTCTTCATCATCTGGTCTGGGAAATCGTTGATAACTCGATCGACGAAGCCTTAGCTGGTTTTGCTAGCCATATTGAAGTTTTCATTGAAGCAGATAATTCGATCACGGTTGTCGATGATGGTCGTGGGATCCCAGTAGATATCCAAGAAAAGACGGGTCGACCTGCCGTTGAAACTGTCTTTACGGTACTTCACGCGGGAGGAAAATTCGGCGGAGGCGGCTACAAGGTTTCAGGTGGTCTTCACGGGGTAGGGTCTTCCGTTGTGAATGCCCTCTCCACAACCCTCGATGTTCGCGTCTATAAAAATGGCAGTATCCATTACCAAGAGTATCGACGTGGACATGTTGTGGATGATTTGAAAGTCATCGGTGAGACAGATCGGACAGGGACAACTGTTCACTTTATTCCAGATCCAGAAATCTTTACGGAAACGACTGAGTATGATTTTGAAAAATTAAACAAACGGATTCAAGAATTAGCCTTTTTGAATCGTGGTTTGCGTATTTCCTTGACGGATAAGCGCGAAGGCTTAGAGCAGGAAAAGCATTACCACTACGAAGGTGGGATCTCTAGTTACGTTGAATATATCAATGAAAATAAAGATGTCATCTTTGAAACACCCATCTATACAGATGGCGAAATGGATGATATTACAGTTGAAGTGGCGATGCAATATACTACGGGCTACCATGAAACGGTCATGAGTTTTGCTAATAACATCCATACCCATGAAGGTGGTACCCACGAGCAAGGTTTCCGAACAGCCCTCACTCGTGTCATCAATGATTACGCTAAGAAAAATAAACTCTTAAAAGAAAATGAAGACAATTTAACAGGTGAGGATGTTCGGGAAGGTTTAACAGCAGTGATCTCAGTTAAACATCCAAACCCACAGTTTGAAGGACAAACCAAGACAAAGCTTGGAAATTCAGAAGTTGTAAAAATTACCAATCGACTCTTTAGTGATGCCTTTTCTGATTTCCTTTTGGAAAATCCACAAATCGCTAAGAAAATCGTTGAAAAAGGGATTTTAGCAGCTAAAGCTAGGGTAGCAGCTAAGCGGGCACGGGAAGTGACCCGTAAGAAATCGGGACTTGAGATTTCTAACCTGCCTGGTAAATTGGCAGACTGTTCTTCAAACAACCCACATGAAACAGAACTCTTCATCGTCGAAGGGGATTCTGCTGGAGGATCTGCTAAATCAGGTCGGAATCGTGAATTTCAGGCAATTCTTCCAATCCGTGGTAAAATTTTGAACGTTGAAAAAGCAAGTATGGACAAGATTCTTGCCAATGAAGAGATCCGTAGTTTATTTACTGCTATGGGAACTGGATTTGGTGCTGAATTTGATGTCACAAAAGCGCGTTATCAAAAATTAGTCATCATGACTGATGCCGATGTCGATGGCGCACATATTCGAACCCTTCTGTTGACCTTGATCTATCGCTATATGAAACCAGTCTTGGAAGCGGGATATGTTTATATTGCGCAACCACCAATCTATGGGGTCAAAGTCGGTAGTGAGATCAAAGAATATATCCAACCTGGTGCCAACCAAGAAGCAGAATTAGCTGCAGCCTTGGAACGCTATTCAGAAGGTCGCTCAAAACCAACCATTCAACGCTACAAAGGTCTTGGGGAAATGGATGATCACCAATTATGGGAAACAACCATGAACCCCGAACACCGCTTGATGGCACGGGTATCAGTAGACGATGCTGCGGAAGCAGATAAGATATTTGATATGTTGATGGGGGACCGCGTGGAACCACGTCGGGAATTTATCGAAGAAAACGCTGAATATAGTACACTCGATGTATAAAATTCAACGAACGCTTCCCATTAATGGATATTTTATGGTATAATTACTAGGATTACGTTCAAGTAATACGATGAAGGAGTTTTTATATGTCTAGTGGACTAATTGTTCTCATCTTTATTGTCGCCCTTATCTTGATTGTAGGATATGTGGTTGCAGTCATTTTGAGAAAACGAAACGAGGCCTTACTGGCAGCGCTGGAAGAACGAAAAGAAAAGTTATATAACCTTCCGGTCAACGATGAAGTTGAGGCCGTAAAAAACATGCATTTGATTGGTCAAAGTCAAGTTGCATTTCGTGAATGGAATCAAAAATGGGTAGATTTATCCTTAAATTCATTTGCTGATATTGAAAACAATCTGTTTGAGGCGGAAGGCTACAATAATTCTTTCCGTTTCATGAAGGCTAAACAAGCTATTGACAATATCGAAAGTCAGATCCAGTTGATCGACGAAGATATCAAAGCGATTCGCCAAGCCCTATCAGATCTTGAAGAGCAAGAACAAAAAAATAGCGGACGTGTGGTTCATGCCTTAGATATGTTTGAAGAACTTCAAAAAGAAGTCACTTCAGATCCAGAGCGTTATGGCAGTGCGCTTCCTGAAATTGAAAAGCAAATTGGGAATATTCAATCTGAGTTTTCACAATTTGTCACCTTGAATTCTTCAGGTGACCCTGTTGAAGCGGCTGAAATCCTTGATACAGCTGAGAATCATATTGTGGCCTTAAAACAAATTGTTGAGCGAGTGCCAGAAATTGTCACTGCTCTTCAGTCAAAACTTCCAGACCAATTAGAGGATTTGGAAAGTGGCTACCGCAAGCTTTTGGAATCTGGCTACCACTTCACTGAAACAGATATTGAATCTCGTTTCCAACAGTTGCATGCTTCCTTGAAGAACAATATGGCAAATGTATCCGCGCTTGAATTGGACAATGCTATTTACGAAAATGAGCAAATTCAAGAGGAAATCGATGCATTGTATCACATCTTTACTCGTGAAATCGAATCACAAAAAGTCGTGAAGAAGTTAGTGAAACAACTGCCTGGCTATTTGAAACACGCAAAAGATAACAATAGCAACCTTGCAGCAGAAGTGGAACGCCTTGGTAAAACATTTGTCTTGAATGAAGCTTTCAGTCAACAATTAAAAGAGTTAGAAGCTGAGCTATCTTCACAAGAAAATGTGGTAGAAGATGCTTTGAAAGATTCATCTGAAACACAAAAAGCTTATTCTATCGTAGAAGAAGAGTTAGAAGCTATTGAGGCTCGCTTGAAAGAAATCGAAGATGAGCAAATCAGCTTAAGTGATTCCCTTTCAAAAATTGAAAAAGACGATGCCAATGCTCGCCAAAAAGTCAATATCTATGCCAACCGTTTGCATGCCATTAAACGCTATATGGACAAGCGAAACTTGCCAGGAATCCCTCAAGAATTCTTGGAATTATTCTTCACAGCAAGCAACAATACAGAGGCTTTGATGGATGAGTTGGAAGGGGATAAAATCAACATCGAATCAACCAATCGTTTGTTAGATATTTTGACAAATGATATGAATGAATTGGAAGAAGCGACTTATCGAATTGTACAAAATGCTACTTTAACTGAGCAGTTGTTGCAATACTCAAACCGTTACCGTTCATTTGATGATCATGTGCAAGCAGCTTTTGATGAATCCCTTTATATTTTCGAAAGAGAATATGACTATGCGGCTTCCTTCAAAGTCATCTCAGATGCTTTGGAGATGGTAGAAGCTGGAGTGACCGATCGCTTTGTTACTTCGTATGAAAAAACTCGGGAGCAAATTCGCTTCTAATAACAAAAAAACGACTTCTTAGGAGGTCGTTTTTTTATCTTCAAATGATCATTGAAACTTGAAATTTAAACCCTATTTTTGTATAGTAAGGGAGAAATAAGAAAGGAAAGCGATGAAAGAAGTAACCGGTCTCCTCGTTATGGATGTAGATGGAACCTTGATCCGACAGGAAGGGATTGATCTACTAGCTCAAGAAGCTGGCGTGGGAGAAAAAGTAGCAGAGATAACAGCACAAGCAATGAATGGAGAGCTGGATTTTGCAGCATCTTTACAGGCGCGTGTCGCTTTATTGAAAGGTTTGGAGACATCTATCTTTCCGAAAATTATAGAGCAGATGGACGTTACACCGGGAGCTAAGACCTTAATCACGGAACTTCATCAAAGAGGTTACAAGGTTGGCCTTGTTTCAGGGGGATTTCATGAAGTCATCGATCCTATCGCGAGGTCTTTAGGAATTGATCTGGTTCGTGCTAATCGTTTGCAGACTTTTGATGGCCGTCTGACAGGGAAAGTGCTCGGAGAGATTGTGACCCCTGAAAGAAAAAAAGACAACCTCCTGACATGGGCGAGAGAAAATCATATTCCACGAAGTCAGACGATTGCTATGGGAGATGGTGCCAATGATCTTCCCATGATTGAAACAGCCGGAATCGGGATTGCCTTTATGGCAAAGCCAATCGTAGCCGAACGAGCTCCATACCGTATTGAAACGAGCGATCTAAGCCTTGTTCTTGAAATTCTAGACCAGCATAGAAAGGAAACAGCATGCATATCCTACTAGCACCGGATTCTTTTAAAGAATCCTTATCCGCCAAACAAGTAGCAGAAGCCTTAAAAAAAGGATTTCAAGAGGCTCTACCAGATGCAACTTTTGACCTCCTTCCCATAGGGGATGGTGGCGAAGGAACCATGGATACACTTGCTGGCGTTCTGAATTTAACCAAGAAGCATACTCAGGTAACAGGACCATTTGGGAAGCCTGTTTCAATGGCTTATTACCAAAAAGATGAGATGGCATTTTTTGAGATGGCCTCTCTTGTTGGCTTAGGCTCTATCCCAGCTGAAAAACGCAATCCACTAGAACTAGAGACACGAGGAATTGGTGAACTGATTTTGCAATTGGTTGACCAAGGGGTTAAAACGATTTGTGTGGGAATTGGTGGTTCAGCGACCAATGATGGTGGGATTGGGATGGCAGCCGGACTAGGGGTAGCCTTCTATGATGACCAAGGTCATCTGCTTCGTCCAGTTGGTGCTTCACTCGATCGTGTGGATAGAATAGATACCAGTGCGGTTCCAAATGCTTTACAAGACATCGAGCTCCTGGTCTTAACGGATGTCACCAATCCTCTCTGTGGCAGTCAAGGAGCAACCTATATCTTTGGCGGGCAAAAGGGATTGAATTCCCTTCTGTTTCCAGCAGTTGATCAAGCTATGGAGGATTTTTATCAGCTAGTTGATCCACGAATATTATCTATGGCTGGCGCCGGAGCTGGAGGTGGCATGGCAGCAGGCTTGGTCGCTTTTGCGGGAGGTCAGATTTCCTCAGGAATTGAGAAAAGTTTGGATCTAATCGACTTCGATCGTAAGGTTCAAAAAGCGGATCTGGTCGTCGTGGGAGAAGGTAGGATGGACCTCCAATCTCTGTCGGGAAAAGCTCCTGTCGGGGTAGCCAAACGAACATCAGATAAGATCCCAGTGCTTGCTATTTGTGGTAGCTTAGCGGACGATTTGCCAGCATTCCCAAGTCATCATATTGAGGCTGCCTTCTCTATTGTGCCAGGTCCTTGTAAGGTGGCAGATGCACTCACTCATGCTGAAAAAAATCTGATTTCCTGTGCCCGAAATATTGGGAACCTCTTAAAAATGAAAGCAAACAAAAGAACCAATTGAAAAGGAAATTCCTTTTCAATTGGTTCTTTCTTTAGTTAAAGAGGCGTTTCCAAAATGATTTTTTTTCAGGTGCTGTGCTCTCTTCTTTCTTTTCAAACAAATTTGGATACTGGAGGCTGATATCGGTTGGAGAAATTCCAGATGGATGATCAGTATGGATGATGAGACCAAAGGGAGAGTGGCGACAGTCATCTGAAACAATGCTTGCCACAAGACCAAGATCCTTTGTTTTTTTCAAATATTGAAGTTGGCTGCTTTCATCCAAGGCAGGCGAAATCTTGACCAATACAGGTTCAAAGCGTTCTGAAATGTTCGTAAGAATTGAAGAATAGTGCTCCAAATAGAGATTGTCCCTTGCCTCCTCCAAGGTACATGATGCAATCACACGCTCCTCATATGTCTCCAAAAATCGACGCTGTTCATCAGGATTGAACCGAGTAGGACCAGCAGCTTTTTCTAAAATCGTTTTATTAATATCTGTCATAAGTTTAGTATAGCATAAAGCGTAGCAGAAGAGTAGAAGAATGCTAAAAAATTAAATAAGAAGGGGAAATGGCAGAAAATAAGACAGTGGAACCGTTTTCTTGTTAAAAACTTCTCAATTTTCGTAGATTTCCTTGTTTTTTCTTGAAAAAATAGCCTAATTACGATATGATAGAGGAGTAAAAAATATAACTCAATAAGGAGAGTAAGAAATGTCAATTATTACTGATGTTTACGCTCGCGAAGTCCTAGACTCACGCGGTAACCCAACACTTGAAGTAGAAGTTTATACTGAATCAGGTGCTCATGGACGTGGTATGGTTCCATCAGGAGCTTCTACTGGTGAACACGAAGCAGTTGAACTTCGTGACGGTGACAAATCTCGTTACGGTGGTCTTGGTACTCAAAAAGCTGTTGACAACGTAAACAACATTATTGCTGAAGCTATCATCGGCTATGATGTACGTGATCAACAAGCTATCGACCGTGCTATGATCGCTCTTGACGGTACTCCTAACAAAGGTAAATTGGGAGCAAACGCAATCCTTGGTGTGTCTATCGCTGTAGCTCGTGCTGCTGCTGACTACCTTGAAATCCCACTTTACAGCTACCTTGGTGGATTCAACACTAAAGTTCTTCCAACTCCAATGATGAACATCATCAATGGTGGATCTCACTCAGATGCTCCAATCGCTTTCCAAGAATTCATGATCGTACCTGCTGGTGCACCTACATTCAAAGAAGCTCTTCGTTGGGGTGCTGAAATCTTCCACGCACTTAAGAAAATCCTTAAAGGTCGTGGTCTTGAAACAGCCGTTGGTGACGAAGGTGGATTTGCTCCTCGTTTCGACGGAACTGAAGATGGTGTAGAAACTATCATCGCTGCTATCGAAGCTGCTGGTTATGTTCCAGGTAAAGACGTATTTATCGGATTTGACTGTGCATCATCAGAATTCTACGATAAAGAACGCAAAGTTTACGATTACACTAAATTCGAAGGTGAAGGAGCTGCTGTCCGCACTGCTGCTGAACAAATCGACTACCTTGAAGAATTGGTAAACAAATACCCAATCATCACTATCGAAGATGGTATGGACGAAAACGACTGGGACGGTTGGAAAGCTCTTACTGAACGTCTTGGTGGTAAAGTTCAATTGGTTGGTGACGACTTCTTCGTAACAAACACTGACTACCTTTCACGTGGTATCGAAGAAAAATGTGCTAACTCAATCCTTATCAAAGTTAACCAAATCGGTACTCTTACTGAAACATTCGACGCTATCGAAATGGCGAAAGAAGCTGGTTACACTGCCGTTGTATCACACCGTTCAGGTGAAACTGAAGATTCAACAATCGCTGACATCGCAGTTGCAACAAACGCTGGACAAATCAAGACTGGTTCACTTTCACGTACAGACCGTATCGCTAAATACAACCAATTGCTTCGCATCGAAGATCAACTTGGTGAAGTAGCTGAATACCGTGGATTGAAATCATTCTACAACTTGAAAAAATAATCTAGTTTACTAGACTAGGAAGATCCTTGAGTTTTCTCAAGGATCTTTTTTTGCGATTGGGGTAAACAAAAATTCCTCAACTAGATAGTTGAGGAATCGTCTTATTAGAACAAGCCTTTGATTTTGTCCAAGGCACCGCTGACCATTTCATTTCCAGATACAAGCCCTTTGGCTTGTTCAAGGTAGTCACCGAGGTTGTCTTTGTTGTCATCAACAAATTTCTTTGCAGCGTCGAAATCTTTCTTTTCGATCATTTCTTTCACTTGGTTAAATAAGTCCAATGGATTCATGTTAGGATCTCCTAAAATATAAGTTGTGAAGTCAGGCTCACGCCTTTTTCTCATCTATTTAATCATTTTTTTAGAGGTTTGACAACTAAAACGACTTAATGAAAAACCGTACAAACGGCCTCTGGAACATAGAAGTCGTCGGATAGAAGGGTCAATTTTCCGCTAGCAGAATCCCGCTTGAAGACGGTGGCATTAGGTGAATCTTGATGGGCTGCGATCAAATAGTTTTGATCAGGACTAAGCGTGAAATCACGTGGATTGAGCCCTTGAGTTGGAACAATTTCAATGAGTTCTAGGCTACCATCAGCCACGACTTTGAAGACAGCGATGGAATTGTGAGCACGGTTAGATGCATAGAGGAATTTTCCATCAGCTGAGAGCTTGATCGCAGAAGCCCATTTTTGACCATCGTAGTCTGATGGAAGTGTAGAAACAGTTTGGAAGTGTTCGAATTCACCCATACCGTCATAAAAGAGCACATCGATCGTAGCATTTAACTCATTGATGAGATAAGCAGTCTTATAGTGAGGATGAAAGACCAGGTGACGAGGTCCTGCCCCTGGAGCTGTTTGATACTGATTGATCAGGGTCAGTTTTCCTTCCTCACTGACATCATAGACATGTAAACTGTCTGTTCCTAGGTCACACGTGATCAGGTACTGATCTGGTGTAAGGTCTGCATAGTGGGTATGTGGACTTGCTTGATTGGCATGAGGACCACTTCCTTGGTGGGTATCTTGATCGACAAAGGACAAA
This sequence comes from Streptococcus parasanguinis, assembly GCA_032560535.1. GTDB lineage: Bacteria > Bacillota > Bacilli > Lactobacillales > Streptococcaceae > Streptococcus > Streptococcus parasanguinis_AF. The sequence goes on along the minus strand of JAWGIA010000006.1, from coordinate 3,798 downwards.
CGCCCATCTGCCTCTATCTTATATACGAGAACTTGGCCTTTGTGATAGTTGGCTCCATAGACCAGTTGACGCTTGTCATCGACAGAGACATAGCAGAGTGGTGCTCCCTCTTCAACGACGTGATTGAGTGGCTGAAAATCAGCTGTAAAGCTTGCGATTCCTCCTTTACCCTCTTCAGCTCCGACACTGTAGAGGTTGCCTTTTTCAGAAAAAGCGATATAGGTTGGATTGGGCTCAGCTGCCACTAGTTCAAGATGGCTCAATGTCCCTGTTTCAGGGTCAAATTGTGCCTTGTAAATTCCTTTGGATTCTTTTTTGGTATAGGTACCGAAATAAATGGTTTGAGACATAGGTCACCTCGTATGATTTGTTAGGTTTATTATATCAAAGGTCCTATTGGAAGGCAATTGCTAGTTGAAAAGGCGAGGGCCTTTCTTTCTTATTTTGCTAGTTTTTTCGTAACTTCAAGCTCAAAAAATGCTAAAATAGAAACAGATTGAAATGAAAAGGAGTTCTCTGTGGATAATAAAGAAAAACAGTTTAGTTTGTCCTGGTTTTTTAGATGGTTTTTAGACAACAAGGCCATTACCGTATTTTTAGTTACCTTGCTGTTGGGCTTGAACCTTTTGGTTTTGAGTAAAATCACCTTTATTTTTATTCCTATTTTTGAGTTTGCAGGAGCCGTCATGCTGCCTGTTATTATCTCTGGTTTGCTCTATTACCTGCTCAACCCTATTGTTGACTTTCTTGAAAGAAAAGGACTCAAGCGAATTTTTGCGATTTCCTTCGTCTTTTTCTTGATTGCAGTGCTTTTAATTTGGGGTCTAGCTGTAGTGATTCCATCCGTCCAACGACAAGTGGTGAGTTTCTTTCATAACCTGCCAACTTATTTGGAAAAGGCCAATGCAACCATCGATGATTTTCTAGATAATCGCGTCTCCTCTGATATCAAACCTCAGTTAGATGAGATCACCAAGGAATTGTCTGCAAACATTACTTCTTGGGCCAGTTCGATCTCTGGGCGGGCTGTCAATTGGGTCAGCAACTTGATCGGAGTGGCTTCGCAAGTTATTGTTGCCTTGATCATCATGCCTTTTATTGTCTTTTATCTTCTTCGAGATGGAAAAAATTTAAAGGGCCACATTGTTCGCTTTTTACCGACTAAGATTCGTAAATCGGCTGAACAGGTTCTCTCAGATGTCAATACCCAACTCTCCAACTACGTTCGAGGGCAAATTACGGTAGCCATTGTCGTCGCCATTATGTTCATCATCTTCTTTAAGATCATTGGCTTGCGCTATGCGGTGACACTAGGGATCTCTGCAGGGATCTTGAATTTGATCCCATACTTGGGTAGTTTCTTAGCCATGTTACCTGCCTTAGTATTGGGCTTGGTAGCAGGGCCAGAGATGTTTATCAAGGTCTTGATTGTATTTGCAGTGGAGCAAACCATTGAAGGACGTTTTGTATCACCGTTGGTTTTGGGAAGCCAGTTAAATATCCATCCGATTACCATTTTATTTGTGCTCTTAACGTCAGGTTCTATGTTTGGAATCTGGGGAGTTTTCCTTGGTATTCCGGTCTATGCATCTGCTAAGGTCGTTATTGGAGCTATCTTTGAATGGTATAAGGTCGTCAGTGGCTTGTATGAAGAACACAATGAAGTAGAAGAGGAAACACAGAGTGAGTCATAGTCAACAAATGGTAGAGGCTCTTGATCAGCAAGAGCTAGAAGAAGCAGAAGTTCAATTTCAAAAGGCCTTGTTAGAAGATAGTGAAGCGCAACTATTGGATTTGGGTCAATATCTTGAAAGTATTGGTTTTTACCCTCAGGCAAAAGAGGTTTACGAACAGATTGCAGAAACCTATCCAGAAGTATATCTGAGTTTGGCAACCATCCTTGCAGAGGAAGGGCAAACGGAAGAGGCCTTTGCTTATTTAGAAGAAATTGGCCCTGAGTCTAACTGGTATGTAGCCAGTCTCTTGGTCAAGGCAGATCTCTATCAGCTGGAAGGCCTTGCAGATGTGGCGCGTGAAAAATTAGTTGAAGCAGCCAGTCTGTCTGATGATCCGATCATTCAATTAGGGCTTGCAGAAATCGATCTGGAATTGGAACGCTACCAAGAGGCTATCCAAGAGTATGCCCAGTTGGACAATCGGGAGATTTTGGAAGCGACAGGGATTTCTACCTATCAACGGATTGGTTTTGCCTACGCTAATCTTGGTAAGTTTGAAGCAGCTGTGCCCTTCTTAGAGAAAGCTCTGGAGATTGAGTTTGATGACCAGATTGCCTACGAATTGGCGACCTTATTGTCTGATCAAGAAGAATACCAAAAAGCCCTGATCTACTACAAACAAATTGACACCTTGTCGCCTGATTTTGAAGGGTATGAGTACGGGTATGCCTTGGCCTTACAGGCAGAAAATGACCGTGAAAAAGCGCTTGAAATCGCCAAACAAGGGATCGAGAAGAATCCATTTGACGCACAGTTGAAGCTCCTTGCCTCTCAGCTTTCTTATGAGCTCCACCAGCCTGAACAGGCAGAAACTTATCTGTTGGAAGCTAAAGAAGTGGCAGATGATCTCGAAGAGATTGCTCTTCGCCTCACTAACCTTTATTTAGAACAGGAGCGCTTTGACCAAGTCTTAGATTGGCAGAATGAAGAAGTCGAAACGGTTGTCACCCGTTGGAACATTGCCCGTGCTTTGGCTGCCTTAGAGAAAACAGAAGAAGCCGTATCAGCCTACCAAGAGCTCTATGAGGACTTGAAGGACAATCCAGAATTCCTCGAAGCCTATGTGTATCTGTTGCGTGAAGCTGGCGATGTGACAAGGGCGCGTGAAGTGGCCAATCAGTATTTGGCGATCGTACCAGACGATGTGCAGATGCAAACCATCTATGATAGCCTCTAATAAAACCATATCGTGAAGTTTCGGAACAGTTTGTGGTATACTGGTAGAAGATAGAATGAGGAGAGAAAAACATGGAACCAGTGAAACTTTTTCAATACAATACCTTGGGGGCCCTGATGGCCGGTCTGTACGGGGGTTCATTTACGATTGGAGAACTCTTGGAACATGGGGATCTAGGAGTTGGAACGCTTGATTCTATTGATGGAGAGTTGATCGTTTTAGATGGTAAGGCATATCAGGCCAAGGGATCAGGGGACCATCCTGAAATAGTCGAAGTTTCTCCGGATGCAAAGGTTCCTTATGCAGCAGTCGTTCCTCACCAAGCAGAAGTGATTTTCCGCCAACGTTTTGAAATGACAGACGAGGAATTGGAAGCCCGTATTGAGTCTTATTATGATGGGGAAAATCTTTTCCGCTCCATTAAGATTCATGGTGACTTTGCCAAGATGCATGTCCGTATGATTCCAAAATCAACACCTGAGATGAAGTTTGCAGAGGTTGCCACCCATCAGCCAGAGTATACACGAGAAAATGTTACTGGAACCATCGTCGGTTTTTGGACACCAGAAATTTTCCATGGCGTGAGCGTGGCTGGTTATCATTTGCACTTTATTTCAGATGACCACACCTTTGGTGGCCATGTCATGGATTTTGTCATCACAGAAGGGATTGTAGAGGTGGGGGCCATCGATCAGCTGGATCAACGTTTCCCAGTTCAAGACCGTCAGTACCTCTTTGCCAAATTCAATGTTGATGAGGTCAAAGAAGACATTAATAAAGCAGAATAAAAAGAGGCTGGGACAAAAGTCCTAGCCTCTCAATTATTTTTGGATTGTCGAGCAAGACGCAGTGGTTGAGTGGGCTCTACTACGCTGATTTCATCAG